>NZ_JASGEN010000098.1:0-18626 GCF_047606365.1 Micropruina sp. | reverse complement strand
CCGGCGACACGGTCGTGGTCGGCGTCGAGGACGACGGCCCCGCGCCGGGCTGGCGCCCCCACCCGGGCGCCGGCCGCGGACTGGCTGGTGTGCGCGAGCGGGTCACCGCCCTGGGCGGCACCCTCGCCGTCGACAGCCGGCGACCAGGTTTCCGGGTCGAAGCGCGGCTACCCGATCGGGAGACGCCATGACCACCGCGGTGACGGTGCTGATCGCCGATGATCAGCCGCTGATCCGGCACAGCCTGCGGACGATCCTTCGCGACGCCGGGATTGCGGTGGTCGCCGAGGCCGCCACCGGCGCCGAGGCGGTGGCCGAAGCCGTCCGGACCAGGCCCGATGTCGTGCTGATGGACATCCGGATGCCCGGCGGCGACGGCCTGGAGGCCACCCGGCGGATCGTCGCCGACCCCGCACTCGCCGGCACCCGCGTCCTGGTGCTGAGCATGTTCGACCTGGACGACTACGTGCTCACCGCGCTGCGCCACGGCGCCAGCGGCTTCCTGCTCAAGGACGCCGAGCCGGCCCGGCTGGTGGATGCCGTGCTGCGCACCCACGCGGGGGAGTCGTTGTTCGCGCCGGCCATCCTGACCCGGCTGATCGGCCACTATCTCGACCGTCCGGCCCACGCCCGGCCACGCCGTCCGGCCCTGCTCACCGAGCGTGAGACCGAGGTGCTCACCCTGGTCGGACGAGGCCTGTCGAACCAGGAGATCGCCGGCACGCTGGTGATCTCGATGGGCACCGTCAAGACCCACATCGGGAACCTGCTCGCCAAGCTCGCCGCCCGGGACCGGGCCCAACTGGTCATCGCCGCCTACGACCACGGACTGGTCGCCGCCCGCACCGACCGCGAGGCACGGGGCAGAGGGTGACAGGTTCCGCAACCGCTACGCGCCCGGCAGCCGTTAGGCTGGACCGCGCACCCCGTCCACGACAAGGAGTTCGCCCATGAGTGGCATTTTGTGGTTCCTGGTGATCTTGGTGATCATCGCGGTGCTGGTCGGCCTGTACGCCGTGTCGTTGTACAACGGCTTCCAGCGCGACCGGAACATGATCCAGGAATCCTGGCGTCAGATCGACGTCGAGTTGAACCGGCGCTACGACCTCATTCCGCGTCTGGTGGAGACCGTCCGGGCCTATGCGGCCCACGAGCGGAACACGCTCGAAGGCGTGACCCGGATGCGCAACCAGGCCGCCGCGCTCGCCCAGCAGGGCGGTACCGCCGAGCAGCGGGCTGTCGCCGAGGCGCAGCTGTCCGAAGCCGTCCGCAACCTGATCGTCAGCGTCGAGGCCTACCCGCAGCTGCAGAGCAACCAGAACTTCCTCGAGTTGCAGCGTGAACTGGTGGACACCGAGGACCGGATCGCCGCCGGGCGCCGCTTCTACAACGCCAACGTCCGCAACTACAACACCAAGGTCGACTCGTTCCCGTCGAACATCCTGGCCGGCATGTTCAAGTTCGAGAAGGCGACCTACTTCGAGGTGAACGACGCCGAGGTGCGGCGTGCGCCCGATGTGAACTTCGGCGAGATCAGCTACCGCGGCGAGTCGCCGCAGTCGTCCGAGCCGACCAACGCCCAGCTCAATGCGGCGCCGCAGTCGTCCAGCGACCTGCCGAACCCGCAGGCGTACCAGGGCCAGAACTACTCCGCCCCGTCGCCGGGCCAGTTCGGCGGGCAGCAGCCGCAATACCAGCAGCAGCCGCAGCAGTACGGCCAACCGCCGCAGGGCCAGCAGTACCAGCAGCAGCCCCCGCAGTACGGGCAGGGTCAGCAGCCCACTCAGCCGCCGCAGTACGGCCAGCCGCAACAAGGCCAGCAATACCCGCCGCAGCAGGGTCAGCAGTACCCGCAGCAGGATCAGCCGCCGCCCTACCAGCCGCCGCAGCAGAACGGTCCGTCCCAGGGTGGTTACACGCCGCCCCAGTCCTGACCCCTGAGCAAGCAGATGGCCCCCGGTTCACGAAACCGGGGGCCATTGCTCAATCACCATCGCTGGTCGAGCTTGTCGAGACCCGCTTCGGCAGCGGGCTCAGCGCGAGGGTCTCATTCGGACGACGACGCCTCCGCCTTCAGCTTGCGGCGCTCGCGCAGGTATTCGAAGACCATCGGCAGCACCGAGATCAGCACGATGATCACCAGCACCAACTCCAGGTTGGTGTGGATGAACGGCAGGTTGCCCATGAAGTAGCCGAGCACCGTGATGCCGACCGCCCAGACCACGGCACCGACGCCCGTCCAGGTGATGAACTTACGGAAGTCCATCCGGCCGATGCCGGCGATCAGGGTGATGAACGTCCGGGCGAACGGCACGAAGCGGGCCAGCACCAGGGCACGCGGGCCGTAGCGCTCCATCAGCTCGTGGGTCTGATCGACCCGCTTGGGGTCGAAGATCCGGCCCCAGAAGCCCTCACGGGGCTTGAAGATCGCCGGGCCGATCCACTTCCCGACGAAGTAGCCGAACACGTTGCCGAGGACGGCGGCGATCATCAGGATCACGCACGAGACGAGCAGCACCATCGGCTGGCTCATCCCGGCGAAGGTGATCGACGGCGGATCCATCGCGATGAACATGCCGACGGTGAACAGCAGGGAGTCACCGGGCAGGATCGGGAAGATCGAGCACTCGATGATGAGCACCAGGGCCACGCCCCACAGGGCCCAGTTGCCCAGGGCGTGGATGAGATATTCGGGGTCCATCCAGTCGGGTAGCAGCAGTGGCGCGAGCAAAGGAAGCAGGGTCACGATAATCGAGGCTACCTTGGGCTCCGTGGAGGTAGAAAACGAGCATTCGCCAGATCTCATGAAAGGCGTGCTCGCCGGCGACGCGGACGTCACGGAAATCGCCCGGAGACCCGACCCGGATCCGGCCGCCGCTGCGGGTGAGGTGGATCCGACCGCACCCACGGTGGGGGTGGGTCCGCATCCGCATCCCTGGCCGCAGGATCCACGTCTCGATCCGGCGCTGCTCGCCGAGGGCGACCGCCGCAATGTGCTCGATCACTACCGGTATTGGAGGCTGGAGGCGATCGTGGCCGACCTCGACACCCGCCGGCACCCGTTGCACGTGGCGATCCAGAACTGGGAGCACGACTTCAACATCGGCTCCATCGTCCGGACGGCGAACGCGTTCAACGTGGCCGCGGTGCACATTCTCGGACGCCGTCGCTGGAACCGGCGCGGAGCGATGGTGACCGACCGCTACCTGCACGTCGAACATCACGCGGACGTGCCGAGCTTCCTGAACGCGCTGGCCGCCGCCGACGTCGTCCCGGTCGGCGTCGACAACCTGCCCGGATCGGTGCCGCTGGAACGCACCGAACTGCCCCAGCGCTGCTGCCTGGTCTTCGGTTCCGAAGGCCCCGGCCTGACCGATGAGGTGGTCGCCGGCTGCGCCTCGCTGGTCTCGATCACCCAGTACGGCTCGACCAGGTCGCTCAACGCCGGTGCCGCCGCCGCGATCGCCATGTACCACTGGGCCGCCCGTTGGGCCGTCCCGGCGCAGCCTGCCCGGTAAAACCCTCCCTAACTACCTGCGCCCTCCCACATGCGGGAGGGCACAGGTAGTTAGGGAGGGCCCTGGGGGACGGGAGCCCCGCCCCCCACTACGATGGCGGCTGTGAACGGCGGCGGGGAGTACGTGGTGTATTACGCACCGGAGGCTGCCCAGGCGGCTGTCGCCCGCCGGCGTTCGATGCTGATCCAGCGGCTGATCTCGACGGCGGTCTCGGTGGCCATCGGCGGAGCCGTCTGGTATTTCTTCGCCGATCAGGTCGGTTCGTTCGGGCCGTGGCTGATCGGCTCGGCGCTGGCGATCGGGCTGGTCTGGGTGATCGTCACCGGCGCCGGCCTGCGGCAGGCCCGGGCCGACGCCAAACTGGTCGCTCCCGGACCGGCCTTCGCCACCACCCGGGACGGCGTCTGGGTGGCCGGGTTGTGGCTGCCCTGGCCCGAGGTGGGTGCCTTCCGCGCCGCCCCCGGCCGGCTCGGACGCTCACCGCTGCTGCGGGTCGAGGCCCGCGACGGGCGCTCCGCGGCGGTGCCGATGAACTACCTCAGCGCGCTCCCGGCGAACATCGATTCGGCGGTCCGGGCGTTGTCCGGCGGCCGATCCTGGATCGATCTGTCCAGGCTCGACGACTGACACACCGCGAGGCTCGGGCAACTGGCGTCCGCAGCTTGCCGAAACAGGTCGCGCGGACCCCCGTAGTTTGCAAGACTGGGCTGGTCATTCGCAGGCGTCACCGCCGACGGTGGCGCCCCGAAAACCCCGTGAGGAGCGCAGGAATGCCCATCGCAACACCCGAGAAGTACGCCGAGATGCTGGACGCCGCGAAGGCCGGTTCGTACGCCTTCCCGGCCATCAACGTGACCTCGTCGCAGTCCCTGAACGCCGCGATCGCCGGCTTCGCCGCGGCCGGCTCCGACGGCATCGTCCAGGTCAGCACCGGTGGCGCCGAGTATGCCTCCGGCCCCACGATCAAGCACATGGTCACCGGCGCCGTCGCCCTCGCGGAGTACGCGCACGTGGTGGCCAAGAACTACCCGGTGAACATCGTGCTGCACACCGACCACTGCCAGAAGGAGAAGCTGGACACCTACGTCCGGCCGCTCATCGCCATCTCGCAGGAGCGCGTCGACCGCGGCCTTAACCCGCTCTTCCAGTCGCACATGTGGGACGGCTCGGCCGTGCCGATGGAAGAGAACCTACAGATCGCCGATGAGCTGCTCGCCCTCACCGCGAAGGCCCGCCAGATCCTCGAGATCGAGGTCGGTGTCGTCGGTGGTGAAGAGGACGGCGTCGCCGCCGAGATCAACGACAAGCTCTACACCACCGTCGAGGACGGCCTGCGCACCATCGAGATCCTCGGCCTGGGTGAGAAGGGCCGCTACATCACCGCGCTCACCTTCGGCAACGTGCACGGCGTGTACAAGCCGGGCTCGGTGAAGCTGCGCCCCGAGGTGCTCAAGGAGATCCAGGACGCCGTCGGCGCCAAGTACGGCCGCGAGAAGCCGTTCGACCTGGTCTTCCATGGTGGCTCCGGCTCGACCCCGCAGGAGATCAGCGACGCGGTCGACTACGGCGTCATCAAGATGAACGTCGACACCGACACCCAGTACGCCTACACCCGCCCGGTGGCCGGCTGGATGCTGAGCCACTACGACGGCGTCCTGAAGGTCGACGGCGAGGTCGGCAACAAGAAGCAGTACGACCCGCGCGTGTGGGGCAAGGAGGCCGAGGCCGGCATGTCCGCCCGCGTCGTCGAGGCCTGCGAGAACCTGCGTTCGGCTGGCAAGACGATCGGCTGATCGAAGCGATCTCTCGACGATGCCCGGGCCTGTGTGCCCGGGCATCGTCGCGTTGTGGAGGCTCTCAGCTGAACCGGACGCGGGCCAGTACGGGGCAGTGGTCCGAGGGCACCGGGCCGTCGGCGAAGAACGGGTAGCGACGGCCGTCCGACAGCTTCAGCCGGCGCACCCCGGGGCCGGTGTAGGTCTGCCGCTCGAGCACGGTCGCGCCCGGACGCACCCACAGGTAGTCGACGTTCTTGCCGCTGGTCGAGATCAGCCGGTAGTGCCAACTGCCGGCCGCCGTCGCCCCGAAGGCGTTGTGGGTGCTGACCCCGCGGACGGCGGAGGTATCGCGGCGGGCGACCCGGGCCGAGTTGCGCCAGCCGTCCGCCTGCAGCTTGCGCAGATGATCGGAATAGACCGGACGCCGCTCGTCGGCCCGGGCGTTGAAGTCCCCGGCCAGCACCGCCGGCGTCCGATACCGGGGATCGGCGTCCCGCATCGTGTCGATCAGCCGGCTCACCGTGGCGGACCGGATGCGGGCGATCTCGATGGTCTGGAACGGTGCCAGGTGCGTGTTGAACGCCACCAGTTCGCGCCCGGTGGCGCGGTGCCGCAGCCTCGCCCAGGTGCAGTACCGCTGCCAGGGCGAGGTCCGGCTGCCGGGATAGATCTCGGTGACGCCGGAGTCGCGCAACTCCAGCATCGACTCGCGGAACATGATCGGCAGGAAGTGGTCGATGTGGGCCCAGCCACGATCGGGCAGCATATCCACCATCAGATTGGACGGCCGGCCCGCGGCGTCCCGGGTGCCGAGAGCCTCCTGGAAGCAGACCACATCGGCGTCCGTGGCCTGGAGCCACTGCTGGACGCGGGGCGCCCGGGTCTCCCAGAGGTGATCCTGGCGCGGCATCGACGAGTCGTACCAGTCGGGCCCGAGTCCCTGGGTCATCACATTCCACGACATCAGCCGCAGCGTGAACGGTCCGCCGGCCGGCTTCGGTGGGGCGGGGACGCCCGGCGCGGGCGAGGTCGGCGGCACCGGAGCCTCGGGGGGAGCGACAGCGCAACCCGTCGTCGCCGACGCGGCGCTGCCGAGCAGCGCGGCGGCCAGCAGGGTGCGGCGCCTGATCACCGGACAACGATAGTCATCAGTGGACGCGGGTGGGGTCCGGCGTCACGCCGGTTCGTGGTCGGGATCTGTCCAGCCGATGAGACCCGGACGTCTGTGATCTCCTTGTGATCGCCCGATGACGTCGCTACTTTCGCGACTTCCAGGCACCGCAGGTTGTGGTTTCGAGTGGGGTGGTGTGGATTCGAAATGTCGTTGTCGCAATGCTGTTACTAGGAGGACGCGTACCCTTAGCATGTCGCGCATGAGACCCCTCGTGATACGAAGTGCGCTGGTCGCCTCGATCGGTGGCCTGGTCTTCGGTTTTGACACGGCAGTCATCTCCGGAACCACTGAGCAACTGAAGTCCTATTTCCAACTGTCCGATGCCTACCTTGGTTGGGCCGTGGGTATGGCCCTGCTGGGCACCATCCTCGGCGCCCTGACCGCCGGCAAGCCGGCCGACCGCTACGGCCGCAAGCCGGTGCTGTTCGTGATCGGCATCCTCTACATGGCGGGCGCCCTCGGTTCGGCGTTCGCCCACGACATCATCACCCTGGAGATCTTCCGGTTCCTGGGTGGCATCGGCGTCGGTGCGGCGTCGGTGTGTGCGCCGATCTACACCGCTGAGATCGCGCCGGCGAAGGTCCGTGGCCGCCTGGTCGGCCTGGTCCAATTCAACATCGTGCTCGGCATCCTGCTGGCCTACCTGTCGAACACCATCGTCCGCGCCGTCGTCAACGACGAGACCAGCGACTGGCGCTGGATGTTCGGCGTCATGGCCATCCCGGCCGCGATCTTCCTGATCATGCTCTTCTCGGTCCCCGAGACGCCGCGCTGGCTGATGGCCAACGGCCGTGAGCAGCAGGGCCGCGACGTCATCGCCAAGCTGACCACCAGCAAGGAAGAGGCCGACTTCCAGATCCAGGAGATCGACTCCTCGCTGGCCGCCGCCGAGAACGCGCCGAAGGTGCCGTTCTTCACCAAGAGCCATGCCAAGGTCATCATGCTGGCCTTCATGATCGCCATGTTCAACCAGATGTCGGGCATCAACGCGATCCTCTACTACGCCCCGGTCGTCATGGTGAAGGCCGGCGCCTCCACCGACGCCGCCTTCCAGATGAGCATCGCGGTCGGCTTCATGAACCTGGTCGCGACGATGGCGGCACTGACCGTGATCGACCGGATCGGCCGCAAGAAGCTGATGATCATCGGCTCGATCGGCTACATCGTCAGCCTGGGCTTCATGTCCGCGCTGATGTTCTACTACGAGCAGGCACTCGGCGGCGCGTTCGACTCCCAGTCCAGCTTCCTGGTCCTGGGCGGCCTGCTGGTCTTCATCGCCGCTCACGCCTTCGGTCAGGGCGCGGTGATCTGGGTGTTCATCTCCGAGATCTTCCCGAACCGCATCCGTGGCCGTGGCCAGTCCTTCGGCTCGCTCACCCACTGGGTGTTCGCCTGGCTGACCTCGACCTTCTTCCCGCCGGTGATCAACGGCCTCGGCGGCGGCGTGGCGTTCGCGATCTTCGCGGTCTTCATGGTCGGCCAGCTGTTCTGGGTGCTCAAGGTCATGCCTGAGACGAAGGGTGTACCGCTGGAGGAGATGGAGGCCAAGCTTGGCTTGACCCATGATCCGAACGACAGCGGCGATCCGCTCGCCGCGAAAGGACACTGATGTCTGACCGCGAAGTGTTGTGTCTCGGCGAGGCGTTGATCGACGTCGTCATCCGAGAGGATTCCACCAAGGAGCATGTGGGCGGCAGCCTGCTGAACGTGGCGGCCGGTGTCGCCACGCTCGGTGAGCCGGCGAGCATCTGCGCCTGGTGGGGCAAGGACGAACGGGGTGACCGGCTCGCCGAGTGGGCCACCGCGTCCGGGGTGTCGATCGTGCCGGGTACCGACTCGGCCGAGAAGACCGCCGTCGCCTTCGCCCACCTGGACGCCGATGGCCGGGCCACTTACGAGTTCGACCTGGAATGGAACGTCCCGACGATCGACGACCTGTCCAAGTACGGGCATCTGCACACCGGCAGCATCGCGGCCACGCTCGAACCGGGCGGCACCGCGGTGGTCGAGAACGTGCGGGCGATCCGCGACCACGCCACCACCTCCTACGACCCGAACATCCGTCCGGCGCTGATGATCTCGCCGGAGCAGGTGGTCGGCCGGGTGGAGGATCTGGTCAGCCTGTCCGACCTGGTGAAGGTCAGCGACGAGGACCTCGAATGGCTCTACCCCGGTGAGCCCGTCGAAGACGTGATGCGTCGCTGGATCAAGGCCGGACCGTCGATGGTGGTCGTCACCCGTGGGCCGTGGGGCGCGTACGCGCTGCTGGCCGACAACCGCGACATGCTGCACATCGACCAGATGAACGTCACCGTCGGCGACACCGTCGGCGCCGGTGACTCGTTCATGGCCGGGCTGATCGCCGGTCTGCTGAAGAGCGGCCTGCTGGGTTCGGTCGAGGCGCGGCAGCGCCTCGCCGACGCCGGCTGGTCCGACGTTCAGTCGGCATTGCACAACGCGGTCGTCACCTCGGGCATCACCGTCAGCAAGAACGGTGCCTACGCCCCGACGCCGGACGAGGTGGAAGCGGTCAAGCAGGCCGATCCCACCCTGTACTGACCCTTTCCGAACAAGACCCGCCGGAGCCCTCGGGCTCCGGCGGGTCTTTGCCGTTCCCGTCCCGTCATCCCGGGCTTCCGTCATCCCGGGCTTGATCCGGGATCTCTCCTGGTCCTGTCGGTCGGGCCGGCGCCGGGGATCCCGGCGTTCGCCGGGATGCGAGGGTCCCGTTGGTCGAGCTTGTCGAGACCCCTCGGAGTGCTTCAGAGTCCCTGATCGAGAACCGGCACCAACGTGTAGTCGGTGAGCGACAGCAGGCGCACACCCGAGGGACTGTCGACGGCGGCATAGACCTGGGATGTCTCGGCGTCACCCTCCTCCAGCGGGCCCATCGCTGCGTGCAGCATGGTGCGGACGGCGGCGGTCTCGTCCAGGTTGAGGGTGCGGGGCGGCGGGGCGTCGTCCCTTGCGGCGAGCACGATCAGCAGCAGATTGCGGACCCGGGGGAGCCCCTCGCTGATCGGCGGCTGGTAGTAGGGCAGGTCGAGCAGCGTGGCACCCAGCCGGTGGTAGAAGGCCAGCCGTCGTGCCGGGTCGCCGTACTTCGGGTGCGGCTCGAAGAGGTCCGGACGCTCGATCTCGGCCAGGACCAGGTCGATGCCGGGCTCGGCGATCCATCGGGTCACCCCTGCGGTGATCAGGGCCGATCCGGTGCCGCCGCCGCGCCGGGCACCGTTGACCGCGAGCCAGTCGACGAGGTAGCCGTTGCCGAACCGCTCGCCGACGATCGCACCCAGGTAGCCGTCGTCGTCCTGCGCGGCGAGCACGTCGAAGGAGCCCGATGTGCCGCCCTCGACGAAGTCGTCGCGGGTGACCAGTTCGGACGGCGGAAAGCTCGGTTCGAGGATGTCGGTGTACAGCCGGGTCAGCGCCGCGGCGTCCGTCACGGTGCGGATCGTGGGATTGCCCATCATGGCTCCGATCTGGTGGATGCTCGCCGTCCCCATCGGTGCCGGTCGCGGAGCCCGGGCAGGAACGACAAAAGGATGCCCGAGACCGCGGCAAGCGCCAGGATCGCCACCACCAGCCACCAGGCGACCCCGCCGTCCCAGTCGGGATGGCCCGCCTGCAGCACCGAAGCGAGCCCCGAGAAGCCGATCACGGTGAAGACGATGCCGAGCACGTCGAAGAGGCGGTCGGTGCGCTCGCTGGCGTCGGCTTCGGCCTCCAGCCGTTCCCGCTCCAGCCGCGCGGTTTCCGCCGCGTAGGCCTGCGCCATCCGCCGGTGCACCACCTCGAGCAGCGGCTGCAGCCGGGTCCCGAGCACGTCGCGGACGGCGTGGATGAAGCCGTCCCGCAGCCGCGGGTAGCCGTTGGAGTCGAGGATCGTGTCGAGATCGGTGCGCAGCGGGGGCGAGGTGACGATCGCCGGCGAGTCGATGAACAGCATGATCGCGTCGCTGGACTGCACGAACGCCTGCAGTTCGAGTTCGGCGCGCTCGATGTCCCGCACCAGGTCATCCAACTCGGCGATCGCCGCCGCCCGCTGCTCCGGGTCGTCGGCGGCCTGCCCGGAAGCGCCGGCGGGTGAGCGCGGCACGACGGCGACCGCCTGCCGCAGCAACCGGGAGACGGTCTCGACGTGCGAGCGGATGGTGTCCTGCCAGCCCTGGTACATGCCGTGCAGGCTGTGCGCGAACTCGATGTAGCTCTCGACCTCGCCCACCGCGTAGTCGGGTGAGCCGAACGAGGCCAGCAGAGTCACATTGCTGTTCGAGGCGAGCAGTTCGCTGTTCAGGTGCAGCAGCGACCAGGTGCGGACGGCGTCCAGGTCGTACAGCGCCCAGTCGGCGACGCTGGCGGCACCGCTGGGCAGCGGATGCAGCAAGGGCTGGATGCCCCACAGCTCCAGCAGTTCGTTGGCGTTGGTCAGCGGCTGCCGTCCGGACGGGCCCTGCCGGGAGGCGGCGACGATGGTGGCCATCACCCCGAACGATCCTTCGCGGGCGGCCAGCCGGGAGCCGTCGATCGCGTCGCCGCTGGCGTCCAGCAGCGCACGGATGTCGCGCAGCAGGGCTGCGACGACCTCCGGGAGTCCCGAGACCGTGCCGCCGGACGCCGTCCGCATCCGCAGCCAATCCTCGATCTCATGCAGATCGCCGAAGACCGGGGTGGCCAGGTGGATCGCCTGCGCCACCCGGTGCGCGGCGACGTCGCGCAGCGGGATCTCGAACACGATGGTGTGGTTGCCCAGATGGGACAGCTGGACGCGGGTCTCCACCACTTCGAGCGGATGCCGCCCTCCCGGTGGTTCCAGGGTCAGGTTGCCGAGCAGGATCGTGGCGCCGCGGTAGCCGCGGCCGAAGTCATCGGTGCCCTGCCAGACGTCGCTGAGCTCCAGTCGTCCCCGGACGTCGGTCACCGGCAGGGTGCCCAGCGTGCCGCCGCGTTCGCGCAGTGCCAGCGCCTGCTGCCGCAGGGTGGCGACGACGCTGATCGGATCGTCGTGCCCCGTCGTCCGGATGCCGAACGGGTAGATGATCCGGACGCGCCCCTCGTCGACATGCAGCCAGTCGCGCTGCCGGGCGGCATGCAGTGCGGTGATCCCGGCGAGATGCCCGCGCAGTTCGCTGGCGTCCATCGGGTTGAAGCTGGCTGCCTGCACGTTCGCCCGCACCCGTTCCAGTTCGGCACCGGCATCGCTGCGGTCGCCGCTGAACAGCCGCTTGCCGATGGCGGCGGTGTCGCGAACCGCCCGGTAGTACGTCGCCTCGTTCGCGGCCTCGCGCAGCAGGGCGTCCCGGGCGTCGCCGGCGTCCAGCCGTTCGACGGCGGCGACGATCGGCTCGATCTGGACGACGGCGGCCTCGGCGAGCGCGGCCACCGTCTCCAGCCGGCCGGTCAGCAGTGCCGTTTCGACGCGGAACTCCTGCTCCATGAACCGCAGCAACGCCCAACCCAGCCGGTCGAGTTCGCCGGTGCCGTCGTCGGTGCAGGATTCGGCGGCCTCACAGGACGCCTCGATCGCGATGCCGAGCAACTCGTGGTCCCAGGCCATCGCCCAGGCGTTGTTCGCGAGATTGCGCAGGTAGAGCGCGAGGATGAGTCCGCCCAGCGGCAGCCGGCCGGCGGCCCGCACCGCCGGCGGAAGAGCCCGTCGCAGCAGCGCTCCGGCAGCACCGCTGTCGTCGGAGTCGTGTGCTGGGTCGCCATCCCGGGCGGGGTCGGCGGCTGCGGCCCGACCGCGGCCGTTCGGGTCCTCATCACTGCGTTCGTCCTCGAACACGGCCCGCCACCAGGCGCTGCTGAGCAGCTGGGCCAGTTCGAGCCGCTGCTCGGGTGTCAGCGCGTCCGGCTCGCCGCGGGCGGCCTGCCCGTCGAACTGCTCGGTCAGCCACTGCCGTGCCTCGTCGGCCGGGGTGTCCACGGACGCGAAGACCGAGGGCTTCAGGCCCGGCTTTGCGGTCTGCCGATCGGGTGTGGCCAACGGTCACTCCTCGCTGGTCGGGCCGGTTCGGACGGCGGTCGGGGAGCGCGGGCCGGCTCAGTTCAGCCGGCGGTCAGCCACAGCGGCTGGTAGGGCCGGATGAGCAGTGTCTCGGGTGCCAGTGAATAGTCGTAGCCGCTGATCTGCTCCACCGCGGAGTCACCCAGGCGCGAGCGCAGCACGTAGGTGGGCAGTTCGACGGCGTCCTCGCTGAAGTTGTAGGCCTCGATCAGCACGCCCTCGGGGTGGTTGCGGGTGAGCAGCAGCACCCGCGAGTCGGGGCTGGGCAGCACCCGCGACTCGATGGACGCGTGCAGCTGCGGCAACCGCTTCCGGACGCCGATGGTGTGCCGCAGGCCGGCCAGGATGCGTCCGCTGGGGGTGCTCGGGTCGGCGTCCGCGGCTGCGACGGCGTCCCAGTCCATCCGGGGCCGGTGCACCCAGCGGTTGTCGGCGGCGTGCTCGGGCTCGTCGAGGTAGCTGTTGTCGTTGAGCTGGCCGATCTCGTCGCCCATGTAGAGCAGCGGAACGCCGCCGAAGCCGAGGATCGCGGTGTGCAGCAGGTTCACCCGGGCGATCGCGTCGGACAGCTGGCCCTGGTCGCCATGCTCCAGCGCGGCCTCGAGACCGGCCAGGCTGGCCATGGTGCCGCTGATCCGGCGGTCGTTGTTGACCGGGTTGTGCTGGAAGACCAGCCCGCGGGCGAACGAGCCGGGGTAGAGCCCGGCGTAGAACTCGGACAGGAAGGCCCGGTGAGTGTGGCCCTCGAGGTAGGCGCCGCGGGCGTCGGTGTCCGAGACCGCCCAGCCGATGTCGTCGTGGCAACGCGCGTAGGTGGCCCAGGTGGTGCTCGACGGCTTGTCCGGGAAGTTGGACAGCGCCACTTCGAACAGCCGGGTGTGCCGCGAGGCGAGGGCGCCCCACAGCTGCACCATGAACGAGTTGTGGTAGGCCAGATCGGACACCTTGCCGAAATGCGTGCCCTGACCGAGGTAGCTGATCAGGTCCTGCGGGCCGACGATCGCTTCCGCCTTCAGCGCGCAGGCCGGAGCCACGATGCGCAGCACGGCCCGCAGCGCCTGGGTGAGATCGTGCACCTGCGGCTCGTTCTGGCAGTCGGTGCCGAGCACCTTCCAGGTGAACGCGATCGCGTCCAGGCGGAACACCTCGACACCGTTGTTGGCCAGGAACAGCAGCAGGTCGGCGAACTCGGCGAAGACGTCCGGGTTGGCCCAGTTGAGGTCCCATTGGTAGGAGTTGAACGTCGTCCAGACCCAGCCCTGGGCCTCCTCGTCCCAGGTGAAATTGCCCGGAGAGAAATCGGGGAAGATCTCCGGCAGGGTGCGCTCGTAGGCGTCCGGCTCGGTGCGGTCGGCGAAGATGTGGAAGTAGTCGCGGTACTTCTGCTCGCCGGCGCGGGCCCGGACGGCCCACTCGTGCTCGCGGGCCACATGGTTGAGCACCAGGTCGACGACCAGCGAGATGCCCTCGTTGCGCAGCGTGGTGGCCAGCGCGGTCAGGTCGTCCATCGAACCGAGCCGGGGATCGACCGAGCGGTAGTCGGCGACCGCGTAGCCGCCATCGTTCTCACCCTCGCGGGGGCGCAGCAGCGGCATCAGATGCAGGTAACTGACCCCCAGCGACTTCAGGTGGTCGATCCGGTCGGCCACCCCGGCCAGCGACCCGGCGAACCGGTCGGCGTAGCAGACGTAGCCGACGGCGTCCGGACGCTGCACCCAGTCGGGGCTGAGCAGCCGGGCCTCGTCGAGGACCTTCAGATCGGTGCTGCGGGCGGCGAACGCGCTGCGCATCAGGGCGGTCAGCCGTTCGAAGAGTTGTGGTGCGGCCTCGCCGTAGGCGCCGGCCAATCCGCTGAGCAGATCGGGGCCGTATCGGTCCATCCGGAGCTGAAAAGTGGTGTCCTCGTCGACCATGGCCGCAGCATAGAGCTTGGCGCGACACAACTCACATCGAGCCGGAACGGGCGCTCCCGGACGCCGTCCGCAGGCTCGTCTAGGGTGACGACATGGCTCACCTTCCGTTCGCCGCGCCCGGTGCGCAGGCGACCCTGCTGCCCGAGGATCCGGCGGCGGCGCTCGGTTCCACCGACCCGCTCGAGGTGGCTGCGCAGCACCCGAGTTCCAGCCTGGCCTGGGCGGTGCTGGCCGAGCAGGCACTCGACCGCGGTGACCGCGAAGGCGTGCTCGCCGGCTACGCCTTCGCCCGCACCGGCTACCACCGCGGCCTGGACGCGCTGCGCCGCAACGGCTGGCGCGGTTCCGGTGCCGTGCCCTGGGAACACGAACCCAACCGCGGCTTCCTGCGCGCCGTCTGGGCGCTGGCCCGCGCGGCCAAGGAGATCGGTGAGGACGCCGAGTACGAACGCTGCGTGCAACTCCTGGTCGACTCCTCACCCGCCGCCTACAACGAGTTGGTCGGCCCCACCCTCTCCTGACCCCGGAACGGAGGGACGGTTCTTTTCGTACCGCTTCGGCGATCAGGCTGGTACGCGGGGACGGTTCTTTTCGTCCCACTTTCGATGCCGTCCTGGCACGGAGGGACGGTTCTTTTCGTTCCATTCGCGCCGTGGTGCGGCGGGGCGGCTTCAAGCGGTCAGTGCAAGCACCCGGTACGGAGGGACGGTTCTTTTCGTTCCATTCGCGGCACCGAAGCGGAACGAAAAGAACCGTCCCCGCGTACCACCCTGAGCCCCCGAGCGGTACGAAAAGAACCGTCCCCGCGTACCGGGTGTGGCCGTCCGTCCGACCACTCGGACGCCGTTCGGCTCGACGCGCGACTCCGTTAGGCTGTGCGGGCAAGGGCCCCCGTGCGGGCCGCTTTTCATGCCGGAGGGAAACCAGATGCCGGGCATCGTGGTCGTCGGAGCGCAATGGGGCGACGAAGGCAAGGGCAAAGCCACCGATCAACTGGGCGACCGGGTCGACTACACGGTCCGCTACTCGGGCGGCAACAACGCCGGACACACCCTGGTGGTGGGTGGTGAGCGGTACGCGCTGCACCTGCTGCCGTCCGGCATTCTGAGCCCGAACAGCGTGCCGGTGATCGGCAACGGCGTGGTGATCGACCTCGACGTGCTGTTCGAGGAGATCGACGGACTCGCCGCCCGCGGAGTGGACGCCGCGCGCAAGCTGCTGGTGTCGTCCAACGCCCACCTGATCACCCCGTACCACCAGGTGATCGACAAGGTCTCCGAGCGGTTCCTCGGCAAGCGCAAGATCGGCACCACCGGACGCGGCGTCGGTCCTGCCTACTCCGACAAGGTCAATCGCCTCGGCATCCGGGTGCAGGACCTGTTCGACGAGGAGATGCTGCAGGCCAAGGTCGAGGGTGCGCTGTGGCAGAAGAACCACCTGCTGGTGAAGGTCTACAACCAGCGCGCGATCGAACCCGATCAGATCACCGAGCGGCTGCTCAGCTACGTGGACCGGCTGCGTCCGATGGTGGCCGACACCTCGCGGGTGCTCAACGACGCCCTGGACCGTGACGACGTGGTGCTGTTCGAGGGCGCCCAAGCGCACCACCTCGACGTCGACCACGGCACCTACCCCTACGTCACGTCGTCCAACCCGATCGCGGCCGGCGCCTGCACCGGCTCGGGTGTCGGTCCGACCCGGATCGACCGGGTGGTCGGCATCGCCAAGGCGTACACCACCCGGGTGGGGGAGGGACCGTTCCCGACCGAGTTGCTGGACGCCGACGGCGACAAGATCCGCAACGACGGTGCCGAGTTCGGTACCACCACCGGACGGCAGCGGCGCTGCGGCTGGTACGACGCCCTGGTCGTCGAGGCCGCGGCCAGCGCCAACGCCTTCACCGACATCTTCCTGACCAAGCTCGACATCCTGTCCGGCTGGGAGAAGATCCCGGTCTGCGTCGCCTACGACGTGGACGGCGAGCGCCACGACCGGCTGCCGATGACCCAGCACGACTTCGCCCGCGCCACCCCGATCTACGAGGAACTGGACGGCTGGACCGAGGACATCACCGGCGCCCGCTCGTTCGGCGAACTGCCGAAGAACTGCCAGGCCTATGTGCGTCGCCTCGAGGAGCTCAGCGGCGCCCGCATCTCCGGCATCGGCGTCGGCCCCGGCCGCGAGCAAGTCGTGATGCTCCACGACCTGCTCTGACCCGTGACCCGGGTGACCACGGGGACGGTTCCTTTGGTCACCGGGGACGGTTCCTCTGGGGGATGCGCTAATCAAAGCCCACGCATCGTCATCCCGGACTTGATCCGGGATCTCTCCCACCTGAGAGCCCGGGATGACGTGGCTGAGCAGCGTTTCCTTTGGTCACCCAGCCCGCGACATCCGTCCTCCCACCTAAGGACGCAGGCTCAGAGCACGTCCAGCATGTCCCGCTCGAACGCCTCCACGGCCCGCTCGGTGAGACCCTGATCGAAGACGTCCGCCAGTACCTCCGGTGCGGCGGTGAACACCCGGACGCCGACGCCGGCCAGCGTGAGCACATCCTCGGCGGATTTCAGCGACGCCGCCATCACCAGTGGTCCCGAGCCGTCCTGGGGCACGATCGAGGTCATCTGCTGGAACTCGGCGACGGCGTCCCGGCCCGTCCGCCGCAGCCGGTCGAAGTACGGCGCCAGGTACCGGACGCCGAGCGCTGAGCCGATCAGAGCCTGCTTGGCGGCGTACACCGCGGTCATCAGCACCGGGACGTCCTGGGCATGCAGCCGGCGGATCACCTGTGCACCGGCTTCGGTGCAGGGCACCTTGACTGTTGCGCCCGGCGCCAGCTCCCGGATCCGCATCGCGTTGGCGTACCACTCCTCGGCACCGACGCCCCAGGTCTGGAAGCACACCTCCCGCGCGCCGGCGTCCGTCGCCCAGGTGTGAATCAGTGGAATGTCGGACGCCCGCGCGCCGGCCCGGCGCAGAATCGTCGGGTTCGTGGTCACCCCGGTCGCGACACCGGTGCGCAGCCAGCGCTCGGCGTCCGCCCGGTTCGCGGAGTCGACGAAGAACACGATCGGTTGCACGGCGGACCTTTCGCTCAGCACACTGCGCACGCTACCGGCCGTCGAACGGCCCAGCTACGAGCTGGCTCAGTCGGTCTGGCCACGCTGGACGGCGGCGACGCCGGCCAGCATGATCACCCCGCCGACGAGCTGCAGCAGGCCCGGCAGTTCACCGAGCAGCAGCCACGCCCAGGCGACCGCGAACAGCACTTCGGTCAGTCCCACGAAGCTGGCCACCGTCGAGCCCAGGTACTGGACGCCGACGAAACCGAGTGCGTAGGCCGTTGCGGCCGCGACCAGCGCCAGCACCACCAGGGGTGCCCACCAGGGTAGGGTCAGCCCGACGAAGACGACGTCGACGAAACTCGCCTGCATGGGCATCAGGCCGACGGCGCCGGCGATCAGAATGGTGACGGTGCCGACCGCAAGGCCGACGCCCACGAAGGTCAGCGGCGGCAGCTCCATCGGCCGGGCCGAGATCACGAAGTACACCGCCAGCCCGCAGGCGGCCAGCGAACCCCAGGCGATGCCGCGCAGGTCCAGGCCCACCATGCCGGTCGGATCGAGTACCACCACGAGTCCGGCGATCGCCACCACGGTGCCGATCAGGGTCAGCCTGGACGGCAGCCGCCGGCTGCGGACGGCGACCCACGCGACCACCAGCAGGATGGCCAGGTACTCCATCAGCAGGGCGAGGCCGACCGGTACGTACTGGACGGCGTTGAAGAACGCCACCTGCGCGGTCGCCCCGCCGAACACGCCGTAGGCGAGCAGCGGACGCCACTGGCTGAGCAGCAGCTGCCAGCGTCCGCGCAGTGCCATCAGGCCCGGGATCAGTAGGACGATCGCGGCCAGCCCGAGCCGCACCGCGACCACCGCGCCGGGGCTCCAGCCGGAGGCCAGCAGCGGCTTCGCGAACGCGCCCGCGGTGCCGAATGCGCATGCCGAGACCAGCGCCGCCGTCCAGCCGACCAGTGCCGAGTGGGGACGGCGGACGCCGACCTCCATGCGTTCGGCCACAGTCTCAGCCATCTCCCACCTCCGTCAGGATCAATCGGTTGTAAAGAGATTCCGCAGGTAGGCGAATGTCGATTGGCCGCCGCCCCAGCACGCACCTGAGCACCTTCTCCTCGGTCGTCGTGGCTCCGCCACGACTCCCTCGTCGGCGGCACTCATG
>NZ_JASGEN010000097.1:0-20362 GCF_047606365.1 Micropruina sp. | reverse complement strand
GGTCCCGACGCCCGAAGTCCAACCCACGATCGACACCACCCGACGTCGTGGAACGCATCCTCCAACTCCGGGGCGAGTTGATCGCTCGCGGACTCGATGCCGGCCCCGTCACGATCGGATGGCACCTAAACCGTGAGCAGCTGATGGTCCCGTCGAACACGACCATCCACCGCATTCTGACCCGCGCGGGGCGAAACCAACTCACCACACCCGGCCGATGGCCCAAAAACGACAAATGTCTCGCGACATATGAGACACATGTCGCGAGACATCACAGAGCGCGCCCGGAGGGATTCGAACCCCCAACCTTCTGATCCGTAGTCAGATGCTCTATCCGTTAAGCTACGGGCGCTTGGGCGGCGTCCGGATCGTGCCCGAACCGCCGACTGACGAGCTTAGTTGATCGGGTCGGCATGAGTCCAACTGAGCTCCAGCGGCACCTGCACGACTGCGGCAAGATGGTATACAAGATCGCACCCAAGAGCCTGCAGCGTGGCAGGCAGCAAGAAGGAGCCGTGATGTCGGTCGATTCTATTCAGATCGCCGAAACCGCCCCGGCCGATGCGCCGGAGGCACTAGTCAGGTGGGTGGCCGGTGTGGCCGAGCTCACCCAACCCGATGAGATCTACTGGTGCGACGGCTCAGAGGCCGAACGCGACCGGCTGTACCAACAGATGGTCGACGCAGGCACGCTGATCAAACTCAACCCCGACAAGCGTCCGAACAGCTACCTGGCCCGTTCGACGCCGTCCGATGTGGCGCGGGTGGAGTCCCGCACCTTCATCTGCTCCGAGCGCGAGCAGGACGCCGGGCCGACCAACAACTGGGCCGAACCCAGCCAGATGAAACAGACTCTGGCAACGTTCTTCGACGGCTGCATGCGGGGCCGCACGATGTACGTCGTGCCGTTCTCGATGGGCCCGCTGGGCGGCAACATCTCCAAGCTCGGCATCGAGATCACCGACTCGCCGTACGTGGTGGTCAACATGCGCATCATGACCCGGATGGGCGCTGAGCCGCTGGCCCACATCGGTGCCGGCGAGTACTGGGTGCCGGCGGTGCATTCGGTCGGGTATCCGCTGGTCGACATCAACGGCAACCGCCGTCCCGACGTCCCGTGGCCGTGCAACGACGAGAAGTACATCACCCACTTCCCCGAGACCCGCGAGATCTGGTCGTTCGGCTCCGGCTACGGCGGCAACGCACTGCTGGGCAAGAAGTGCTACGCGCTGCGGATCGCCTCGGTGCTGGCCCGTGACGAGGGCTGGCTGGCCGAGCACATGCTGATCCTCAAGATCACCGGTCCGGACGACCGCACTTACCATCTGACCGCCGCCTTCCCGTCGGCCTGCGGCAAGACCAACCTGGCGATGCTGCGTCCGACCATTCCGGGTTGGAAGGTCGAGACGATCGGCGACGACATCGCCTGGATGCGTCCCGGCGCCGACGGACGCCTGTACGCGATCAACCCCGAGGCCGGCTTCTTCGGCGTCGCCCCCGGCACTTCCGAGGCGACGAACCCGACCGCGCTGCATGCCCTCGACCACGACACCATCTTCACCAACGTGGCGCTGACCGACGACGGGGACATCTGGTGGGAGGGCATGACCGACGAGCCGCCGGCCCACCTGATCGACTGGCAGGGCAACGACTGGACGCCCGACTCCCCCACCAAGGCCGCCCATCCGAACAGCCGGTTCACGGTGCGCGCCGATCAGGCCTCGTCGATCGCCGACGAGTGGGAAGATCCGGCCGGCGTGCCGATCGACGTCATCCTTTTCGGCGGACGCCGCGCGCACAACGTGCCGCTGATCACCGAGACCTACGACTGGCGCCAGGGCGTGTTCGTCGGCGCCACCGTCAGTTCCGAGCAGACCGCGGCCGCCGAGGGCGCCGTTGGTTCGCTGCGCCGCGATCCGTTCGCGATGCTGCCGTTCTGCGGCTACAACATGGCCGACTACTGGGCGCACTGGCTGCGAGTCGGCGAAACCCTGGGCGAGCACGCGCCGCGGGTGTTCCAGGTCAACTGGTTCCGCAAGGACGACGACGGCCGCTTCCTGTGGCCCGGTTTCGGTGACAACGCCCGCGCCATCGAATGGGCGCTGAGAAGGGTGAACGGCGAGGTGGACGCCGATGACTCTTTGAACGGACGGCTGCCGCGCCGCGAGGACCTGAACCTGGACGGTCTCGATCTGACCGACGAGCAGTTGGACGAACTGTTCGCCCTCGATCCGGCGGCCTGGGCCGCGGAGGCCGACCTCACCGAGGAATACTTCGCGCAGTTCGGCGACCGGCTGCCCGCCGCACTCACCGAGGAACTGGAGGCGCTGCGCCGCCGGATCGCCGAGGCGTCCTAGAAGCCTCCGCCGAGTAGGTAGGTTGCGGCCAGTTGGCGGTCCTACCTGCCCGAACCTCTCATCCTGCCCAGGTAGGCTGCCCGCCATGTCGTCGCCACGTCGCCCGTTGATCCTGCTCGCCGCCCTGCCTGCTCTGCTGGTCGGGTGTAGTTCGGCGGCACCCGCAGCAACTCCCTCCCCGACGCCACCGCCGGCGATCAGCGCGAATCCGACGCCGGTGTCCACCGAGGCCACCAGCGCACCTGCGACGACGCCGGCCACGACGTCCGCGTCCTGCCCGGCCGGCGAGTACAAGGCGACCTCGTTCGTCGCGACAGCGCTCAGTGCGACGAGCAGGGTCAAAGTCACCGACATCGATGCCGAGTTCCGCAACGGTCAGTACACCTTCGACTTCGACGAAGATCATCCGGTCAGCCTGACGGTCGGCAAGAGCACCCAGAAAGTGCGGATCGACGGCGAGATCCGCGGCAGCTACAGCGGCGACGCCGACGCTCTGACGTTCACCCGCGGCACCACCACCGGCACCGCGAAGATCAAGCAGAACGGCGCCACCCGCTCGTTCCCGATGCGTGAAGTGGCCGAGATCCTCGCCCCGCAAGGCAAGGGTTCGGCCGTCTGCAACGGCAACGAGCTAACTCTCAAGGCGGACGGACTCACCTGGCAGATGGTTCGCGACGACGACTGAGGCGCCGACCGCTGATCAACGCATCTACCGTCGGTTGAGCTTGTCGAACTCCGTTCAACACGATGTTGTTCGAGGTCTCGACAAGCTCGACCAACGAATCGCCCGAGCCGGCTCACACGTCACCCCGGACTTGATCCGGGATCTCCGTCCTGGGCTGGTCGGTCGCGCCTGGAGATTCCGGCGTCCGCCGGGATGACGGGGACGGCTGGGGCGTCGTGCCGCGCTGGCTCTGGGCCCACCGCCGGCCGGGCCGCTGCGGCGGCGTCCGAGGCATCTGGGAGCACCTGGGCATCAGGGGCGTCCGGCTTCTTGCCGGGCTCGACCGGGCCAAGTTCCGGGAATCGCTGCAACGCCACCAGCCGAGCGGCGCAGGCCTGACGGACGTCGTCCTCCACGCCGTCCCGCAACCCCTCGCGCAGGACCGGGTCGGTGGCTGAGACCACCGCGAAGTAGAAGCCGGAGAACACCGCCAGGAAGCCGCAGACCCGTAGGTGTTGCAGGGTCAAGGCGTAGCTGTGCTGTTCGGTCGTCCATTGCAGCAGCACGTCGGGCGGTGCCTGCGTCCAGGCTTGGGCCACCTCGGCATTCACCGTGATCAGGCCGAGCATGACGAAGAACACGAAGACGGCAAGTCCGACGACGGTGGCGATGGTCAGCTTCGAGATCACCCCGACCAGCCGCAGGTTCTTGCGCTGATCGACGGTCAGCGGACAGGCGACAGGGGTGGGTACCTCACCGCCGGCCAGGGGCGTACCGGCCACCTGTTCGGCGATCTCCCCGGGTTGCTCGAAATGGGCCAGCGCATCGAGGTCGAGGCCACGGCTGTGCAGGAACAGCCAGCTCAGCGATACGAAGAGCAGCACCGCCAGCAGATACGCGAACGGCGACAGACCGCCGACCGCCTGCCACAACTCACCGGTGAAGAACAGGAAGCCGACGACACCGAGCAGCAAAGGCAGGGTGCGGCCGATCGCCGTCCCGCCGGCCAGGAACGACGACACCAACCGCCGCCACAGCCACGGACCCAGCGCGATCACACCGCTGTAGGCGAGCAGGGTGAACACGCCCATCAGCACCAACTGGCCCACGACCATGCTCACGGCGATCAGCACTCCGGCACCGAGCCCGGAGAGCTCGAAATCCTCGGCCCGCAACGCATCATGCGGAGTCGCCAACACCACCAGGCCGGGGAAGAGCAGGAACACCGCGCGGTCGAGGCCGGTCACCCGATCGGGCAGCGCGAACAGCGGACGCCGCCGGAGCAGATTGCCGGCCACCCAGGTGAGAACCACCACCGCCACCGAAATCGCCAGCGTCACGCCGACGTTGCTCGCGTAGCGGGGCACCTCGATCACCATCACGGCGACGAACACCACGGCCAGCGTCCGAGCCAGCCGGGCCGCCCGACGCCGCCGCATCGACGTGCCCTCCAGCAGCGCCGTGAAACCGCGGCGCATGAACCAGCGCTCGACGTCTCGGGTCTGCGGGTCGGACATGCCGGTCAGCTTAGAGAAGCGCCGCTCATCCGGGGACGAGCGGGCGAGGACTTTGGTTTCGACGGGCTCAACCAGCAGTGGAACGAAAAGAACCGTCCCTCCGTTCCACACACGGCCGTCGCAGCTTTCGGCAGGCTCAACCGACGGTGACCAAGGGAACCGTCCCCTCGGTCACTCTAGTGGTCGTGAGGCTAAGCGGTGGTGGTCGAGACGTTGAATCGCAGGTGGAGGACCCGTTCGCCCTGGATGACGATGTGCGGATCGTCGAGCCGGAACTCACCCTGCAGAGAGCCGAAGTAGCGCTTGCCGGAACCGAAGACGACGGGAGCCACGTCCATCGCGACCTCGTCGACGAAACCCGCCGCGAGGAGTTGGCTGCCGACATCGCCGGCGTTCACACTGACGATTCGCTCGCCGGCCAACTTCTGGGCGGTGGCGATGGCGTCCTCCACGTTGTCGACGAAGTGGTAGGACGCCTCGGGGTGCCAACCCTCGGGCTTCGGACGGTGCGACACCACGACGACATGGTCGCCTGCGGGCGGACGGCCCTCCCACCCGTCGACCAGGTCGAACAGGTGGCGTCCCATCACGATGCAGCCGATCGATGCCCACACCGACCGGACGTACTCCGCCGAGATCCGCGACATCCGGAAGGAGCCACCCTCGCCGGAGTGGTCGTAGTCGCCCTCTTTCGATCTCTCGTCGGGAACCAGCGGGGTGTCACCGCTGAAGTACCAGTCATGTAGCGAGCCGACATCGTCGTTGTCGTCGGCGATGAAGCCATCCACCGAGACCACGCAGTGCATCACTACCCTGCCCATGATCACTCCTCCGCTAGGTACCGATCAGCACGTAGCCGCTAGTTGAGCGTGTCGAAAACCCTTGTCAGCCCGTGTTTGTCCAGGGTCTCGACAAGCTCGACCAACGACGAGGGCTCGACCGACGAAAGTCCTCTTCTTTCGTGCGTCCTCGATCCTCAGCCCCGCGATGCCGCACCGGCTTGGAGAAAATCACACTGGCATCGGGCCCATGTCCGGCGGGAAGTCGCGTTGCTGCGGGAACCTGCGGCGTAGGTCCAGGTACGCCGACGGCGTGTGACCCGTGAAACTCTTGAACTCGTTGATCAGGTGCGGCTGGTCGAAATAGCCCGCCGCCTGGGCGAGTTCCGCCCAGCCCACCGGGTGCGCGGCGTCGACGGCGAGAATGACCCGCGCGAACCGGTAGATGCGGGCCAGCCGCTTGGGCGCGATTCCGACGTTGCGGGTGAACTGCGTAGCCAGATGGTTGCCACTGACGCCGGCCCGGTCCGCCAGTGCGGTGACCGGGACCGATCCCCAGGACGCCTCCAGGTTTCCGGCAGTGCGTAGGACCAGCGGAAGACCGGCCGCTGGGAGCACGCCGAGCCGAGAGCGCAGTTCGTTATCGAGCAGACGCAACCTCGCCTCAGTCGAGGACGCCTCGGCGAGTCGTTCGCGGACGTCTGCGATGCGCCAATCCGGAACATCGTCGACCGGCACCCATCGATCCCGCAGCTCACTCAGCGGTATGGTCACGAACGGCGCCAGACCCCACGGTTTGAAATGGACGCCGACGACGTGGACCGTGCGGCCGTACTCGACCGTGAATCGCCTGGTCCAGATGCCCATGAACCAGCCGTCGGTGAGCACGGCGTCCGGGGTCGCCGACGCGGAGTCGCACAGCCGCGCCGGCTCACCCAGGTTGATCATCAGGTGCGCCGACGGCATCGGCGGCACGCTCAACCGACGCCGATGCCCCGGCTCACCGGACAGGCAATAGATGTCGTCGATGAGCTGATCGAGCGGCGGAGCCGGCCGTCTGCTCAGGTACTGCACAACGCCAGTCTGTCCCCCACCGCCCGAGTTCTGTCATGCCGACCGCGACCTACCGTCATCCCGGACTTGATCCGGGATCCCTGCGGTGCGTTCGTACGTCCGGAGATCCCGGAGCAAGTCCGGGGTGACGTATCCGTCGACCGGGGGCTACCGGTCAGCCGTTCAGATAGGTCGCCAGGTGCCGGCCGGTGAGCGTGTCCGCTTTCGCCAGGTCGGACGGCGTCCCCTCGAAGACGATCCGGCCGCCGTCGTGACCGGCACCCGGGCCGAGGTCGATGATCCAGTCGGCGTGCGCCATCACGGCCTGGTTGTGCTCGACCACGATCACCGATTTGCCCGAGTCGACCAACCGATCGAGCAGGCCGAGCAGGTTCTCCACATCGGCCAGGTGCAGGCCGGTGGTGGGCTCGTCGAGCACGTAGGTGCCGCCCTTGGTGGACATATGGGTGGCCAGCTTGAGCCGCTGCCGTTCACCCCCCGACAAGGTGGTCAGCGGCTGGCCGAGGCTCAGGTAGCCGAGCCCGACGTCGGTCAACCGGTTCGTGATGGTGTGCGCCGCCGGCACCCGGGAGTCGCCAGCGCCGAAGAATTCGGCCGCTTCAGAGGCCGGCATGGCCAGCACTTCGGCGATGTTGCGGCCGCCGAAGGTGTAGTCGAGCACCGCCGCCTGGAAGCGCTTGCCCTCGCACGCCTCACAGGTGGTCGACACGGTCGCCATCACCGACAGATCGGTGAAGATCACCCCGGCACCGTTGCAGGCCGGGCAGGCACCCTCTGAGTTGGCGCTGAACAGCGCCGGCTTCACCTTGTTCGCGGTCGCGAACGCCTTGCGGATCGAGTCGAGCAGCCCGGTGTAGGTGGCCGGGTTGCTACGCCGCGAGCCGCGGATCGGGCTCTGGTCGACCGAGACCACGCCGGCGGTGAGCGGAATGGACGAATGCACCAGTGAGCTCTTGCCCGAGCCGGCCACACCGGTGATCACCACCAGCACGCCGAGCGGAATGTCGACGTCCACGTTCCGCAGGTTGTTGGCGGTGGCGCCCCGAATGCTCAACGCACCGGACGGCGTCCGCACCGATCCCTTGACGCCCACCTTGTCGCCGAGGTGGCGTCCGGTGACTGTGTCGCTGGACCACAGCCCCTCGACGGTGCCCTCGTAGCAGATCCGTCCGCCCTTCGAGCCGGCGCCCGGGCCGAGGTCGACGATGTGGTCGGCGATCGCGATCGTCTCGGGCTCATGTTCGACCACCAGCACCGTGTTGCCCTTGTCACGCAACTGCAGCAGCAGGTCGTTCATCCGCGCCACGTCGTGCGGGTGCAGCCCGGCGGTCGGCTCGTCGAAGACGTAGGTGACGTCGGTCAGCGACGATCCCAGGTGCCGGATCATCTTGGTCCGCTGCGCCTCGCCGCCGGACAGCGTCCCCGACGGACGGCTCAACGACAGGTAGCCCAGGCCGATCTCGACGAACGAATCGAGGCTGTCCCGCAGCGCACCCAGCAGCGGCGCCACCGACGGCTCATCCAGCCCGCGGACCCATTCGGCCAGGTCGGTGATCTGCATCGCGCAGGCGTCGGCGATGTTGATGCCGGCGATCCTGGACGAGCGCGCCTCCGGCGCCAGCCGGGTGCCCTCGCAGTCGGGGCAGTCGGTGAAGGTGACCGCCCGCTCGACGAAGGCCCGGATGTGCGGCTGCATGGCGTCGACGTCCTTGGCCAGCATCGACTTCTGGATCTTCGGGATCAGCCCCTCGTAGGTGACGTTGATGCCCTCGACCTTGATCCGGGTGGCCTCTTTGTAGAGCAGGTCGTGCAGTTGCCGCTGGGTGAAGTTCTTGATCGGCTTGTCGGCGTCGAAGAAGCCGCAACTGCGGTAGATGCGTCCGTACCAGCCCTCCATCGAGTAGCCGGGCACCAGCAGCGCTCCCTCGTTGAGCGACTTGTCCTCGTCGTAGAGGGCGGTGCGGTCGAAATCGGTGACGTTGCCACGCCCCTCGCAGCGCGGGCACATGCCGCCCAGAATGTTGAACGACGCCTTCTCGGAGATCGTCTTCTCGCCACGCTTGACCGTGACCGACCCGCCACCGGACGCCGAGGGCACGTTGAACGAGAACGCGTTGGGCGGCCCGATGTGCGGCTGGCCGACGCGGCTGAACAGGATGCGCAGCAGCGCGTTGGCATCGGTCACGGTGCCCACCGTGGAACGCGGATTCGCGCCGATCCGCTCCTGGTCGACGATGATCGCCGTTGTCAGGCCGTCGAGCAGGTCGACCTCCGGACGGGCCAGGGTCGGCATGAAGCCCTGCACGAAGGCGCTGTAGGTCTCGTTGATCAGCCGCTGGCTCTCGGCCGCGATGGTGCCGAAGACCAGCGAACTCTTGCCCGATCCGGACACCCCGGTGAAGACGCTGAGCCGCCGCTTCGGGATCTCGACGCTGACATCCTTGAGGTTGTTCTCCCGGGCGCCCTGCACCCGGATCAGATCATGGCTGTCGGCAACCCATCCGCCGTCACTGCCGGTTGAGCCTGCCGAAACCGAGCTTGTCGCTTGGGTTGAGCTTGTCGAAGCCGCCATCGTCGCTCCCGTGGTCGTCCGGATGGCCTCGCGGCCACGGCAGCCCACCCTAGCGTCGTGGGAACGCAACGGGTCAGCGCAGCGGCTTGGACGCAGCCGTTCCCGTCACCCCGATCGGGATGACGGGAACGGCCGGCCCGGTGCTCAGTCGAGCAGGTCCGCGTACAGCGGGGTGCTCAGGTAACGCTCGCCCCAGTCGGGAGTGACCACCACGATGGTCTTGCCGGCGTTGGCCGGATCGGCGGCCAGGTCAGCAGCAGCACGCAGCGCGGCACCCGACGAGATACCCAGCAGCAGACCCTCTTCCTTCGCGACCCGCTTGGCCCACTCGATCGCGTCATCGGAAGTCACCTTGATGATCCCGTCGATCACGCCACGGTCCAGAATGTTCGGCACGAAACCAGCACTGATGCCCTGAATCTTGTGCGGACCCTTCGGCTCACCCGACAACACCGCCGACTCAGCAGCCTCCACCGCATACACCTGAACGCTCGGCTTACGCTCCTTCAACACCTGACCGACACCGGTGATGGTGCCGCCCGTGCCCACACCAGACACCACGATGTCGACAGCACCCTCAGTGTCGGCCCAGATCTCCTCCGCCGTCGTCTTGCGATGAATCTCGACATTGGCCTGATTGTCGAACTGACGAGCCAGAATCGCACCCGGAATGCTGGCCGCAAGCTCGGCGGCGCGAGCATTGGCACCCGGAACACCCTCGGCACCCGGGGTGAGCACCAACTCAGCACCCAACGCCCGCAGCACCGCCCGACGCTCCTTCGAGAACGTGTCAGGCATCAGGATGATCACCTTGTAACCACGGGCCGCGCCGACCCAGCTGAGCGCGATGCCGGTATTGCCCGAAGTGGCCTCGACGATGGTGCCGCCGGGCTGCAACGAGCCGTCCGCCTCGGCAGCATCAATGATCGCGACACCGATCCGGTCCTTCACCGAGTTCGCCGGGTTGTAGTACTCCAGCTTGGCCAGCACGGTCGCCTGGCTATCGCCGTAGAGCCGGTTGATCTGAACCAGCGGCGTGCGCCCGATCAACTCGGTCGCGTTCTTGAAGTAAGCCATCTGTGCGTTCCTCCCAATTGCTTCTTGGTTATTCAGTCGTGATGGGTTCGGGTATGGACTACGCCCGACACGCTCCTGCGCGGAGCCGAGTGAACTCGAGGGTTGACCGTGGCTGTGGCGCCCAGGGTCGCGTTGTCGGGTCGGTCAGTGACAGCAACAACACATTCGCCCACAGACAAGGACCGCGGTGGCGGATACGACTCGTCCGGCGAACATGACCGGAATGGTAGCACCTTTCCCAAGGGCGTTCCGCTAGCTCGCTTTCCGGCGATAGATCGCGGCGGCGACCAGGTAGGCGACGATCAGGATGCCGACGCACCAGGCGAGGGCGATCCAGATGTCGGTGCCGACCGGCTGCCCGGCGAGCAGGCTGCGGATCGTGTTGACGATGGACGTCACCGGCTGGTGTTCGGCGAACCAGCGCAGCGGTCCGGGCATGGTCGCGGTGGGGACGAACGCGGAGCTGAGGAAGGGCAGGAAGATCAACGGATAGGAGAACGCGCTCGCACCGTCCACCGATTTCGCGGTCAGCCCGGGAATCACCGCGATCCAGGTCAGAGCGAGGGTGAACAGGATCAGGATGCCGGCGACCGCCAGCCAGGGCAGCACTCCCACCTCGGTGCGGAAGCCCATCAGCACCGCCACGCCGAGCACGATCACCAGCGACAGCAGGTTCGCGACCAACGAGGTCAGCACATGCGCCCACAGCACCGACGACCGGGCGATCGGCATTGAGCGGAAGCGTTCGACGATGCCGCCCTGCATGTCCTGGAACAGCCGGAAGGCGGTGTAGGAGATGCCCGAGGCGATGGTGATCAGCAGGATGCCGGGGAGCAGGTAGTTCACATACGGGCCGCTGCCGGGTCCGGTGTCGATGGCGCCGCCGAACACGTAGACGAACATCAACAGCATGGCGATCGGCATCACCGCGGTGGTGATGATGGTGTCCGGGCTGCGCAGGATGTGCCGCAGCGATCGTCCGGTCAGCACCTGGGTGTCGCCCAGGACATGGGTGGTCATGATGGTTCCTTGTCGGTGGATGCCGCGGAGGCATCGGCTGCGGGGGTGTCGCCGATGATCGCCAGGAAGACCTCTTCCAGGCTGGGTTGTTTCTCCACGTACTCGACGGTGGTGGGCGGCAGCAGCCGCTTCAGTTCGGCGAGGGTGCCGTTGGCGATGATCTGGCCCTGGTGCAGGATCGCGATCCGGTCGGCGAGTTGTTCGGCCTCGTCCAGGTATTGCGTCGTGAGCAGTACCGTCACCCCTTGTCCGGCCAGGGTCTTCACCGTCTGCCAGACCTCGAGGCGGGCCTGCGGGTCAAGGCCGGTGGTCGGCTCGTCGAGAAAGACCACGCCTGGGTCGCCGATCAGGCTCATCGCGATGTCGAGTCGGCGACGCATGCCGCCCGAATAAGTCGCCACCCGACGGGTACCGGCCTCGGTCAGCGAGAACCGGGTCAGCAGGTCATCGGCGATCGCCTCGGGATCGGCCTGATGGCGCAGCCTGGCGATCAGCACCAGGTTCTCCCGGCCGGTCAGAATCTCGTCGACGGCGGCGAACTGGCCGGTCAGGCTGATCAACTCGCGCACCTCGTCCGGCTGTGCGACGACATCGAAACCGCTGACGCTGCAGTTACCGGCGTCGCCGCGCAACAGCGTCGCCAGGATTTTGACGACCGTGGTCTTGCCGGCTCCGTTGGAACCCAGCAGGGCGAAGATGCTGCCGGGAGCGACCTCGAAATCGACGCCGCGCAGCACCTGGAGTTCCTTATAGGACTTCTCCAGGCCGCGCACCCGGATGGCCGGTTCAGCTGTCGCGACCGCGGTCATGAGTCCTCACCGCCCTCCTCATGCTCGGCGCGGTCAATGGCCTCGTTGAGCCGTCGCCGCTCCTTGTTGATCCAACCGGCGCCGCCGTAGTTGGCGGCGAAGGTCTCGGCGAAATCCACCGGATCGCTGCCGACGATCTCGCGGACCGGCGTGCCGTCCGCCGCGGCCTGCTCGAACAGATCCGCCAGATCTTCGAAAGCCGACAGCCACAGGTCGCCCTCGGTCGCACCGAAATACAGCAGGTAGCGCTCCAGCGCCTGGGCGGCCCTTCGATAGCCGGGCGGCAGCGCCTTGACGCGCGCGGTGTAGCGGAGCCACCGGCGCTTGTCGCCGAAGTCGCCGACGACCTTCTCCAGGAGGTTCATCATCGTCTGTCTCCTTCATGAAGCTGTTCCAGTCGTTGGGTGAGGAAGCTCCAGGTGCTCCAGAACTCGTCGAGATAGCCGCGGCCCTGCGCATTGAGCGAGTACACCTTGCGCAGCGGGCCCTTCTCGGACGGCACCTTCCGCACATCGACCAGCCCACGCTGTTCGACCCGGACGAGCAGCGCGTACACGGTGCCCTCGGCGATGTCGGTGAAGCCCTGCTCACGCAGCCAGGCGGTGATCTCGTAGCCGTGGGTCGGACGCCTAGCGAGCAACTGCAGGACGATGCCCTCCAGGGTGCCCTTGAGCATCTCCGTCATCAGCTTGCTCACCGGAGCTCCTCTACTCAATATGACTGACTACCAGTACATAGTAACGCTGAGTAGTGAGAGCACAAGCGTCCGTGACCCCGCTTCTTGGTTCGTTGGCTCGTCCGCCGGCAGTACACAGCGCCCGGACGTGAAACGACGCCCTCGCCGCAGCGAGAGCGTCGTTCCAGATCAGTGGCGGAGGCGGCGGGATTTGAACCCGCGATGGGCGATAAACCCAAACCCGCTTAGCAGGCGGGCGCCATAGACCGGACTAGGCGACGCCTCCTCAGCCGAGGCATGAGCCTACTCCAGCCGCGCGGGCTACACCAAAAGCAGCCTCGAGCACCCCCGGCAGGCAAACCCTCAACCACGCGATCGTGGACGCCAAAGTCAACAACTACAATCGGCGTGTCCCGAACCGGAGCAAGAGGAACGAATGACTGAACCGCAGCGCGCACTGCCTGATTCTGAGGACGGCGCGGACGAGTCGGAGGCCGATCAACCCCGCCGGGCCGCAGAGCCCGGTCGTTTCCGGTGGGCGATGGTGTGGACGGCGCTGGGCGCCCTGATTCCGGGCCTGGGCTTGTGGCATGCCGGACGGCGCGTCGCCGGCTCGATCGCGATGGGCCTGTTTGCGGCATTGCTGCTCACCGTCGGTTATCTCGGCTTCGCCGGACGCGACCGCATTCTTGCGCTGGCCACCAATGTCGACGTGCTGAACGGCCTGACGGTCGGCCTGCTGGTCCTCGCGGTCGCGTGGGTGGTTGTCATCGCCGCCAGCCATCTCGCGCTTCGTCCGCCGCACCCGTCGGCCACGCAACGGGTCACCGGAGGCGTGCTGGTCGGAGTCCTCTCGCTGGCCGTCGCGGCGCCGCTCGCCATCGGCGCACAGTACTCCCGCTCCACCGCCCAGTTCCTCGGCACCGTGTTCACCGAAGACCCCGGCAGCGGACCCGTGACGCCGGGGGGGCCGACGCCGTCCAACCCGTTCGGGGACAAGGACCGGCTCAACGTCCTGGTGATCGGGGCCGACTCGGAGTCGAAGCGTGACGTCCGGCTCGGCCTGCGGGCCGACAGCGTGATGGTCGCGTCCATCGACCTGCACACCGGGGCGACCACGCTGTTCTCGCTGCCCCGGCAGACCGCGCGGATCCCGTTCCCGAAGGATTCGCCGCTGCACAAGTACTACCCCAACGGCTTCTACGACGGCGTCAATGGCGGGAACGACGAGTACTTCCTCAACGCCATGTACAACAACATTCCGGCGAGGATTCCGCACGATCTGCTCGGCAAGGTGAAGAACCTGGGCGCCGAGGTGATGAAAGTTGGTGTCGGCGAGGCGCTGGGTCTCGGCAAGCTCGACTACTACGTGATCGTCAACATGGACGGCTTCAAGTCGTTCATCAACGCCCTCGGCGGCATCACCCTGAACGTCAACTACCGCATCCCGATCGGCGGCCAGACCACCGAGGGTGTGCCCCCGAGCGGCTACATCGAACCCGGCCCCAATCAGCACCTGAACGGACGGCTGGCGCTGTGGTACGCGCGTGGCCGGTACGGCCTGACCACCGGCGACTACAGCCGGATGGAGCGGCAGCGGTGCGTGATCAACGCGGTCGTGCAGCAGGCACAGCCGCAGGTGGTGCTGACCAACTTCGAGAAGATCGCCTCGGCCGGGGCAAACACCATCGAGACCGACATTCCGCGGCGGGTACTGCCGGACATGATCGACCTGGCGCTGAAGGTGAAGGGCACCAACCTGCACAGCGTGGTGTTCCAGCCGGGCGTAGCCGGCTGGGTGAGCGCGAATCCGCCGTGGCCGGCCGTCCAGCGCCGGGTGCAGCAAGCCCTCAAGGAGACCGACGAGGCCGAGGGCGGGAAGACCACGTCGCCCTCCAGCTCACCGACTGCGACCACGTCCGCCACCAAGAAGCCGACGAAGAAGCCGTCCGGCAAGTCGGAGGATCTCAGCGACTCCTGCGCCTACCACCCCGCGAAGTAGCGCCTGCGCTACAGCTGTCCGTGGTAGCCGCGGCTGGCGTCCAGGCGGCGGGTCAGGTCACCGGTGAGGTGCACCATCTCGGCGGTGACGCCGCGCTGGCTGACCAGCCGGACGCGGCGCTCCGGCCCGTGGTGAATGGTCAGAGACGTCGGGGCTTGGGTCACTTTGGTGACATCGGCCCAGTCCCCCTCTTCGTGCGCCTCGGGGCCGGTGATCCGGTAGCCGCTGTCGGTGAACTCCACCACCACGCGCATCCGCCGCCAGCTCACCGCGGCGACCACCATCAGCGCGAGCGCGCCGATCAGAAACACCCAGCCGACGACGGCCAGGACGACCGGCAGTTGCAGCGCCACCGGCAGCACGATCAGGACGGCACCGACGACGGCCAGGGCAGCCGCGACCGCCACCGCGCGCAGCGGCAACGGGGGGGTGAGCACATGGGTACGCGACGACACGCGGCGAGGGTGGGATTCGAACCCACGGAGCGTTTCCGCTCGGCCGCTTTCAAGGCGGCTGCACTAGTCCACTATGCGACCTCGCCCGGGAAGCCACATCGTAGTGCCTCCGCAGGACTGCCCTCACCGCGTTCTCGATCACCGCTGGTTGAGCTTGTCGAAGCCAGGCCTCGACAAGCTCGACCAACGGCGTCGAGCTTTCCCGAACCCGATGCCGGACGGCGCCCACCGTGCCAGGCTGGGGACATGCGAGCTGTCGTAGCTGAGACGTCCGGGCCGCCGGAAGTGCTGCGGGTCGCCGAGGTGCCGACGCCGAGCGCGGGTGCCGGCGAGGTGCTGATCCGGGTGGCGGCGTCCGGGGTGAACCGGGCCGACCTGCTGCAACGGCAGGGCCGCTACCCGCCGCCGCGGGGAGCCAGCGAGATTCTCGGACTCGAGGTGTCCGGCGAGATCGCGTCCGTGGGTGACGGGGTCGACGACTGGGCGGTGGGCGAGAAGTGTGTTGCCCTGCTGGCCGGCGGCGGTTATGCCGAGTACGTCGCGGTGCCTGCCGGCCAGGTGGTGCGGCCGCCGCAGGGCATCGACCTGGTCACGACGTCCGGGCTGATCGAAGTGGCGGCGACCGTGGTGTCGAACCTCACGTTGGTGGGGCTGCGGGCCGGTGAGACCCTGCTGGTGCACGGCGGCACCGGTGGCATCGGCACGTTCGCGATCCAGTACGGCGCGGCGCTGGGCGCCCGGGTGTTCGCCACCGCCGGACGTCCGCGCAAGCTGGCGCTGTGCCGCGACCTCGGCGCCACGGACGCCTTCGACTACCACGACGACTGGCAGGCCGCCCTCCGCCGGGCCACCGACGGGCACGGCGCCGACGTCATCCTGGACGTGATCGGCGCCAAGTACCTGCCGTCCAACCTGGATGCCCTCGCCCTCGACGGACGCCTCGTCGTGATCGGCCTGCAGGGCGGCCGCACCGGCACCCTCGATCTGGGGAAACTCCTTGCCAAGCGGGCTTCGGTCACTGCGACCGGGCTGCGCGGCCGTCCGGCGGATCAGAAGACGGCGATCTGCGCCGAGGTCGCCCGGACGGTCTGGCCGCTGATCGAGTCGGGCCGGATCAAGCCCGCCGCCGAAACCCGCTATCACGCAGAGGACGCCGCCGAAGCCCACCGCCACCTGGCCTCCGGCGACGCCCTCGGCAAGCTGATCCTCACCTGGTAACCGCGGGGACGGTTCTTCCACGTTCGAAAATCGCAGGTCGGGGGACGGTTCTCTTCCATTCGAAAACCGCACGTTCGGGGACGGTTCTCCGGCATGCCAATTTCGCACCTCGGAGAACCGTCCCCGGGCGTGCGAAATTCGAACGTGGAAGAACCGTCCCCCAAAGTTTGAGTCGGCGGTGACTCGCGGTCAGGAGCGCCAGGTGTGCCAGAGGCGGGCGTATTCTCCGTCCTGCTCGAGCAGTTCGTGGTGCGAACCGAGTTCGGCGATGTGGCCATCGATGACTACGGCGATGCGGTCGGCGTCGTGGGCGGTGTGCAGCCGGTGGGCGATCGCGATCACCGTGCGACCCTCGAGCAGTGCCGCCATCGAACCTTCCAGGTGCCGGGCGGTGCGGGGGTCGATCAGGGACGTCGCCTCGTCGAGCACCAGGGTGTGCGGGTCGGCGACCACCAGCCGAGCCAGCGCCACCTGCTGCGCCTGGGCCGGCGTCAGCTGGGTGCGGCCGTGGCCCAGCATGGTGTCCAACCCGTTCGGCAGCTTCTCCACCCACGACAGGGCGTCCACCGCCCGCAGCGCCGAGACGACCGCGGCGTCCCCCTGCTCGGGGGTCAGCTGCTGGTCACGGGCCAGCACGATGTTGTCCCGCACGGTGCCGACGAAGACGTGGTGCTCCTGGGTGACCAGCGCCACCTCGGTGCGCAGCACGTCCAGCGGCAAGGTCATCAGCTCCACGCCGCCGACCGTCACCGAGCCCGTCCGGGGGCCGTTGATCCCGGCCATCAGCCGTCCGAGCGTCGATTTGCCCGAACCGGACGGACCGACCATCGCCAGCCGCTCCCCCACCTTCAGGTCGAGATCGATGCCGTGCAGCACGTCCCGGCCCTCGCGGTAGGCGAACCGCAGATCGCGTCCGGTCAGATGGTTGTTGACCGGACGCGCCGAGCCCGGCGTCCGGTCCTGCGGCACCTCGGCGATACCGAGCAGACGAGTGGTCGCAGCCAGGCCGATCTGCAACCGGTCGGCCACCTGGATCAGCCGGTCCAACGGCTCGACCAACTGCTGCACGTAGATCGCGGCAGCGGTGATCTGCCCGATCGTCACCCAGTCGTTGGCGTACCCCCAGGTGCCCAGCACCACCACGGCCACCAGCGGCAGCTGGTACGAGGCGTCCAGGAAGACGAACAAAAGGTTCCGCAGCGTCATCGTGTACCGCTCGGCGTTGTTCGACAGCTCGATGTCGTCCTCGCCGATCGCGATCCGCCGCTCACCCAGACCCAGCGCCTCGACGGTGCGGGCACCCTCGACGGTCTCGGTCATCGTCGAGTTGATCTGCGAATAGGTGCCCGATTCGGTGATGTAGCCGGGCATTGCGCGCCGCAGATAGACCCGGGTGACCAGCACCAGCACGGTGATGGATGCCACCAGTGGCAGCGACAGGAACCACGAGTTCAGCACCATCGCGACGATGGTCAGCGCGGTGATCACCACCGACATCACCAGCTGCGGGAACGCCCAGCGCACCGATTCGCTCATCTTCGACACGTCGGAGGTGATCCGGGTCAGCAGGTCGCCCGAGCTGGCCGATTCCACCCGGCCCAGCGGCAGCCGCAGCACGGTGCGGACGATCGCCTCACGGGCGGCCGCCAACAGGTCGTAGCCGAACACCGCGGACGTCCGGCGGGCCGCGAAGGTCAGCAGCGCCTGCACCACGACCACCCCGGCGACGCCGACGATGATGGCGTCCACCGCCGCCAGCGGCGTGTTGCCGGCGGCGACCTCGTCGACCAGATCGCCCAGCATGCGCGGCACGATCAGGCCGGCGGTCGCGGCCAGCACGTTGAACACGACGACGGCGATCAGCAGCCCGCGACGGGTCGCCAGCAGCTCACCCATGAACCGGAACGCCTTGTGGTTGTGTGCGACGGGCAGTCCCCGCTCGGGGTTCCGGGACGCCGCGAAGAACGACTCGGCGCGCTGCTGGCGGATGCGGAACCGGGTCGTCAGCCCACGGAGCCGGCTGCGCGGATGGGTGAGGAAGACGAACGGCCCCTGCCTGGGCGGCGCGGCCAGCTCCGGTGGCAGGCTGAACGCGTTCGGGTCGTCGGACCAGGTCTCGGCCGACGCCGACAGCACATCAGTGCTCATCGTCGGCCTCCATTCCTCGGTTCATCACGGCGCGGTAGTCCGCATGCTCTGCGGCCAGCTGGTGGTGGCTGCCGGCGGCGGCCTGGCGTCCGTCCACCAGGAAGGACACCCGGTCGGCGCTGTGCACCAGCAGCGGGGACGCGGTCATCACCACGGTCGTCCGGCCGCGGCGATGGTCGGCGAGCCGTCCGGCGATGGCCTCTTCGGTGTGCGCGTCGACGGCGGACGTCGGTTCGACCAGGATCAACACCTCGGGATCGGCGAGCAACGCACGGGCCAGCACGACCCGCTGCCGTTGGCCGCCGGACAGGCCGCGTCCCTTCTCGTCGATCCGGCTCGCCCAGCCCTCCGGCAGGCTCTCGAACACGTCCTCGGCGGACGCCGTCCGCAGCACCCGTTCGGCCTGCTCGCGGGCGTGGGTGCCGAGAGGATCGACGGCCTGCTGGAAGGTGCCGGCGAACACCTGGCTGCCGGCGTCGGAGACCAGGATCCGTTCCCGCAGCGACGCCATCGTGTAGTGCTGGTAGTCGACCCCGTCCGCGGTGACGCCCCAGGCCCGCTCGGCCACCTCGGCGTCCGAGCGAGCGGCCTCGATCCGGCGACGTTCCTTCTCGGCGCGGGCCCGGCGGGCCGCGCGACCCTTCAACTCGTCCTCGCTCTCGGCCTCCTGATTGCCGGCATGGACCGTTGGCAGGTAGCGGCCCAACCGGTCGGCGAGCGCGGCCGAGGCGTCCGGATCGGCGCTCACCACGACCAGGAACTCGCCCGGCTCGACCCGCACCCCCGATTCCAGGTCGTGCAGGGCGGGACGCGCCGGCATCTCGCGGACGCCGTCCGTCCAGGGCAGCTCGGCGGCCAGCAGCGCGATCGTCTTGCGCGCCGACACCAGTCCTCTGACCCATTTCTGGGCCATCTCGAACATGGTCTGCAGCGGCCAGACCATGAAGATCGCGTAGCCGACGAAGCTGATCAGCTGGCCCAGGGTGAGCCGTCCGGCCACCATCTCGTGCGAGCCGAGCCAGACCAGGATGACCAGCAGCAGACCGGAAAGCAGCACCGACAGGGTCTCGACGACGGCCTGCCAGGTGCCGGCGGTGACCCCGAGCCGGCGCACCCGCTGGGATTGCGTCTCGTAGTTGTCGCCGAAGGTCTTCTCGCCACCGATGCCGCGCAGAATGCGCAGCCCGGCGACGATGTCTGCGGCCATCGAGGTCAGTTCACCGTTCTGGGTCCGCTCTGCGGTCTGCGCCGCGTTCAACGGACGCAACACCGGCGCGGCGCCCACCACCAGCAGCGGGGCGGCGATCAGCACCACCAGGCCGAGCAAGGGCGAGGTGTTCATCATCATGACGACCACCAACACGAACGCACCCAACGCGCCCAGGGCCCGGGCGACCACCTCGAAGGTGCCGCCGAAGATGTCGGAGTCGGACGACGAGATGCTCAGCACCTCACCGGTCGGCAGCCGCCGGTTCAGCACATGCCCGAGCTGAACCGATTTGCGGGTGACCAGTTTCTGCGTGCCGTACAGCGAAATCAGCCAGCCCCGGACGGCGAGGGTGTGCATCACGATGCCGCTGGCGGCACCCACCAGGATCACCAGCGCCAGCAGTCCCGCCCAGCCGGCGGTGGCGGCCCAATCGCCCCGCAGAATGCCGGCGTCGATCGTCCGGCCGAGCAGGTACGGGCTGAGCGCGCTGGGCAGGAACCAGGCCAGCCCGGCGAGCGCCAGGGCTGCGAGCACGTCGGACTGCACCAGCAGCGTCCAGAGCAGAAAGCGCGCTGGGCTGCGGGTGTCCGGCCGGGCGGTTTCGGCGCGCGTATAGGCGTCGATCCGCGGTGGGAAATCGTGCATAGCCGGTCAACGCTACGCCTGTGAGCCCGCTGTGTCGAAACCTGCCGGCTCTCTCGCTGCCCTCCCCACCGCTCGCCGAACTATTCAGGGCTCGCTGAATTCAGCGAGCCCTAGATAGTTCGGCGAGCGGTGAGTGGGG
>NZ_JASGEN010000096.1:0-9688 GCF_047606365.1 Micropruina sp. | reverse complement strand
GTCGGAGACCAGTCCCGGACGCCGACCGACCGCATCCTCAGGCCGAGGCCGCCAGCTTCTGCTGGTGCGCCATCTTGAGGCCGGCGTAGTAGGCGGCCACGCGGGTCGACTCCACCATGCTGCCGCCGTTGGCGATGCCCTTGCCGGCGATGTCGAAGGCGGTGCCGTGATCGACCGAGCTGCGCATGAACGGCAGGCCCATGGTGATCGTGACGGCCTTCTCGAAGTCCAGCGTCTTGCAGGCGATGTGCCCCTGGTCGTGGTACAGCGACAGGATGCAGTCGTGATGCCCGTCCAGGGCGAACGCGAAGATCGAGTCGCCGGGCAGCGGGCCACGGGCGTTGATGCCCATCGCCTTCGCCTCTTCGACGGCCGGGATCAGGTGCTCGATCTCCTCGGTGCCGAACAGGCCGCCGTCGCCGCCGTGCGGGTTCAGCGCCGCCACCGCGATCGAGGGGTTCTCGAAGCCGTAGGTGCGCATCTCACGGTCGATGTCCTTCAGATAGGCCAGCGTCCGTTCCTTGGTGATCTGGTCGCAGGCCTTCCGCACCGACACGTGCCGGGTGAGGAAGAACACCCGCAGCTTGTGCACGTTGAACATGGTCAGCGCGTACGGCGAGTTCGTCAGGGCCTCGAAGATCTCGGTGTGCCCGATGTGGTCCACGCCCGCTTCCTTCAGCGCCACCTTGTGGATGGGCGCGGTGGAGACCGCGTCCAGCCGTCCGGCCAGGCCGAGTTCGATGGACTTCTCCAGGTAGGAGTAGGCGCGCAGCGCCGCGTCCTTCTGCACCTCGCCGTAGACGATCTTGGCGCCGGGGGCGGCACCGGTGTCGAGCAGGTCGACCGTCCCGAACTCGTACTTGGCCTCTTCGGGCTCACTGATCTCGTTGAACTTCAGCGTCACGCCCTTGACCGCGGCCGCCTCTTCGAGATGTTCGCGCGCACCGATCACGAACGGTTTGCAGACCTCGTAGATCATTTCCGACTGGACGGTGTCCACGACGATCTCGGGTCCGACTCCGGCGGGGTCGCCGATCGTGATCGCGGTGACCGGCCTGATTTGGGTATCTGACATTGTCTGTTTCACTCCATCTTTTCGTCGAAGATCCGATTGACACATTGAATTGCGGTCTGTTCGTTGCCGGTGAGTCCGCCCTTGCAGATCACCGGCAGGCCGGCCCACGGGCCACCCACCAGCACACCCTGATCTGCCTGAGGAATGACGTAGTCGACCAGGCCGATGCCGTTGGCGTCCAGGGCGGCGCAGGTGTTGACCATGATGTCACCGCCGGTGAGGTACAGGCCCGCGACGGCATCGCCGAGGGTCTCCACGACACGTCGTGCCAACGCTCCGAAGCGGCCCGGGATCTGGCCCGGCCCCTCCCCCGGCTGCAGGCCGGCCCGGCGTTCCATGGCAGCCATGTCACCGAGGTCGCCACTGATCGTGGAGTCCAGGGCCAGCATGATCACCCGGGGTTGCTGGGGAAGCACGCGTTCCACCTCGTCAAGGACCCGCTGGGTCTCGCGCAGGTAGTGCCGCTCGTCGGCGATCAGGTCGCCAACGTCCACGCCGATCACTTCGGTGCCGGGCACCTTGGAGAGTTCCACCATCTGCAGGTGGGTGACCCGCATGGCGCTGCCGGCCACCACCAGCGCGGTGCCGGTGTCGGACTCGGACGGCTCGAGCCGGAGCGTGCGCTCCTTCACCGGACGGGTGTCGACCACGCCGCTGCGGATCGCCAGCCGTTCGGTGAACGGGCCCGGGTCGACGCAGACCACCTTCCAGCCGAGGTCGGCCACCACGGTGGCGATCAGGTCGACGTCCTCCAACGAGGCGGCGTCGACCACGATCACCCGGTCCCCCGCCTCACGGCAGGCGACCAGTCCGGCCCGGATCTCTTCGGCCCCGTCGATCACCGCACCGATCGGCACATGGCCGACCGGCACGGTGCACTGGCCCGCCATCAAGGTGGGCAGGTGCGACTGCTTCACCGGCGTCCGGACGTCCTGGGCGACCGGGGTGCGCGAGAGCAGCACCGAGTCGATCACCGAGTAGCCGCCCACCACGATCCGCTTCGATTGCGGCATGGCCGGCACCATGATGGCGATGTAGTCGTCGGGCAACGCGCTGAGCATGCCCTCCACCTCGGGGCCGATCCCACCGCGACAGGTGGTGTCGATCCGCTTGGTGAACTGGCGCGCGCCGGCCGTGACCAACTCCTGCGTGGCCTGCCGGACCCGCTCGTAGGCGTCAGCAGCCGGCAGCGGCCGGGAATCCGAGTTGAGGATCAGCGCCTCATGATCGGAGGTCAGCGCCGAGACGTCGGCCGGTGAGAACAGCACCGCGGTGTCGACGCCCACCCTGGCCAGCAGGGCGCCGATCGTGGTGCAGCCGGTCAGGTCGTCGGCGACGATACCTAGCTTGGGCATCCCGACACCGCCTTCCGGGTCACGGGACGGCCGCTCACTTGGCCACTGCCTCTGCCTCGACCGCGTGCTCGGTCGCCTTCGGCTTCGCCTCGACCAGGCTGAAGATGATCAGCAGGGCAATGACCAGGACGACCGCGAAGTAGCTGAACGCGATCGAGTAGTTGCCGCCGGACGAGTCGAGCAGCAGACCGACGATGATCGGCGCGAAGAAGCCGCCCAGGTTGCCGCCGGAGTTGATCACGCTGATCGCGAACGGGTAGGTCTTGTTGTTGGTCAGACCCATCGGGTAGGCGGTGAACATCGGCCAGCCGATGTTGAGGAAGAAGCCGGTGGCGATCAGGCTGGCGACGATGGCCGGAATGTTGTCCGGTGCGTTGATGACCACCACGATCATCACGGCCGCGAAGAAGGCGGTGATCAGCATGGTGGGCTTGCGGCGTCCGTGGAACAGCCGGTCCGAGACCACGCCGCCCAGCAGCGCGCCGATCAGGCCGCCGACAGCCGGTGCCGCGGCGATGAAGGCGACGCCCGACAGGTTCATGCCGCGGGCCTGGACGAGGTACAGCGGCACCCAGGTGAGCAGACCGTAGTTCACGTTGTTCATGAAGAAGTAGGCCAGGGTGTCGCCCCAGATGTTCCACGACCTCAGCACCTTGCCGTTGGTGTCGAGGGTGTCGACGTCCTTCAGCCGGATCAGCTTGTCGAGCCACGGGATCGGCCGGAAGACAACCTTCTTCTTGGTGGGGTCTTCGGAGGTGTCGTAGATGTGCGCGACCTCGGCAGCGTTGACGTGCTTGCTCTGCTCGGGACGGTTCCGGACGACGAGCCACCACACCGCGGCCATGATGAAGCCCGGGATCGAGAACCAGATGAACACCCAGCGCCAGCCGTGGGCCTGCGCGAGGCCGATGACGATGGCCGGAACGATGATCGGCGCGAACTGGGTCGAGGCGATGTAGAGGCCGGTGGCGGTGCCCTTCTCACGCGGCGGGAACCACGCGTTCACCGTCGAGGTCATGCCGACCGGCGCAGGGCCCTCGGTCAGGCCGAGCAGCAGGCGCAGGGCCAGCAGCATGACGGCGCCGGTGGTGAACCCCATCAGCAGGGTGACGGCCGAGAAGGCCAGGATGGCGAAGGAGACCACCGCACGGGTGCCCTTCTTGCCCATGATCAGGCCGGCGGGGATCTGCGAGACCGCATAGCCCAGGAAGAAGAAGCTGGAGATCGCGCCGATGGTGAAGTTGTCGATATGGAACTCTTCCTTGATGAACGGAAGTACCGCGCCGATGTTGGCGCGGTCGGCCATACAGACCACGTAGGCGGCGAAGATCGTCGCCATCACGACCCAGCGGTACCGGGTCGGTTTGTCGGTTGGAAGGTTGGCGCTCAGCGGAGTTGCGGCGCCCGCAGAAGATGACATGTGTCCGTGCTCCTAGTTGTCAGTGTCCGAGAGACGGGTCGGCGATCTGCCCCGCGCACGGTCATCGACCGATAGCGCGAGGTGGCTCCGACCGACCCGAGGACACCAACCAGGGACGTGACCGTCAGCAGAAGCAGGTGGGTCACGGTCCGCGCATTGCCGTGTCTCCACCGGTTCCTGTCGAGTACGCCGGTCACGGCGCTGGAACATCGGGCGCCACCCCCGTGCTGCATTGCCCGGAGCGTGGCTGATTACCAACTCAACAGCAGAGAGTACTCACCGCGCGCGCCGAGCGCTAGGCCTACCGGCGGTCGAATCCTGCCGCGCACGCCGACGAGCACCATATGCGCGGTTCGATCATTCTGTCACTCGACCGCTCGCGCGCTGGCTAGATTTCGCGCGGACCTTGACAAACGGTCTGCGCTGTTCGATCATTGTTACATCCCAATTGTGATCGGACCGCGCAAACGATACTTCGGTTCCGACCCCGAAGACCGGCCGCAACTGGGACGTCCAGGGAGAGCAGTGGACCCAGGTGGAGCCCGTCTGCTCGACACCCGTTACCCACGGGTTCCACCCACCTCGAAATGCAGGAGGATGAGGGCATGCAGGACCTGCCAGCCACATCCTCCGTCGATGTTCACGAGCAACCGGACGGCCGTCCGGCGAAGCCCAGCAAGGGTCAGCGCCGGCGGCAGAGAATCCTCCAGTTGCTCACCACAGATCCGGAGGCCAACGTATCGGTGAGCGACCTGTCAGACACCTTCGGGGTTTCGGTGGCGACCATCCGTCGCGACCTCGCCGACCTGCAGGACCGCAGGCTGGTGACCCGAACCTACGGGGGTGCGGCGCTGCAACACCGGCCCCGCACCGAGCTGACCATGCGTGAGCGGATGTCGGCCCACGCCGACGCCAAACGGGCCATCGGCCGGGCGGCCGCCGTCCTGATCGAGGACGACGACCTGATCATCCTCGACTCCGGATCGACCACCGAACAGATCGCCGCCGCACTGGGCAACCGCCCGGTCTCGGTGATCACCAACGGCCTGATGGTGGCCAACCAACTGGTCTCCAACGACCAGGTGGGCGTAACGATCCTCGGCGGAGCGCTGCGCGGCATCAACGCCACCATCACCGGGCCGGACGCCGAGTCGATGCTGAACCGGGTGCAGGCCACCTACGCCTTCATCGGCACCGACGCCATCGACCCCGTCCGGGGCCTGACCTCACGCACCTATGCGCAGGCCAGGCTCAAGGCGGCGATGATGGAGAACGCCCAGCGCACCTACGTGGTGGCCGACTCGTCCAAGCTGGGCGAGCACGGGCTCTTCCACTACTGGTCCGAACTACCCGACCAATGGGGCCTGGTCACCGACGAGGCCGCCGACCCGGCGGTGCTCGACGAACTTCGGGAGGCCGGCGCCGATTCGATCATCCTGGCCCCGCCACTAGACACAGAAGACTGGTGAGATTTCCCATGCAGCAAGCAGTGCTGTACCGACCTGACGAACTCCGCGTCGAGGAACGCGACGTTCCGACCCTTGCCGAGGGCGATGTCCTGCTCAAGGTAACCGCCGCGCTGTTGTGCGGCACCGACCTGCGGATCTACTCGGGCCGCAAGACCAAGAACGTCACCCTGCCCTCGGTGCTCGGGCACGAGATCGCCGGCGAGGTGGTTGATTGCGCCGGTCCGCTGCCGGAGGGCGTGTCGATCGGCGATCAGGTCTGCGTCTACCCGCTGGTGCCGTGCGGCGAGTGCGTCGCCTGCCGCAAGAACCACCCCAACATCTGCCGCAACCGGGTGGCGTTCGGCTACCAGCTGGCCGGCGGGCTGTCGCAGTACATCGTGGTGCCGGCCAACGCCCGGCAGAACATCGTGCCGTTGCCGGGGGTGTCGGCGCCCGAGGCGGCCCTGGTCGAACCGCTGGCCTGTGCCCTGAACGGTCAGAACATCGCCAAGGTGAAGGGCGCGGATGCCGTCCTGATCGCCGGCTGTGGCCCGCTGGGCCTGATGCACATCCGGCTGGCCAAGGCCCAGGGCGTCCCGACCGTGATCGCGGTCGACCCGAACACCGCCCGGCACGAGATCGCCCGCGAATCCGGGGCCGATCTGGTGCTGGCACCGGGCGAGGACACCCCCGCCCAGATCCTGGCCGCCACCGACGGCGGCATCGACGTGGTGATCATGGCCATCGGACGGGTGGAGGCCCTCACTCCCTACCTCGGCATCCTGGCTCCGGGAGCCCGGATCTCCGCCTTCGCCGGGTTCAACGCCGGCGACGTGTTGAGCATCGTCGCCAACGACATCCACTACAACGAGTACGAGGTCGTCGGGGCCTCGTCCTGCCGGCTGGAGAACTTCCACGCCGTGGCCGACCTGGTCACCGCAGGCAAGCTCAGGGTCGCCGACCTGGTCGGCACCCAGCTGCCGCTGGCCCGGGTGCACGAGGCGCTCGACCTGGTCGCCTCGGGCAAGGACCTGCGGGTCGGCATCGATCCCTGGGCCTGAGGCCCGCTCCCCCGTCTCTTCATTCTTTTCCACACCACACAGAAGGATTTGTCATGGGCATTTTCGAACTGAACCCCGTCGGCACCACGTCCGCGCTCGGCCGCGAGATCCGACTGCGCCGGATCATCGGGGCGGACGGCCGGCTGATGACGGTGGCGCTCGACCAGGCGGTGCCGCGCGGTGTCGCGCCCCGGCTGGCCGATCTGAAGACCGTATTCGACAAGATCGCCGACGCCGATCCGGACGCCTTCACGGTGTTCAAGGGCGTCGCCGGGCACCTGCTGTCCGGACGCGCCAAGCAGGTGCCGCTGATCATCAAGGGCTCGACGTTCTGCGTCGACTTCCACCTCACCTACGACGCGACGGTCGGCCAGGTGGCGGACTGTCTGCGGCTCGGCGCGGACGCCATCGCGGTCGGCATCTCGGCGGGCTCGGAGAACCAGGTCGCCATGCTCGAGATGCTCAGCGCGGTCACCGAGGAAGCGCACAAGTGGGGCCTGCCGGTGATCTGCCACGCCTACCCCAGCGGTGAGCTGTGGGGCGACCGCAAGGGCAGCACCGAATCGGTGATGTACGCCGCCCGCGCCGCCGCCGAATGCGGCACCGACATCGTCAAGACCTGGTACACCGGCTCGGCCGAAGAGTTCAAGAAGGTGGTCGACGCCACGCCGACCCTGGTCGTCGCCGCCGGCGGTGCGCCCACCCCGAAGCCGATCGACGTGCTCAACCAGGCCGCGGCCGTGATGGACGCCGGTGGCGCCGGCATGACCGCCGGCCGCAACATCTGGGGTGCCGACGATCCGGGTGCCATGGTGCACGCGTTGAAGGCCGTCATCCACGACGGTGCCGATCCCAGCGAAGCCGTCAAGCTGCTCGGCTGAGCAGCCCGGCGATCAGCAAGGAGCTCAACGATGAGAACCTTCCTCGGACTCGACCTCGGCACCTCGGCCACCAAGGGCGTCATCCTCGCCTCTGACGGACGGGTCATCGCCCGGGCCCGCGCCCGCCACCCGGATTCCCGGCGTGGCGGCGTGGGCCGGGCCGACCCGTCCGCCTGGGAGGAGTCGATCCTGGCGGTGTGCCGGCAGTTGGCGCCGCAGTTGGCCGAGGTGAGCGGGGTCGGCCTCGACACCCATTGCCCCACGATCGTGCCGATGGGCGACGACGGTCACCCGGTCACCTTCGCGGTGACCTGGGACAACCCCGCGCTGACAACGTACTTCGATCACTACAGCCCGCTGCGGTCGACCAAGGCGATCCGGTCCACCGGCAATCACCCGTCCCGGTCGACGTTCGCGGCGATCGCCTATCACTATCTGCGCGAGGCCGAGCCGGACGCCTTCGCCCGGATGACCACGCTGGGTTTCGCCGGCACCTGGCTGGGTCAGCAGCTCACCGGTGAGGCGGCGCTCGACCCGACCCAGGCGTCCTACACGGGCGTCTACAACACCATCGGCAGGCACAGCGACTGGCTGCCGAAGACGCTCAGCGAGCTGGGCATCGAGCCGCCCGTGCTGCCGCCGGTCCGGCCGGCGATGGACGTGCTGGGTCACGCCGGCACCGACTTCGCCGAGCTGGCCGGGATTCCCCGGGGCGTGCCGGTGATCGTCGGCTGCGCCGATACGCCGGCGGCGTCCTATGCGTTGGGGACGGCGCCGGGCACGAACCCGTTCCTGATCATGGGCACCACTCATGTGGTGAACAGCTGTCTGTCGGCCCCCGACCTGCGGGCACGGGCGCTGCAGCGGCGCGGCCTGCGTCCGGACGAGTGGCTGATCAACGGCGTCACCAACGGCGGCGACAGCCTGGCGGTGGCTGCGACACTCCTCGGCTTCGGACGCAAGGAGTCCGCCGTCCGCGAGATGATCCGGCTGGCCAACAAGCTCTCGCCGGAAGAGGCCGAGACGGCACCGTTCTTCATTCCGCACGTGATGCCCGAGCGGGGCCCGTTCTGGTTCGAGCAGCCCTGCTCGGGGTTGACCGGGATGACCCGTTCGACCACCCGCGGTCAGCTCGCCCGTGCGGTGCTCGACGGGGTGCTGTTCGCCGACCGGATGGTGCTGGAGGCCACCGTCCCGCCCGGCGACCAGGCGATCTACCTGACCGGGGCGTTCGGCGAGGACCCGGTGATGCCGAAGCTGCTCGCCGATGCCACCGGACGCACCTACGACGTCGCGCTCGAGCCCGACCTGCCGGCGATCGGCGCGGCCGCCATGTGTGCCGAAGCGGTGCACGACGTCATTCCGAGCCGGCTCTCGACCAGCCGGGTCAAGCCCCGTGCCAAACGCCGGGCCCGGGCCGAGCAGCGCTGGCTACGGTTCCGTGAGGAATGGTCGAAGGTCACCGGACGCGACCCATTGCCCGCACTGCCCCCACTCGTAACGACAAGGAGTTGACCCTGATGCCTGCTGGCCATCTGTATGTTGCCCGACGACTCACCGACACGGTGATGGACGAGTTGCCCGCGCTCGGACTGGAACTGACGGTCGGTGAGGTCGCTCCCCCCTCGCGTGAGCGGATGCTGGCCGACGTCGCCGGCGCCGCTGCCGCGGTCGTCACCCTCACCGAGCGGATCGACGCCGCCTTCTTCGACGCCGCCGGTCCCCAGCTGCAGGTGGTCGCCAACGCCGCGGTGGGCTTCGACAACATCGACCTGGCCGAGGCCAAACGGCGCGGCGTGGTGATCACCAACACCCCCGGCGTCCTCGACGAGGCGACCGCCGACCACACCTTCGCAATGCTGCTGGCGATCACCCGCCGGGTAGTCGAGGCCGATCGATTCGCCCGCTCGGGCGAACCGTGGATCTGGGGTCCGACCATGCTGGTCGGCCTGGACGTCAGCGCCGGCGCGACGCTGGGCGTCATCGGCCTCGGCCGGATCGGACGCGCCGTCGCCCGGCGGGCGCTGGCCTTCGGGATGCGGGTGGTCGCCAGCCATCCCCGGCTCGAGGTCGGCACGCAACTCGACGGGGTGGAGATCGTCGATCAGGCGGACCTGCTGGCGACGTCCGATGTGGTGACGCTGCACGTCCCGCTGCGACCGGACACCCGGCACCTGATCGACGCGGACGCGCTGGCGTCGATGAAGCCCGGCTCGTACCTGCTCAACGCCGCCCGCGGCGGCGTCGTCAACGAGACGGCTCTGATCGCAGCGCTGCGCAGCGGCCACCTGGCCGGTGCCGCACTGGACACCTTCGAGGGCGAACCCGTGATCAACCCGGCCCTGCGCGAACTCGACAACGTGGTGCTACAACCCCACATCGGCAGCGCCGGCGGCACCACCCGCGACAACATGTGCCGCCTCGCCGTCCGCAACGTCACCCAGGTGC
>NZ_JASGEN010000095.1:0-7420 GCF_047606365.1 Micropruina sp. | reverse complement strand
GGGTCGCCGGTCGACGCCGCGGCGAGATGCTGCCGCTGCGGCCCGGCGACGAAGCCGATCCCGACACCGACCAGCAGGCTGAGCAGCACGATCGTCCAGGTCACTCGCGCGGAGAGCCTGCGCACCGCGGCGCTCATCGCTGTGCCGCCAGGATCACGGCCAGCAGCGGCACCACGCGATGCGCGGGCACCGCGTACTCCCCCCGCTTGACCTGAATCAGCCAACCGGCCGCCACCAGCTGTCGCAGGTGGTGGTGCAGCTGCCCGGTGGTGCCGAGGGTCTTCTGCTCCAGCAGCGCGGCGGTGGACCGGACGCCGGTCAACACCAGCTGCACGATGGTCAACCGCGCCGGATGGGACAAGGCGTCGACGGTGGACGCGAACCCGGCCCAGTCGAGTTCCAGCAGGCTGTCGGCGCTGAGGCCGTACTGCCAGGCGACGGGGCCCGCCGCGGGCACGGTCAGGGTGCCGGCCATCAGCACACCTTCGACCTCGCGTTCGCGCAGCCCGCGCAGAACCCACAGGTCGTCCTGTTCGGTGGAGGGCTCGGTCGTCGGCGCGGATCGGGGTGCGAGTCGTGCGACCGCCGCTTCCAGGGCCGCCACCCGACGCTCCAGGTCGTCGTGTTGTTCTGCCATTCGTCGATAGTACGTATTTACGCACTACCGTTCAAGCGTGCGTGGATGAACATGCCCGCCCCGCGGGTTGAGCCGACCCCATCGCTGGTTGAGCTTGTCGAAACCCCTTACCAGGGGCTCATCCAGATCTCGACGATCTCTCTCAAGCCCCCTGGCTATGGCTTGGTGTAGCGGAACGCCACCGTCACGTAGGGCAACGAGAGGGTCTCCTCGCCCGCCGTCTGGGGGTGGGTATCCAGCAGTTCGCGGACGGCGGCGAGCACCTGGTCGCGTCCGTCGGCGTCCATCACCGCGACGTAGCTGCGGGACGCGGCGAGCCGAAGGATGTCGTCGCGAGCGACGGTCTGCCGCCACTCGAACTGGGCTCGTTCGGGTGTTCCGAATGGCTCGCCCACGTGGGGAAACTCATCCGCACCGGGGGTGTACTGGCTGGTCTCGGCACGCATCGCGACGCCCAGTTCGCGCACCCACTCCACCCGTTCGTCGCGGAAGTTCCAGACCAGGGCGAGCGTGCCGCCCGGCCTGAGCACCCGGGCAGCCTCCGCGGACGCCGCCGGCGGATCGACCCAATGCCAGGCCTGCGCATAGCTGACCGCATCGACCGAGCCGTCCGGGATCGGCAGCTGTTCCCCGGTGCCGACCAGCGTCCCGATGTCGGGGGTCTGGGTGCGCAGCACGGTCAGCATCTCGGCGGAGGGATCCACCGCGACCACCTCGTGTCCGGTGGCCAGCAGGGCCCGGCTGAGCTTGCCGGTACCGGCTCCGACGTCGACCACCCGCACTTCGTCGGGGTGCACCAACCAGGACACCGCGACCGGCGGATACCCCGGGCGCGCCGCTTCGTAGGCGTCGGCGATCCCACCGAACGAGCGGGCGTGGGCGAGCTTGTCGTGACGCGGTTCCATGCGCGCAAACCTACGCCGCCGCACCCGCGCTGGCCTGGTGGCTGGGTGTGGGTGGCGGCGGGAGATCCGGACGCCCCGCCGCGGCTTCGCCGGCGATTCAAAGATCTTTCGCCGAGGGTGTCGATTTCGGTTCCGGTGCCGCGTTACCAGGGTGCACGCTTAACCGATCCGAGGAGGAACCATGAAATACGTGCTGATGTTCGCCACCGATCCGTCGGCCCAGACCGATGTCGACCCGCAGGTGGCACAAGAGGTCTACGGCCGGATCTACCAGTGGTACGGCGAGAACGCCGCCAGCATCGCCGACAGTGGGGCCGAGCTGCTCGGGCCCGATACGGCCACCACCGTCCGCTCCGGCGGCGTCGTGGTCGACGGTCCGTACAGCGAAGCCAAGGAGGTGATCGGCGGGTTCAGCGTGATCGACGTCCCCGACCTGGACGCCGCCATCGCGCTGGCCAAGAGCTGGCCCGCGCTCGAACTGCCGGGCGTCAGCGTCGAGGTGAGGCCGATGGTCGTTGACTACTCGCAGTTCGACTGACGACGCGCTGGCCGTCCTGCTGCGCGAGCAGTCGGGGCGGCTGGTGATGCGGTTGAGCCGCGTCTTCGGTGACTTCGCGCTCGCCGAGGACGCGGTCGCCGCGGCGGTGGTCGAGGCGCTGGTCGCGTGGCGCCGGGACGGCCTGCCGCCGAACCCGGCCGGTTGGCTCAGCTTGGCCGCTCGCCGCAACGCACTCGACGCCGTCCGTCGCCACGGCCGTACCGGTCCGCTGCCCGAACAGTGGTCACCGGCGTCGGAGGATCCCGAAGGCTTTCTCGGCTCGGACACCGACGACCGGCTGGCGCTGCTGTTCGCCTGCTGCCACCCGGCGCTGGCGATCGAGGCGCGGATCGCGCTCACCCTGCGGGCGGTCACCGGCCTGACTACGCCGCAGGTGGCGCGCGCCTTCCTGATCGGCGAGGCCACCCTGGCGCAGCGGATCGTCCGCGCCAAACGCAAGATCGTCGCCTCCGGCATCGCGTTGGAGGTTCCGGACGCCGCCGCCCTGCCCGAGCGCCTCTCGGACGTCCGGACGGTGATCTACGCCTGCTACAACGAGGCCTTCGTCTCGACCACCGGCACCCAGGACCGGGCTCTGGGCGCGGACGCGGTGTGGCTGGCCGAGTTGGTGGCGCGCTCCTTCCCGGACGACGCCGAGAACTGGGGGCTGGCCGCGCTGCTCGCCACCCAGCACGCCCGCGCGGCGGCCCGCTTCGACAAGGCCGGCGACCTGGTGCCGCTGCGCGACCAGGACCGCGGTCGCTGGGACGCCGAACTGCTGGCTCGCGGACGGCAACATCTGGAACGGGCGGCCGCGCTACGGCGTCCGGGACCATTGCAGCTACAGGCGGCGATCGCGGCCGTGCACGGTGAGGCAGCCACCTGGGCCGACACCGACTGGGCACAGATCGTCGGACTGTACGAGGCACTGCTGCGGATCGATCCCAGCCCGATCGTGAAGCTGAACCGGGCGGTGGCTTTGGCCGAGTTCCTGCCGTCCCGGACGGCGCGGGCGCTGGCCGACCTGGATGCGCTGGCCGAGCCGCTGGCGAACTACCACCCGTATCACGCCGCCCGGGCCGAGCTGCTGCGCCGGCTGGGCCGTCCGGCCGAGGCGGAGGACGCCGACCGGACGGCGCTGCGGCTGACCGCCAACGACGCCGAACGCCGGCTGTTACGCAGCCGCCTGCGCCGCGGTGCCCTCAACAACGAGTAGCCGCAGCACTGGACTTGGTCCCCCCACCGCTGGTCGACCCCCTGTCGAGACCCTGTCCCAGCCCCGGTGGTCGAGCCCTATCGAGACCTGTTCGTCCTCGTCATCCCGGACTTGATCCGGGATCTCCGCAGCCCGAAACACCCGGACGGAGAGATCCCGACGTCCGCCGGGATGGCGTAGGCACGTTGGTCGAGCTTGTCGAAACCTTCCCCACCACCGTCGGTCGAGCTTGTCGAAGACGCAACCGGGCACCGCCGGTCCAGGCCGCCCACCGGTTGGTCTAGCGTCGAGACCAGGGACGGCAGGGACTGCTGACGACGCACTCAACAGCCCTGACGTCCTCGGCACCTCTTCGGGTAGTCTCCGGATCAACGTCGCGTGTCGGTGGCAGACAGTGTCAGGCATGGAGGCGTCGAACACGAAGGAGACGACGATGATCGCGTCGACCCCTTCGCCCTCATGTGACTGAGGGCGAGAAAGCCAGGCTGATCGCCTGGAACCACGAACTGCGGACCGTCCATGAACGACTGCGCGAAGCCCTGCGGCTGACCCGCACGGCGCTGGCCAGCGGTGCACCTACCCAGCCTGCACAGCGCGACCTGCTGCTGTTCTGCCACGGCTTCTGCACCGCACTGACCGGCCACCACGAGGGTGAGGACCGGGAGCTGTTCCCGGCGATCGCCGCGACCCATCCCGAACTCCGCGATGTGCTGCGCAACCTGCAGCAGGATCACTCGATGATCGCCCACCTGCTGGGCGCACTGCAGGCGGCGGTCGCTCGGGAGGCACCACCGGATGAGTTGGACCGGCATCTGGAAGGCGTCGCGGCCATCATGGAAAGTCACTTCCGCTACGAGGAACGCAGCCTGGGCGTAGTGCTGGAGGCGCTTGAGCTCGACGCTGATCCCGGGCAGGTACTCGGCCCGCTATGAGTGGGCGGCGTCCGCTGGCAGCCATACAGGTAGGGCGTGCGACGTCACGGTGCCTCGTCCTCGCCCACTTGTGCCGGCGTGCGATCGGTGCGCGATCCCGCGCCTCGCCCTACCGGTCTTGCACGAAGGAGCCCGACATCGCGCGCCTTTCACCGGAGCCGTCCGACTAGCCTGTCGAGATGCTCTCAAGTCGACCGCATGCTTCTGGCGGTGCCCGATGACGACGGCCGGACGTCGCAGGCTGATCGCGGCCGGGCTCGCCGTGGTCACCGTGTTGGCCGGCCTGGCTGTGCGCTTCGCACTTCGCCGTGGCGCCGCGTCCGACGTCGCCGGCGATGGCCTGTACGCCATCCTCATCTATCTGATCGTCGTCTTCCTGGCGCCCCGGGCTCGTCCCGCAGTGGCCGCCGTCGTCGCCGGCTCGCTCTGCGTGGCGATCGAGTTGTTCCAGCTCACCGGCCTCCCCGTTACCTGGGCCGCAACCTTCCCGCCCATCGCGCTGGTTCTCGGGACCGGCTTCGACGCCCGTGACATCGTCGTTTACCTCGTTGCGGTGGCCGGAGCCGCCTTCATGGACAAGACCATCGGCACCCGATTGAGTTCATCAACTCAACTCCCCCGCTGAAGCCGGGATGTGCTGCGTGCAGTCGGGTTTCCAGTGGTTGCGTCCCACTCCGCTTTCCGGTTACGTCGCTGCCGGACTCACCACCGCTGGTCGAGCTTGTCGAGACCTGCCCCATCGCCGGTCGAGAAGCGGCTCCACCGCTGGTTGAGACCCTCTCGCAGACACCCGCTATCGCACCCCGTCACTCGTCATCCCAGCGGACGCCGGGATCTCTCCGCGACATGAACTCGCTGCTTGCCTAGATACCGGCGTCCGCCGAGATGACCTAGGTGACGTTGGTCGAACTTGTCGAAGCCCATTAGACGCATGCGCCCATTTTTTGGCCCGAACGTCCCGTGCGCACACCATTCTCCCCGTCTATCCGGGTGGTCGGAATCGTTGATGACATCGTGGCCGTCGATGTTTATCCACGAATCGAGGCGGAATCACCTCTGCAATCCCATCGGTTGAGATCCGGATCTGCCACTGCAACTCCGGAGCCCGTTTCATGTCAGGTTCCAACAGATTGTGGTGATGTTTACACAACAAACACAGATTCGATAGCGATGTTGCACCACCTTGAGCCCACGGGATGATGTGATGCGCGTCACAATCAGCAGCCGGACGGTCACAACCAGGAAACACACAACCCCTATCCCGCACATGCAGAGCGTGCCGGATATCAGGAGTGACGAGCCGTTGTTCGCGGCCCACGTCGAGCACTCCGGAGGGGCCGCCGAGAATGATCGGCAGGATCCCGGCATCACACGCGTACTGGCGTAGCTGGCCGGCGGTGAGCATGGTGCCGTCAGCCAAGCCTGCGCCTCGGCAGTCGCTGTGCAGATCCTCGTAGTCGATCAGCACCACCATGTGCGGCCGGTCACCCCCATGTTTGGGTGCTGCCTGCTGGATCGCGACTCGGCGGGCCAACTCCACCAAAGCATCGGCACGACGTTGTGGCCATGACGGTTGCGGCACACCCGGATCGCGTAGTTCTAGGGCGGTGCGGTGCATCTGCTGGGCGAGTGCTTCGATTTGTGCCTTGATCAGTGCTGCATCGGCGGTGGGGAGGGAGCCTTTGATGGTGGTGGAACCGTGCCCGTCGTCGGAGAAGTTGAGATGTCGAGCCTGCTGTGCGTCGCGTAGTTCACGTTCTTGGCGTTTCGCTTCGGCTTCTTCGGCAACCTCGGGTGCGACAACCTCCAACAGGTGCCGGGAGAGACCAGCAAGTTCGTGGCTGTTGAACTCCTCGCAATGGCCGACCATCGTGGCCTGTGCCTTGGTCTCGGCTTCGACTCCCAGGTCGGTGGGGAGTTTCTTCAGCACCTGGGTGACCGCTTGTGCTTGCCGGTCGTTGGCGACACCGTCGCGCAGCGCGTCGCCGATCTGGGTGAACCGGTGCAGATCGTTGGCATGGTGCAGCATCGCGGATGCTTGGCCTCGGGTGTAGCGCAACTCTGACGCCAACCACGACACTGTCGGGACACCATGCGCGGTCATCGCCGCCTCGGAACGGTCGACAGTGCCGAGCATGGTGTGCACCACACCCGACAACCGCGACTGCACCGTGAGCAGGTCGGCCACCAGGTCGAGCTGTTTCCGATCTGTCAGTAGCGGCACACAGTCGTAGTCGAGTTGATCGAGCAGGCCGGTCACGACGGTGGCGAAGTCTGCCACCGTCGTCCCCAGTTCTACCTCGATGCTCATACCGTTGACCTTAAACGTCGCCACTGACAGAAGTCGTTCACTGACCGGTTAGGGATGAATCCCGTTGTCACACCGGCGATGCGATTCATGACGACCACGATAGGAGCCGGGTCTGACACTTTCTGGCCACGGTGGTGCAGCTCGGCACCATTTGTGAAGCTGACAACACCAGGGTGGTTTCTGACAACACTGTGACAACACCTATACATCGAGACCTGCTTGCAGAAATCACTACCGGACGGGGTCTCGACAAGCTCGACCAACGGAGGCATCAGGTCATCGGATGGTCGGATGGTCGGGGCGTGCAGAATTCGGGGTGCATCGATGTCGAGATCGCTCACTGATTTCGGGAAACCTTCCGGATTTCGGGCTACAACACGAAATCGGCACATATTTCCCGCCAGCAGTCACCGACGTCGAGATCGCTGCCCGCACCACCCCGCGCTGCCCGCGCCACCGTCTGTCTGTCGCTGAGATCCCGGCATCCACCGGGATGACGGACGTGCACGGTGAGTTCGGCCACCACCGCAAGCTGTTCACAGTGGGACGAAAGGAACCGTCCCGCGCGTCCGAGATCGCTGCCCACATCACCGTCTGTCGCTGAGATCCCGGCATCCACCGGGATGACGGACGTGCACGGTGAGTTCGGCCACCAGCGCGAGCTGTTCAGAGTGGGACGAAAAGAACCGTCCCCCGTGTCCCAACAGTGGGACGAAAAGAACCGTCCCCGCGTCCCAACGGCAGGGTCTCGACCGGCCGTGCCCGGCAGAGTCTCGACAAGCTCGCCCACCGGGTGGTGGGTCCGGCAGAGACGTAACCGGAAAGCGGAGTGGGCTGCACCCCGTCCGGGTAGGTCGGGCGTAAAGCGCGCGAGCCCCCGC
>NZ_JASGEN010000094.1:0-7917 GCF_047606365.1 Micropruina sp. | reverse complement strand
GTGGGCTGCACCCCGTCCGGGTAGGTCGGGCGTAAAGCGCGCGAGCCCCCGCCCAGAGTCTGAAAAACAAAAGCAGAAGTAGGCGAGCTGCGCACGGGCGGGACGGGGTGCAGCCCACTCCGCGGAACCAAACCCAGCCACCACGAACCCGACCACAGAACAGGGTCTCGACAAGCTCGACCAACGGAGTCGCGGTGGTGATCAAGAGAACCGTCCCCGGTGACCAAGAGAACCGTCCCCTCGGTCACCCGGTCACGACCGGGACGCCGTGGAGGTCAGTAGCGGTAGGCGTCCGGCTTGAAGGGCCCCTGCTCGGGGATGCCGAGGTAGTCGGCCTGGGCGGGCGTCAACTCGGTGAGCTGGACGCCCAACGCCGACAGGTGCAGCCGGGCGACTTCCTCGTCCAGTTCCTTGGGCAGCGTGTAGACGCCGACCGGGTAGTCGGCGGTCTTGGTGAACAGCTCGATCTGGGCCAGCACCTGGTTGGTGAACGAGTTGCTCATCACGAACGACGGGTGCCCGGTGGCGTTGCCCAGGTTCAGCAGCCGGCCCTCGGAGAGCACCAGGATCGAATGCCCGTCGGGGAAGGTCCAGCGGTCGACCTGCGGCTTGATCACGGTCCGTTCGATGCCCGGGTAGGCCTCCAACCCGGCCATGTCGATCTCGTTGTCGAAGTGGCCGATGTTGCCGACGATCGCCAGATGCTTCATCTTCGCCATCTGATCGACCGTCACCACGTCACGGTTTCCGGTGCAGGTGATGACAATGTCGGCGACGTCGAGCACGTCGTCGAGCCGAGCCACCTGGTAGCCGTCCATCGAAGCCTGCAGCGCGCAGATCGGGTCGATCTCGGTGACGATCACCCGGGCGCCCTGACCGGCCAGCGCCTCGGCGGCGCCCTTGCCGACGTCGCCGTAGCCGCAGACCACGGCGGTCTTGCCGCCGATCAGCACGTCGGTGCCGCGGTTGATGCCGTCGATCAGCGAATGCCGGATGCCGTACTTGTTGTCGAATTTGCTCTTGGTGACCGAGTCGTTGACGTTGATCGCCGGGAACAGCAGCGAGCCCTGCTTGGCCATCTCGTACAGCCGATGGACGCCGGTGGTGGTCTCTTCGGTGACGCCGCGGAGCTCGTTCGAGATCGCCACCCAGTCCAGCCCGGACGCCCGCAGCTGCTGCAGCACCACCGCGTACTCGGCCGAGTCACCGGCACCGGGCTCGGGCACCGCCCCGGCTTTGGCGAACTCGACACCCTTGTGCACCAGCAGGGTGGCGTCGCCGCCGTCGTCCAGGATCATGTTCGGACGCCGATCGCCCCAGTCCATGATCTGCTCGGTGCACGCCCAGTACTCGGCCAGCGTTTCGCCCTTCCAGGCGAACACCGGCACCCCCTGCGGGTCCTCCGGTGTGCCGTTCGGGCCGACCACCACCGCGGCCGCGGCTTGGTCTTGGGTGGAGAAGATGTTGCAGGACGCCCAGCGCACCTCCGCGCCGAGCGCCACCAGGGTCTCGATCAGCACCGCGGTCTGCACCGTCATGTGCAGCGAGCCCGCGATCCGGGCGCCGGCAAGGGGTTTCGAGTCGCCATAGCGTTCCCGCATCGCCATCAGGCCGGGCATCTCATGCTCGGCGAGAGCGATCTCCTTGCGTCCGAATTCGGCCAGGTTCAGGTCCGCTACGCGATAATCCACCGAAGAATCCTAGTGCACGACACACTGCTTCACGCCTGATGTGACAAGGCCATCACGCCGGGGTTGGATGGAATCATCACCGTCTGACAACGTCTGACAAGGCGAGGGAGAGAGAGCCACAGCCATGGGCTTCGTTCTCGGCATTCCAGTCAGCGCCGATCCAGCCGAGCGGCGCACCCCGATCGTGCCCGACGTGGCGACCAAACTGCGAGCCCTGGGTGCGACCCTGGTGATCCAGGACGGCGCCACCGACCGGGCCCACATCACTCCGCACTCGCTCGGCGAGGTCACCTGGGCGCGGAGCACTGACGAGGTGCTCGCTGCCGCCGATGTGGTCTGGACGATCGGCCCGCCGTCGCCGGAGACCATCGCTGCATTGCGGCCCGGCACCATCCTGATCGGCACCCTGGCACCGTTCGCCGACCCGGAGCGGGTCCGCGCCCTGGCCACCGGCGGCGTCAACGCGTTCGCGATGGAACTGCTCCCCCGCATCTCACGCGCCCAATCGATGGACGTGCTGTCCTCCCAGGGCGCGGTGGCCGGGTACCAGTGCGCGCTGATCGCGGCCGCCCGCTGCCCCAAGTTCTTCCCGATGCTCACCTACGCCGCCGGCACCGTCCGGCCGGCCCGGGTGCTGGTGATCGGCGCCGGCGTCGCCGGGTTGCAGGCGATCGCGACCGCCAAACGGCTGGGTGCGATCGTCGAGGGTTACGACGTCCGGCCCGAGACCAAGGAGCAGATCGAATCGCTGGGCGCCAAATTCGTCGACACCGGCGTCAGTGCCGTCGGCGAAGGCGGCTACGCCCGCGAACTGACCGAGGCCGAGAAGGGCACCCAGGAGGCGAAACTGGGCAAGGCGATCGCCCAGAGCGACGTGCTGATCACCACCGCGGCCGTCCCGGGCAAGCAGGCGCCGCTGATCGTCAGCGAGATGATGGTCAAGGCGATGCGTCCCGGCGCCGTCGTGGTCGACATGGCCGCCGAGCAGGGTGGCAACGTGGCCGGCACGGTTGCCGGCTCCGAGGTGCGGGTCGGTTCGGCGCATGTCGTCGGTCCGATCAACCTGCCCAGCCGCATGCCGGTGCACGCCTCGGAAATGTTCGCCAAGAATCTGTTCAACTTCACCGCGCCGATGGTCGCCGAGGGCACGCTCGCCATCGACACCACCGACGAGGTGATCGCCGGCACCGCCCTCACCCTGGGTGGCGCCGTGGTGCATCCACTGGCCCGGCAGGTGCTGGGCCTGGAAGACCTCGCTCCGCAGGGCACCCAGGAAGGGGACGCCTGACATGACCGATCTGCTCTACCTCTACATCTTCATGCTGGCCGCGTTCACCGGCTACGAGGTGATCTCGCGGGTGCCGGTGATCCTGCACACCCCACTGATGTCCGGCTCGAACTTCGTCCACGGCGTCGTACTGGTGGGCGCCATGTACGCGCTGGGCCACGCCGAAACACCGCTGCAGATCGTGCTGGGCTTCCTGGCCGTGCTGCTGGGGGCGGCGAACGCGGCCGGCGGCTACGTGGTGACCGAACGGATGCTGGCCATGTTCGCGCCGAAGAAGAAGCTTCCCAACCCGGGCCAGGAGGCCTGATCACCCATGGAATGGATCGTCAACGGGATCTACCTGTTGGTCTCGGTGCTGTTCATCGTCGGCCTGAAGGCGATGGCGTCGCCGGTGAAGGCCCGCCGCGGCATCGCCTGGGCCGGGGTCGGCATGGTGCTGGCCACCGCCGCCACCTTCTTCGTACCCGGCATGCGCAATATGGCGCTGATCGCGATCGCGATCGTGCTGGGCGGCGGCGTCGCGTGGTGGGCCGGACGCGTGGTGAAGATGACCGACATGCCGCAGATGGTGGCCATCTACAACGGCATGGGCGGTGGTGCGGCGGCCCTGATCGCCGCGGTCGAGTTCGCCCGCGCCGAAGTGCACGGACCGGTGGTCGGCACCCTGGCGGTGCTCGGCTCGCTGATCGGCTCGGTCGCCTTCAGTGGTTCGGTGATCGCCTTCCTGAAGCTGCAGGGCATCATGAAAAAGGCCATCCGGCTACCTGCGCAGAACCTGATCAACATCGTCCTGGCGCTGATCACCATCGGGCTCGGCGTTTGGATCGTGCTCTCCTCGATGGGCACCGGCTCGGCCAACCCGTTCCTGCTGGTGCTGTTCTTCCTGCTCGCCCTGGCGCTGGGCGCGGTGCTGACCATGCCGATCGGCGGTGCCGACATGCCGGTGGTGATCTCGCTGCTCAACGCGTTCACCGGCCTGGCGGTCGGCTTCGAGGGCTACGTGCTGGGCAACCCGGCACTGATCATCGCCGGCATCGTGGTGGGCGCGTCCGGCACGCTGCTCACCCAGCTGATGGCCAAGGCGATGAACCGGCCGATTCTGGGCGTGCTGTTCACCCCGATCAGCGGCGAGGCGCAGGCCGGCGGCGCCATTGAGGGACGACTCAAGGAGCTCACCGCCACCGACGCGGCGGCGATGATGCGCTACGCCGAGAAGGTGATCATCGTCCCCGGCTACGGCATGGCGGTGGCCGGCGCCCAGCACAAGGTCTGGGAGATGGCCAAGCTGCTCGAAGACGCCGGGGTCGAGGTGTCGTTCGCCATCCACCCGGTCGCCGGACGAATGCCCGGGCACATGAACGTCCTGCTCGCCGAGGCCGGCGTCCCGTACGAGAAGATCTTCGACCTGGACGAGATCAATGCCGAGTTCCCGCAGACCGATGTGGCGCTGGTGATCGGCGCCAACGACGTGGTGAACCCGGTCGCCCGCACCGACAAGACGTCCCCGATCTACGGCATGCCGATCCTGGACGCCGACAAGGCCCACAACTGCATCGTGATCAAGCGCGGACGGGGCGCCGGCTACTCCGGCATCGAGAACGCCCTGTTCTACGCCGAGAACACATCGATGCTGTACGGCAGCGCCCAGCAGGCGGTGGCCGATGTGATCAGCCAGCTCAAGCAACTCGGCTGAGCCCTACCACCTGATCGCCCACGCCGCCCTCGCACACCACGGATGAACGGGTGAGGTTCCGCCCCCACTGGCCGACGTAGGCTTGCACCGTTCTGGCAAGATGAAGGATCCGATGGACACGAGCCAGGCCTGCCGACTTGACCCCGATCCCCGACCAGCGGAGGTACCTATGACGGAGCGCATCGAGGTGCGGCTGTGCACGGCGGATGACCTCGAGGCGCTGGGCCGCCGGGAGCCTCACCCGAACGCCCGCTACGCGCAGGGGCACTTCGACCGGCAGCAGGAGGGCGACTACTTCTTCGCGATCGCCCTGCGGGACGGCCAGGAGCTGGGCACCAGCGTGCTGGACTGCCGCGCCGACAATCTGCTGCAGCCGGAGCTGAAGAGCCTCTGGGTCTATCCGGAATCGCGCCGTCAGGGTGCGGCACGGGCGTTGACCCGCTTCCTCGAGCAGCAGGCGATCGAGCTGGGCTTCGAAGAGATCTTCCTGCGGGTCGACCCGCAGAACGCGGCCGCCATCCCGATGTACATCTCACTCGACTACACCCCGACCGGCGACCACAAGCTCACCACCTACGAGTACGTCGACGGGCTGGGCAACACCCACAGCCGCGAAGAGATGGACGCCATCTACCGCAAATCACTGCGGCTGCTGCACTGACGTCCGCGTCATCCCGGCAGCCTCACGTCACCCGGTGGCCTCACGTCATCCCGGCGCACGCCGGGATCTCGGCAACCGGATAGACCGTCGTCAGAGATCCCGGGGCAAGCCCGGGATGACGGAAGAGTAAGCCCGGGAACTACCGGGATGGGAACGCGGGATCGCCCAGCTCAGTCGTCCTGATCGAGGCCGACGGCCAGCACGCTGACGTGACCGCGGTCCCAGTCCAGGTCGAGCACCACCAGGCTCTGTTCGGCGTGGAAATCGGAGACCCGCACCTTGTGGGTGACCGCGGTCACCGCCAACTGCCCCAGGTCGCCGACGTGGCGTCCCTGCACCTGAAGAGTGGTGCCGTCGGCGAAACACATCCGGGCCAGACCTCGTGAGGGTCCGGGCCGGACGGCGCGCAGCGGCACATTGCGCCGCACCACGTTGCCCACCCGGTACAGCAGCATCTGGACGGGCGCCCGTCCGAACTCCTGCTCGATCCGATGGCCGGCCGCGGTGAGTTCGGCGAGATCGCTCTCCAGCAGACCGAGTTCCTCAGCCGTCCACGTTGCAGTGCGCACCGTCGAGGTGGGCATCCTTCGGGACTTCTTCGGTCGGCGCATCATGCCGACCACGATCGCGACCAGCAGCGCGACCACCGCGAACGCGACCAATCCGGTCATACTCCAACTGTGCGCCGCCGGTGCGCGCGACGCAATACATCCATCGCGAACGACCGCAGGTCGAACTTATCGAGTCCCGATGGTGGGCCTGTGGTCCGGTCGAGCTTGTCGAGACCCCGCCGCGTGGGTTCGACAAACTCAGCCGACGGTCATGGTGCCGGCAGGCTCAGCCGGGTTTCGACAGGCTCAACCAACGGTGTGCAGGATGTCGCGACTGCGACGGACGTCGTCCTCCACCTGGAGGATCAGCGCGTCGATCCCCTCGAATCGGACCTGTCCACGGATGCGTTCGATGAAGTCGACGGCGATCGGGGCGCCGTACAGCTCCAGGTCGGTGCGGTCGAGCACGTAGGACTCGACGCGGCGCTGCACGCCGTCGAAGGTCGGGTTGGTGCCCACCGAGATCGCCGCCGGCCAGCGCTCGGCGTCCTGGCCCTCGGGCAGCGGCTCACCGTGGGCGTCCAGTCCGTCGAGCCGGGTCACCCAGCCGGCGTAGACGCCGTCCGCGGGGCAGGCCAGCTCTTGCGGAACGGGCAGGTTCGCCGTCGGGAAGCCCAGTTCACGTCCGCGATGGTCGCCGTGCGCGACCGCGCCGGCGAACCGGAAGGGACGTCTGAGATGTTCCGCGGCGTGCGCCACGTCACCGGCCGCGAGGGCCTCCCGAATCGTCGTCGAGCAGGTCTCCTCGTCACGGAAGCGGACCAGCTTCAACGCGTCCACCTCGAACCGGCCGCGGCCGAGTTCGCGGAGCGTCTCGACGGTGCCGGCCGCACGGTGTCCGAAGCGGAAGTTCTCCCCCACCACGATCAACGCGGGGTGCAACGGCGACAGCACCTCGGTCACGAACTGCTCGGGACTGAGCTGGGCGAACTCCGGTGTGAAGTCCACCACTTCGACCCGGTCGGCACCGGCCGCCCGCAGCAGCGCGATCCGGTCATCCAGCCCGGTGAGCAGCATCGGCGCCTGCTCGGGACGCAGCACCCGGACGGGGTGCGGCCAGAAGGTGACCACCATCAGCGGCAGGTCGGGACGGCGCGCGTGCGCCTCGGCGAGCACTTCGACGTGGCCCGGGTGTACGCCATCGAAGTTGCCGATGACCACCACCGATTCGCTCACGAGGAGCCAGCCTAACGCCCACCTCACGCAGAGGCATCATCGGCGGTGGTCTCGGCGAACTCGACCAGAGAAGCGGCCGATTCAGACGCTCAGTTCGACGCGCACCTCGGGGGCGTTGGCCCGCAGCAGGTCATCGCTCGTGCTGTGCAGCAGCCCCGCGAACTGCTCGCGCAGTTCCGGTGATTCGAATCCCTCCACGAGTTCGCTGATCGCCACCACCCGGGTGAGGTCACGCGACCAGGAACCCTGCTCGACGCCGGGCAGCCGGACACCGTCCAGGATGTCCTGACGCCGCGAGTCCGGCCCGGAGATCTCCTCGATGATGTTCTTGAACCACTCCGGCCACTCGGGCGGATCCGGCGGCCAGACGAACTTGCGGCGAAGAACGGGAACATCCAGGCAGAGGTAGGCGCCGTTGAATTCCAGGTAACGCTTGCAGGCCATGGTGGGCCGTCCCTTCGTAGGGGTCCCGTCGGCGGTTCCGACGGTGTTCGGTGGACAGACGGACGACCGGGCACCGTTGATACAACTGTCGTCGGCAACTGCTTGGATGGGGACCATGGAGTTTCGTCATCTGGGTAGCTCGGGGCTGAAGATCTCCGAGATCACATACGGCAACTGGCTCACGCACGGGTCACAGGTGGAGAACGAGGCCGCGCTGGCCTGCGTCCGGGCCGCCTTGGACGCCGGCATCACCACCTTCGACACCGCCGATGTCTACGCCAACACCAAGGCCGAGACCGTCCTCGGCGAGGCATTGGCCGGCGAACGGCGCGAGTCGATCGATTCCATGATGT
>NZ_JASGEN010000093.1:0-52361 GCF_047606365.1 Micropruina sp. | reverse complement strand
CTGCTGGGTTCCGGGCGGGGGGCGGGGCTGTCGCTGGGCTCTGGGGGCTTCGGTTCGGAGGGTTCGGAGCTGGGGCTGGTGGATCGCTCGGGCTTCGGGTCATCGGGGACGGTTACGGTGGGTCGCGGGCTGGCTTCACAGCTCGGTGCGCAGGGTTCGTCGCTGGGGTCGGCGAAGGCCATCGGTGCCGCGAGCAGGGTCGCAGCCAGCACCGCCGCCACTCCCCATCCGGCGGCGCGCGACCATCGGCCGAGCAGACCCCTCATGTAACCCCCCCAAGGCTCACTAAGTTCCAGAGTACTCAGCAGATCCTCGGCTTGTCTTCATGATCATTTCGGGTTTCACCTATTCGGGGACGAATTCTGTCGACGAACGCTCCGTTATCCGGCTGCCAGGGTCTCCTCTCGTCCCCACCGAACGCCTCCGTCATGTCCGGCAAACCGCCCTGTCACCCCGGTGAACTCACCTGGTGGACTCACTCGTCACCCCGGTGAACTCACCCGGCGACCCAGTGAGCTCACCCGTCATCCCGGCGAACGCCGGATCTCCGACCTCCTCGCGATCAGCTTTCCTCCGGACGCGGCAGCGGCACCGATTCGTCGCGCAGGGCGTCCAGATTCTCGGGCGTGGTGCCGACCAGGAGTCGCAGGGAATCCGCGGCGTCCCAGTCGTTGAGGTGCAGCCCGGCGATCACCGTGCCGGCGCGCACCCAGAGTGCGACCAGGGTGAGGCTGGCCCGGTCGCCGCGCACGATCAGCTCGTCGTAGCCGTCGCGTCCGACATGACCGAGGTACTCCATGCCCAGGTCGTACTGGTCGCTGAAGAAGTAGGGCTGCCGGGTGTATGGCGCGGTGTCGCCGAGCACCGAACCGGCGACGTGCTTGCCCTGCTCGATGGCGTTGTCCCAGTGCTCGACGCGAATGCGGCCCAGGCTCGGATGATCATGGTTCGCCACGTCACCGGCCGCGAACACCGCGGGATCGGCACTCGCCAGCCGTGCGTCGACCAGGATGCCGTTGTCGGTGGCGAGCCCGGAGTTGGTGGCCAGTCCGTCGTCGGGCACGGCACCGATGCCGGCGACGATCAGGTCGGGTCGCACCCGGGTGCCGTCGGAGAGCAGCACCTCGGCACCCTCCACCCGCTCCACGCTCGTGCTGAGCCGCAGATCGACGCCGTGGCTGCGGTGCAGGTCGGCGAACAGCGGTGCCAACTCGGGACCCAGCACCCCCAGCAGCGGCCAGGCTGCGGTCTCGGCGATGGTCACCTCGCCACCCGCCTGACGGACCGCGGCCGCGATCTCCAGGCCGATCCAGCCGGCGCCGACGAGCAGCACGTGCCCGGCCAGCTCCTTCTTCAGGGCCAGGGAATCGTCCAGGGTGCGCAGGTAGCGGACCGGAACGGAGCCGGCCTCCAGTGCCGGCAGTCGCCGCGGCGTCGAGCCGGTGGCCAGGATCAACCGGTCGTAGGGCAGTTCCTCCGAACCCAGCTGCACTCGTTGGCGGTCGCGGTCCAGGCCAGTCACCCGGGTGCCGAGCCGCAGAGACACCTGGTGCTCGTCGTACCAGGCGCGGTCATGGACGAAGACCGAGTCGGGCTCGTCCGATCCGAGCAGCAGGCCCTTCGACAGCGGGGGTCGCTCATAGGGCAGGTGCGGCTCGGCGCCCACGAGGGCGAGGTCGCCGGTGTATCCGCGATCCCGCAGTTCGGCGACGGCGTTGGCGGCGGCCAGTCCGCCCCCGATCACGACGATGTTCATCATTGGCTCCTGGCGAGTGAGAGGAATTCCGCACGGCTACGGGCATCATCGCGCAGCCGTCCGAACAGTGCGGAGGTGACGGTGCGGGCACCGTCGACCAGGGCGCCGCGCAGGCTCATGCAGGTGTGCTCGGCCTCGATCACCACACCCACGCCGTACGGCTCGAGTTCGCGCTGCAGATGGTCGGCGATGCGTTTGGTGAGCCGTTCCTGGGTCTGCGGCTGCCGGCTGTGGAAGTCGGTCATCCGGGCGAACTTCGACAAGCCGAGAATCCGGTCGGCCGGCAGGTAGCCGATGTGCGCGACGCCGACGAACGGCAGCATGTGGTGCTCGCACAGCGACCGCACCGGAATGTTCTGCACCAGCACCAGTTCGTCGTAGCCCTCGGTGTTGGGAAAGCTGGTCAACTCGAAGTCGGACGCCGTGGTCAGCTCCGCGAGGGCGTGGGCCATCCGCCGGGGGGTGTCGACCAGGTTCACGTCCGTCAGGTCGAGACCGAGCGCCGTCAGCAGCGCTGCCGCAGCCTGCTCGGCGGCAGCCAAGTCGGCGGTGGGCCGGTCGGGCACGATTCTCGGACGCCACCCCGACCGTCGCGGCTGCTCACGCTCGGTGCCCATCGAAGGCTCTGCGGCGGTGGTCCGCAGCCCACTTCCCACGCCCATGGCGACCCTCTCGGTTCTAACACCAATGAACTTCGATATTAGAAGCTCCGAAACTCTTGTGTCAATGAAGTTCTGTTTTACGCTTTCCCCATGGACCTGGCGACGCAGGCCGCGGGCATCGGTGCCCTGGCCGACCCGACCCGGCGGCTGCTCTACGAGTACGTGGTGGCCCAGTCGGACCCGGTGGGGCGTGAACAAGCTGCTGCTGCGCTGAGCCTCGCCCCGCACAACGTGAACTTCCACCTCGACCGGTTGGTCGACGAGGGCCTTCTCGAGGTCGAGTACCGCCGGCTCAGCGGACGCACCGGTCCGGGCAGCGGACGTCCCAGCAAGCTGTACCGCCGGGGCGCCCGCGAGTTCGCGGTGTCGCTGCCACCCCGGCGCTACGAGCTGGCCGCCGACCTGCTGGCCGCCGCCGTCACCCGAGCAGGAGACGGAGTGCCCCTTGACCAGGCATTACGCGAGGTCGGCAGTGAAGAGGGCCGCGCGCTCGCCGCGGCTAGCGAGGTGCTGGACGCGGGGGAGCAGTTGGATCGCGTCTCGGTCGTCCTGGCGAGCCAGGGCTACGAGCCGATCCGCGAGGCGGACGTGGTCGCCCTCAACAACTGCCCCTTCGACGCCCTGGCCCACAAGCACACCGCACTGATCTGCGGCGTGAACCGCGACTTCGTCCAGGGTGTGGCGGACGGCCTGGGCTGCGACTCCGTCCGCGCCTGCCTCGAGCCCGGTATCGGACGCTGCTGTGTGACCCTGCGCAACCAGCCATCGTCCTGACAGCTACGTCATCGCTGCTCCCCGGCATCCCGGCGGTGACCGTCATCCGCGCAATCTCGTCATCCCGGCAAACGCCGGGATCTCCATCTGTCCCAGGTCATCCCGCACCCCGACGTCATCCAGCAACCCCGTCATCCCGGCGAACGCCGGGATCTCCGCCGGAAGTTCGCTCGTACCATCCAGCTATGCCCGACGAGCTCGAACGCAGGTCCTTCGCCTCCGTCACCGACCTGTGGGCCTGGCTGGAACAGAACCACCAGACCCACCCCGGTCTATGGGTCGTCCTTCAGAAGGCCGGCAGCCCAACGCCCTCAATCACCTTCCACGACCTGCTCGAGGCTGGCATCGCCTTCGGCTGGAGTGAGAGCACCCGCCGCGCGAACGACAAGACTTCTTACTTACAGAAGTTCGCCCCTCGCCGCGCCAAGGGCACCCGCTCGGCCCGGAACACCGCCATCGCCGAGCGCTTGGAGGCCGAGGGTCGGATGACCACCGCCGGACGGGCCGCACTCCGAGGTTGATCGGTGCTCAGAGGCTGTACACCGGGACGTAGGGATCGCCCTGGATGGACGCCGCCCGAACCTTGGCTCGCAGTGCTTCGGTGAGATCGAATCGGCCCTCGAGGATCCAGGCGAGGTCCCCTCCATCGAGCAGTACCAGTCTGTTTTCCTTCGCCTGCCGGTACCTGTCGACTGCCGTGGGCCGGAAGCCTGCCATCGAGATGAACATGCCGCGGGTGGCGTCGATGCGTCGTTCGACCTTGTCGGCGAATACTGCGAGGTCCGTGGCGACGGCGGCGTCCTCACGCCAGCGCACTTCGATGAGGTAGGTGAAGGAGTCGAGGGTGACTGCTCCGTCGATCTGGTCGGTCTCGGTCTTGTACGAGCCGTGGTAGTCGAGTTCGGCCCAGCGGAACAGGGCGGCGAGTAGCTTTTCGAGGTCGTAGCCGCGGCGTTGCCGGTCCGGATGGCTGTGCAGCGCCTGGAATCGGTCGTTGAGGGCGGCGAGTTGCTCTCGTTTCGAGGCTGATTCGGCTGCTGCGGTTGCGGCGGCCTGGCGCCGTTCGGCGCGAGCGAGATCTTCGGGGGAGACCAGCAGGTTCTCCTGCTGGGCCAGCCGGCGCAGTTCGTCGATGGCACGTTCACCAGCGGGAACGTCGGGCACGTTGGGGTCAGGCTTGTCGAGGTTGGCCAGCGCGGTGATGAGATTGTGCTGGACCTTGCGGCCCCGAGCCCCGGCGCGGTCAAGGTCGTCCCAGGTGCTGCGGAACATCTGGTACTTGGTCAGGTCGGCGTACCGCTCGGTCCCGTTCGCGCTGACCCCGCTGTTGCGCATCAGTCGCTTGAGGGAACTCTTGTAGTGCAGCGCCGACCCGGCCACCTGGACGGCAGCCTCGAAGACGGAGAGAGGTATCGGCTCCACGAGTCCATTCTCGCCGAAATCGCCGGCGATGGGGGATGGCTAGGGCGTCCGGTCTGCTGCCCCTCCGAGGAAGGCCATGTGTTGTTACCGGTTCTTCCCCCACGGATTGAGGCAGGCGACGTCGAGTGGTTCGAAGTGTCGGGTGTTGCGGGTGACGACCGTCATCTGCGCGGCGTGGGCGATGACGGCGATAAGTGCATCGTCGAGCGGAGCATGTTCAGGGACCCGATACCTGGCCAGGATCCGTGCGGCAGATAGGTCGAACGACAGGACGCGGTCCGCGAAGGCTGGAAGGACACGGTCCTCGAACCACCGGCGCAGAACCTCGCCCTGACGTGGGTCGGATCGTTCCTTGACGACCACGCCACGCTCAATCTCGGCCATGGTTGTAGCCGTCACGAACTGATCGGCGACGGGAATCGATGCTGTCCAGGCTTCGACCTGCGGGTTTCGTCCTCGGATTCGCAGTGCGGAGACCACGTTGGTATCCAACACGTATTGCATCGGCCGGATCACAGATCAGCAGTGCGAGCGGTCAGCCCGAGACGTGGGGGCTCAAACTCGATGTCGGCTCCCTCGTCTGTGCCGAGCAGGTCGACGAGGGTAACCGGCTCGCGCGCGAGGGCGTCAGCGAGGATCTCCCGCGCTTCGGCCTCGACGGACCGGCGATGCTGTTCGGCGCGCAACTTGAGAGACGCCTTGGTGCCCGCGGGAAGGTTGCGGATCAGTATCTGTTCCACTCTCTCACCTCCGATATCAGTCAGATGATATCAGACGTTGCGTCCAGGTAACTACGGATCCATGCGCCATCCACGACGGCGGCGTGCAGCATTCGAGGACGAGTGCTGGCGGCATGAGATCCCGGCGTTCGTCGGGATGACGGAGGGCGCGGCTATGGCATGAGGCCGGGCTGACGAGGACCAAGAGGGTGTCCGGTGAGAGCGCCGCCCGGATGGCGGTCCGTGACGTCCTGCGGGGGAGGGGACCAACGGGTGATGAGCGGCAGTGGGCAGACAAAAGAAGGCCCTCTGACCAATTTCACCTGGTCAGAGGGCCTTCGGTGGTAGCGGGGACAGGATTTGAACCTGTGACCTCTGGGTTATGAGCCCAGCGAGCTACCGAGCTGCTCCACCCCGCGTCGCAAGAACAACTATAGGGGAGTCCGGCGGCACACCCAAATCGGGCACCATCGGCGCCGACGTGCCGGTGAGATCGGGCCGGGGCCCTCGGCTAGACTTCCGGCGATCCGCCGCCCCGGCCGGGGGCAGCCTAGGAGGAGGACCGATGGTCTCCAGCACGACCGCTGCGACCGCCCCGCGCCGAGGATGGCGCTGGGCGGCACTGTTCGTCACTGTGGCATTGCTGTCGGCCTGTACCGGTCAGCCGTCGACGAACACCCAACCTCCCGCACACACCCTGGTGGTGGGCGCCACCCTCGAACCTCCGACCATGAACCCCAGCGCCTCGCCGGCCGCCTCGATTCCGCAGGTGCTGCTCTACAACGTCTACGAGACGCTGGTGAAGATGGACGCCGCGGGCGACCTCAAGCCGTGGCTGGCGCAGTCCTGGGACGTCAGCACGAACCGCTTGGTCTACACCTTCCAGCTCAACCCGGCGGCGCACTTCGCCAGCGGCAAGCCGGTGACCGCGCAGGCCGTGGTGACCAGCTTCAACCGAATCAAGACCGAACCGACCATCCAGGCCCCGCTGGTGGAGCAGATGGCGGTGGTGAAGTCCACCGAGGCGGTCGACGATCACACCGTCAAGGTCACCCTGAACCACCCGTCCAACTTGTGGCTCTACGACATCAGCTCGACCGCCGGCATCATCTACGATCCGGACGGCCTGGCCACCCTCGACACCACGCCGGCCGGTTCCGGACCCTTCGTGCTGCGCAGCTGGAACAAGGGCCAGAGCGTCGTGCTGACCGCCAACCCCTCCTACTGGGGGACGCCGCCGCGGCTCGACACGGTGACCTTCCGCTATCTCGACGCCAACGCCATGAACGCCGCGATGCTGTCCGGCGACATCGACGTGGTGTCCAACCTGCAGGCACCGGACGCGCTCGACCAGTTCAGCGACCCCAGCCGCTTCTCGGTGATCGAGGGCACCACCACCGGCGAGGTGGTGTTGGCGCTGAACAACGCCCGTCCGGCGTTCAAGGACGTCCGGGTACGTCGCGCGATCTCGATGGCGATCGACAGGAAGGCGCTGCTGGACACCGTCTGGAACGGCGAGGGGACGCTGATCGGCTCGATGGCGGTGCCGACCGACCCCTGGTACGAGGACCTGACCTCGATCAACGCCTACAACGTGGCCGGCGCCAAAAAGCTGCTCGGTGAGGCCAAGGTCAGCAACCTGTCGCTGAAGCTGCGGGTGCCGACCACCGCCTACGCCACCAAGAGCGCCCAGTTCGTGGAGAGCGCGTTGCGGCAGGTCGGCATCAAGGTAACCGTGGAGGAACTCGACTTCGCCACCTGGCTCAGCGACGTCCACAACGGCGGCAACTACGACATGTCGATCGTGGCCCACGTCGAGGCCCGTGACCTGCGCCGGTTCACCGACCCCAACTACTACTTCCACTACGACAACTCCACCTACGACAAGCAGTTCGAGGCTGCCGATGAGGCGCCCGCGGACGAGTTGGTGCCGCTGATGCGCAAGGCCGTCCGCACCCTCGCCCAGGACGCCGCCGCGGTTTGGCTGTTTGCGCTGCCCAACCTGGTGATCGCCAAGCCCACGGTGACCGGTATTCCGACGAACGCGGCCACGCTCAGCTTCGACCTGACCATGGTCTCCAACCGCTGAGGACGATTCCCCGGTGCCGATTCTGGCTTTCCTCGGGCGACGGCTCGCGATCTTCGCGGTGAGCCTGCTGGGCGCGTCCCTGCTGGTCTTCGCGGTCTGCTCGGCGCTGCCCGGGCAGGTCGCCGAGGTGATCCTCGGCGAGGGTGCGACCCAGGCCCAGATCGACGCGCTGACCGCCGAACTGGGGCTGAACCGGCCGTGGACGGTGCGCTACTCCGAATGGGTCGGCGGCATGCTGCACGGCGACTTCGGGCAGTCCTATTTCACCGGCCAGAGCGTGACCGAGCTGATGGCGCCGCGGATCGCGGTCACCTGGTGGCTGGTGGTCTTCGCACTGCTGCTGTCGATCGTGATCGCCGTCCCAGTCGGCATGGTGGCGGCGATGAAACGGCGCTCCTGGGTGGGTTTCACCGCCTCGGCGTTGACCCAGCTGGGCATGGCGATCCCGGCGTTCTGGGCGGCGATCGTGCTGGTGCTGATCTTCGCCGTCGGGCTGCATTGGCTGCCTGCCAACGGCTACATTCCGCTGCGGGTCGATCCGGCCAGTTGGGCCTCGCACCTGGTGCTGCCGGTGGTGTCGCTGGCCATCGTCCAGTCCGCGGTGCTGGTGCGCTACGTCCGCTCGGCCTTCATCGAGGTGCTCAGCGAGGACTACTACCGCACCGCGCGGGCGGTCGGCTGGCGTCCGTTCCCGGCGTTGCTGCGGCACGGGCTGCGCAACGCCGCGCTGTCCCTGGTCACCGTCGTCGGCCTGCAACTGTCGGCTGTCCTGGTCGGCGCGATCGTGATCGAGCAGGTCTTCGCGCTGCCCGGGCTCGGCAGCCAGTTGTTGTCCGCGGTGTCGCAGCGCGACCTGATGATCGTGCAGGGCATCGTGATGTTCCTGGCGGCCTCGGTGCTGCTGATCAACTTCCTGGTCGACCTGTCGTACGCCTGGATCGACCCGCGGCTACGGGCGGAGGGTGCCCGATGAGGCGCGCCGGGTTGTGGTGCGGCGCCGTCCTGGTCGCCGGGGTGGTGCTGATGGCGGTCGTCTCGCTGTTCTGGACGCCCTACGACCCGACGCTGGTCGGGACGGCGCCCCGGCTGCAGGGGCCGAACCCGGAGCATTGGCTGGGCACCGACGCGATGGGCATCGACGTGTTCAGCCGGATCCTGGTCGGCGCGCAGACCACCATCGTGGTCGGGGTGGTGTCGGTCGGCATCGCCGGCCTGCTCGGCGTGCCGCTGGGCATCCTGGCCGGCCAGGGACCTCGCTGGGTCGACGAGATCGTGATGCGGTTGACCGACGTGGCCTACGCCTTCCCGGCACTGCTGCTGGCGATCCTGCTGGCGGCCCGGTTCGGCGCGTCCCCGGTGACGGCCATGACGGCGATCGGCCTGGCCACCATTCCCAGCTTCGCCCGGGTGACGCGGGCCGGCACCTTGCAGGTGATGAGTAGCGATTTCGTGCTGGCCGCCCGGTCGTCCGGCACCCGCTGGCCGGGTGTCTCGGCACGGCACGTGCTGCCCAACATCGCCCCGCTGATCGGTGTGCAGGCGTCCGTCACCTTCGCGATGGCGATCCTGGCCGAGGCGGCGCTGAGTTACCTGGGGCTGTCGACGGCCGCGATCGTGCCGACCTGGGGGAAGATGCTGCGCGACGCCCAGACGGTGATGTTCAACGCGCCCCTGCAGGCCGTCTGGCCGGGTCTGGCGATCGCGGTCGCGGTGCTGGGTTTCAACCTGCTCGGTGACGGCCTGCGCGACCTGCTCGATCCGCGGCTGCGGGAGGTGCGATGAGCCTGCTCGAGGTGAGTGACCTTTCGGTCGCTTTCGGACGCCGCCGGCAAGTCGCGGTCGACTCTGTCTCGTTCCGTTTGGACGCCGGCCAGCGGCTCGGCATCATCGGCGAATCCGGCTCGGGCAAGACGGTGACGGCTCTGGCCGTGCTCGGCCTGCTACCGGAGAATGCCCTGGTCAGCGGCTCGATTCGGCTCGGCGACCGGGAACTGATCGGTTTGGACGAGGCGACGCACGCCCGGCTGCGCGGCGATCTGGTTTCGATGGTCTTCCAAGAGCCGATGACCGCGCTGGATCCGACGATGCGGGTCGGACGGCAGGTGGCGGAGGTGCTGCGGCTGCACGCCCCCGACCGCTCCGGGGCGGCCCGGACGCACGTGCTGGAGATGCTTACCCGGGTCGGCCTCGCCGACGCCGAACGGGTCGCGGACAGCTTCCCGCACCAACTCTCCGGCGGGCAGCGGCAGCGCTGTCTGCTGGCGATGGCACTGATCAACTCGCCCGACCTGGTGATCTGCGACGAACCGACCACGGCCCTGGACGTCACCGTGCAGGCCCGGGTGCTGACCCTGCTCGATGAGGTGCTCACCGCGGAACGGGCCGCCTGCCTGTTCATCAGCCACGACCTGGCGGTGGTGTCGCAGGTGTGCAGCGACGTGCTGGTGATGCTGGACGGCCGGATCGTCGAGGCCGGGCCGGTGGCGAAGCTGTTCACCGCACCCGAGCACCCGTACACCCGCGGCCTGGTGGCGACCGCCCGGATCGATCAGGTGCCGCCCGGGCAGCGGCTGCCGACCGTGGAGGACTTCTACCGGCGGGAGGCACGATGACCGGCGCACCGCTGTATCAGGTCAACGATCTGACCCGGGTCTTCGGCCCGGGGGGTGCCGTCCGGGCGTTGGACGGCGTCAGCCTCGAGGTGCACGCCGGACAGCGGCTCGGCATCGTGGGGGAGTCCGGCTCGGGGAAGTCCACTCTGATCCGGCTGATGGCCGCGTTGGACCGGCCGACCTCAGGTGTCGTGTCGTTCGAGGGGCAGCAGGTGAGCGGCGTTCGCGAGGGCAGGCTCGGGTTCCTGCGGGCCGCCGTCCAGTTGGTGTTCCAGGATCCGCGCAGTTCGCTGAACCCGCGGATGACGGTCGGTTCGATCGTCACCGAACCGCTGCGCTCGCGACATCTGCGCGGTGCGCTCGACCCGGTGGACGCCGGCGCCCGGCTGCGTGAGGTGCTCCAGGCCGTCGACCTGCCGCCGGACGCGGCGTCCCGCTACCCGCACGAGTTCTCCGGTGGCCAGCGGCAGCGGATCGCGATCGCCCGCGCGCTGGCACCCGATCCGCGGGTGCTGATCGCCGACGAGCCGGTCTCTGCGCTCGACGTGAGCGTGAGGGCGCAGGTGCTGAACCTGCTCGCCGATCTGGTGGCCGCCCGCGGGTTGACCCTGATCTTCGTCAGCCACGACCTGTCGGTGGTACGCCACCTGTGCGACTCGGTGGTGGTGATGCGGTCCGGACGGATCGAGGAGCAGGGCCCCGCCGAGCAGGTGTTCGCCCAGCCGTCCGCCGACTACACCCGCTCGCTGATCGCCGCGATCCCGCGCCTCCGGCTGTGACCAGTTGGTCCGTCATCTCGGCGAATGCCGGGATCTCCGCAATCGTGTGTGCGAGCTGAGATCCCGGGGGATGGCGGACCAACCGGCGCGCCATCGCTGATCGAGCTTGTCGAGATCTTTCGGGGGTCTCAGCAAGCTCGATCCAACGCCTGCCTCAGGGCACCGGATCGGGCTGCGGCTCGACGAGGGCGCGTGCCGGCCGGTAACCACTGCCGAGGGCGTCCGGACGGCGCAGGAAGCACACCGCGGCGACACCCAGCAGCAGCACGCAGGCCGGCAGGATCACCGATTGCGACATGGCGGTCGAGAAGCCGTCCAGCACGAACGCGGGCAGTTTGCCCTCGCCGAAGCCGCCGCTGTGCTCAGCGGCGCCGGGCAGGTTCGCCACCAGTCGGGCCTGCATGAAGGCGGCGATCGCGGCCGAGCCGACCACCGAGCCGATGGTCCGGGTGGTGTTGTAGATGCCGGCACCGGCACCCGCCTGGCGCGGCGGCAGGTTGCGGGTCGCGGTGGTGGCCAGCGGACCCCACATGCCGGCGTTGCCGATGCCCATCACGGCCGAGGGCAGCAGGAACATCCAGACCGGAGTGTCGGGGTGCATCAGCGCCGCGTACCAGAACAGCGCGAGGGCGGTGAGCAGCAGCCCGGGCACCAGCAGCAGGCGCGGGTCGACCCGGTCCAGGAGTTGGCCTGCGAACGGGGCGAGCCCGCCGGACAGGACGGCCATCGGCACCATCAGCAGGGCAGCCTGGGTCGGGCTGAGGCCCATCGCGAGCTGGATGAAGAACATCAGCGGCAGCGACATGCTGGTCACGGTGAAGCCGACCGCGACGATGGCCAGGTTCGACACCGAGAAGTTCCGGTCACGGAAGAGCTCCAGCGGTACCAGCGGCTCGTTGCGGGTGCGGGCCTGCGTCCAGACGAACAGGCCGAGCACCACCAGACCGGTGATGATCATGCTCCAGACCGAGATCGGACCCCAGATCGTGCCCCAGGCGTAGGCCTCGCCCTCTTGCAGCCCGAAGACGATCAGGAACAGCGCGACCGCGCTGAGCAGCACGCCGACGATGTCGAAGCGGTGCGGGTGGGTGGGCAGCTTCGGCACCAGCACCCAGGCCAGCACGAAACCGATCACGCCGACCGGCAGGTTGATGAAGAAGATCCACTCCCAGCCGAAGCCGTCCACCAGCAGGCCACCGGCCAGCGGGCCGACCAGGGTCGCGACGCCGGCGGTGGCGCCCCACAGGCCCATCGCGGCGCCGCGCCGGTTGGCCGGGAAGGTCCGGGTGATCACCGCCATGGTCTGCGGGGTCATCAGGGACGCGCCGAGACCCTGCACGGCGCGCATCGCGATCAGCATGCCCAGCGAGGTGGACAATCCGCAGCCGAGCGAGGCGACGGTGAAGATGGCCAGCCCGGTGAGGTACATGGTGCGCGGACCGAACCGGTCGCCGAGGCGTCCGGTGATCAGCAGCGGGACGGCGTAGGCGAGCAGATAGGCGCTGGTCACCCACACCACGTTGTCGAGGTTGTTGGTGGTCGGGTCGAGCGCCGCCTTGATGGCGGGGTTCGCGACCGACACGATCGTGGTGTCGACCAGGATCATGAAGAAGCCGACGACCAGTGCCCACAACGCCGGCCACGGGTTGCTGGGGCCCTGCATGCCGTGGCTGTGGCCGTTGGGTTGGGCTCGGCCGGGTGTGCCGTCCGTGGTTGGTTCGGACGCGGATTCGGCCCGGGTTGTTTCGCTCATGCGTGTGTTGCCTCTCGATGGGTGGGGGCCTCGGCCGGCGCGTTGTCGCGCGGCGGGCCCCAGACGGTGTCGCCCAGGCGGGCGAGGAAGGTGTCGGTCCAGCGCAGTTCGGCGTCCAAAAGGGCCGCCTGGCGGTCGATCTCAACGAGGTACTGCTCGGGAACCTCACGGCTCCGGGCTTTGACCAGGCCGTCGCGGTGCATCGCGTGTTCGGCGGCCAGGGCCTCGCGGCGGGCGGCCAACAACTCGGCCACCTCGGGTCGGGGCAGGTTGTGCGACTCGGCCAGCGCCACCCGGAACTCCGTCGGGTGGTCGATCCGGGCGAGTTCGTGACGCACCCAGCGCACCACGGCGTCCCGACCGTCGGCGGTGAGTGTGTAGGTGGTTCGTTCCGGACGATTGCCCTCGCGGTCGGTGCCCACCTCGGCCAGCAGTCCCGCCGCGGTCAGCCGACCGACCGTGTGGTAGAGCGTGCCGTTGGTCAGCGTCACCAACCTGTCCTCATGCCGCTGCCGCATCAGCCGGATCATCTCGTACGGATGCATATCGCCCTCGCGGAGCAGTGCCAACACCATCACCGCGAGCGGGGTGATCCGGCAACCGTCCTTCATGAGCATCCTCCCGTTAGCCCGTCCTGTATATCCCAGACCAACTAGTCCAGATGGACTATATGCCGCAGATCGCCCTCACACAACCCGGTGACCGCGGGGACGGTTCCCCTGGTCACTGGGGACGGTTCCTTTGGTCACCGGGGACGGTTCCTTTGGTCACCGGGGACGGTTCTTTCGGTCACCGTCGCTCGACGGGGGCGGTCTTCCGTTCACTGGGATGACAGCCCTTGGCCACTGGCTTCAGTGGGCGCAGGGGCCGCGGCTGAACCGGATGCGGCGGGGCAGTCCTCGGTTATCGGGCGGTTCGTCCGGTCGCGTGCATCAACACGCGGCTGCCCACGCTGCTTAGGGCATTTGGTGACCAAAGGAACCGTCCCCGGTGACCAAGAGAACCGTCCCCGGTGTCCGAAAGAACCGTCCCCAGTGACCGAAAGAACCGTCCCCGGTGACCGGTTGGAGGAAGTGCGGGTTACTCAGCCAGTTGCTGGACGACGGCGTCGTGGAGCAGGCCGTTGGTGGCGATCGCGCCGGGGCCGTGGGGGCCGTCCGCGCCGTCGAGGTTGGTGAAGCGGCCGCCGGCTTCGCGGACGATCACGTCGAGGGCGGCCATGTCGTGCAGGGCGAGTTCGGGTTCGGTGGCGATGTCGACCGAGCCTTCGGCGAGCAGCATGTAGCTCCAGAAGTCGCCGTAGGCGCGGGTCCGCCAGCAGTCGCGCATCAGGTCGACGAACTGCTGGCCGCGGCCCGACTCGACCCAGCCGTGGATCGACGAGTACGACAGCGAGGCGTCGTCCATGCTGCTCACCCCGGACACGTGGCAGGGCTGGCCCTGCAGCAGGGTCTTGCCGCAATAGGCGCCGCCGCCGACGCTGGCCCACCAGCGGCGTCCGAGCGCGGGTGCCGACACCACGCCGACCTTCACCTCACCCTCGACCATCAGTGCGATCAGCGTCGCCCAGACCGGGACGCCTCGGACGAAGTTGGCGGTGCCGTCGATCGGGTCGATCACCCAACGCCGCGGACCCCATCCGGTGTCCTCACGCTCCTCACCGTGGACGGCGTCGCGCGGCCGGGCGGTCTTCAGCGTGCGGCGGATCGCGTCCTCGACGGCGACGTCGGCGTCGCTGACCGGGCTGAGGTCGGGTTTGGAATCGACCTTCAGGTCGAGCGCCTTGAATCGGCTCATGGTCAACGAATCGGCGTTGTCAGCCATCACATGGGCCAGTCGAAGATCGTCGAGGTAGCTCTGCTCCGCCATATGCCTCAACCTATCGGTTCAGCGGCACGCTCGCGCTCGCGACGCCCGCCGCGGTCTTCGGTGACCAAAGGAACCGTCCCCGGTGACCGAGAGAACCGTCCCCGGTGACCGAAAGAAACCGTCCCCGGTGACCAAAGGGAACCGTCACGCTGAGGCCGGACGCCCCATCCACGCACCCTCCATCCGGCGGAACGACTCCAGGCGTTCCGCGGCCAGCCGGCCGTCGGCGACTGCGTCGTCCAGGGCGCATTCCGGGGCGTCGGTGGCGTGGCTGCAGCCCCGCGGGCAGTCCGCGGTCAGTTCGGCCAGGTCGCCGAAGGCGCCGATGATCGACTCCCGGGTAACGTGGCTCAGCCCGAACGACCGGACGCCGGGGGTGTCGATCACCCAGCCGGCATGGTCGGGCAGTTCCAGGGCGATCGCCGAGGTGGAGGTGTGCCGGCCGCGTCCGGTGACCTCGTTCACCTCACCGGTGGCTCGGTCCACGCCGGGGATCAGCGCGTTCACCAGGGTCGATTTGCCCACCCCGGAGTGTCCGATGAAGACGCTGGTCCGCCCGGCCAGCAACTCGCGCACCGCGGTCAGATCGGCACCGGGCCGCACCGTCACGATCGGGATGTCGAGCGGGGCGTAGGCGGCGATCAACTCATCAGCCGGCGCCAGATCCTCCTTGGTCAGGCAGAGCACCGGGTCGAGACCGGCGTCGTAGCCGGCGACCAGGATGCGGTCGATCATTCCGGTCCGTGGCGGCGGGTCGGCCAGCGCGGTGACGATCACCAGCTGGTCGGCATTGGCCACGATCGGACGCTCGAACGGGTCGGTGTCGTCGGCGGTGCGGCGCAGCACGGTGCGGCGGGGGAGTACCTCGACGATCCGGGCCAGGGTGCCCTCATCGCCACTGAGATCGCCGACCACCCCGACCTCGTCGCCGACGATGACCCCCTTGCGGCCCAGCGCCCGTGCCTTGGTGGCGGTCAGCGCCACGTCGCCGAGCAGGCAGCGGTAGCGACCGCGGTCGATGGTGGTGACGATCGCCCGCGGCGCGTCCGAATAGTCGGGACGGTTCTTGGTGCGCGGACGGGTGCGGCGGGGCGGGCGTCCGAAACCGGCGTGTTCATCCTCGGTGATCCCACCGGGCACTCGACGGTTCACTCGCGTCCCACCAGGCGCGCCCACAGGCCCGGGAAATCGGGCAGGGTCTTGGTGGTGCAGCTCACATCGTCGAGTTGCACACCCGGGACGGCCAGCCCGAGCAGCGCGCCGGCGTGCGCCATCCGGTGGTCGGCGTAGGTGTGGAAGACGCCGCCGTGCAGCGGTACCGGAGTGATCCGGAGTCCGTCAGCGGTCTGCTCGACCCGTCCGCCCAGCGCGTTGATCTCGGTCTCCAGGGCAGCGAGGCGGTCGGTTTCGTGGCCCCGGACGTGCGCCACGCCACGAATTCTGCCGGGCGCGTCCGCGACCGCGAGCAGCGCCGTGGCGATGCAGGTGAGTTCGCTGGCCAGCGACAGGTCGAGGTCGGCGCCGCGGACCACGCCGTCACCCGACACGCTGACCGATTCGGCGTCGTGCCGCACGCTGCCGCCCAGTGCCGACAGCACCTCGAGGATCGTGCCGGCTGCCTGAACGGTGTGCCGCGGCCATGCCGTGGTGACCTCGCCGCCCACCAGCAGCGGTGCGGCCAGGAAGGTGGCGGCGTTGATCAGGTCGGGCTCGATGGCCTCGTCGCGGCCGGCGATCGGACCGGGCGCCACCTGCCAACGGTCCGAGTCGGGCTCGGTTTCGATCCGGACGCCGCGCTCGCGCAGCATCGTCACGGTCAGCCCGATGTGGGGCCGGGAGGGCAACGTGCCGCCGCGATGGGTCAGGTCGAGGCCGGCCTCGAAGCGGGCGCCGGCCAGCAGCAGCCCGGAGACGAACTGGCTCGATCCCGAGGCGTCGACGGTGACCGGCCCGCCGGGTACGGCGCCCACCCCATGCACGGTGAAGGGCAGCGCCTGCGGATGATCGATCCGGACGCCGGCCTGGGCCAGGCCGTCCAGCAGCGGTTGCACCGGGCGCAGCCGGGCCTCGGGGTCGCCGTCGAAACGGCTGGCCCCGTCGGCCAGCGCGGCGACCGGCGGCAGGAAGCGCATCAGGGTGCCGGCCAGTCCCACCTCGATATCGGCAGCCGTGAAATGGGCCGGCGGTTCGACCCGCACCTCGTCCGCACCCAGGTCGACGAAACCCGCTCCGAGCGCGGTCAGCGCCGCCCGCATCAGCCGGGTGTCCCGGGCGTCCAGCACGCCGCGCAGCACGCTGGGCGCGTCCGCCAGCGCAGCGAGCACGTAGCCGCGTGCGGTGGCCGACTTGGAGCCGGGGACGACGATGGTTGCCTGCAGCGGCCCGGAGCGCTCCGGAGCCGCCAGCGAGGTCACTTCAGCGCACCTTCAAGGGTCTTGGTCGCCGTCTTGGTGGCCTTCGAAGCCACCTTCTTCGCCTTCCGGGCGGCCCGCTTTCCTTCGCGGGTCAGGTTGGCCTTGGCGTGCGCGGCCTCCCGAGAGATGGTCGCCTTGGTGTGTTCGGCCTCGCGGCCGAGCAGTTCGGCGCGGTTCTTGGCCCGCCAGGCCAGATCGGGACGTCCCTCGGTGTCCTGCGCGGCCAGCAGCACGCTGCCGGTGAGCGCGAGGTTCTTCAGGAAGCTGTCCTTGCCCGCACCGTCACCCTCGGAGTCGCCGGTGAACGGGTTGCTGGCCAGCAGTTGCGGCGCCATGCTCACTGCGAGCGCCACCGCGCCGAGCCGGCGTCCGATCCCGGTGGCCAGGCTCAACCCCCCGACCACCTGGGCGAACCCGGTCAGCCGGACCAGACCCTTGGCGTCCTCGGGCAGATACGCGACGGCCTGCGGCGGCAGCGTCTTCTCCGCGAGCGGCAGAAGGGTCTTGGCCAGCGGCTCGGTCGCGCCCGCCAAAGGCTGGGGGTCGCGCATCGCCTTGACACCGTTGACGACGAAGAAGCTGGCCAGCATGGTGCGGGCCGCGAAACGCAGCAGACTCATGGGTTATGTCTAGCGCCTAGTGGCCTTTTGTCCAAGCATCTTCGGGCTACTCTCACCCCCATGTGTGGACGGTATGCGTCGTCTGCGGACACGGACTGGCTCGAAGAGGTCTTCGAGATCGACGAGACGCCTGATCCCCTGCCCGGGCCCCGCTACAACATCGCACCGACCGATCCGGTGGTCGCCGTGGTCGAGCGGATGCCGAAGGACGCCCCGGACCGGGTCGTCCGCAAGCTGGTGGAGCTGCGCTGGGGGCTGGTGCCGTCCTGGTCGCGTGACCCCAAGGGCGCGGCCCGGATGATCAACGCCCGATTCGAGACGCTGGACAGCAAGCCGGCCTTCCGGAGGGCATTGGCGGTGCGCCGCTGTCTGCTGCCGGCCGACGGCTTCTACGAGTGGTACGCGCCGGAGGGCGCGTCCGAATTGCCGGCGAAGCGGCGTCCGCCCAAGCAGCCGTTCTTCATCCATCCCGCGGACGGCTCGCCGATGGCGATGGCCGGGCTGTACGAGTTCTGGAAGAGCCCGGCGGGGGAGTGGCTGAGCACCTGCACGATCATCACCACCACCGCCACGGACGCCGTGGGCCGCATCCACGACCGGATGCCGATGACCGTCCGTCCGGACCGCTGGGACGCCTGGCTCGACCCTGGACGTGCCGACGGCGCGCTCGACCTGCTCGACGCCCCCGGTGCCGAACTGGAGGCCTACGCGGTCTCCCGACTGGTCAGCACCGTCGGCAACGACGGGCCGGAGCTGATCGAGCCGCTCGCCGAGTCGTAGGGAATAGCGGCCCCGTGCCGGGCGTTCCCAGCCATGTGATGAGCACCCTCGGCACCGCGCGGAGCGAGCGCCCGGCGGCCCAGCTGGCCGACCCGCTACTCTCGTACGCGATGACCATTCCCGCTGCCGACGCCGAAGCCGTTGTCGATCTGGCGACCGAGACACCCGAAGAGCGTGCCGCGCGTTTCGAGCGCGATGCGATGCAGTACCTCGACCAGCTCTACGGGGCCGCGCTGCGGATGACCCGCAACCCGGCCGACGCCGAAGACCTGGTGCAGGACACCTACGTGAAGGCGTTCGCGTCGTTCCACCAGTTCACGCCCGGCACGAACCTGAAGGCGTGGCTGTACCGCATCCTGACCAACAGCTACATCAACACCTACCGGAAGCGGCAGCGTCAGCCGCAGACCTCCGGCGGCGACCAGATCGAAGACTGGCAGCTTGCCCGGGCCGAGGCGCACACCTCGGACGGCCTGCGCACCGCCGAGATGGACGCGCTGGACCGGATGCCCGACTCGGTCGTCACCGAGGCGATGAATGCGCTGTCGCCCGACTTCCGGCTGGCGGTGTACCTGGCCGATGTGGAGGGCTTCTCCTACAAGGAGATCGCCGAGATCATGGGCACCCCGATCGGCACCGTGATGTCGCGGCTCAACCGGGGACGCAACCAACTCCGGACGGCGCTCGCCGACTACGCCGACGAGCACGGCCTTTCCCGACGAGGTGGTGACCATGAGCACCGGTGATTGCTCGGCCGCGCTGGCCCGGCTGTACGAGTTCCTCGACAACGAACTGGCCGATGCCGATGCGGACACGATTCGCGCGCACCTCGCCGCCTGCGAGCCCTGCCTGGACCGGTTCGACACCGAGGAGCAGGTCCGTGCCCTGGTGAAGCGGTGCTGCACTTCCGCCCGCGCCCCCGAGACGCTGCGCGTCCGAGTCACCCGGGTGACCACCATGACGGTGATCACCCAGGACGACTGACCTCCAGGTCTGCGTTCCACCCGGGTGCTGCCTTCCCGCATCCCGCTAGAGCCCTCCCTAACTAGTTCTGCCCTCCCGCATGCGGGAGGGCAGAACTAGTTAGGGAGGGTTTTCCTCGGTCGGGCTCGGTGTCGGACCGATAGCCTCGTCGGGCGGAGTTGCGGACGAGGGGACGACCAGGTGGGTAACGAGCGGGAGATCATCGGGCAGCGGAATGATCCGGACCTGCCTCGCTACGCCGGGCTGGCCACCTTCGCACTGCTGCCGCGGCTGGAGGACGCGGGGCGCGCCGACATCGCGGTGCTCGGGATTCCGTTCGACTCCGGCACCAGCTTCCGGCCCGGTGCCCGGTTCGGGCCGTCACACATCCGCGAGCATTCCCGTCAGCTGCATCCGTACCACCAGCTCCACGACGCCTACCCGTTCCGCGATCTGCAGGTGGTGGACGCCGGCGACGTGGGCGTCGGGCCCTACGACGTGCCTCGGGCGGTCGATGTCATCGAGGCCCGAGCCCGGGCGCTGGTCGAGGACGGCGTCCGGATCGTCGCGCTCGGTGGCGACCATACCGTCGCGCTCCCGCTGATCCGCGCGGCCGCCGCTGCGCACGGGCCGCTCGCCGTCCTGCACTTCGATGCGCACCTGGACACCTGGGACGTGCTGCACGGCGCCACGATCTGGCACGGTTCACCGTTCCGCCGGGCGGCCGAAGAGGGCCTGATGGATCTGGAGCACTGCCAGCACGTCGGCATCCGCGGCGGCGTCTACGACCCGAGCGAGTTCGACGACGATCGACGGGCCGGGTTCGCGATCGTCCGTTCGCACGAGTTCATCGAGCGGTCGATCGCCGACATCGTGCAGCAGATCCGGGATCGGCTCGGCGACCGGCCGGTCTACGTCTCGATCGACATCGACGTGCTCGATCCAGCCTTCGCGCCCGCGACCGGGACGCCGGAGGTGGCCGGGATCAGCACCAGTCAGCTGTTCGCCGTCCTCAGGGGGCTGCGCGGCCTGCCCATCGTCGGCTGTGACGTGGTCGAGGTGGCCCCCGCCTACGATCACGCCGGCATCACCGGCCTGGCCGCCGCCCACACCGCCTGGGAGCTGCTCACCCTGATGGGCCTCGGACCGCGCTGAGCCGGACGCACGAGGCCCCGGCACCTGGATAGGTGCCGGGGCCCGTCGTCGTTGCGGAGTCAGGCGTTGGGACGCTTGCCGTGATTCGCCTTGTTCCGCCTGCGCGAGCGACGCTTGCGTCCACCCTTGCCCATCGTTGTCTCCTGTCGTCGTGTTCATGGGGCGCTGTCAGCGCGGTTTGCCATTCTGCCACAAGAGGTTCGGCGCCCTGGCCGCGGAACCTCTATGGTTGCGGACATGCTGTCGATGGCCGAGGTGATCGCGGAACACACAGCCTTGGCACCCGACGACGTGGCCTGGCTCGAGCATCTGGTCGCCGAATGGCACCTGCTCGCCGACCTGGCGTTCTCGGACCTCATCCTGTGGGTTCCGGACGTCGACGACAACGTGTTCTGGGCGTGCGCCCAGGTGCGTCCGACCACCGGCCCGACCGCGCTCGAGGATGATGTGGTCGGCGAGGACGTGCACTACGACCCCGAACACCTGGTGACCGAGGCGTACCTCTCCCACGAGATCGCCCGGACCAGCAACAACCAGCTGCACTCGGGCATCCCGGTCGACGTCCACGCCATTCCGGTGGTGCTGCGCGGCCGGGTGCTCGGGGTGGTCGAGGCACACACCAACCGGCTCGGCATCCGTGCCCCGGGTGCACTGGAGGACGCCTACCTGGAGGCGGCCGACGTGCTGTCCGGAATGGTGCACCGGGGCGAGTTCCCGACCAGCGGCGACAAATCCGTGCCGTGGGTCTCACCGCGGGTCGGGGACGGCATGATCCGGGTCAACGCCGCCGGCCTGGTCACCTACGCCAGCCCCAACGCGGTCAGCGCCTACCGCCGGCTCGGCCTGCACACCGACCTGGAGGGCGAGAACCTGGCGGCCGTCACCATGTCGCTGCTGCGCGACCGGGCGCCGGTCGAGATGGCGCTGCCCACGGTGCTGGGCGGACGCGGACACCGCGAGGTCGAGGTCGAGACCCCCGACGTTCAGCTGCGGCTGCGGATCATCAACCTCAACGACGCCGACGGCCCGTGCGGACGGCTCGTACTGTGCCGCGACACCACCGAATTGCGTAGTCGTGAGCGCCAACTGGTGACCAAGGACGCCACCATCCGGGAGATCCACCACCGGGTGAAGAACAACCTGCAGACAGTGGCGGCACTGCTGCGGCTGCAGGCCCGCCGGATCTCATCACCCGAGGCGACCGACGCGCTCACCGACGCGATGAAGCGGGTCGGTGCGATCGCGGTCGTCCACGAGATCCTGTCCCAGGCGTTCGACACCTCGGTCAAATTCGACGACGTCGCAGACCGGCTGCTGCGCATGGTGGTGGACGTCGCCGCCACCGGTGGACCGGTGCAGCTGCGCCGTGAAGGCAGCTTCGGCTATGTGCCGGCCGATGTGGCCACCAGCCTGTCGCTGGTGCTCACCGAGCTGTGCCAGAACGCGATCGAGCACGGGCTGGGGCAGAGCCGCGGCGGCGTGGTCTGGGTCAAACCGCGACAGACCGACGGACGGCTCATCGTCGAGGTGACCAACGAGGGCGAACCGCTCCCGCCGGACTTCTCGCTGAGCGCCACCAACAGCCTCGGCTTGTCGATCGTCACCACGTTGGTGGACGACATGGCCGGCGACTTCTCGCTCAGCACCGCCGAGTCGGGTGTGGGCACGGTGGCCCGGGTGTCTATTCCGCTGGCCTGAGCCGACCAGTAGAACCCCTGGTCAGGCCGCCCTTACCGCTGATCGAGTTTGTCGAGATCAGTCCGGCGGGCGAGGCAGGCTCGACGCCGACTAGTTGGAACGCACCCGGGAGCGGGCCGCGCGACGCTTCAGCGCCCGGCGCTCGTCTTCGCTCAACCCACCCCAGACGCCGTGATCCTGTCCAGCGTCGAGTGCCCACTGCAGGCACGCTTCGCGGACGTCACAGCGCTTGCACACCTTCTTGGCCTCCTGAATCTGCATCAGGGCAGGTCCGGTGTTGCCGACCGGAAAGAACAATTCCGGGTCCTCGGTGAGGCAGGCAGCCCGATGGCGCCAATCCATGCGGTTTCCAACTCCTTCTTGGGGGAATCACTTGTACCGTGAGGGGCGGGGGCGCCTCCGTCGATGCGGCACACAAATGTACGTGAGAAGCTTGTCAGTGGTGATCGTCCTGGACAAGACCCCGACCAAGATTGAACCTCTTCTCGCCTCCGATTCCGCTGACGGCGCATTTTCCTGCCATTGGTCTACGGTGGGGGCGTGCAACAGGAGCGCCCGATCGGGCTGAAGGTGGCGGTGGGATGCAGCATCGCGCTCGGCGTGACCTTCGTCGGCTTCGCAGCCGTCAGCGCCGCGGCCGGCCACGGAATCTTCAGCGTGCAGATCGGCATCCTGCTGGCGGCCTACGGCTTGATCCTGATCGGCGCGGGCATCGGCCTGTGGCGGCGCCACCTGTGGGCCCGCGGCCCGGTGGTGGCCTTCGCCCTGATGGCCGGTTTCGGCTTCGGCGAGTACCTGCTGGAGCAACCCTGGCTGTGGCTGCTGGTCCCGGTCTGCCTGGGCGCGGTGGTCGGCGTGGCGATGCCCAGCACGACCAAAGCCCTGCGCGAACGGGGCAGCAGCACCGATCAGCCGGAGCAAACCCGGACGCCATAGCCCGTAACCACCCGTCGTCATCCCGGCGAACGCCGGGATCTCTTGCCAAGTCCGGGCCCGTCTGAGCCGAGATCCCGGGTCGAGCCCGGGATGACGGTTGTGCCCGGGATGACGGGCATGCCCGGGATGACGGTCGAGCCGGCGATGACGGGTATGCCCGAGACGCGGTCGAATCCGGGGTGCGAGTCGGAAGGTGGCCCCGGGATGACCGGTGGCGGTCATCCCGGGGGAGCGCCTACTCGGCGAAGGCCCGTGCCATCAGGTCGTCGTGCTGCTCACGGTGCACCTTGAGCGAACCCACCGAGGGTGCGGACGCCGCCGGCCGGGTGACCGGGGTGATCGTCAGCTGGTAACCGGGCAGGAACGCCGCGACAGCTGAAGGCAGGTGCTGCTTCATGAACCACCAGGCGCCCTGGTTCTCCGGCTCGTCCTGGACGTAGCGGATGTCGGCGTCCGCCGGATAGCCGGCGAGCTGAGCCGCCAACTCCTTCGCGGGCAGCGGGTAGAGCCGCTCCAGGGCGATGATCGCCACCTTGCCCTCCAGGCCGGCCTCGGCTCGCGCGGTGACCAGTTCCCAGCGGACCTTGCCCGAACAGAGCAGGATGCGGCGCACCTGCGACGGGTCGGTGATCGTCGGGTCGCCGGTGGCCGGTTCCCAACGGCCCTGGGTGAAGTCGGTCGGCTGCGAGACGGCCTGCTTGGCGCGCAGCATCGACTTCGGGGTCGCGATCACCACCGGACGGTGCCAGTTGACGTAGGCGTGGGTGCGCAGCAGGTGGAAGTAGCTGGCCGGCGTGGACGGCTGGCAGACCGCCAGCGCACCCTCGTGACACAGCTGCAGCCAGCGCTCGATGCGAGCCGACGAATGGTCCGGTCCCTGGCCCTCGAAGCCGTGCGGCAGCAGCAGCACCACGCCCGACTTCTGCGTCCATTTCGCGTTGCCCGAGACGATGAACTCGTCGGCGATGGTCTGGGCGCCGTTGGCGAAATCGCCGAACTGCGCCTCCCAACAGACCAGTGCGTCGGGTGCGGCCACCGAGTAGCCGTACTCGAAGCCCATCGACGCGTACTCGCTGAGCAGCGAATCGTAGACGTGGAAGGTGCCCTGGTCGGCGGCCAGATGGTTGAGCGGCACGTACGACTCGGCGGTGTTGCGGTCGATCACGGCGGCGAAGCGCTGCACGAAGGTGCCGCGCCGGCTGTCCTGACCGACCAGCCGGACGGGGCGTCCCTCCAGCAGCAGCGAGCCGAAGGCCAGCAGCTCACCGGTCGCCCAGTCGATCGGGCCGTGCATGATGCCGTCCGCCCGGCGCTGCAACTGCGGCAGCACCTTCGGGTGCACGGTGAAGCCCTCGGGGAAGGTGACGTGGGCGTTGGCGATCTTGGCCATCGTCTCGGCGCTGATCGTGGTGCCCTGGGTCTTGCCGAGTTTCGGCGGGTAGTAGGGCACCCGGCGGTAGCCGTTGTCCTCTTCGGCCTCCTCGCGGGCCTGCTTGAAGACGCTCTCCAGGCCGTCCCGGAAGCGGGTCAGGACCGCTTCGGCGTCCTCGGTGCTGATGTCGCCGCGGCCGATCAGGGCCTCGGTGTACAGCTTGCGGACGCTGCGCTTCTGCTCGATCAGGTCGTACATCCGGGGCTGGGTGAAGCTGGGATCGTCGCCCTCGTTGTGGCCGCGGCGCCGGTAGCAGACGATGTCGAGCACCACGTCCTTGTTGAACCGCTCGCGGTACTGGAAGGCGAGCTGGGCGATCCGGGCGCAGGCCTCGGGATCGTCGCCGTTCAGGTGGAAGATCGGCGCCTGAATCGTCTTGGCGACATCGGTGCAGTAGGCCGAGGTGCGCGAATCGAGCGGGCCGGTGGTGAAGCCGACCTGGTTGTTGACGATCACATGGACGGTGCCGCCGGTCTTGTACGCGCGCAGCTGGCTCATCTGCAGCGTCTCGTAGACGACGCCCTGGCCGGCGAACGAGGCGTCGCCGTGCAGCAGGATCGGCAGCACCGGGAAGCCGTCGCGCGAGTCCAGGTGGTCGAGCTTGGCCCGGGCGATGCCTTCCAGCACCGGATCGACCGCCTCCAGATGGCTCGGGTTGGCGGCGACCGAGGTCTTGATGGTCTTGCCCGACAGCGCGGTGAACTCGCCCTCGGCACCCAGGTGGTACTTCACGTCGCCGGTGCCCTGAGCCAGCCGCGGGTCGACGTTGCCCTCGAACTCGCGGAAGATCTGGCTGTAGCTCTTGCCGACGATGTTGGCGAGCACGTTCAGCCGGCCACGGTGCGGCATGCCGATGCACACCTCGTCGAGCCCGGTGTTGGCGGCCTGGTCGCACAGCTCGTCGAGCAGCACGATGGTGGACTCGCCGCCTTCGAGGCTGAACCGCTTCTGGCCGACGAATTTGGTCTGCAGGAAGGTCTCGAAGATCTCGGCCTCGTTCAGCCGGTCGAGGATGCGCAGGTGCTCGTCGCGCGGCCACGGCGCGTGCTGCACCTCGACCCGCTTCTGGATCCAGGCCCGCTGCTCGTTGTCCTGGATGTGCATGTACTCGATGCCGACGTGCCGGCAGTACGAGCCGCGCAGCGTCTCCAGGATGTCGCGCAACGGCATGATCTCGCCGTCGTGGCTGCCGAAGTTGCCGACCGGGAATTCGCGGTCGAGATCCCACAGGGTGAGGCCGTGGTACTCCAGCGTGAGTTCGGGGTGTGACCGTTGCCGGTACTCGAGCGGGTCGATGTCGGCCATCAGATGCCCGAACTGCCGGTAGGCGGCGATCAGCGAGAACACCCGGGCCGACTTGGGGATCTGCCCGGGGCGCTCGGCGCTGACGTCCTGCGCCCACCGGATCGGTGCGTACGGAATGCGCAGCGAGGCGAAGATCTCGTCGTAGAAGCCGTGCTTGCCGAGCAGCAGTTCGTGAATCACCTTGAGGAACTCGCCCGACTGGGCGCCCTGGATGATCCGGTGATCGTAGGTCGAGGTGAGCGTGGTCACCTTCGACACACCGGCCTCGGTGATCCGGCGCTGCGACGCCCCCTGGAACTCGGGCGGGTAGTCGATCGACCCGACACCCAGGATCAGGCCCTGGCCGGCCATCAGTCGCGGCACCGAATGGCTGGTGCCGATGCCGCCGGGGTTGGTCAGGGTGGCGGTGGTGCCCTGGAAGTCGGCGACCTCCAGCTTGCCGGCGCGGGCCTTGCGGACCAGTGCCTCGTAGGAGGACCAGAACTGGCCGAAGTTGAGGTTCTCGCAGCCGCGGATGCAGGGCACCAGCAACTGCCGGGTGCCGTCCGGCTTGGCCATGTCGATGGCCAAGCCGAGGTTGATCGTGTTCGGCTCGACCAGGAACGGCTTGCCGTCGACCTCGTCGTAGGCGTTGTTCATCGCCGGCACCCGCTTGAGCGCCTGCACCATCGCGTACCCGATCAGATGGGTGAACGACACCTTGCCGCCGGTGGTCCGGGCCAGGTGTGAGTTGACCATCTGCCGCTGGTCGATGGCCAGCTTCATCGGCACGTTGCGCACCGAGGTCGCCGTCGGCATCGCCAACGAGGCGTCCATATTGCGGGCGGTCCGCATCGGCGCGCCCCGCAGCTGGGTACGGGTCGGCTCGGACGCGGCCGCGTTGCGCACGGCGAGACTGGGCCGGTTCGCGGACAGTCCCATCCCGGAGCCGGGAGACTCGGGGACGCGGTCGTGGCGGGCGCTGCCGCCGGATTCGACCTTCGCCGACGAGGTGCGCGGCTCGGCGCTCGACTCCTTGGCGGGCTCTGCGTCGGCAGCCTTGGCCTTCGCCGGCGGTGTTGCGGCCGCAGCGGGAGCGCCCGGCGAGCGTTTGTCGGCCACCACGGAGTAGGACTCACCGTCGGGACGAGCCGGGCTCGGCTCGGCGCCGGTGTTGGCCGGCGGGGTCGGCTTCGGCGTGCTCGCTGCCGGCTGTGGCGGTGTGGTCTCGGATGTCGCTGCTTGCGCCGGTCCCGGCGGAGCTTCTGCTCGAACGGCTGCACCGTTGGCCGGTGCGGCGGCGCGTTCGGCGAAGAACTGTTGCCAACGGGGATCGACCGAGTCGGGGTTCTCCCGATAGGCCTGATACATCTCGTCGATCAACCAGTCGTTGGCGCCGAATTCGTCGGTCTGCTCGTTGGACGCCGTCACATTCTCGGGCGCGAGGGGCACGATCGCCTTCTTCCGTACTTGTCGGGCAGGCCGCGACGCCTGCACCTGTTCGATGCTACTAAGGCGGGCCGGGTGGTGGAACCGGCCATGCCGTTATCGAGCTGACACGTCACGATTCCTTCCGATCAGCGAGTGCCGTCCGCCCTGGTGCGGTCGCGGTAGGCGCTCGGGGTGCTGCCGACGAGCCGGACGAAGTCGCGTCCGAACTGGTTCTGGTCGTACCAGCCCAGCCTCGCGGCGAGCTCGGCGAGGCCTTCGCCGGTCTCGGCGTCCAGCGCGGCCACGGCGTCGTGCATCCGTTGCCGCCGGATCAGCCACTTGGGACCCACCCCCACGTAGTGCCGAATGGTGCGTTGCAGCGTCCGCACCGAACAGCCGCAGCGGTGCGCCAGCTGGTCCACCCGGGTGAGCACCGGCTCCGCGAGCAACGCCAATGTGTCTTCCACCAGGGCGGGAATCGGCTCGGCCGAACCGGCGCCAGCCAGCACCGAATCGAGCATCACCGACGCCGACTCGCTGGCCACCAGCGGAAGATGCGCCAGCTGATCCATGCCGGGTAGTCGATCGCCGGCGGGTTCCACCCGATCGGTGAGTTGATCGGCGGGGATGCCGGACCAGGCGGCGAACCCGCCCGGCCGGAATTTGAGGCCGAGCACGCCACCGCTGCCGAACTGGGTGACGTCGAACCTGCTGGTCACCACCCCGGTCAGCCACACCCCGTCGCGGTCGCGGCCGGCTCGCGCCAACTGGCCGCGCTCGACGCTGATCTCCACCGCCGGATGCGGGATCAGCGAGGTCGTCGCACTCATCCCGTCGGGTAGCTCCCAGCTGGCCGACCAGACCCGCTCCACCCACGCGGCAGCGGGCCCGGAGGCCGGAACCTCGTCGAACCGGACGCGACGGGCGAACTCCTCCGGCTGCAGCAGACCCTTCGAGGCCGGGACCCGACCTGTCGCGTTTGTGCTAGCCGCCATACCCGGATTCTAGAAAGGTGGACTGACACGACATCGAAGGAGGAGCGATGACCACCGAAGCTCCGGCCGCGCTGGCCATGGTCACCATCGACTGCGCCGACCCGTCCAAGGAGGCGGAATTCTGGGCTGCGGCGCTGGGTTGGGAAGTCACTTACGCCGACGACAACTACGGCATGGCGAGCGACGGCACGCTACGGCTCGGCTTCGGCCGGGTCGAGGACTGGCAGCGTCCGGAGTGGCCGAATCCGGCCGGGACGAAGCAGTTCCACCTCGATCTGGCCGTCGACGACCTGGACGCCGCCGAAGAGCAACTGCTCGGACTGGGGGCGACGAAGCCGACGGACCAGCCGGGGGACACCTGGACGGTTCTGCTCGACCCCGACGGACATCCGTTCTGCCTCACCAAGGCCGCGAACTGGAGCTGACCGAGCCGTCAGCGCCGTCTGCCGTGCATTCGTGACGACCGGAAAATGCGCTGATCCCGCACCTGAATCAGGTGCGGGATCATCTGCGCCCCCGGCAGGATTCGAACCTGCGCACCCGCCTCCGGAGGGCGGCGCTCTATCCCCTGAGCTACGGGGGCCCGAGCCATCGGGCCGGCCACGACTGTAGCGCATCGCCGCGACCGGGAACCAATCGACGACCGGCGGCACGCCTGACCGCTCCCTCGTCATCCCGGACCTGCTCCGGGATCTCGTCGCGCTGGGATGACGATCTCGTCGCGTTGGGATGACGGGCGTGGCCGGGACGACCAACCCACGGCCCGGGCAGGAGCGTCACCGCTAACCTCGGGCTCATGCGAGGTCTGTCCACGGTGCTGGCACTGGTCGTCGCCGTCCTGCTCGCAGGGTGCGGCGGCCAGTCGAGCGGTGCCGTCGCCGGACCGCCGGTGTTGCGTGACACTCCGCCGCCCTGGCCCGCACTGCGCGACGGACTGGCCCAGATCCGCGCGGCCGGCCTCGAGCCGTCCCGGCTGGACGACACCACCAACCAGCGCCGGTTCACGCTCACCCTGACCGTGGACGGCCAGGCCGTCCCGCTGGTGCCCTACATCGGCATGGACCGCCCCCGGGCGCTGCAGGGCCCCGCCCACACCCATGACGACACCGGCGTGGTCTGGCTGGAGGGACGCGGCGCGGACCAGGTCACCCTGGGGCAGTTCTTCACCCTGTGGGGCGTCCGCTTCGACGACAAATGCCTGGGTTCGACCTGCGGCACGATTGCCGTCCGCGCCGACGGCAAACCGGTCGACAAGCCGGTCACTCTCAAGCTCGCGACAGTCACCGAACGACTCGAGATCACCGCCCGCAGAAGCTGACGTCCAGCGGCCGGAGCCGGGCCATTGGCCACGGGCCGTTCTGGCACAGTTGGACGCTATGACCCACATGCACGTCGCCGGCTCGATCCATGCCGACGCGACCTCTCCTGCACCGCAGTGGCTGACCCGTCCCGAGGACGTGAACGCCCTGACCAAGGAGCTGTGGAGCAACAACGCCAAGCGCATCGAGTCCGGTGAACTCGAGATCGCCGGCCGCACCGCGGCGTCCATCATCGACGAGGTCGGCAGCCCGGTCTACGTGATCGACGAAGCCGATTTCCGCAGCCGGGCCCGGCAATGGCGCGAGGCCTTCGGCGACTGGCAGGTGTTCTACGCCGGCAAGTCCTTCCTGTGCACCACCGTCGCCCGCTGGATCAGCGAAGAGGGCCTCGGCCTCGACGTCTGCACCGGCGGTGAACTGGCCGTGGCGCTGCGCGGCGGCATGGATCCGGCCCGGATCGGCATGCACGGCAACAACAAGAGCGACGACGAACTGCGCGCCGCGCTGGCTGCCGGTGTCGGCCGGATCATCGTCGACTCCGCGCACGAGATCACCCGGCTGGAGCGGCTGTGTGCCGAGCTCGACACGGTCGCCGAGGTGATGATCCGAGTCACCACCGGTGTCGAGGCGCACACCCATGAGTACATCGCCACCGCCCACGAGGACCAGAAGTTCGGCTTCTCGATCAACGGTGGCGCCGCGCTGGTGGCGCTGGTGCGCAGCCACCACAGTCCCCATCTGCATCTGCGCGGCGTGCACAGCCACATCGGTTCGCAGATCTTCGACACCAACGGCTTCGAGGTGGCCGCCCGGCGCACCCTGAAGCTGATCGCCCAGTTCAAGGAGGCCACCGGCACCGAGCTGCGGGAGCTCGACCTGGGCGGGGGGTTCGGCATCTCCTATGTGAAAGAGGACACCCCTGCCACGCCCGAGGAGCTCGCGGCCGGCCTGCGCAGCATCGTCGAACACGAATGCCGCGGCTTCGGCCTGCAGGTGCCGGTCATGTCGGTGGAGCCCGGCCGCGCCATCTGCGGCCCGGCCGGCACGGCCCTGTACACGGTCGGCACGGTGAAGACGGTCGAGATCGGCAGCGGCCAGTCCCGGCGCTACATCTCGGTGGACGGCGGCATGAGTGACAACATCCGTCCGGCGCTGTACGCCGCGGAGTACTCCGCGACGCTGGCCAACCGGGCGAGCGCCGCGGGGCCGGTGCTCTCCCGGGTGGTCGGCAAGCATTGTGAGGGCGGCGACATCCTGGTCCGCGACGAATTCCTGCCCGATGACGTCGCGCCCGGAGATTTGATCGCGATTCCGGCGGCGGGTGCCTACAGCCGATCGATGGCGAGCAACTACAATCACGTTCCGCGTCCGCCTGTGGTGGCCGTCGCCGATGGCCGGATCACCACCCTGCTGCGGCGCGAAACCCTGGACGACCTGCTGGCGCTGGACGCCGGCGCCTGAGCAACGCCTAACCGGCAGCCGCGATGCTGCCGCGAAGAGAAGAGGACATGCGATGACACCAGCCAAGCCCCTCAAGGTGGCCCTGTTGGGCTGCGGGGTGGTGGGTTCGGAGGTGGCGCGGCTGCTGCTGGGCAGCGCCGACGAGTTCCAGGCCAGGAGCGGACGCCGGCTCGAACTGGTCGGCATCGCCGTCCGCAGCCTGGCCAAGGAGCGCCCGGGCATCGACCGCGAGTTGCTCACCGACGACGCCGCCGGCCTGGTCGGACGCCGCGACGTCGACCTGGTGATCGAGGTGATGGGCGGTGTCGAACCGGCCCGCAGCCTGATCCTGACCGCCATCGGCCACGGGGCGTCGGTGATCACCGCGAACAAGCAGTTGCTCGCCCAGGACGGCGCCACCCTGTACACCGCCGCCGCCGAGGCCGGGGTCGACCTCTACTTCGAGGCCGCCGTCGCGGGTGCCATTCCGATCATCCGGCCGCTGCGCGAGTCGCTGGTTGGCGACGAGATCACCGCGGTGAAGGGCATCGTCAACGGCACCACCAACTTCATCCTGGACAAGATGCACACCGAGGGCTCCTCGTTCGCCGAGGTGCTGGCCGAGGCGCAGCGACTGGGCTACGCCGAGGAGGATCCGACCGCCGACGTCGAGGGTCTGGACGCCGCCGCCAAGGCCGCCATCCTGGCCAGCCTGGCCTTCCACAGCCGGGTGAAGCTCGACGACGTCGACTGCGAGGGCATCACCAGGGTGACCGCCTCCGACGTCGCCACCGCCAAGGAACTCGGCTACGTGATCAAGCTGCTGGCTCGCTGTGCGCTGGCCCCGGACGGCTCGATCTCGGTCGGCGTGCATCCCACGATGGTGCCGGCCAGTCATCCGCTGGCGAACGTGTCCGGCGCCTTCAACGCGGTGTTCGTCGAATCCCGGCACGCCGGGCAGCTGATGTTCATGGGGCCGGGTGCCGGTGGTTCGCCGACGGCGTCCGCGGTGCTGGGTGACGTGGTGACCGCGGCCCGCAACCGGGTGCGCGGGGCGTCCGGGCCGGGGGAGTCGTCCTACTCGGCGCGTCCGATCACGCCGCGCGGACAGGTGCCGTCCCGGTTCTACCTGTCGTTGAGTGTCGAGGACGAGCCGGGCGTGCTGGCCCGGATCGCCGCGGCTTTCGCCCGTTACCAGGTGTCGATCCAGGCGGTGCGCCAGGAGAGCGAACTGGACCGGCCGCAGGGACAGGGCGCCAAGCTGGCGCTGCTGACCCACGCCGCGCGGGTGAGCGATATGCGGGCCGCGCTGGAGGATCTGCAGGCGCTGCCGGACGTCCGCGGCGACGTCACGCTGATGCGGGTGGAGGGCTGACGTCATGCATCTGGCCTGCCTCGACCTGGAAGGCGTACTGATCCCCGAGGTCTGGATCGCCGTCGCCGAGGCGACCGGCATCGACGGGCTGCGCCGGACCACCCGCGACGAACCCGACTACGACACGCTGATGCGGTACCGGCTCGACCTGCTGGACTCCCACGGCCTCACCCTGACCGAGATCCAGCGAGTGATCGGCACCCTCGACCCGATGCCCGGGGCCGTGGAGATGGTCGGTTGGCTGCGCGAGCACTTCCAGCTGGTCATCCTGTCCGACACGTTCTACGAGTTCGGCATGCCGTTCATGGCCAAGCTGGGTTACCCGACGCTGCTGTGCCACAAGCTCGAGATCGCCGACGACAGGATCGTCGACTACACGCTGCGGATGCCCGACCAGAAACGCGAGGCCGTCCGCCGCTTCCACGAGCTGAACTACAAGGTGATCGCCACCGGCGACTCCTACAACGACACCAACATGCTCAGTGAGGCTGACGCCGGCATCCTGTTCCGGCCGCCGGCCAACGTGATCGCCGAGTTCCCGCAGTTCCCGGTCGCCACCGACTACGACCAGCTGCGCGCCGAGTTCAGCGCGGCCGCGGCGAAGCTGGAGGACTGAACGGCTGCCCAGTAGGGACAGGACCGTAGGCTGGGCCGATGCCGACGTTCAGCAGGCCGCTGCATCCGGCACTGGCGCCGTTGGTGGCCAGCCTGGTCGGATACGACTACCGGCTGCCCGCCGACGCCGTCCACCGCGGACTGCCGTCGACGTCCGCCACCGTGGTGATCGCCCTCGATGAGCCGCTCGACTGCGGCTGGCTGGACGACGAGACGTCCAGCCGGTTCTGGACGCTGATCGGCGGGCTGCACGTCCGCCCCGCACTGATCCGCACCCACGGCCACCAGGTCGGGCTGCAGGTGGCGCTCACGCCGCTCGGGCTGCGTGCGCTGACCGGTGCTCCCGCCGGCGAGTACACCCGCCAACTGCTCGACGAGCACGACCTGGCGTTGCTGCCGGCCGGGTTGCACGAGCGTCTCCAGGAAGCTGACTGGCGCACCCGTTTCGAGTTGGTCGAGGAAGTCCTGCTGCGCCGGCTGGCCGGGGCGGACGCCGAGCTGCGTCCGGAGCTGGCCCGGGCATGGGATCGTCTGACCGGCGGCACGATCGCCATCGCAGCGCTCGCCGATGAGGTGGGCTGGTCACGGCGTCACCTGCTCAACCAGGTTCGCGCCGAGTTCGGCCTGGATCCGCGGACGATCCGCCGCCTCGGCCGATTCGAGCGGGCCCGGGCTCTTGCTCAACGCAATGCCAGCCTCGCCGACGTCGCCGCCCGGTGCGGCTACGCCGATCAGGCGCATCTGACCCGCGACTGGCGTGCCCTGGCCGGCGTCACACCGCGCGCGACCCTGGCCGAGTTCCCAACCGTTCAAGAACCACTCGACTGAGGCGGGCACAGTGGTGGCATGACCAAACCACAGCTGTTCGCCAGTCTTCGTTTCACCGATTGTGAGGCCGGGATCGCCTTCGTGGAGGCGCTCGGATTCACCGAACGCCTGGTGGTGCGTGACCCCGAGCAACCGGGCCTGATCCACCACGCCCAATACCAGTGGCGCGACAACGGCGGGATCATGTTCGGTTCCGACCGGCCGGACGGCATCGGACCCACGCCCGGCAGCGCCTGCATCGACCTGGTGGTGGCCTCCGACGACGAGGTGGACGCCGTGCTGAGCCGGGCCCTGGCTGTCGGTGCGCGGCAGTTGACCGAGATCGCCGAGCCCGACCACGGCGGCAGGAGCGTCGCCGTCGCCGACCCGGAGGGCAACATCTGGAACATCGACTCCTATCCCGGCGAGTAATCGGCCGACCTCGGCGGCGGGTGGTTAACTTGCGCCCGTGAAAAGCCTGCCCGCGCGGATCGGCTACGTCCTGCTGCTCTCCCTGGCGCCGCTGCTGGCGGCGCTGTACGCGGGCGCCACCACCATTCCCGGTGGCACGCTCTACCCCTGGGCGCCGGCGATGATCGACCTGGACGTCTATCGCCGCACCGGCGAACTGGTGCTGAACGGGCAGGACTTCTACAACGTCGAGGCCTGGCTGCCCTGGATCTATCCGCCGTTCCCGGCGCTGCTGGCCGTCCCGTTCGCGGCGCTGCCGGTGGCGGCGGCCCAGGTGGCGTGGCTGACGCTGTGCGTGGCCTGCCTGATGGCGATGCTGTACCGGCTCGGCCTGTCCGGATGGCAGCTCAGCATGTCCGCCACCGCGATCATCTGGCTGGTCGAACCGGTGCGCGAAACCCTGGGCTTCGGCCAGGTGGCGATCTTCCTGGTGGCAGCCGCGGTGCTCGACTCGATGCCCGGCCCGACCGTCTTCAAGCGCCGGTTGCTGCCCGAGGGCTGGCTGACCGGTGTGGCCACCGCGGTCAAGCTGACCCCGGCGATGATCGCGGTCTACAACTTCTTCGCCGGCAAACGCCGCGCCGGCATCGTCAGCTTCCTGACCTTCCTGGCCTGTTCGCTGATCGGTTTCGTGGTGTTGTGGGGTCCCTCGCTCACCTATTGGGGACGGCTGCTGTCCGGCGATTCCGGGTTGAACAGCGGCATCGTGTTCAAGACCAACCAGTCGGTGCTGGGCGTCTGGACGCGGCTGCTGGGTGAGGCCAGCCGCGGCGGCCTGGTGCTGGCCGCGCTGGTCGCCGTGCTCGGCATGGTCGCCGCCGTGCTGATGCACCGGGCCGGCGAGGTTCCGTTCGCCCTGTGCCTGGCCGGCCTGACCAGCCTGCTCGCCTCACCGATCTCGTGGTCGCACCACTATGTGTGGATCGTGCCGTTCGGCATCGTGCTGCTGCGCAACCGGCGGTTGCCGGGCTATCTGCGCGTCGCCGGGCTGTTCTATTCGGTGTGGACGGCGTTCGCCCCGTTCAAACTGCTGCCGGGGGACAACAACGTCGAGTTGACCTATCCGCCGCTGCTCATGCTGGTCGACAATTTCGGCGTCTACCTCGGCGTCGCGATCCTGGCCGCCAGCGTGATCGCCGCCGCGTTCACACCGTGGGGCAAGGAGCGACGCCGCGCGCAGGCGCAACTGCGGCAACCCGTCGCGGCCTGAATGTCGACGGTCGGGGAACAATCCGGCCGCCGGTGTCGTTGTCAGTATTCGAGCGTGGCAGTGCTACAGTGAATACGCGCTGTAGTTTTCAGCCGTCGCCCCTGACAGATCGGGCGGACGATCGCACTCGTCGAGGATTTCCTTCATCACCGGCCACCGCGCAGATGAACACGTCCGTGATCTGACCCGGAGTTGTCACACTCCTCACCATGCTTGTCCGTACGTCCGTGAACCCACCCGTACGGAGGATGTCCCGAAAGGACCCACGTGACCGACACGATCGAAGCCGTCGCCCCCGCGAAGAGCAAGGGCCTGAGCACGATGCTGCTTCCGGAGTTGAAGCAGCTCGGTGCTTCCCTCGGCCTGAAGGGCACCGGCGCGATGCGCAAGAGCCAGCTGATCGATGCCATCCGCAGCGCACAGGGCGGCGCCCCGGCCGCTGCGCCCGCGAAGGCGCCGGCCACCGCCGAGGCGCCGTCCGCCGAGAAGCCTGAGCGGCGCCGCAAGGAGCGCACGCAGGCCAACGGCGGCAACGCCGAGGGTGGCCAGGCCGACTCGACCTCCGCTTCGTCACCGCAGGCGTCCGCGCCGGTGAACCAGGCGCCCGCCCCGGCGAGTGAGGCGTCCGCTCCCGCGACCGAGACCCGGCATGCCTCCTCCAACGGTGAGGCCTCCAACGGCGAGGCCTCCGACGATGTGGCGGCCCGGCTCGAGGCGCTCCAGGGCGAGCGCGGCCGCCGGCGCCGCAACCGCAACGGCGGTGAGGCGGGCGAATCCGCCGACCAGGGCGGCAGCAACGGCAGCAACGAGCCCACGGTCGATTCCCGGCCGCAGCAGAACGATCGCCAGCAGCAGTCGTCCCGCGACGACGACGATTTCGGCAACGGACGCCGCTCCCGCCGCCGTCGTAACCGCGATCGGCAGAACCGGCGCGGCAACAACCGTGGTGGGTCGAACTCGATGGCCGGGCTCGAGGTGGACACCAATGTGGGCGAGGACGACGTCCTGCTCAACATCAACGGCATCCTCGACGTCCTCGACAACTATGCGTTCGTCCGGACCTCCGGCTACCTGCCCGGCCCCAACGACGCCTACGTGTCGCTGTCGATGGTCCGCAAGTACGGGCTGCGCAAGGGCGACATCGTCACCGGCGCGATCCGGCAGCCGCGCGACGGCGAGCGCAAGGAGAAGTTCAACCCGCTGGTGCGGATCGACACGGTCAACCTGGACGCGCCCGAGAAGTCCCGCGACCGGCCCGAGTTCGGCAAGCTGACCCCGCTCTACCCGCAGGAGCGGCTCAAGCTGGAGACCTCGGCCGTCGGCATGACCGGCCGAATCATCGACCTGGTCTCGCCGGTCGGCAAGGGTCAGCGTGGTCTGATCGTGTCGCCGCCGAAGGCCGGCAAGACGCTGATCATGCAGGCGATCGCCAACGCCATCACCACCAATAACCCCGAGGTGCACCTGATGGTGGTGCTGGTCGACGAGCGTCCCGAGGAGGTCACCGACTTCCAGCGCTCGGTCAACGGCGAGGTCATCGCCTCGACCTTCGACCGTCCGGCCGACGACCACACCACGATCGCCGAGCTGGCCATCGAGCGGGCCAAGCGCCTGGTCGAGTTGGGCAAGGACGTGGTGATCCTGCTCGACGGCATCACCCGGTTGGGCCGGGCCTACAACCTGGCCGCGCCGGCGTCCGGACGCATCCTGTCCGGTGGTGTCGACTCCGCGGCGCTGTACCCGCCGAAGAAGTTCTTCGGTGCCGCCCGGAACATCGAGGACGGCGGCTCGCTGACCATCCTGGCCACCGCGCTGATCGAGACCGGCTCCAAGATGGACGAAGTGATCTTCGAGGAGTTCAAGGGCACCGGCAACATGGAGCTGCGGCTGCGTCGTGATCTGGCCGACAAGCGAGTCTTCCCGGCGATCGACGTCGCGGCGTCCGGTACTCGACGGGAAGAGATGCTTTTCACCCGCGAGGAGCTGCAGATTATCTGGAAGCTGCGCCGGGTGCTGTCCAGCCTCGACCCGCAGGCCGCCCTGGAGACCCTGCTCTCCCGGATGCGCAAGACCGAGTCGAACCGCGAGTTCCTGATCCAGGTCACCCGGACCACCCCGTCCCAGAACTGACCGGTGGTGTCCCGTCGTCCCTAGCCCGGACCCGGTAAAGCCCTCCCTAACTAGTTCTGCCCTCCCGCATGCGGGAGGGCAGAACTAGTTAGGGAGGGCTTTCGGGTGCCGGCCGGTCCCGAGGGAGAGCTTTGGGTTCTGGACGGACGTGGGGTTAAGCTGACCGGCTGCCCCACGACTCCGGAGGTCTTGTCATGCCCACGACCGATGCCCTGACCGAAGCCCGGGAACACCTGATTGAGTCCCGGACCGCGCTGCGCGAGATGCGGGAGCACACGGCGTCGTTGGAGGCGCTGGCAGGCGACCGGCTGTCGGGGGAGTACCTGAAGCAGGCGCTCTACCGGCGGATGATGGCGCTGCGCGACGATCCGGACACCCCGCTGTTCTTCGGACGCATCGACTACCGCACCCACGCCGGGGCCGACGAGAACGAGGACTGCTGGATCGGACGCCTGCACGTCACCCGCGAGATGGGCAGCGAGCCCATGGTGTACGACTGGCGCGCACCGGTGTCGCTGCCCTTCTACCGGGCCAGCCGCACCGAACCGATGGGGGTGGCGCTGCGCCGCCGCTTCGGCTTCCAGCACGGTGAGATCACCGCCCACGAGGACGAGGATCTGGCCGCGGCCGGCGGCGACGAGGCGTTCGGGCATTCCGACATCCTCGAATCCGAGATCGAACGCCCCCGCACCGGGCCGATGCGTGACATCGTCGCCACCATCCAGCCCGAGCAGGACCTGATCGTCCGCGCCCCGCTGGAACAGTCGGTGGTGGTGCAGGGGGCGCCCGGCACCGGCAAGACAGCGGTCGGGCTGCACCGCGCGGCCTACCTGCTCTACGCGCATCGCGACCAGCTCAGCCGCAGCGGGGTGATGGTGGTCGGACCTAACTCGTCCTTCCTGTCCTACATCGCCGACGTGCTGCCCGCGCTGGGTGAGATCGACGCCGTCCAGGAAACCCTCGAATCGCTCGTCACCCGCTCTGCCGGACGCCCCGTCGCAGGTACCGACGAGGCAGCCGTCGCGGTGCTGAAGGGTGACCCGCGGATGGCTGACGTGCTGCGCCGCGCGGTCTGGGACTCCATCGTGCAGCCGACCGAGACGCTGGTGGTGCCCCGGGGTTCCGCCCAGTGGCGTATTCCCGCGCATCGCTGTGCCGCGGTGATCGACGAGCTGCGCGGACGCGGCGTCCGGTACGCGGCGGGACGCGAGATGCTCGCCCAGCGGCTCGCCCACCAGGTGCTGCTGCGGATGGAGGCCTCCGGCGAGACGCCCGACGACCGGGTGCAGAACACCGTGGCCCGCTCTCGTCCGGTGAAGGCCTACGTGGATGCGCACTGGCCCGCGCTGGACGCGGTCAAGCTGGTGTTTCGCCTGGTCAGCGACGCCGAGTTCCTGGCCGTTCATGCCGACGGGTTGCTCGACGCCGACGAACAGCAGCTGCTCCAGCTACCACGCGGACGCGGCATCAAGACCCCGCGCAGCGTCGCCGCCTGGCGTCCGAGCCTGGCCGATCTGGTGCTGGTGGACGAGGTGGCCGACCTGCTGAACCGGACGCCCAGCCTCGGCCACCTGATCGTCGACGAGGCACAGGACCACTCCGCGATGGCACTGCGGGCCCTCGGACGGCGAGCCAGCACCGGCTCGGTCACCGTGCTGGGCGACCTGGCCCAGGCCACCACCGCCTACGCCACCACCAGCTGGACCGATTCACTGGCCCACCTGGGCAAACCCGACAGCACGGTCACCGAACTGGTTGCCGGCTTCCGGGTGCCCCGCTCGGTGATCTCCTACGCGGCCCGGCTGCTGCCCGCGATCGCCCCCAGCCTGACGCCGCCCCACTCGGTGCGGCGCTCGGCCGGCGACTTCCGTCTCGTTCCCGGCAGCCTGGACGCGCTGGCGAGGGCCGCGACGGACGCGCTGCGCCGGGAAGGCACCGTGGGCGTCATCGTCGCCGACGATCAGCTCACCGAGACGATCGACGTCCTGGACGACGCGGGCATCGAGTTCGGCGTGCTGGGGGAGGAGCCCGACGAGGACTTCGACCACCGCCTGGACGTGGTGCCGGCCGGCCTCGCCAAGGGTTTGGAGTTCGACCAGGTGGTGCTGTTCGAGCCGTCCGCGATCGTCGCCGCCGAACCCGACCGGACCACCGGCTTACGCCGGCTCTATGTGTGCCTGACCAGGGCCGTCAGCGGCCTGCAGGTCGTGCACGCCGACCCGCTGCCGGTGGAGTTGGCCGGCGACGTGCCTTGAGTCGCCCCACCGCCGGTCGAGCTTGTCGAGACCTCTGACAGCAGCGCGCTGACTAGGGCTTTGGACTGCCCAACCGGCAGCGCGGGCGAGATCCCGGGGCAAGCCCGGGATGACGGTAGGCGGCCGGGTCTCGACAAGCTCGACCAACGGCAACACCGTCATCCCGGACTTGATCCGGGATCTCGCGACCGGCGGCCTCAACGCGCCCGGACGACGCGGCTCTCGTCCCAGACCGGCTGGTCCGATTCGTACACCGAACCGTCGGCGCCGAACACCAGGAACCGGTCGAACCGGCGGGCGAACCAACGGTCGTGGGTGACCGCGAGCACCGTGCCGTCGAAGGCGTCCAGCCCCGCTTCGAGAGCCTCCGCCGATTCCAGGTCAAGGTTGTCGGTGGGTTCGTCGAGCAGTAACAGGGTCGCCCCGGCCAGCTGCAGCAGCAGGATCTGCAGCCGGGCCTGCTGCCCGCCCGACAGCGTCTCGTAGCGTTGCTCGGCGGCCGCGGCCAGCTCGTAGCGATCCAACGCCCGGGACGCCGGCTCGCGGCCCATCCCGTCGCGGTGGTCGTCGCCCCGATGCAGGATCTCCAGCAGCGTCCGTCCGGTCAGCTCCGGGTGGGCATGGGTCTGCGCGAACCAGCCCGGACGCACCCGGGCGCCGAGCCGGGCCACGCCGGTGAACGTCACCGGCTCGATCAGCGCCGCGTCCACCGAGGTGTTGCCGGCGTCGGGCGAGGAACCGCCCCGGGCGAGCAGCCGCAGGAAGTGCGACTTGCCCGAGCCGTTCGAGCCGAGCACCGCGACCCGGTCGCCGTACCAGATCTCGGTGCTGAACGGCCGCATCAGGCCGGTCAGTTCCAGGTCCTCGACGACCACCGCGCGGCGTCCGGTGCGGCCACCGGTCAGTCGCATCGTCACCTGCTGGCGGATCGGGACGGCCTGCGGGGGACCGGCCTTCTCGAACCGTTCCAGCCGGGTGCAGGCCGACTGATAGCGCGAGGCCATGTCGGAGTTGAACGCCGCCTTCTGCTTGTACATCAGCATCAGCGCACGCAGCTTCGCGTGCTCCTCGTCCCACCGGCGGCGCAGCTCCTCGAACCGGGCGAACCGCTCCCGGCGGGCTTGGGCGAACGTCGCGAAACCCTTCCCGTGCACCCACAGTGTGTTGCCGGCGGCGCCGAGCTCCAGCGAGGCGATCTGGGTGGCGCTGCGGGCAAGCAGCTCGCGGTCGTGGCTGACCAGCAGCACCGTCTTGGCGGTGGCCCGCAGCTGTTCCTCGAGCCAGCGCTTGCCGGGCACGTCCAGATAGTTGTCCGGTTCGTCGAGCAGCAGCATCTCGTCCGGGCCGCGCAGTAGCACCTCCAGCGCCAGCCGCTTCTGTTCGCCACCGGACAGCGTGTTCACCTCGCGCCACTTGGCCTGCTCGTAGCCGACGCCCAGCGCCTCCTGGCAGCAGGCGTCGAAGACCACCTCCTGGTCGTAGCCGCCGGCGTCGGCGTACTCGGCCAGGGCATCGGCGTAGGCCAGCTGGACCGGCTCCGAATCGTCGTCCATCAGCGCCAATTCGAGGGCGTCCACCGCGGCAGCCGCCTCGGCGATCCGCGGTGGCGACAGCGAGAACAACAGATCCCGGACGGCGCTGCCGTCGCGCAGGCCGCCGATGAACTGGCGCATCACGCCCAGCCCGCCGGACCGCGAGATCGAACCGTCGGTGGCGGCCAGGTCGCCGGCGACGATCCGCAGCAGGGTCGTCTTGCCTGCCCCGTTGGCGCCGACCAGGGCCACCACGGCACCGTCACCGACCCGGAACGAGATGTCCCGCAGCAACGGACGCCCGTCCGGCAGGTCGTAGCCGACCCCCGAAAGTTCGACGTGTCCCATGCCGGGCAGCCTAGGCCCTGGCGGATGTCGGGGCGGTTCCGTGGCACCAGCCCGCGCCGCGGCCGCCGGAACGTCCGCGGCTACCCTGCCCGCCGTCCGGAACACCCGGGAATGATCCGCGCGATCGTGGCGTTTTGCCGATGTCCAGCCCAATCGGGCAGAATGGACGGTCGTTGCCGGTTCACGCCACGGGCCCGATCAGCCCCACTTCCATCCAGGCGACCCGGCGCAGAATGAGGAGCTCGATCATGAAGCAGGGAATTCATCCCGACTACCAGGTGACCCAGGTGACCTGCAGCTGTGGCAACACCTTCGCCACCCGCAGCACCGCCAAGAACGGCGTGATCCACGCCGAGGTCTGTGCGGCCTGCCACCCGTTCTACACCGGCAAGCAGAAGATCCTCGACACCGGCGGCCGCGTGGCCCGGTTCGAGCGGCGCTACGCCAAGAAGCCGGCCGGCAAGTGATTCACGGCAGCGCCGGAGCCCATCGGGCTCCGGCGTTTCGCCGTCCCCGGGCATGTCCGTGCCCATCGTCGATCAGGAAGGCGTCAGTGAATGTTCGAGGCAGCTGACGGCCTGCGCGCCGAGTTCGCCGAGCTGGAACAGCGGCTCGCTGACCCGGCCACCCATGCCGATCTGGCGCTGGCCCGCAAGACCGGACGCCGCTACGCCGAGCTGACCCCCATCGTGAAGGGCCTGGACGCCTACGACCGGCTCACCGATGACCTGGCCGCCGCCCGCGAGCTCGCCGCCGACGATCCCTCCTTCGCCGAGGAGGCCGAGACCCTTGATCAGCAGCTGGCCGAGGTCACCGAACGGCTCACCCGGTTGCTGGCGCCGCGCGACCCGCACGACTCCTCCGACGCGCTGATGGAGATCAAGTCCGGCGAGGGTGGCGAGGAGTCGGCGCTGTTCGCCGCCGACCTGTTCCGGATGTACACCCGTTACGCAGAGTCCCGTGGCTGGACGGTCGAGGTGCTGGACAGCCAGGAGACCGACCTGGGCGGTTTCAAGTCGATCACCCTGGCGATCAAGGCCAAGGGCACCGATCCGGACAACTTCCCCTACGGCGTGCTGAAGTTCGAGGGCGGCGTGCACCGCGTGCAGCGGGTGCCGGTGACCGAGACCCAGGGCCGGGTGCACACCTCCGCGGCCGGCGTCCTGGTGATGCCCGAGGCCGAAGAGACCGAGGTCGACATCGATCCCGACGACCTGCGGATCGACGTCTACCGCAGCTCCGGCCCCGGCGGCCAGGGCGTCAACACCACCGACTCGGCCGTCCGGATCACCCACCTGCCGACCGGCATCGTGGTCAGCTGCCAGAACGAGCGCTCCCAGCTGCAGAACAAGGAGTCGGCGATGCGCATGCTGCGCGCCCGGCTGGTCGCCGCCGCCGAAGAGGCAGCCGCGGCCGAGGCGTCCGCGGCGCGTCGCTCGCAGGTGCGCACCGTCGACCGCTCGGAACGGATCCGCACCTACAACTTCGGCGAGAACCGGATCGCCGACCACCGGATCGGCTACAAGGCCTACAACCTCGACTCGGTGCTGGCCGGCAACCTGGGCGGCGTGATCGAAGCGCTGCAGGCCGCCGATCTGGCCGAGCGGCTGGAAGGCATCGGATGACCTCGGCCGGCCGGGTGCTGCGCGACGCCAGCCGCCGCGTCCCGGACGCCGAAGCGCGTCTGCTGCTCGCCCACGCCCTCGGCGTCCCGGCCGGCAAGCTGCTCACGCTCGGTGATCTCGACACCGACGCGGTCGACGGTTTCGAGCAGTTGCTCACCCGCCGTGAGGCCGGCATCCCGGTGCAGTACCTGACCGGACGGGCACCGTTTCGGCACGTGGATGTCGCGGTCGGCCCGGGGGTGTTCATCCCGCGTCCGGAAACCGAGGTGATGACCGGCTGGGCGCTGGACCGGCTGGCGGAGGTGGGGGAGTCGCCGCTGGTTGTCGAGTTGTGCGCCGGCTCCGGCGCCATCTCACTGGCCATCGCCGACGAATACCCGAGCGCCCGCCAGTACGCCGTCGAACTGAGCGAGGACGCGGTCGGCTACGCGGCGCGCAACCTGGCCGGTACCGGCGTCGAGCTGATCCAGGCCGACATGGCCGACGCGCTGCCCGAGCTGGACGGCACCGTCGATCTGGTGATCGCCAACCCGCCGTATGTGCCGCTGGAGGCCTACGACGGCATCCCCGCCGAGGTGCGCGAGCACGAGCCCACGCTGGCGCTGTTCTCGGGCCAGGACGGCCTGGACGCGATGCGCGTGCTGACCGGGGTGGCGGCCCGCCTGCTGCGTCCCGGCGGCTGGGTGTGTGCCGAGCACGCCGAGGTGCAGGGCGAGTCGGCACCGGCCGTGTTCGTCGGTCACGGCGGCTTCGATCAGGTGCGCGACCACCGTGATCTCACCGACCGCCCGCGGTTCGTGACCGCGCGCCGTGTCGCGACGGTGGCAGGATGGCCCTCGTGAACGAGCCGGACGCCCTGCAGCGCTTCGATTGCGACACCGAGTCCGACCAGGCGCTGGCCGCCGCCGCAGCCGCGGTCACCGCGGGCCGCTGCATCGTGCTGCCCACCGACACCGTGTACGGCATCGGTGCCAACGCCTTCGACCCCGCCGCCGTGCAGGGCCTGCTGGACGCCAAGCAGCGCGGTCGCGACATGCCGCCGCCGGTGCTGATCGCTGAGCCGTCCATGCTGCGCTCGCTGGCCACCGGGCTGACCGCCGACGGGCTCGCCCTGGCCAAGGCGTTCTGGCCGGGCGCACTCACCGTGGTGGTCACCGCGCACCCCGATCTGCGGCTCGACCTGGGCGACCGGGGGGCGACGCTGGCCGTCCGGGTGCCCGATCACGCCTTCACCCGGGCCCTGCTGCGGCACACCGGCCCACTGGCGGTGTCCAGCGCGAACGTCAGCGGACGTCCGGCTGCCACCACCATCGACGAGGCGATCGAGCAGCTCGGCGACGAGGTCGCGGTCTACCTGGACGCCGGCCCGGCGGGCGCGCCGGTGCCGTCCACCATCGTCGACCTGACCGGAGAGCCGCGCATCCTGCGCGAGGGCCGGCTGACCCGCGAGCAGCTCGAGGCCGCCGTCCCCGGACTGTTCGGCGACGATGCGTGAGTATGCTCTGGTCCTGCTGATCGCGGCGGGGGTGACCTACCTGCTGGCCGGGCTGTGCCGCCGGCTGGCGTTCCGGTACAACGCGGTGGCGATCGTCCGCGACCGTGACGTGCACACCCGCCCGATCCCGTACTTCGGCGGCATCGCGATGCTGTGCGGGGTGGCGGCGGCGTTCCTGGTGGCTTCCCAGCTGCCCTGGCTGGGCCGCTTCGACCTGGTCGAGCACGACACCCGTGCCGTCTTCCTCGGTTCGCTGGTGATCTGCGCGGTCGGTGTGATCGACGACAAATTCGACCTCAACGCGCTGGCCAAAATCGCCGGCCAGATCCTGGCCGCCGGCATCGTCGTGCTCAACGGCGTGAAGGTCTACTGGATCCCGCTGCCGGGCACCATCATCAGCCTCGATGACGCCACCTCGATCGCGCTGGCCGTCATTCTGATCTTCCTGTGCGTCAATGCGATCAACCTGATCGACGGCCTGGACGGGCTGGCCGCCGGCGTGGTGGCGATCGGCTCGCTGGCCTTCTTCACCTACGCCTACTGGCTGAGCTACGAGCAGGAGCTGGTCCGGGCCACCACAGCCAGCCTGGTCACCGTGGTCACCGTCGGCGTCTGCCTGGGCTTCCTGCCCTACAACGTGCACGCCGCACGGATGTTCATGGGTGACTCCGGCTCGATGCTGCTGGGCTTCCTGATGTCCACCTCGGTGATCAGCCTCACCGGGCAGCTGGATCCGTCCCAGATCGCCGTGGAGGGCTCGGGCCTGGCGCTCAACGCCTACCTGCCGCTGATCCTGCCGTTCGCGGTGATGGCGCTGCCGCTGGGCGACCTGATCCTGGCCTATGTGCGGCGCACGATCGCCGGACGGCTGTGGTTCCAGGCCGACAAGCAGCACCTGCACCACCGGATGCTCGAACTCGGGCACAGCCATCGTCGTGCGGTGGCGCTGCTGTGGCTGTGGACGGCGCTGCTTGCCTTCGGTGCGGTGGTGATCGGGATGACCTCGACCGCCTGGGCGGTGGTCGGGCTGATCGCCGGGATCGCCATCGCCGCCTGGCTGACCTGGAAGCCGGTGCGTCGTGGCACGGCCTGAGCGCGCTCCCGCCAGCCCCAACGTGCTGCGCGCCCGCCAGTTGCTGGCCGGCGGTGCGATGGGCGGTCATGCGGCGGCGCTGATCGTGATCGGGGTGCTGTATTTCGTCCGGGGGCCGTCCTCGCTGGCCTCCTCGGCACTCACCGCGCTGGCCGTGCTGGCCTTCTTCGGACTGGGTCAACTGGTCCAGATCTGGGTGGCGGACGCGGCGCCGCAGATCGTGATGACCGCCGCGCTCGGCTCGTACGCCTTCCGCGTCGGCCTGCCGGCGTTGGCGCTGCTGCTCATCTCGCAAGATCCCGAACGACTCGCCCAGATGGACCGCGTGGCGGTCGCGGTGACCGCCATCGTCGTGGTATTGGGCTGGCTGGCGGCCGAGATCTGGACCTTCTCCCGGCTTCGAATTCCGGTCTTCGATCCGTCTCAAGACGACCCCCGCTAGGGCGTTGTGCGTTGGCTCTGGCCAGCTGATAACTGCTAGAGTCAGCGAAGTCATGGAGGGCGGCAACGGCATTGATCAGGGTCTCCGGGTCCTGAGCTATCTGTTGTCCGGTCCGCTCTTCTACGGCTTTCTCGGCTGGCTCGCCGATCAGTGGTTGCAGTCATCTCCGTTGTGGATGGTGATTGGCATCGTGGTCGGTATGGCGGCTGGAATCTACATGGTGGTGCAAAGGTACGGACGACCGTGATGTCGAACCAGGAGGTGCGATGGGCCCGCTCGGCCTGATCATCCCGATGGAGGGCGGTGGCGAGGACGACCTCCACCACTGGCCGCCCGGGGTGCATAGTTTCGACCCCAAGCCGCTGTTTCCCGACGCCGGCATGGACTGGGTGAACACCTACCTGTTGCAGGCGGTGATCGGCACGATCCTGGTGATCCTGGTCTGGCTGTGGTTCGCCAAGGACCAGAAGGTCGTCCCGGGCTTTAAGCAGTGGGTCGGCGAGCAGCTTTACAACATGGTGCGCAACGGCATCGGACGTGAAGCGCTCGGCCCCGACTACCGCAAGTTCACTCCGTACCTGATCGGGCTGTTCTCGTTCATCCTGGTGAACAACCTGTTCGGGCAGTTCTTCCTGACCATGTTCCCGACCTTCTCCAGGGTCGGCTACGCCTACGCCCTGGCGCTGTTGTCCTGGCTGCTCTACAACGGCGTCGGCATCGCCAAGCACGGACTCGGCGGCTACTTGAGGCTGATGACGATGCCCAAGGGCGTGCCCGGGCCGCTGTACGTCATCATCATTCCGCTCGAGATCCTCTCGAACTTCATCGTCCGGCCGGTCACCCTGGCCCTGCGACTCTTCGCGAACCTGTTCGCCGGCCACCTGGTCGTGATCGTGTTCGTAGTGGGCGGCACCCTGCTGTTGGAGCAGACGAGCGTCGTCTACCAGATTGCCGGCGGCGCGTCGCTGCTGATGGCCTTCCCGATTTTCGCCCTCGAGATCTTCGTGGGCGTCCTGCAGGCGTACATCTTCACGGTGCTCACCGCGCAGTATGTCGCCTCATCCCTTGCCGAAGACCACTGACCCCGACCCACTGACAACCCTCCGAAAGGAAACGTAATGCTCCCCATCATGGAGATCACCGGTTCGCTCAACATGATCGGCTACGGCCTGGCCACCATCGGCCCGGGCATCGGCGTCGCCATGGTGTTCGCGGCCGTCATCAACGGCACCGCCCGCCAGCCCGAGGCCCGCGGCGCGCTGATGAGCACCGCCTGGATCGGCTTCGCCGTGGTTGAGGCGCTCGCCATCATCGGCATCGCGCTCGCGTTCGCCATTCAGTGATCGGACCCATTCCGATGACCACGATTCTGGAGATCGACCTGGGGCCGCTGCTGCCGGCGTTCCCCGAGTTCATCGCGGGCATCGTGCTCTTCATCGTCATCTGGATCGTGATGGCCAAGAAGGTCGTCCCCGCGTTCGAGAAGACGTACCAGGAGCGCTCCGCAGCCATCCAGGGCGGGATCGAGAAGGCCGAGGCCGCCCAGGCCGAAGCCGCCGCAGCGCTCGAGGAGTACCGCCAGCAGCTGGCAGGCGCTCGCGACGAGGCCAGCAGCATCCGCGAAGAGGCCAAGGCCCAGGGTGCGCAGATCCTCGCCGAGATGCGCACCAAGGCCCAGGAAGAGGCCGATCGGCTGATCGCCCAGGCCAAGGCTCAGATCGAGGCCGAGCGGGTGCAAGCCGTCCAGCAACTCCGCGGCGAGATCGGCGGGCTGGCGACCAACCTGGCCGGCAAGATCGTCGGCGAGTCGCTGGACGACGACGAGCGTGCCCGGCGCACGGTCGATCGGTTCATCGCCGACCTTGAGGCATCCGACGCGGAGCGGGTATGAGCAGCATCCAGCAGGAGCGGCTGAGCGAGCTGGACCGGGTTCTGGACTCGGTCCAGGTCACGCCGGACCTCTCCGAAGAGCTGTTCGCCCTGGTGGATCTGCTCGACCGGCAGCCCGCGCTGCGGCGAGCACTGACCGACCCGGGTGCCGAGCCCGAGGCGCGTGAGAGCCTGCTGCAGGCGCTGTTCGGTTCCCGGCTCTCCGAAGCTGCTCGCACGGTGCTGCACGCCGCGGTCGGGCAGCGCTCGGGTAGCCCGTCGGCGCTGGCGGCCTCCCTGGAACGCCAGGGCATCCGTGCGGCGCTGAGCAGCGCTCAGCTCGCCGGCACCCTGGACGCGGTCGAGGACGAGCTGTTCCGCTTCGAACGGCTGGTCGCGGCCGACCCGGCGCTCCGGGCGGCGATCAGCGACCGGTCCGCGCCGCTGGACGCGCGTCAACAGCTGGTCGACGACCTGCTGCGTGGCCGCGCCGACGCGGTGACCACCTTCCTCGCCAAGCGTGCGGTGGCCGCCCGGTCGAACAGCTTCGAGCTGACCGTCGGCAGCTACCTCACCCTGGCCGCCGCTCTGCGGCAGCGCGCGCTGGCGCACGTACTGGTGGCCCGCCCGCTCACCCAGGAGCAGCACGACCGGCTCGCGTCCATCCTCGGACGTCAGCTCGGCCGTGACGTCAGCCTGCAGGTGGTGGTCGACCCCGAGGTGATCGGCGGCGTCCAGGTCACCGTGGGCGACGAGATCATCGATGGCACCGTCGCCGGCCGGCTCCACGACGCGCACCAACAGCTCGGCTGATTGACATATCCCCCAGCAACGAACACAGGACAAGGACCAATAATGGCGGAACTGACAATTCGTCCCGACGAGATCCGAGAAGCCCTGGAGAAGTTCGTGACGAACTTCTCCACCGAGGCAGCGAGCCGCGAAGAGCTGGGCACCGTCGTGGTCTCCGGCGACGGCATCGCCAAGGTGGAGGGCCTGCCGTCGGCCATGGCCAATGAGTTGCTGGAGTTCGAGAACGGCACCAAGGGCATCGCGCTGAACCTCGACGTCCGTGAGATCGGTGTCGTCGTGCTGGGCGACTCCGAGGGCATCGAAGAGGGCCAGACCGTCAAGCGCACCGGCGACATCCTGTCCGTGCCGGTCGGTGACGGCTACCTGGGCCGGGTCGTCGACGCGATGGGCAACCCGATCGACGGGCTCGGCGAGCTCAACGGCATCGAGGGCCGGCGTGCTCTCGAGCTGCAGGCCGCCGGCGTGATGGACCGGCAGAGTGTCTCCGAGCCACTGCAGACCGGCATCAAGGCGATCGACTCGATGACCCCGATCGGCCGCGGTCAGCGTCAGCTGATCATCGGCGACCGCAAGACCGGCAAGACCGCGATCGCGATCGACACGATCATCAACCAGAAGGCGTTCTGGGAGACCGGCGACCCGTCCAAGCAGGTGCGCTGCATCTACGTGGCGATCGGCCAGAAGGGCTCCACCATCGCCGCGCTCAAGCGGGTGCTCGAGGACGCCGGCGCAATGGAGTACACCACGATCGTGCACGCCCCGGCGTCCGATCCGGCCGGCTTCAAGTACATCGCGCCGTACACCGGCTCGGCCATCGGCCAGCACTGGATGTACAACGGCAAGCACGTCCTCATCGTCTTCGACGACCTGACCAAGCAGGCCGAGGCCTACCGCGCCATGTCGCTGCTGCTGCGTCGTCCGCCGGGCCGCGAGGCCTACCCCGGTGACGTGTTCTACCTGCACTCCCGTCTGCTCGAGCGCTGCGCCAAGCTGTCCGACGAGCTGGGCGCCGGTTCGATGACCGGCCTGCCGGTGATCGAGACCAAGGCCAATGACGTTTCGGCCTACATTCCGACCAACGTGATCTCGATCACCGACGGCCAGATCTTCCTGCAGTCCGACCTGTTCAACGCCAACCAGCGTCCTGCCATCGACGTCGGCATCTCGGTCTCCCGAGTCGGCGGCGACGCCCAGGTCAAGGCGATGAAGAAGGTGTCCGGCACGCTGAAGATCGGCCTGGCGCAGTACCGCGACATGCAGGCGTTCGCGATGTTCGCCTCCGACCTGGACGCCACCTCGCGGCGCCAGCTGGAGCGCGGTGCGCGGCTCACCGAGCTGCTCCGGCAGCCGCAGTACTCGCCGTTCCCGGTCGAGGACCAGGTGGTCAGCGTCTGGGCGGGCACCAACGGTCACTTCGACGATGTTCCGGTCAGCGACGTGCTGCGGTTCGAGAGCGAGCTCCTCGAGTACCTGCGGCGCAACACCGACATCCTCACCACCATCGCCGAGACCGGCGGCTGGGACGACGACACCGCCAACGCGGTGGCCAAGGCGATCGCCGACTTCAAGCAGCAGTTCCGCACCTCCGGTGGCGAGCGGGTGGCTGCCGAGGAGCGCGGGCAGAAGCCGTTGTCCGACTCCGAGATCGGTGTGGAGACGATCCAGACCAAGAAGGACTGACCGATGCCTGCGAGCTTGCGTGAGCTGCGACAGCGCCGAAAGTCGGTCGCAGCCACTCAGAAGATCACCCGGGCGATGGAGTTGATCGCGGCCTCCCGGATCATCAAGGCACAGCGGGCCGCCCAGGCGGGCGAGCCGTTCATCACCGAGCTGATCCGCGCGGTGTCGGCGGTGTCGACCTATTCGCACGACCCGCATCCGTTGACCGAGGCGCGGCCGAAGGTCCGCCGGGCGGCGATGCTGGTGATCACCTCCGACCGGGGCATGAACGGCGCCTATTCGGCGAACGCGATCAAGACCGCGGCCCGGCTGCGCGAGCGGCTGGAGCGTGAGGGCGTCGAGGTCGTCCGGTACGCGGTGGGCCGCAAGGGCATCGCCTACATGAAGTTCCGCAATCTGCCGATCCGGCGGTCGTGGGAGGGCATCTCCGATGCGCCGACCTTCGACAAGGCTCAGGAGATCGCGGACGCGCTGATCGACGACTTCCTGCGTCCCTATGAAGAGGGCGGCGTCGACGCGATCTACGGCGTCTACACCCGGATGAACTCGATGATCAACCAGGAGGTGCGGGCCCGTCGCCTGCTCCCGATGGAGATCGTGGAGGGCGTGCACGAGCCCGGCGAGGGCGAACTGCTGCCGTTGTACGAGTTCGAGCCCGATCCCGAGACGGTGCTGGACACGCTGCTGCCGATGTACGTCCGCAGCCGGGTGTGGTTCTACCTGCTGCAGTCGACGGCGTCCCAGCTGGCCAGCCAGCAGCGCGCCATGAAGTCGGCCACCGACAACGCCAAGCAGCTGATCGAGCGCCTGACCCGTGAGGCCAACCAGGCCCGCCAGGCGGAGATCACCCAGGAAATCAGTGAAATCGTCGGTGGCGCGGGTGCGCTCGCCGATGCGGCCGCCCAGGACTAGGGCACGAGACGAGAGTGGATCAATGACCGTGACACTGGACAGCAACACCGCCACCGAAGGCGCCGAGGGCGCCATCGGCCGGGTGGCCCGGGTGATCGGCCCGGTCGTCGACGTGGAGTTCCCCGCCGACCAGATGCCCGACATCTACAACGCCCTGCTGATCGACATCGAGGCCGGTGAGCAGACCCGCACCATCTACGCCGAGGTCGCCCTGCACGTGGGCGACAACATGGTCCGCGCGATCTCGCTGAAGCCGACCGACGGCATGCGCCGCGGCGCCCGCGTGGTCGACACCGGTGCGCCGATCTCGGTGCCGGTGGGCGACGTCACCAAGGGCCGGGTGTGGGACGTGACCGGCACCTGCCTCAACGAGGACAACAGCACCGTCGAGGTCACCGAGCGGTGGCCGATCCACCGTCCGGCGCCGAAGTTCGACGCGCTCGAGCCCAAGACCGAGATGCTCGAGACCGGCATCAAGGTGCTCGACCTGCTGACCCCGTACGTGGCCGGCGGCAAGATCGGCCTGTTCGGCGGCGCCGGCGTGGGCAAGACGGTGCTCATCCAGGAGATGATCTACCGGATCGCGCACAACTTCGGTGGCACCTCGGTGTTCGCCGGCGTGGGGGAGCGGACCCGTGAGGGCAACGACCTGATCCACGAGATGATCGAGGCCGGCGTCATGAAGGACACCGCCCTGGTCTTCGGTCAGATGGACGAGCCGCCGGGCACCCGGCTGCGGGTGGCGCTGTCGGCGCTCACCATGGCGGAGTACTTCCGCGATGTGCAG
>NZ_JASGEN010000092.1:0-15305 GCF_047606365.1 Micropruina sp. | reverse complement strand
GATGGCCGCGATGATCCTGGCCGGCCTGGCCACCCAGCGTGCCGACCCGGTGGAGGCGCTGTACTGGGCCGAGCGCGCCGAGGGCGGCTTGCGTGAGTTGCAGGCCGACGACGACCTGCGCCAGCTCGACTGGAGCCGGGCCGGCGCGTTGATCGGTCTCGGACGCGCCGGCGAGGCGCGGGTGCTGCTGGAGCGGCTGCAGACCTCAGGCCCGCCGGATGCCGCCCGGGCCGAATATGCGGCGATGGCGGAATGCGGGCTCGCCGAGTTGGCTCGACTGGAGGGCGATCCGCAGCGGGCGATCGAGCACTACCGGCGGGCGCTGGAGTGCTACCGCGACCCGGCCCAACGGGGGTCGCCGTGGCACGGCATGGTGCTCGCGGCGGTGCTGTCGGCCGGCGTCGCCGACGGTTCGCTGGACGCCGCGGAACAGGCCGAGTACGCCCGGCGACTCAGGTTCCGGGCACTGGTGATGAACCGCGTCCGGCCCGCGGGAATCGACGACCGGCCGATCCTGGGTGCCCAGGGCCTGGGCCTCTCGGCCTGGCTCCTCACCCGCCCAGAGTTCCAGGCCCGGGGCCTCGAGCTGCTGGCCCTGGCCGAGGTGCTGCACAGCCGGCAGGATCTGCCGTCGCTGCATTGGGCGCCGCACTGGGCCGCGGCCGAGGCAATCGTCGGCCCTGACGCAGTCGCAGAGGCCCGGCGGGCGGCGTCCGAGCTGTCGCTGGAGGACGCCGCCGACCGGGCCCACGAACTCATCGGGAAGCGGCTCTGACTAAGCCTTCCGCATGTACGCCCGGACGGTCAGCGGGGCGAAGATCGCCACGATGACGGCAGCACCGAGCAGGGAGAGCAGCACGTCGCCGCCCACCGCGCCGTTGTTGGCCAGTTCGCGCACCGCGGTGACCAGATGCGAGATCGGGTTGGCGTTGGCGAACCACTTCAGCCAGTCCGGCAGCGTGTCCACCGGCACGTAGGCGTTCGACAGGAAGGTCAGCGGGAACAGGACCAGCATCGAGATGCCCTGCACGCTGGACGCCGTCCGGGCGACCACGCCGAAGAAGGCGAAGATCCAGCTGATCGCCCACGAGCAGGCGATCACCAGCAGCCCGGCCAGCACCACGTTCCCCAGGCCACCGGCGGGGTGGTAGCCCATCACGTACCCCATCACGAAGGTGAGGGTGGTGGCGATGGCGTAGCGGATGGTGTCGGCCAGCAGCGCCCCGGCCAGCGGGGCGATCCGGGCGATCGGCAGCGACCGGAACCGGTCGAAGACGCCCTTGTCCATGTCCTCGCGCAACTGGGTGCCGGTCACCACCGAGGTGGTGATCACGGTCTGTACCAGGATGCCGGGGATCAGCGCGGGCAGGTAGTCCTGCACGTTGCCGGCGATCGCCCCGCCGAACAGGTAGGCGAACATCAGCGTGAACAGGATCGGCTGCAGCGTGACGTCGATCAGCTGCTCGGGCGTGCGGCGGATCTTGATCAGCCCGCGGGCGGCCATGGTCAGCGAGTTCTCGATGGTCTGGCCGATGCTGACCCTGTTCTTCAGCACCCGGTCGATGCCGGGCGTGATGGTGCTGTCGAGGGCTGCGGTGCTCATGGTGGTCGTGGTCATGCGGAAGCTCCTTCCAGGACGGGCTCGCCGGCTTCGTCGGCGTCCTCGCTCACGGCGCCGTGCCCGGTCAGGGCCAGGAACACCTCGTCGAGGGTGGGTTTCTGCACGCTGAGTTCGGCCAGGTGGATGCCGCCGGCGCGCAGCGTGATCAGCAGGTCGGTGACCCGGTCGGCGTCATGCATCGGCGCGGTGACCCGTCCGGCCTCGGCCGAGACGGTCGGGGTGACGCCGAGCACCCGCTCGATGGCGACCCGCAGGTCGTCCAGATCGCGCGGATCGACCAGCCGCAGCTGCAGGCTGGAGGTGCCGACGGACGCCTTCAGCTCGTCGCCGGTGCCCTCGGCCACCACGGTGCCGCGGTCGATCACCGCGATCCGGTCGGCCAACTGGTCGGCCTCGTCCAGGTACTGGGTGGTCAGTAGCACCGTCGAACCGGTGGCCACCAGGCGCCGGATGGTGTCCCACATCTGGGCGCGGGTGCGCGGGTCGAGGCCGGTGGTGGGTTCGTCCAGGAAGATCAGCGGCGGTTGCGCGATCAGGCTGGCGGCCAGGTCGAGCCGGCGGCGCATGCCGCCGGAGAAGTTCTTCAACGGACGCCGGGCGGCTTCGGTCAGGCCGAATTCCTCCAGCAGCGCGGCCGATTTGGCCTTCGCCTCGGCGCGGCTGAGGCCGAGCAGGCGGCTGAACAGCACCAGGTTCTCGGTGGCCGACAGGGTCTCGTCGACCGATGCGTACTGACCGGTGACGCCGATCAGCTGCCGGACGATCTGCGGCTCGCGCTGCACGTCGTGGGCGAAGATCCGGCCGGTGCCGCCGTCCGGACGCAGCAGGGTGGCGAGCATCGCGATGGTGGTGGTCTTGCCGGCCCCGTTGGGACCGAGGACGCCGTAGATGGAGCCGGTCGGCACGCGCAGGTCGACGCCGTCCACGGCCCGGTTGGTGCCGAACACCTTGACCAGACCGTCCGCCTCGACCGCCCAGTCGGACCGGGTGTGGCTGACGTTCATAGCGGTTCCTTTCTCGCTTGTGGCTTGATGACCGGTCCAGTCTGGAAGGGGCCGCTCACACCACGCGCACAGCGCACTGTCAGCCGCTGACAGCACGGTCAGACCGGGGTGAACACCAACGCCACGTTCTGCCCGCCGAAGGCGAACGAGTTGGACAGCACAGCACCGTGGAGAGGGCGGGTCGTCGTCGCGATCTCAAGGCCGATCTCCGGATCGGGCCGGGTCAGATTGATCGTGGGTGGGATCCGCTCCTCGGCCACCGAGAGTGCGGCGATCACCGCCTCGACGGCACCCGCCGCCCCGACCAGGTGGCCGAGGCTGGCCTTCGGTGCGCTGAGCACCGGGTGGTCGCCGATCGCGGAGCGGATGGAGCGTGCCTCGATGACGTCGCCGATCTCGGTCGAGGTGGCGTGACAGTTCACGTGGCCGATGTCGGCGGTACTCAGACCAGCGCGCCGGACGGCGGTCACCATCGCGCGCGCCTGTTCCGCCCCGGAGGGATCCGGCGCTGTGATGTGATACGCGTCCGAGGTCACCGCGTAGCCGGCCAGTCGCGCATATCCGCGCCGGCCGCGGGCCTGTGCGGATTCGGTTCGTTCCAGCACGGCCACGGCAGCGCCCTCGCCGAGCACGAAGCCCGCCCGGTCGCGGTCGAACGGTCGGGACGCCTGGTCCGGTGAGCGGTAGCGGGTGCAGAGCGCACCCGAGTTGGCGAAGGCGGCGACGGTCAGTGGCGTCAGCGCCGCGTCCGCACCGCCGACGATGACTATGTCAGCCTCGTCCAGGGCGAGCAGCCGGGCGCCGGCCACGAAGGCCTCCCCGCCGGAGGAACAGGCAGACACCGGCGTGTAGGCGCCGGCCCGGGCCTGGTAGGCGATGCTGACCTGGGCTGCGCCAGCATTGGCCATTAGCATCGGCACGGTGCGGGGCGATACTCGGCGGGCCCCGGCGCGGTCCAGTACCGATTGCTGATGCACGATCGTGCTGATCCCGCCCACTCCGGTGGCCAGCACGACAGCCAATCTGGTCGGATCCACGTCGGGCTTCCCGGCGTCTTCCCACGCCTGCGTCGAGGCGACCAGCGCGGCCTGCTGCACCCGGTCGAGTCGGCGTGCGGTGATGCGGTCGAGCGAGTCGGCCGGATCGACGGCCATCGGCGCGCCGATGGTCACTGGGAGCGCGGACGGCTCGTCGAGCGCGTCCGCGATGTCCCGCACCCCCGACTCGCCGGCACAGAGCCGTCGCCATGACTCGTCGACCGAACCCCCGAGCGGCGTCACCGCACCCATTCCCGTGATCGTGATGTCCATGGTCACCCTTCTTGTATGCCATACAAAAGTTGTATGAAGTACAATAACCAGCCATGGAGACGCAGCCAAACCGGCCTGGCCCTCGGCGTCAGGCCCGTGGACAGGCGGTACGGCGGGAGATCCTGCGGGTCGCTGCACGGCTGGGCGTGGCCGCGGGTGAGGTCAGCGTGGCGAAGATCGCCGAGGCTGCCGGGGTGTACCCGAATCAGGTCACCTATTACTTCGGATCGAAGGACGCGCTGATCGTGGAATCCGCGTTCCTCGCGGTGCTGGCGGACGCGCGCCGTCTGGAGCGCCTCGGCAACGCCGCCACGACGCCCGAGGCCTTCCGGGCCAATCTCGCCCGTGCCGGGCTGGCCATGCCGTCCACTCCGCAACTGGTTCAGGCGCTGGTCCTCGCCGGGCGCAAGCCCGAACTGCAGGAGCTCGTCAGCACCGGAATGACGCTGATTTTCCGGCAGTCGGAGCGCTATCTGGAGCGGGTGCTGCGGCGCAGTGGCTGGGTGCTCGGTGAGGCAGTGGCCACCGAGGTCCGCCGGTTCTGGGCGGTGGTGTTGGGTAGCGGGTTGATCACCAACGCCGGCTTCCCTGGGACTCCCGGCGACATCGACCTGCCCGGAATCCTGTCGGCCCGTTCATCCAGCGTTCAGGAAGCGGCACGCCCCGCCACCGGCCGGTTAGGCTGACGCCGAGATTCCCCGGGAATGGAGAACCGATGCCGGAGTTGAAGAAGTCCCCGCTGCACGATCGCCACCAGGCGCTCGGCGCCAAATTCGCCGAGTTCGGCGGGTGGTCGATGCCCTTGCAGTACGCCGGGATCGTCTCCGAGCACAAGGCGGTCCGCGAGGCGGTCGGCATCTTCGACGTCAGTCACCTCGGCAAGGCCCGGATCACCGGGCCGGGCGCCGTCGACTTCCTGAACACCTGCATCACCAATGACGTGCACAAGATCGGCGTCGGTCAGGCCCAGTACACGCTGCTCTGCAACGACGCCGGCGGTGTCGTCGACGACCTGATCTGGTACTGGCTGGCCGATGACGAGATCTTCCTGATCCCCAACGCCGCCAACACCGCCGAGGTCGTCGAGTTGCTCGCAGCCGCCGCGCCCGACGGCATCACCGTCGCCAACGAGCACGACGATCACGCCGTCCTCGCTGTGCAGGGGCCGTCCTCGGACGAAACCCTGGCCGCGCTCGGGCTGCCGGTCGGCCATGACTACATGCGGTTCGCTCCCAGCACCCTGGACGGCGTCGAACTGACCGTCTGCCGCACCGGCTACACCGGCGAGCGCGGCTACGAGTTGGTCGTGCCCGCCGCCGATGCGGGAAAGATCTGGGACGCGGTGCTCGCCGCCGGCGAGCAGTACGGGATCGCGCCGGCCGGCCTGGGCGCCCGGGACACGCTGCGCACCGAGATGGGCTACCCGCTGCACGGTCAGGACCTGCGGCCCGACCTGTCGGCGGGGCAGTGCGGCGTCGGCTGGGCAATCGGCTGGAAGAAGGACGCCTTCTGGGGCGCGGACGCCCTGCGCGCTGAGAAGGCCGCCGGGCCGGAACTCCGGTTGACCGGGCTGCTCGCGCAGGGCCGCGGCATTCCGCGTCCGCACATGGAGGTGGTGCACGACGGCGAGGTGGTCGGCGAGGTCACTTCGGGCACCTTCTCGCCGACGCTGAGCAAGGGCATCGCACTGGCGCTGCTGCCGCCGGCGTTGGTGCCCGGCACTGCCGTCAGCGTCCGCGTCCGGAACCGCGAGGAGCCGTTCGAGGTGGTCAAGCCTCCGTTCGTCACCCCCGGGGTGCGCGCATGAACGGACGCGGTTGGCGCCAGTGGGCGCACCTGGCCCTGGCCGCGGCCGGCCTGGTGGCGGTGCTGTGGGCGGTGGCGCTCGGCGCCAATCCGACGATCTGGTGTCGCGATCAGGTGATGCGCCCGGGCGCGGTGTGCCACAACGCCGAGGGCACCAAGATTCAGACCTATGAAGAGCGGGCCAGCGCCGCCCAATGGGCACGTCCGGTGGTCGGCGTGGTCGGTGCCGGCGTGACGGCCTTCGCTCTGGTGCTCTGGCGCGGCGAGCGCCGCAAGGTAGCGGCCTGAGCTACTCCGCGTCGAGACTCATCGGCCCGTAGACGAGCCGATCCTCCTCGTAGAGCGAAACCTCTGCGACGCCCGCGTCCGCGAGGTCAAGGAAGTGCGTACTGAGCCACGCTTCGGCTTCGGCCTGGGAGCCGAACGTCTCATCGGCTCCGGGCAGGTCGGTGTCCGACGGAGCGGGAACCGACCGCCACCGCCACGACATCAGAAGGTGTCGCCGCGCTTCAGCACCGGACGGGGCACCCGCAGCCGGCGCACCGAGAGCGAACGGTTGAAGCCGTAGTAGAGCAGGCCCTTGAGCGGTTCGCGGGGGATCCGCTCGGCGGCCAGCTTCTTGAAGCCGCGCCACATCCGGGTGATGTCGATGCCGATCAGCACCATGAAACCCCAGGTGGCGTACGTCGCGGGCTCGACCAGCGTCGGGAAGACCGGGGCGAGCACCAGCACGAAGAGCAGCATCGTCATCAGGATCGGCATCGACAGCTCGGCGAGGCTGAACCGGGTGTCGACCCAGTTGCGCATCAGCACCTTGCCCGGCGCATTGTCGATCGCCGCCATCTCTTTGCGGCGCTCGGCGCTCGCCTGCTCGCGCGACCTGCGCTTGGCCTCCTTGGGGCTGAGCTGCGGGTTGAGCCGCTGGCGGCGCGCGGCCTCGGCGTCCCGGCGTTTCGGGGTGGGCACGGACTTCGCCCGCGGCCCGACGCCTGGAGTCTCAGGCGTCGCTGCCGGCTCCGGGGCGGCTTCCTTGTCCTTATTGGTGGAGAACAATCCCACGTCGAACCTCGATGTCGGTGGATCAGATGACCCCTCATCCTACCCTGGGATGCCGCCCGCACCGGACCGTTGGACGCGGCTCGAGGACGCCCTGCGGCCGGCCGCCGTCCGGCGAGTTCGACGGCCGGATAGGCTGGTTCCCGATCGCGCACTCAACGGAAGGCGACCCCCCATGGCTGGGCTTTTCCAACGGATGAAAGCCATCTTCTCCGCCAAGGCCGACAAGGCTCTCGACAAACTCGAAGACCCGCGCGAGACGCTGGACTACTCCTACAGCAAGCAACTCGAACTGCTGCAGCAGGTGCGTCGCGGTGTGGCCGAGGTGGCGACCAGCCGCAAGCGGGTCGAACTGCAGGCCGGGCAGCTCAACCAGCAGATGGACAAGCTGACCGTCGCCGCCACCCGCGCTCTGGAGGCCGGCCGCGAGGATCTCGCCCGCGAGGCACTGACCCGCAAGTCGGGCCTGCAGCAGCAGCTCGCCGAGTTGCAGACTCAGCATGCGGCGCTGCAGTCCGAAGAGGAGCGCCTGGTCCGGGCCAGCCAGCAGTTGCAGGCCAAGGTGGACGCCTTCCGGACCCGTAAGGAGACCATCAAGGCCACGTATACGGCGGCCGAAGCGCAGACCAAGATCAGTGAGGCGTTCAGCGGCCTCGGCAAGGAACTCGGCGACGTCGGTCAGGCCATCCAGCGCGCCGAGGACAAGACCACGCAGCTGCAGGCCCGGGCCGCGGCCGTCGACGAACTGCTGGCCAGCGGTGCGCTCGACGACCCGTCCGGCCTGGCTCAGGACGACATCACCCGCGAACTGGACGCGCTGGCGTCCGGTGCCCAGGTGGACAACGAACTGGCCGCACTGAAGGCGTCGCTGTCCGGCGGCGCCCAGCCGGGTCAGTTGGACGTCGGCGCGCCCGAGCAGCCTGCCGGTGAGCTACCGGGTCGCACGTTCGAACAGCCCCCGGCGCCCGGGACGGTGCCGGAGTCGGATTCCACCGAGAACCTGCGGTGAGCGCCGGTCTCGATGGCTGAGCGCCGTCCGCGGGTGCTGGTGGCCGGCGGACCGGTGAGGGACCTGTCGGCGCGGGCCGCCGCGGTGGCGCTGGCCACGGGTTTCGCCGAATCGGCCGAGGTGGCCGCTGTCGGTCTGGCACAGGGCGGACGCGCCCTCGGTCAGGCGCTGGTCGAGCCCGAGGGTGAACTGGAATCGCTCAGCACCGGCTGGCTCGCCCGGCGTCCGGGACTGGTCGCGGTGGGCATCGATCCGGTCACGCCGGAGGATCCGCTGACCGGTAGCAGTGCCGCGCTGGGACGATTGGTCGGCTATTCGCTGCAGGGCGATGATCCTGCGCAGGGTGGGCGGACGACGTCGGTGGCGATCGACCTGACCGCGCTCGACGTGCACGATGCCGGGGCCGGGTTCCTGGGTGCGCTCGGCGCGACGGCCGATGTCGCGTTGGATGCCGGTCCCGAACCGTTGGCGGCCCTCACTCGGCTCGAGTTGGACGCCGTCCGGGCCCGATTCGCCGGCTGTGAGCTGGTCGGCCTGGTGGCGTCGGGCGCGCTGGACGACCAACTGCTGGGCCTGCGCGGCGTCACCTCCCGGCGCGGACGCGGGCTGGGCACCCCGGCGGAGCGGATGCTGGCGGTGGACGCGGCACTGGAGCGGTTCGCCGAGCTTGCCGACGCCGGCCAAGCTCGTGTCGCCGGTGCCGGTGCGGCCGGCGGTGTCGGATTTGCGATCCTCGCCCTGGGCGGACGGCTGAGCACCGGCCCGGCGTTCTGTGCGGAACGGATCGGGCTCGACCGCGGCCTGGCGGCGGCCGACCTGGTGGTCGCTGCCTGCGATTCGTTCGACTTCGGACGCCGCGGCGGCGGGGTGGTCACCGAACTCGCCGGATGGTGCGAGACCGCCGAGACCCCACTGGTGGTGGTGTCGCCGACGATCGAGATGTCCGAGCGCGAGATGCGGGTGATGGGGGTGGAATCCGGCCATCTGCTCGAACCCGGCACCGACACCGCGGCGGCGCTGACGGCGACCGGACGCCGACTCGCCGCCGGCTGGGCGGCGCGGTGGTGACCGGCGTTCACCACGTCCGGAACGAGCGATTACACTGATCCCGGAATACCCGCTCGCCGCGGAGGCGTTGCTCCGGGCGAGTATCCCCGAGAAACCGGAGTCACCATGTCCCTGGACCAGCAGCTCGACATCGACGGCATCATCCTCACCGAAGCCGCAGCGACCAAGGTGAAGGACCTGGTCTCGCAGCAGCCCGAAGTGGACCTTTTCCTCCGTATCTCCGTGGCGCCGGGCGGCTGTTCCGGCCTGCGCTACCAGCTCTCCCTCGACGATCGGGAGCTGGACGGCGACGTCACCAAGGAATGGTTCGGTGTGCCGGTGGTCACCGACCGGATGTCGGCCCCCTACCTGATCGGCGCGACCATCGATTTCGTGGACAGCATCGAGGCGCAGGGCTTCACCATCGACAACCCCAACGCGCAGGGCTCCTGCGCCTGCGGCGACAGCTTCCACTGAGCCCGGCCGCCCGCTGCGCGCGGGACTACGGGTAACAATCCCAGATTCAGCAATATCGGGGCGCCCCAGGGGGGCGTCCCGATGTGCTTTTGGGCTAGGGTGAGCCACCTAGGAATCTGACGATTCGGAGGCTTGCCGGGGCGACCATGCCATCGGGAGGCGTCCGTCGTGGGAAGGCGGAACGTCCGTGGTGAAGAACCGCACACGCCCCGGCCGCGTCGTGGCGCTGGGGGGCGGCGCGCTCTTGGCGCTTGCGCTGTCCGGCTGCAGTCAGGACACGATCGACCAATGGGGCCGCTGGGGCATGCTCCCGGCAGCCAGCGAGCAGGCCCCGTGGATCGGCAACCTGTGGAACGGCGCCTGGATCGCCTCCATGGTGATCGGTGTGTTCGTCTGGGGCCTGATGGCCTGGGTGGCCATCCGTTATCGCCGTAAGAGCGACTCCGAGGTGCCCCGGCAGACCCGGTACAACCTGCCGATGGAGATCCTCTACACGATGGTGCCGTTCCTGATCATCGGCGTGCTGTTCTTCTTCACCGTGCAGAGCCAGGACAACGTGCTGGCCAAGGTGAACGACCGTCCCGTCCACACTGTGAACGTGATCGGCCAGAAATGGTCATGGTCCTTCAACTACATGGAGCAGCAGAACCCCGCGGTCAACGCCGTCGTCTACGACACCGGCACCGTCGAGCGGCTGCCCGACCTGTACCTGCCGGTGAACGAGCCGGTGCGGTTCAACCTGACCTCGGCTGATGTCATCCATTCGTTCTGGGTTCCCGAGTTCTACTTCAAGCTCGACGTCATTCCCGGCCATCCCAACTCCTTCGACGTCACGCCCAGCCGGACGGGCACGTTCCTGGGCAAGTGCGCCGAACTGTGTGGCACCTACCACTCGGCCATGTTGTTCAACGTGCACGTGGTGACCGTCGAGGAGTACAACGCGCATCTGAAGGAGCTGGCGGCCAAGGGCCAGACCGGAGAGCTGAAGCCGCCCACGTGGGTCAACACTGTTCCGTCGGCACCGGCAGATGAGGAGCATCAACGATGAGCGTTGCACGAGTGAGCCTCGGTTCGACGGAGCGCCGGGCGGTCCGTCGGGCGAACTGGGGCAGCAGGGCGATGACGCTGCTGACGTCGACCGACCACAAGGTCATCGCGAACCTGTACTTCGTCACGGCTTTCGCCTTCTTCGGGTTCGGCGGCCTGCTGGCACTCGCCATCCGGGCTGAACTCGCCTTCCCGGGTCTGCAGTACCTGCACTACGAGACCTTCAACCAGTTCTTCACCATGCACGGCACGATCATGCTGCTGATGTTCGCGACACCGATGTTCGCGGCCTTCGCCAACGCGATCATGCCGTTGCAGATCGGCGCCCCCGACGTCGCGTTCCCGCGGATGAACATGTTCAGCTACTGGCTGTACCTGTTCGGCTCGGTGACCGCATGCTCGGGCTTCCTGTCGCCGCAGGGTGCGGCGGCGTTCGGCTGGTTCGCCTACGCCCCGCTGTCGGACGCGATCAACTCGCCCGGCGTCGGCGGCGACCTGTGGCTGATGGGCCTGTACGTGATGGGTCTGTCGACGATCCTCGGCGCGGTCAACTTCGTCACCACCATCGTCTGCATGCGGGCGCCGGGCATGACCATGTTCCGGATGCCGATCTTCACCTGGAACATCTTTGTCACCTCGCTGCTGGTGCTGCTGGTGTTCCCGGTGCTGGCCGCCGGCCTGCTGGTCCTCGAGGCCGATCGCCGGATCGGCACCCACATCCTCGACCCCGGGGTCGGCGGTGCGGTGCTGTGGCAGCACCTGTTCTGGTTCTTCGGGCATCCCGAGGTCTACATCATCGCGATCCCGTTCTTCGGCATCATCACCGAGATCCTGCCGGTGTTCAGCCGCAAGCCGATCTTCGGTTACGTCGGCCTGGTTGCCGCGACCATGGCGATCGGCGGCTTGAGCGTCGCGGTGTGGGCGCACCACATGTTCGTCACCGGAGCGGTGAACCTGCCGTTCTTCTCGTTCATGACCTTCATGATCGCGGTGCCCACCGGGGTGAAGTTCTTCAACTGGATCGGCACCCTGTGGGGCGGATCGATCAGTTTCGAAACACCGATGATGTGGGCGATGGGCTTCCTCACCACCTTCCTGTTCGGTGGCCTGACCGGCGTCATCCTGGCCAGCCCGCCGCTGGACTTCCACGTCTCGGACACCTACTTCGTGGTCGCACACTTCCACTACGTGCTGTTCGGCACCGTGGTGTTCGCGATGTTCGGTGGCTTCTACTACTGGTGGCCCAAGTTCACCGGCCGGATGCTCAACGAGCGCTGGGGCAAGGTGCACTTCTGGATGCTGTTCTTCGGCTTCCACCTGACCTTCCTGGTGCAGCACTGGCTGGGTATCGAGGGCATGCAGCGACGGATCGCCGACTACCTGCCGACCGAGGGCTTCGAGTTCCTCAACCAGGTCTCCACCGTCGGTGCCTTCCTGCTCGGCATCTCGATGCTGCCGTTCTTCTGGAACATCTGGATCAGCCGCAATTCGCCGCTGGTGAACACCGACGATCCGTGGGGCTGGGGTCGCTCGCTGGAGTGGGCGACTTCCTGCCCGCCGCCGCGGCACAACTTCAGCAAGCTGCCGCGGATCCGTTCCGAGTCGCCCGCCTTCGATCTGCACCATCCCGAGATCCACGGCGTGGACCGCACCGAGGAGATGGACGTCCTACTCACCGGCGTCGGCACGGCGTCCTCCATCGAGAATCCCAAGGGGGAGTGAACCCATGAAGGTCGAAGGCTGGATGTTCGCCGCGATCGCGATCTTCGTCGCGATCGTGACGCCGATCTACTGGTTCATGTCCCACGAGATCATCGGCACCGTCGCACTGATCATGACGGTGCTGCTGTTCACGATGGTCGCGTTCTACGTGTTCAACCTGTCCCGCAAGATGGACGCCCGGTTGGAGGACCGCAAGGACGCCGAGATCGCCGAAGGTGCCGGCGCCCTGGGCTTCTTCCCGCCGAAGAGCATCTGGCCCTTCTGGGTGGCGCTCACCGTCCAACTGCTCGCTCTCGGCCCGGTCTTCGGCTGGTGGATCAGCATCCTCGCCGTCTGCCTCGGCATCTGGGCTCTCAGTGGTTGGGTGTTCGAGTACTACCGCGGCGACTACCAGCACTGAGCCTCGAGGGTGTCCTGCCCGGGAGTCACACCCTTCCCCCTAAGCCCTGCCTAACTAGTTCTGCCCTCCCACATGCGGGAGGGCAGAACTAGTTAGGCAGGGCTTTAGGGCGCTTGTCGGCTCACCCGGCAGGAACTTATCCACAGGGCGTGCCCGTTGATGAATGATCCGGGATGTTGGTGTCCAAGGTGAGGGCATGACCGTCTACACCACCAAGTCGTGGATGCACGACCAATCGTGTGACCGTAGGGGAATGGATTCCGCCTTGCGGGCAGGGCAGCTGGTGAGGTTGCGACGCGGCGTCGTGATGCCGACCGAGAACCTCGCGCCCTGGGAGCTGCATCGTCGCAGGGTGGACGCCGCGGCGCTGGCGATCAATCACGGCACCTACTTCGCGTTTCAGTCGGCGGCGATCCTGCACGGACTGCCCGTGCGAATCGCGGACGCGCTACCGGTGCAGGTGGTTCGGACGATGGGCGGTCGGCACACCCGGAATCGGCTGCTCCAAGCCACTCCGGCGATCCTGGACGACGATGACACGGACCTGATTGACGGACTTCCGACCACCAGCCTGCGCCGAACGGTCACCGATCTGGCGAGGCGGCTGTCCTTCCCCGACGCGGTGGCGGTCGTTGATGCAGCGCTGCGGCGCGGAGTGGTGCGTGAAGACCTGGCTACCCCGAACGGCTACGGTCATGCCCGAGCGGCCCAGGCTGTTGCCTTCGGCGATCCGTCCAGTGAGAGCTTCGGAGAGTCGCACAGCCGGGCCAGGATGCGACTGGCGAATATTCCGATCCCGCGGTTGCAGGTGGACCAGTTCAGCGCGGGCGGTCGCTTTCTGGGCAGGCCGGACTTCGACTGGGGCGACGGAATCATCGGTGAGTACGACGGTGGCAGCAAGTACGACGGGACATACGGCGACGACCCCCGAGCGGTGATTGAGGCGGAGAAGCAGCGGCAGCAGGCCTTGGTGGACGAGGGCTACTGCGTCGTCCGTTGGTGTTGGAAGGACCTGCAGTCGCCCGGCATGGTGGAGTCCCGGATTCGCCGTGCGCTGGCGGCGCGGCCGTTCCGCAAGGCCTCCCGCTAGTCCCGTCCCCGTACGCCCTCTGCGCATGCTGATAAGGCCCTCCCTAACTATCTCTGCCCTCCCGCATGCGGGAGGGCAGAGATAGTTAGGGAGGGCTTTGGTGGACGGGTGGACGTCGGGGTGGTTTCGGGTCACCAGCTGACGTGCAGGGGGCGTCCCTCGTTGAAGCCGGACGCGGACTGGATGCCGACGACCGCGTTGGCGGCGAACTCGGGCAGAGTCCGGGCGCCGGCGTAGGTGCAGCTGGAGCGGACGCCGGCGACGATGAAGTCGATCAGGTCTTCGACACCGGGACGGGCCGGGTCGAGGTACATCCGGGAGTGCGAGATGCCTTCCTCGAACAGGGCCGCGCGGGCCCGCTCGAAGCGGGACTGCTCGCGGGTCCGCATCCGCACCGCGCGGGCGGACGCCATGCCGAACGACTCCTTGTAGGGACGCCCGTCGTGGTCGGTGACCAGGTCGCCGGCTGATTCGTGGGTGCCGGCGAACCAGGAACCGATCATCACCGCGCCCGAGCCGGCGGCCAGCGCGAGCGCCACATCGCGCGGGTGCCGGACGCCGCCGTCGGCCCAGATCGCCTTGCCGCTGGCGTTGGCCTCGGCAGCGCACTCCAGCACCGCGGAGAACTGCGGACGACCCACACCGGTCTGCATCCGGGTGGTGCACATGGCACCCGGCCCGACACCCACCTTCACCACGTCGGCACCGGCCTCGATCAGGTCGGCCGTGCCCTCGGCGGTGACGACGTTGCCGGCCACCAGCGGCACCGAGCTGCCCCGGGCAGTCAGCATGGCGCGGACCAGCCGCAGGCCCTCGATCATCCGCTCCTGGTGGCCATGCGCGGTGTCCATCACCAGGACGTCGGCGCCGGCGTCCAGCAACTCGGCGGCCCGTCGCTCGACGTCCTTCGAGATGCCCACCGCGGCACCGACCCGGAGCCGGCCGGAGGCGTCCAGGGCCGGGGGATAGAGGGTGGCGCGCAGGGCGCCCTTGCTGGTCATCAGGCCGGTCAGCTTGCCGTCGCGCACCGCCAGGGCCACCCGGTGCCGGCGGGTGCTGAGCAGCTCGAAGACGTCCGCCGGCGAGGTCTCCGGATCGACCAGCGTGAGGTCGGTCGACATCGCCTCGTGAACCTGCACGAACCGGTCCAGTCCCGCCGCCTCGGACGGCCCCAGCAGGCCGACCGGGACGCCGTCCTCGACGACCACCACCAGGCCGTGCGCCCGCTTGGGCAGCAGGTTCAGGGCCTCGCCGACGGTCGTGCTGGGATCGACGTGCACCGCGGTGTCGAAGACGGTGTGAGCCGCCTTCACCCGGGCGATCGTCTCGGCCACGATGGCCGTCGGCAGATCCTGCGGAATGATCGCGATGCCACCCCGGCGGGCCACCGTCTCGGCCATCCGGCGGCCCGAGATCGCGGTCATATTGGCCACCACCAGCGGCAGCGGCAGACGCAGGGCGTCGGTGCTGGTCAGGTCCACGTCGAGCCTGGAGACGACCGATGAACGCCGCGGTGCCATGAAGACATCGTCGTAGGTGAGGTCATGGGACGGCATCGGATTCAGGAAGCGCACCGGCAGATGGTATCGCGGTGCATCGGGCTGAGGCGCGGTGGGGGAGTGGGGCCCAAAAAAGCGGTGCCGCCGAGAAGCTCTCGGCGGCACCCGTTGTTGTGCTTAAGGCGGGCAGGGAGTGATCTCGCGGGGGGTGTGGCCG
>NZ_JASGEN010000091.1:0-28126 GCF_047606365.1 Micropruina sp. | reverse complement strand
TTGCCGGCGGTGCCGCGGCCGCCGCCGGTGGGGCCGTCGTCGGCGCGGGTGCCACCGCCGCGTTCATGGGCGGCAACGCGCGTGCTGCCGGTGCGACGCCATCGGCGTCGGCGCCCGACGTCACCGATTCGGTCGATCTGACCCGCCGTGTGCCGTTCTACGACCAGCCGAATCAGGCCGGCATCCGGACGCCGCCGCAGCGGCACGCGGTGTTCATGACCTTCAACCTGAACCGGGGGGCGACCCGGCAGGACCTGCAGGTGCTGCTGGCCCGGTGGAGCGCGGCGATCGCACAACTCACCCAGGGCAAGGCGATCGGCACCATCGAACCCGAACGCCCGGACGCCGTCGCGACCGACACCGGTGAGGCGCACGGGCTGGCGCCGGCGTCCCTCACGGTCACCGTCGGGCTCGGCCCCGGTGTCTTCGACCAGCGATTCGACCTGGCGCACAAGCGGCCCGCGCTGCTCAAGGATCTGCCCCGGATTCCCGGTGACGTGCTGCAACCGGAGCTTTCCGGCGGCGATCTGTCCCTGCAGGCCTGTGCCGATGACCCGCAGGTGGCCTATCACGCCATCCGCAACCTGGCGCGGATGGTGACCACCACAGCACACACCCATTGGGTGGTGATGGGGTTCGGACGGGCCAGCGCCGGCCCCGGCCAGGAAACCCCGCGGAACCTGATGGGGTTCAAGGACGGCACCCGCAACGTGGTCAGCGACGCCGACTACGACCAGTTCGTCTGGTTGAAGGACGCCGACTGGATGACCGGCGGCACCTACCAGGTGGTCCGTAAGATCGCGATGACCATCGAAACCTGGGACTTCGACCGGATCTCGGACCAGCAGCAGATCTTCGGCCGCACCAAGGACGAGGGCGCCCCGCTCACCGGCGAGCGGGAGTTCGACACCCCCGATTTCGCGAAGCAGGTCGAGGGTGCCCATGTGATCGACCCGACCTCACACATCGCCCTGGCGGCACCCGAGAACAACAGCGGCGTGAAGATCCTGCGCCGCGGCTACAACTACACCGACGGCCTCAACAATCAGGGCCTGCTGGACGCCGGTCTGCTGTTCATCAGCTTTCAGAACAACCCGCAGCATTTCGTCGATCTGCAGAACAAGCTGGGTCGTTTCGATCTGCTGAACGAGTACATCCGACATATCGGTTCAGCGGTGTTCGCCATTCCTCCCGGTCCGGCAACCGGTAGTTACATCGGGAAAGCGCTGTTCGACTGAACCTCGGCGGAGATCCCGCCGTCCGCCGGGATGACGGGTGAGATGCCGTCCCCGAATTGCGGAGATCCCGGTGCCCGCCGGGGATGACGGGGCGAGATGCCGTCCCACGTCATCCCGGGCGTGCCCCGGGATCTCCGATCTGCATCGGAACTGCGCCTACCGGTGCAGGATGCCGAGCACCACCTGGGCGATCACCGTCGAGGCGAGGAAGGTGGCAGCGATCACCACGAAGCCCACCGGCAGAATCTTCCAGCCGATCTGCCGCAGCATCGGCAGATCCTTGCCGATGCTGAGACCGGCGACGGCGAGCATCAGGGTGATCACCGACAGGTAATCGACCGATTCGGCGGTGTGCAGAACCCAACTCGCGTAGGGGAACCATGGCGAGGTGATGTAGGTACCGATCAGGATCACCGTGATCAGCCCCGGCACCTTGCCCTTGGTCAGCTTCGAGAGCCAGATGGCAACACCGACCATCGCGGCGATCAGCGCGTAGGTGATCACCATGTCGAAGGAGAACCCCTTCTTCACGATGCTCGCCGTGACCAGTCCGGCCACCGTCAGGATCAGCAGGCTGGTCCCCGGGTTCAGGTTGACCTTGGGCGCGTCCAGCACGCTGGCGAGCGCGCTGAGCTTGCCGGTCGATTCCTTCTTGACAACCTCCTTCTGGTTGCGGGTCAGGAATTTGTAGAACCGGTCCGCCACCGGCAGCGAGATCCACAGCGTGAGCGGGACGCCCACGACCGCGGCGATCAGGTTGGCCGTGGTGGCGAGCGCCGCGATGGTGTCGGCGAACTCGGGGTGGGCCGCGCTCACCGAAGCGATACCGGCAGCCATCATCGAGCCCGAACCGACGCCGGAGCCCATCGCCAGCGCCTCCCAGCGGAAGATGCCGAGCGCGGAGATGATCGAGGCGACCAGGCTGACCACGATCGCGCCGAAGATGGAGCCGAACACGTACATCGACAGCACGCCCCGGTACTGCGGGGAGTCGGCCCCGAACCGTGACGTCACCATGGCGAAGGACGGCTCACGGTCGATCGAGAAGGTGGCGCCGACCGTGGCCGGCCCCATCCGCAGCAGCACCGCCAGCGGCAGTGCGAGCAGCAGCGAGCCGAACACGTTGCCCAGTTCCTGCAGCAGCAGCGCCGGTCCCGCCGCGAACAACGCCGGCAACTGCTGGCCCAGGGTCAGGCCCAGCCGGGCGCAGAGCACCAGGACGGCGACGCTCATGATGGCGTTCGCGGTGTGCTGCAGATCGATCGGCAGCGGCCGCCAGGTCTGCCCCGAGATGAGGACGCCCATCAACAGCGCCCAGATCATCGGCAGCAACATGATCGAGACGCTGCCGAGCGGAACCGTCAACGGCCCGATGAACTGTGCGATCGCCGAGAGCAGGACAATGAGCGCGAACAGCAGCCAGAGCCCTTTGTCTTTGAAGGAAATGTTGAAGACGCGCGACGGCGCCGGGACGTCCGTGGCTTCTGGTGTGGTGGACATGGAGACCTTTCGGTTCGGGGGTCGACGACCCCGACCAGTACTCAGGAGGAGAATTTGGCCTGCGTGGCGCCGGCGGGACGGGCCGCCTTACGCGCCTTGAAGTCCGCGCGCAGTTCCGGGGTGAGGGCGACATCGAGAATGGTGGCGGCCATGCTCACCGCGCCGTCCATCAGTGCCTCGTCGGCTGCAGGGCTCGCCGCGATCGCGGTGAACGCCGGATTGTGCGGCGGTGCGCCCGCGCCGCGGAAGGTGACCAGCGGATGGATGGCCGGCAGCACCTGGGACACGTTGCCCATGTCCGTCGACCCGCCGCCGAGCCGGACCTCGGTGTCGATCGTCCGTCCGCGAGCGGCGAAGTTGACGTCCCACAGGCCGGCGAGAACCTCGTCGCTGACCACCGGCGCGTACGGGTGCTCGGTCGGTGCCCACTCCCAGGTGCAGCCGGTCGCAACCGCACCCGCTTCGAAGCAGCGCAGCACCTTCTTCTTCATCTCGCGCCAGATCTCGAGGTCGTAGGCGCGCAACTCGACCTGGACGACGGTCCGGTCGGGAATGATGTTGGTCGCTTCACCACCGAGCGAGATGAACGCGTTCAGGTTGGTCTCCTTGGGCAGATGCTGGCGCAGCATCGCGAACGCGTTGAGCGCGAGCACCGCCGCGTTGGACGCGTTGATGCCCAACTCGGGAACCGCCGCGGCGTGCGCCGTCAGGCCGGTGTAGGTCACCTCGAAACGATCCACCGCGGTGGACGACATGCCACGTGCACTGTGGCTGTCGCCGGTCATGTCCGGTGTCGCGGTCATGCCGTGCACCATCATCGAGAAGTCGGCCTGCTCGAAAGCGCCGGCCTCCAGCAGCGAAACCTTGCCGCCGCCATGCTCTTCGGCCGGGGTGCCGAGCAGCACGACCCGCAGGCCCGCCTCGTCCGCCACCTTCGCCAGACCCAGCGCGGCGCCCACGCCGGAGGCACAGATCACGTTGTGTCCGCAGGCGTGTCCGACACCCGGCAAGGCGTCGTACTCGGCGCAGATGATCACCGTGAGATCGCCGTCGCCGTAGACGGCCTCGACGGCCGTTTCGACACCGTAGGCACCGAGCTCGACATCGAACCCTGCCTCACGCATCGTGTCGGCGACGAGTGCCGCTGCCTTGTACTCTTTCCACGACAGCTCCGGATTCGCGTGGATCGTGCGGCTGATGCTCAGCAGTTGGTCGCGCAACCCCTCGATCTCTTGCGTGGTCTGTTCCTTGACCGCCGTGAGGTCGGCCGCGCCTTGCAGTTGGGTCATGCCCTTGTTCTCCCTTGTCGTAGAGCTCTCGCCGCTCAACTGGGGCTCACCCTATTGCCGAAACGCTCAGCTTGAGAGGCAACTATCCAAATAGTTAACAGAGCTGTAAGACGATGTGAGATCTGTTTGCCCTTGCGCTGCGGCCGGGTTGTGCTGCTCGGGTCGGCGTCAGCATCGGCTTCGCCCGAAGTGGAGCAGCCGCTCCGATACACTTTGGGCCGGTCGAGGTGAAGCCCCAGGGTGAAGCCCGAGGCCGCCGGCGGCGATCACCCGCCGGTCGGGGCGGTAGCTCAGCTGGTTAGAGCAGGGGACTCATAATCCCTGGGTCGCGGGTTCGAGCCCCGCCCGCCCCACCTTGCGGTCAGACAACACATTCGGCCCCTGACGGACACCTCTCGGGCCCGTTTCCTGACACCCTTGCTACGGGGACCCTGCGACGGACGGCAGCGACATGTCTCGCAATCGCCGCCGTGCACGCGCGGCATCGAGCGAGACGAGCATTCGGCGCAGTCCGGCTGCATCCTTCGGGCCCAACACCAGCGCCGGTCACGCCGGAGCAACGGCTCATGTCGAGATAGGGCAGGTTCCACTCTCCGGGCCACACGTTGAAGTGGGCGGTGCGGGTCCTCCTCGTCACACCGCGCTGCATGTTCGGCCAGTTCGCCGGGCGGCAGCACCTCTACAGGTCCGCCCCCAGTCGTCGCAGACCAGGGCGAGTCGGAGTGCTGCTGCACCAATCACAACAGCTCCCACGGACTCTGAAATCTGCCAGGACTGGCGCATCCCTCAGCAATGACCAAGCCCTCGGTGGCCGCGAACGCCGTGAGTTCGGTTGACCCGCAAGCGCCTATCAAAGACATGTCGAAATCCGCTGGCACCGAACATCCAAAGGCTTCCCCAAGCTCTCGCAAGGTCGATAGCCTGCCTTGAGCACGACGCTGGCCCAGCCATGACGACTACTGGAGGTAAGAGATGGATCCGATCAGACTCACAAAGGAAGATCTTCTGGTCGCCCACCCCGACCCTGAATGGCGCCGGTCCTTCTACGAGTTCTCGAGGCTCACCGATTTCCTTTCTGGATGCATACTGAACGAAAAATTCAAGCTTCCTGATGAACTCGTTTCGAGGATCCACCTAACCGACTTCGGGAACAAGGTCATGCAGAAGCTCATCACCAAGAACGAAGTGCCGCCGAAAGAGGCACGGACCCTATGCCTCCTGAAGCTCCACCATATTGAACCACTCGTGGATGTTAAGCGCAGCAGGCCAGACGATCTCCGAGAGATCATCAACGACCAACTCCGGTCCCGCAGTATTCTGCTCCCGCTGATCTTCGGCCGTCAACTGTATGACCGGTACGCTTCATTATTCGAAGACGCCCAAGAGGTGCTGACCCACCGCGACACGCTACGCCTCCTCGAGGAAATGCCAATAGGAGTCTTCCAATCAGGAGTGTTCATCTCCGGCCCATATGGTCTCCTGCGTAGCCGTGAATCCCGATGGCTGGTGCCCAGCAGGTCGGTTGGCGCGTTCCACTGCAGTGACATCACCTGCCCCGCGGTTCATCGAGTACTACTCAGCACTGACCACTCAGCAAGCATCGTCGAACACGCTCCAACGATGGAGCGCGTGCTGGATCAGTTTGGAGCTGATCATTCAGATTGGCAGGGATTCATCGACAGCATCGATGAACTCGAGCGCCTGCGCTTCGACGATCAGAGCCAAGAGCCTATAGCACTCGCATTGAGCGACCTGCTAAGCGACGGCGAACTCCGCACACTCCTCGCCGACTTGCTGGACAACACATCTGGATGCATGCGCTCAGCTGTGCAAACTTTGGGGCTGGTCGGAAAAGCTCAAGATATTGTGACCGACCTCGACAGGCCGCGACTTACACAGATTCTTCTCCTCGCCTCGAATCAGGATCTCATCTCTAGAATTGACCACCTCATCGCCACCGGTCAGTCCGCCGTGAAGGACAAACCACCACACCTGGACGTTCACCGAGGGGAGATTCGACGACTGAAAACCAACCGTGCCATGACCTATGGTACCTTTGCGCTTTATCCCGAGCTATCTGCTCACGGCATTCGGTTCATGTCCTCCGACTTTTCTATCGGACCCCTGCGCCTGAAGCGCCTTGTCGAGGAGCTCTACCGCCTCGACGACCCTGCCGAAGTGGACGAGCTGCAATGGCAACTCCGGGACACGGAAGGCGACGATCCGCAGGAGCAGCTTGAGGAATACATCGGTTCCGCTACCCCCGAAGAGGTGATCCGGCACCTAGTTCTCGCGAGACGCACCAATCAGGTGCTTGCATCCGAGCGCTTGGGGATCGATTTTGACGGCGTATCTGACGATGACTTCGTAAACGCCACCTTATGGAAGCTAGGCTTTTACAGCGACGCGTTCGAAGACCGAAATCAGGGGTTTTGGGAACACCACAATCGACTCAAGCGATATGCACAGGTCGCAGGGATTGGGGCGCGTCTTGACGCCGTCGAACTGCGCGCGATTGCAGCAAATTACTTCATTGAGTTGGAAGGGGTGCTCGACGACAGTCTAGTTTTTACCACGTGGGCGCTAACCACCGATCACGTTTCCACCGAGCATCCATTTGCTTATGCTCCCAAGCTAACTCGGAGCGCCAGCCTCACGCGTTTGAATAGCTATGAGGCGCCGAGAGCGGCAGAACACGAGCGTATCGAGTTGACTGATTCGAATACTCTCTATCCGCTGATCCGTGGCTTCGGGACCCTCGCGGACCTCTTGGCCGATTCTCGCCTCAATGAGGCCCAGCATTTGCGCTCGAGAGCTGACTATCCCGGCTACAGCAAGTACACGAACCTTAAGTCCTTTCCCTTTCTGCATAACCTGCCGTTCCTTGACCTCCTTCCTAAAGCACAAGAGCGCCTCGTTGATACGTTGAAATATGTTCGCTCTACGCTCGAAGCAGCGAAAGTTCACTCAGTGCGCAACGACTATATGCACTACCGGGCCTCTATCCTTGACCTATCGAAACTTCACACGGCGCTAGAAGCTGTTGAGAGATCTGTGGCCCGACTGGAGGCCGACGGTCTATGTCGTTTAGCCTACGGGTTAGTAGGGCAGTCGGGCGACGCGTGGGACCGGCGCGTATTCACTCTCGAAAACTCCCGTGGCCGCCAGATTGCATTCGCTCGTCCATGCGCCTTTGATTGGAATCAAATGCCAAGCCTACGCCACCTTCAGTATGTCGTGCCAGCCGCAATATTTGCCCGCCCAAATGAAATGCTTCGGTTCACGAGGGTCTTCGAAACAGAGTACGCCGATTACTGGCAGGACTACCCGAAGCGGAGGCCGCGCCGGCAACCAATGGGAGCGGCCGTAACGAGTGCCCCCCAGGTGTCTTTGGCGTAATGTGCGGCTACGCAACGGATCCGCGGCAACCTATTTAAGGTGTGCCGCTGAAGCGGGATTTTTGTATGGCGTTCGGGTTAGCCGCACGACTGGTGCCTGATCCCTTCGAAACTGCTAGTCCATACGCGGATGATTCTGGTGCCCGTGCGAAAGGTTGCTCGAGGGCTGGGGCGGTGACGTGACGACTTCTGGTCACGCCTGCTGAACACCTGAGAAACGGAGCGCGCGCTGAAGAAAGCCTAACGTCGCACCTAAGCTGAACGCAGCAGTAGCGACTGGGCAGGCGGAGGCAACGATGCTGGCTGGCGAAGAATGGTGCGCAGCTTGTCGGGGGTGACTTTGCGAAAGTCGCTGAAATAGATCTCGTGGTGTTTGCCGTCCAGGCGCAGCCCGTTCGAGGGGATGAACTCGTTGTGCATTCGTTCCAGCACAGGACCTTCGTCATCGAACGGGCCGTGGTGGAGCGTTTGCACGCAACACCCCTCTGAGAGGGTTTCCAGGTGAACGTCATCCAGGCGTGCAGGTGCGTTCTTGGCTCCCGCTTGTTCAACCGCGGACAGGAACGGCGCACGGTCGATCCACTCGGGAACCATCAGCATCATCGTCCAATCCCATCGGGATTTGTCACGTGAAGCGGCAAAGGCGTCCATGTCCTGCGCCCACCACAAACCCTCCAGCGGTGGCACGACGTAGTCGCGGTCGAACTCTCGCTTGCTAATGAACTTGAGCTTGTAGGCGACGGGATACAGCGCCGATAGCGCCTCGGTGTAGGCCGGAGCGGTGTTGGGGTCACCATGTCCGTCGACCATGAGGTACTGCATGTCGGGAACCGTCACGATGCGAAACCCCCCGCGCGGGGCTTGGTAGCTGTCGAGAGACTTCTTGAAGTCGACCTTCTCGGTCATGGGTCACCTGCCGTTGTCTCAAGCCGAGCCTGCTGGCACCAGGCTAACCGCGTTTCGATCAGCGGCGGCGGTTACTGCTCCGCCAGCTGAATCGCGGGCCGGTCGGGCTGGCCGCCTCCGATCAGCAGCAGCGTGCGGTCGATCTCGCGCAGCACCCGCTCCAGATCATGGGGCTCGTGAATGTCGCCCTTCGCGGACGCCCGGACAAGCTCGAGTTCACGGCGCACCAGACCCAGCCGTTGCGGGGTCGCGGTCGCGCCGGCAGCACGGAGTTGTTTCACCAGGGCGAGCATCACCACCGGCTCCGAGCTGCCTTTGCGCCGGATCTCACCACAGGCGAGTTCGAGATAGTCCTGGAAGTAGAGACCAGGAACCAGAACCCTGATCGTGCCCGTCGAGTCGATGACCGCCTCGGGCCCAAGCGGCACCCCCGCGATCCTGCCCAACAGCACCCCCAACTCCGCGCAGGACTGCTCGACCGTGTGGTAATCGAAGACATGCATGGACAGCAGCGCCATGTCGACCATCTGGACGGCGCCCAGAGCGACATCGTTGTAGCTGCTGCGCCCCGAGCCGATGGTAATCGCCCGGTTCACCGCCCGGGCCAGCGACTCGGGCTGAACCACACCACCATTAGCCGGGCAGGCCCATGCCAGCGGCGTCCCCTGCACCACATGTCCCCCGATGCCCGGCACCAGCTGGATCACCGCGTCCTCGGCCAGCGCGGCCCGCATCAGGGCGTCCATCTGCAGCCGCTGCACATAACCGGACCGCGGTGCCAGCAACTGGATGGCTCCGACCGGCGGCTCATCCCACGGCACACCGTCCAGGCCGGACATGCCCGCCGAACGTCCGATGCCCGGCGGCTGCGCGTCGATGGCGCGCCGGGCCGCCACCCCGACGGAGTTCAGCAGGCTGTGGGTCTGCAGGCTGTGCGCGACCCGATCGACGTAGAACACCAGCGCAGCGATGCAGGCGAACAGCAGCACGATGCCCATCGTGACCGCGAGGCGCGGATAGTCGTCCTGCGCACCGACCGTGTAGAGGCCGGCCGCGTTGTAGGCGAACGTGGCGATGAACAGGCCGAACACGATCTGGGTGGGCCGATCGCGCAGGAACGAGCGGACCAGCCGCGGCGAGTACCGGTTGCCGGCGACCTGCAGCGCCACCAGCGTGAGCCCGACGACAAGGGCGAACACGCCGACCGTGGCGGTCGCGACACTCAACAGGAGCCGCCGGGCATCCTCAGCGCCGCCGTGGTACAAGACCGGGCTCAGCGGACCGTTCTCCGGCAGTTTGACTTCGGCGAGGACCCCTCCGAGCAGCAGGGCGACCAGAGTCATCAGCAGCGGGACGAACCACAGCGATCCACTCAGCGTCTCTCGTCGCTGGCCCGACATCATTCCGGTGACCGTCATTCGCCCGACACCCTTCGTTCACGATCAGTTCGCCGTGCGTTCACCGACCTGTCGCACAAAGTAGTGCCGCATATAGGCGATGTCGACCGAATCACCCATTCCCAGGAAGAACATTTCGCAGCCGTCTTTCCGGTCGATGCGCCTTTGCCGCCCTACGCCGAGATGAGGAGTGACGTCACCGTGCGGAATATCGGCGGGACCGAGCTGTTGTATCTGATACCCCTAGGGGGTATACAGGAGGCATCATGACAAACCACTCGGCACACGATCACACGGGTCACGACGGACACGCAGCCCACACCGGTCACGAGGCACACGGAGCCCACACCAGTCACGAGGCACACGCAGCCCACACCGGTCACGAGGCACACGCAGCTCATCCGGGACACGGCAGCCATACCGGCCACGGCGGCCATGCGGGCCACGCCGACCATTTCCGGCGGCTGTTCTGGATGATGCTCGTCCTCTCGCTGCCGGTGGTGGCGCTCTCCCCCATGTTCGCGATGCTGGTCGGCTACCCGGCGCCCAGCGGCGTCCTGGCCTGGGTGGCGCCGGTCCTCGGCACGGTGATGTACGTCTGGGGCGGACGTCCGTTCCTGACCGGTGCGGTGGACGAGATCCGGTCTCGGCAGCCCGGGATGATGCTGCTGGTCGGGTTGGCGATCACCGTCGCGTTCGCGGCCAGCTGGGGCGCCACGCTCGGCATCCTCGACCACTCGCTGGAGTTCTGGTGGGAGCTGGCGCTGCTGATCGTGATCATGCTGCTCGGCCATTGGGTGGAGATGCGATCGCTCGCCCAGACCACCAGCGCGCTGGATTCGCTGGCAGCACTGCTGCCCGATCAGGCCGAGGTGGTTCGTGGCGATGACATCGCCACCGTCGCGCCGTCCGAACTCGGTGTGGGCGACGTGGTGCTGGTCCGGCCGGGCGCCAGCGTGCCGGCCGACGGACGGATCGTCGACGGCGAGGCTGAGCTGGACGAGTCGATGGTGACCGGCGAATCCCGGACGGTACGCCGCACCATCGGCGACCGGGTCGCCGCCGGCACCATCTCGACCGACTCGGCCATCCGGGTCGAGGTGACCGCGACCGGCGACGACACCACCCTGGCCGGCATCCAGCGCCTGGTCGCACAGGCACAGGCGTCGAGTTCACGGGCCCAGCGACTGGCGGACCGCGCGGCCGGGTGGCTGTTCTGGTTCGCGCTCGGCACGGCGGCGTTGACCGCCATCGTGTGGGCCGCTCTCGGCTACCCGGACGACGCGGTGCTGCGTGCCATCACGGTGCTGGTGATCGCCTGCCCGCACGCCCTGGGCCTGGCGATTCCCCTGGTGGTGGCGATCGCCACCGAGCGGGCGGCCCGTGCGGGCGTGCTGATCACCGATCGGTTGGCGTTGGAGTCGATGCGCGAGGTCGACGCCGTCGTGTTCGACAAGACCGGCACCCTGACCAAGGGTCAGCCCGGCCTGATCGACGTCACGGTCGCAGCCGATGCCGACCTGGACGAAGACGGTGTGCTGGCGCTGGCGGCGTCCGCGGAGTCCGACAGCGAGCACCCGTTGGCCCGGGCGATCGTCCGCGCCGCCGACGAGCGTGGCCTCCATCTCCCGGCGAGTTCCGGCTTCCGCTCCGCGCCCGCGCTGGGCGTGTCGGCGACGATCGACGGACGCACCGTCCAGGTCGGCGGGCCGAGGCTCCTGGAGGAAACCGGCACCTCTGCGCTGACCACCCCAGAGTCGGACGCCGGCGCGATCGTGCTGCACGTCCTGCGCGACAGCCGGGTGATCGGACGGCTCCGCCTCGCCGACGAGATCCGCCCGGAGTCTGCCGAAGCGGTCCGGCAGTTGCATGACCGTGGCGTCTCGGTGGTGCTGCTCACCGGCGATGCCCGTGCCGTCGCCGATCAGGTGGGTCGCGAGCTGGGCATCGACACCGTCATCGCGCAGGTGCGGCCCGAGGACAAGGCGTCCGAGATCGTCCGGTTGCAGCGTGCCGGTAACAAGGTGGCGATGGTCGGCGACGGGGTGAATGACGCCCCCGCGCTGGCCCAGGCCGATGTCGGGCTGGCGATCGGTGCCGGTACGGACGTCGCGATCGGGTCGGCCGGCGTCGTGCTGGCCGGCGACGACCCGCGTTCGGTGATCTCGGTGATCGACCTGTCCCGGGCCAGCTACCGGAAGATGCGGCAGAACCTGTGGTGGGCGGCCGGCTACAACCTGGTCACCGTGCCGCTGGCGGCCGGCGTGCTCGCACCGATCGGTATCAGCATGCCGATGGCGATCGGCGCACTGCTGATGTCGGCGTCCACCCTGGTGGTGGCGGCCAACGCGCAACTGCTGCGTCGCCTCGACCTCACCCCGGGGGGCCATCCGGTCGAGGCAGAACCCGCCGGCCAGCGGAACTGAGTCTGATATCGACCCCAGAGTGGGCACCACACGTCACGACATACGGCGGGAAGCCGCTCCGGTCCGGGCGTTCACCAGCCCACTCTGGGGTCGATTTCAGAGCATCGCCCGCTATGGGTGCCGCTGATCAAAGCCTCTCCATATCGTCATCGCGGCCCGCGGAAGGCCACGCTGACCCGCGACGGACTGCTGGTCACCTTCGTCAACCATCGCGGTTGGCCGAGCCGGGAGCATTCAGCGACCGTCGCTGCCGCCTCGACCACCTGAGCTTCGCCGTCCCTGATCGGGCCGCCCTGGACGACCGGGTCGAGCGGCTGGACGCCGCAGGCGTCGAGCCGGGGCCAGGTCAGCAGGGCCACGATCGGTGAGATGGTGGCGTTCGTGATCCCGCGACATCGCGCTCGAGTTCCCTACTCGATCCTGAGAGGCCGATGACGGATGCTGAGAGGCCGATGAAGGCCGTCAATGAGGCACTTGACCGTGTGACATACTCAGTGAGTTCCCCCCAGGACGCGACTAGGTTGGTGGTATGCGGAGGCCGTACAGATCCCTGCGGCACCGCCTTTCCCGTCGGTTCACGGCGGTCGGACGCGGTCTCGAACCGATTCCTCGGCGGCGCCTTCATCGGGTCAGCGACCAGGTAGCGACGCTCCGTCGGCGATCCATCGACGGCACCCCGGAGCCGGTGCGGCAGTTCGACTTCTGGGCGACGATCGCGGCCATCGCCGACGCGGCCACAGCGACCCTGACCCGGGCCGGCATCGAGGTCGTCCGGCTGGACAACGACGGCCGCAGCATTCTCGCCATTCCCGCCGAAGTACGCGCCGGCGCTCTGGACGCGCTGGCCGCCGACCCGGTGATCGCCCACTGGTGGATCGCCGGGCCGCGCAGGCACACCGCGAAGGTGTCCGAGTTCCAGCCCAGCCGAGCGGCCGACGCCACCCGGCTCACCCTGTTCCAGCTGCTCGCCGCCCCGAACGGTGACCCGATCACCGATGCGCGGTGCGGCGTCAGCCTCCAGTTCTGGGAGCTCGCCGAGGCCGGCGCGGAACGTCCCGACGGCGGCCTGCACAGCCCCGGCACCCGGCTGGCACCCACCCGCAATCCGCTGGCCGGCTATCTCACCGCCGACCTGTGGCGGCAGGCCCAAAACGACCCGGAGCGCCGGCTGCGGCCCACGTCGCCGCCGCATCTGCTGCGCATCAACGAGCCCATCGACATCGTCTACACCTGGGTCGACGACCGCGATCCGGCCTGGCGACAGCGCCGGGCCAGCGTCGAGCCGACACCGAGCGGGCTCTCCACCGACGCGTTGCACGGCGGCCGCACCGAGAGCCGCGATGAGCTGCGCTATTCGCTGCGTTCGCTCTGCTCCTATGCCGGCTGGTACCGCAGGATCTGGCTGGTCACCGACGGCCAGCGTCCGTCCTGGCTGGCAGACGATCCACGGCTCACCGTGGTGTCGCACCGCGATATCTTCAGCGACCCGAGCGTGCTGCCCACCTTCAACTCGCATGCCATCGAATCGCAACTGCATCACATCGACGGGTTGGCGGAGCACTTCCTGTACCTGAACGACGACGTGTTCATCGGACGCCCGATCCGTCCGGAGACCTTCTTCACCGGCGCCGGACTCGCCAAATTCACCCTTGCGCCGGTCGCGATCGACCGCCAGGACAAGCCCGGACGGTTGAACGGCGCCATGCTGGCCGCCCGTAACAACCGGGCTGTGCTGGCCGCCGATCTGGGCCGCACGGTGACCAATCGGGTGCAGCACATTCCGCACGCCCACCGCCGCAGCTCGCTGGCCGACTTCGAAGCCCGCCATCCCGACCGGGTGGCGCAGGTGGCCGCGTCCCGTTTCCGTAGCGCGGACGACCTGTCGCTCAGTTCGGAACTGGGGCACTACTGGGCCTACGCGCACGGCCAGGCCGTCACCACCACGATGTCCTTCCGCTACGTCGACATCGGTTCTCCCCTGGCCGACGAGTACTTGGACAGCCTGCTCGCCCGCCGCAACTTCGACTGCTTCTGCATCAACGACGCGGGCCCCTACCAACAGCCGGTCGACGGTGCCCGGGTGACCGACTTCCTGGCCGAGTACTACCCGGTACCCAGCCCGTTCGAGCGGACGGCACCGTGACCCTCACCGATCCCTTTCGCAAACCGCTCCGAACGCTCCGGGCCCAGCTGCAGCGCCGCCGCCGGCACGCCGACGATTGGCTGTGGCAGCGCTGGCCGCAGGCCTGGCGAGCGCCGCACGAAGTGGTGGACCGCTTCGACACCTGGGCCTACCTCGACGACCTGCAGCGCCGGCTGTCGGAGCTTCTGGACAGCGCCGGTGTCGCCCATGTCGTGCTCGACACCGGAAGCCTTCCGGAGCCCCGGATCGCCGTGCGCGCCCCGGACGCCGACCGGGCGCTGGCCGTGATCGCCAACAGCTCCGCGGGGCGGCCCTGGTGGGCGGCGCGGGTGCGCTCGGGTCTGATCGGACGCGCTCGTCCGGTGCGGCAGCAGCGAGCCGGCGGCGCGGACGGCGTGCTGATCTCGCGCAACCTGGTGTCCCCGGCGGGCATTCCGCTGACCGATTCGGAATCGGGTGTGCTGATCGAGTTCTGGAGTGTCACCGACGCGCCGACCCGCCGTTCCGGTGGCAGCCAGCTGCCGCCGGGCACGATCATCGCCCCCACCTCCAACGGTGTGCTCGACTACATCGACGCCGATCAGTGGGCGCAGGCGCAGCATGAGGGCCACCGGCTGCCAGCGACGCCCCCTCACCTGCTGAGCATGGTCGAGCCGATCGACCTGGTCTACACCTGGGTGGACGGCAACGATCCGGCCTGGCTGGCCCGCAAGGCGGACGCGCTCGGCCTGCCGTCCGAAGCCCGGTACAGCAGCGACGCCGCCATCGACGCCAGGTTCGCCAACCGCGACGAGCTGCGCTATTCGCTGCGGTCGGTCGAGATGTTCGCCAGCTGGGTGCGCCGCATCTGGATCGTCACCGACGGCCAGACACCGGAGTGGCTGAAGCCCGACGACCGGCTGCGGATCGTCGACCATCGCGAGATCTTCGCCGATCCGAACGCCCTGCCGGTGTTCAACTCGCATGCCATCGAGTCGCAACTGCACCACATCGACGGGCTCGCCGAGCATTACCTCTACCTCAACGACGACATGCTGTTCGGGGCGCCGGTGCGGCCCGAACACTTCTTCAACGGTGCCGGCCTGATCAAGATGTTCATCTCGCGGGTGGCTGTCATCGACCCTGCCCCGCGCAACGAGGACGACCTCGCGGTCAGTGCGGCGGCCAAGAACAACCGGGCGTTCCTGGAGCGCGAGTTCGGCCGCACCATCACCCACAAGCTGTGGCATACCCCCCAGCCGCACCTCCGCTCGGTGATGGAGCAGTTCGAGCAGGAGCAACCCGCGCTGTTCGACACGGTGATGCGGTCACGGTTCCGCAGCGTCGCCGACCACGCCCTGACCAGTTCGCTGGACGGCTACTACGCGATGGCGAAGGGGCAGGCGGCACCGAGCCGGATCCGCTACGGCTACCTCGACCTGGGGTCGGTGGACGCCTGGAAGACGCTGGAACTCTGGCTGCGCCGCCGCAACCTGCAGTGCCTGTGCATCAACGACTCCGGCGCGGAGGACCCGGCCGTCCAGCGTGCCAACGATGCGGCGCTGCGCGACTTCTTCGACAACTACTACCCGGTGCCGAGCCGCTGGGAGTGATGGCGGGCACCAGCAGGGTCTCGACACGCTCGACCCGCGGCGGGGTGGGGTTCGACCACGCCGACTGGGGAGATCCCGGGTCGAGCCCGGGATGACGAGAGCGCATCCTGACCGACGAACGTGGCGGGTCTAGCCCAGCATGACGAGAGCGCTCCCGGGACCGACGAGGTCCCCGGTCCCGGGAGACGTTCCTATCGGGTGCGCCAGGCCCGGACCCAGTCGACGTCCATCGTGAACGGCAGCTTCGGCTTGGGCACCGAGGCGGCGTCGACGCCTGAGCCCGGACGGGCGTCGGGTTTGGTCAACCGGTAGGTCTCCCAGTCGGAGCTGAGCAGGCTGATCACGACGTAGTAGTTGGCCGGGGCCAGTGCGACCTTCAGTTCCCGGGTGAGCTTGCCGTCCAGCCGGAATCGGACGCCGTTGCGGTCCCATTCCACCGACACCGTGTGCCAGGCGTCCCACCACTGCGGGTCGGCCACCCGGTCGGTGGCGACGTAGGACTGGGTGCCGTCGGCCGGGTGTTTGGTGCCTCGGACGTGGATCACGTTGGTGATGCCCCGGCCGTAGCCGAAGGTCTCGATCATGTCGAGTTCCTGGGCGGCGTCCGATTGCAGCCAGACCGAAGCGTGCGCGCCGGGTTCACGGGGGAACTTGACCCGGGCCGCCACCATGCCGGACGGAATCGTGAATCGGCCCTGGGTGCTCACCATCGCGTTGTCGAAGACGCCCTCGGGGCAGCCGACGGTCTTCTCACCGGCCTGTGCCTGCTTGCGCTTGGCGCTGGCGTTGACCCGGGTGGTGACGGCCTTGGACGCCTTGGACATGGACAGCGTGATGGTGCCGTCGGCTATCTCGACGTTGCCCTTGCGGGGAGCCGAGCACCAACGGCCACCCGCATCGTAGATATCGGTGAGCCGATAGTCCCAGGGTTGCGGCAACGATGATCCGTCGAACCCGCTGTTCAGCACCCGATTCCACTGGTCGGCGGCCTTCGCGGTCGGTGTCGCCACCGCAGCGCGGGCTTTGCCCGCAGGCAGTGCGACGGCACGGAAGCTGCCGCCCGTGCCGGGCGCAAGGAACTCGACCGAGCCGGCTCCGGTCATCTTCGCCGACGCCACCTCCTGCCAACCGGAGTCGGTCTGCCGCTGCAGTGCGACCGGCCGGCCCTTTGCCCGATGGCTGGCACCGAAAGTCGCCCGGGCCAGGGTGGAACCTCCGTAGTCGACCGGCGACACCTCCAGCACGGCCGCCGCATCCTGTGCGACCCGGCCGGTCGGCGACGACTGTTGCGGTGCCGGCGTCCCGGACGGCGCAGGTTGGCTGCCGGCCGAGGTCGGGGCGGGCGACATCGGAGCACTCGGCGGCGCGGTCTGACCCGTGCAGCCGACCAGCACCGTACCGGTCAGGACCGCGGCGACAAGGCGCATCCGCACGATTCAGGCCTTCTTCCAAACGCGGATCCAGTCCACCGACATCGACGGCAGGCTCTTCTGCTTCTTGACCGAGGACTTCTTCACGCCGGACCCGGGCCGCGCATCGGGCTTCTTCACCCGGTAGGTCTCCCAGTCGGAGCTCAGCACGCTCAACACCAGCTGGTAGTCGGCCGCCTTCATCCCCTTCAGCTGCCGGGTCTTCGCCCCGTCGAGGTAGAAGGTGATCGTGCTGTCGTCGAAGCTGACGGCCACCGTGTGCCACTTCGACCACCAGCTCTTGGTCTTCACCGTGCTGACCGCGACATAGGCGTCCTTGTCGACCTTGGGATCCTTCTTCAGCGTCGAACCGCTCAGCCGGTGGATCACATTGGTCACGCCGCGCCCGTAGCCGTACGCCTCGATGATGTCGATCTCCTGACGATTGCCCGCCTGCAGCCAGATGCCGGCGTGTGCGCCCTGGCCCTCGACGAACTTCACCTTCGCCACCACCGTTCCGGCGGTGAACGACTCACCGCTGCCCTGAGTGGTGATCATCGCGTTGTGGTAGACGCCGCCGGGGCAGCCCGGGGTCAGTGCGGAGCGGGCCGCCTTCGCCTTCTTCAGCGAAGCCTTGGCCTTCTTGATCGCGGCACTGCGCTTCTTCTTCTGGCTCTTGGTCTTGTTCTTCATCGCCTTCGCCTTGGCGAGGGCGGTCTCAGCCTTGCTCACGGCGCTGTCGGCCTTCTTCACCGCGGACGCGTTGTCGGCCTTCTGCCGATTCTTGGCCGCAGCGGTGGCCGTCTTGGCCTCGCTCGCACTGACGTTGGTCATCTTCAGCACGGCAGAGCCGCCGGAGACCGTGGTGTTGCCGCTGACCGGGGCCGAGCACAGCCGGCCGTTGGCCTGATAGCCGACCTCGTCGCGGCCCCGCCATGCCTCGGACAGCGTGCTGCCGGTGAACTGCTCAGCGAACGACGGCGCGGCCAGTTGCCGAGTCTCACCCACAACTTCAGGGCTGACCTTCGTTTTCTTCTTCTCCTTGTAACCGAAGGCCTTGGCGACGGCCCGGTAATAGCCCGGATCACTGGCGACGATGCCGAAGTTGACCGCTCCCTTCGAACTCATCTTCACCGACTTGACGGTGGTCCAGGCCTGTCCGTCCGATGAACGCTGGAGATTCACCACACGATTCTTGTCGAGCTTCGTTCCGGAGAACTGAGCGGTGATGGTGCGGCCCGCACTCAGCGTCAGCTTTCCCGCCGCGGCGGCCTGACTCACTCCCGCCGGCGCGACCAGCGCCGCCACCGTCAATACCAATCCGAGGGCGACCGCCGCAACACTCCGAATCATTCGCATTCGCACAAACCCTTCCGGCCAGAATCCTCAACCGGCGATGTGAGGAGATGGATCGAGTCTATAGGTAAATGTCTTTGTCACGACCACCGGTACCGTTGCCCCGCGCCGCGGTGCCGGCGTGCCGGCGATGGCCCGGCCCGACATCTGGTCGGCTGGGCCGGGGCGGAACGTCCGGCTCACGGTAGGCTGCGAAGACCCGCGTTCGCCGACCCCCCGAGGGAACCGCTCCATGCCCGCTGTGTCTGTGATCGTTCCCGTACACAACGGTGAACGACAACTCCGGGAGTGTCTGGGCTGCCTCACCGCCCAGACCCTGACCGACCTCGAGATCATCGTCGTCGACGACGGATCGACCGACGGCACGGCTGCCATCATCGACGAGGTCGCGGCGCTGGACGCCCGCGTCCGACGGCTCCCCGGTCCCGCGATCGGCAGTGCCGGCGCCGCCCGCAATGCCGGCCTGGCAGTAGCCACTGGCGACTATCTCGCCTTTCTCGACAGCGATGACCGGTTTGCCCCCACGCTGCTGGAGGAACTGCACGAGAAAGCGGTGGCCGACTCTGCCGACATTGTCCTAACCAGATTCAGAATCGCGGACGAGTCCACCGGCGATGTCTCACCGGTGGAATGGGGAGTAAGGCTGAGACACTTTCCGCGACGCACCCCCATCGCCCCGAGTGCGCTGGGTGACAACCTTTTTCTCGCGGTCAACCCGGCGCCCTGGAACAAACTGTTCCGGGCAGAATTAATTAGTCGCACTAACCTGCGGTTCCAGGAGCTGAGGCGCACCAATGACCTCTACTTCACTGCGCTCGCATTGGCGCAGGCCGAGCGGATCAGCTACATCCCCACCTACGGCATCGACTACCGGATCGGGCACGGCACCAGCCTCCAATCCACGCTGCACGAGTCACCCCTCGATTTCGTCGACGCGCTGACCGCCATTCGTAGCGAGCTGGAACGAATCGGACGCTGGCCGGCACTCGAGCGTGCCTTCACGAATCTGGTGGTGGAGGTCAGCCTCACCGCTCTGCGCAAGGCCGGCACGGCGGAGTCCTTCGCCACCGTCCATGACGCTCTCCGCGACGACCTCCTGCCCCGGCTCGGAGTCACCGGGCGGGCCGACGACTACTTCCTGCGCCGCGACTACCCCGCGCTGGTGGCCGACATCCTGGACCGCAGCACGACCGAGCTGATCTTCCAGCGGCTGCAGCAGGCCCAGCAGCAGGCAGCATCGGCGCGGGCGCAGGCGCACTCCGCCCTGCTTGCGGTGATCGATCCGGACGCGGACAGCGCCGCCGACCCGGACGCCGCCACGCCGGCGCCCGCCTCACCCACCATCGACCTCGCCGATGCCGACGGCCGCCCCCGTCCCGACGTCAGTGTGATCATCCCGGTGCACAACACCGAGGCCTACCTGCGGGACTGCCTGGCCAGCGTGCTGCAGCAGTCGGGTGTCGACATCGAGATCATCTGCGCCGACGACGGGTCCACCGACGCCAGCGGCACGCTGCTGGCCAGGATCGCCGCGTCCGAGCCTCGGGTGCGGGTGCTGACCCTGTCGCACGCCGGGCAGTCCCAGGCGCGCAACGCGGCTCTCGGGATCGCCCGCGGCCGCTATCTGTGCTTCGTCGACAGCGACGACTTCTGGCGCTTCGACGGCCTCGCCGAGCTGGTCGACCACGCCGACGCCGAACAGCTCGACCTGCTCGCCTTCGACGCCGAGTCCGTCCGAGACCCCGGGGTGGGAGACCGCCGGTGGCGGCGGATGGCCACCTATTACCAGCGCCCCGGCGACTACCGGGAGACTTCGAGCGGACCTGGGCTGCTGGCCCGGATGAACGCACGGCGGCACTACCGGGCGAGCGCCTGCCTCTACCTGGCGCGCCGCGACGTCATCGAGGCCCACGGCATCCGTTTCCGGCCCGGGATCTCGCACGAGGACAACCTGTTCACCTTCCAGGTGATGCTGGCCGCCGGCCGCGCCGCACACCTGCCGGCACGGCTGTACGGACGCCGCCTGCGCCCGCATTCGATCATGGGCACGGCGAGTCGTGCGGTGGCGGCCCGCGGCTACTTCGTCTGCGCGGTCGAGATGTTCCGGCTGGTACACGGCCGCCGCTTCGAACCGGACGTCGCCCGGCAGATCGGCGCGGTGATCCACCGGGTGCTGCGACAGGCCAGCGAGCAGGCCACCGGGCTCGGCGCCGATCTGGTGGAGCGCCTGGGCACGATCGACCCGGCGCCGGACGCCCAGGCGCTGTACCGGCTGATCGCCGAAGCCCATGCCGAGGCTCAGTTCCGGCGCAAACGACCCTCCCCGCCGCCTCATCCCGCCCGTCGGGTGGCTGCCGGCGTCCGACGCCGGCTGGGACGGCTGGCCCGCGCCGCCGCCGACCTGGCGCGCACGGCGAGAAGGGGCAGCTGAGATGGCCCGGCTGGGCAGCCTGCTGCGGCGACTGGAACCCGGCGTCACGATCGTCGTCCCGGCGCACAACGTCGAGCGCTACCTGGCACGCTGCCTCGACTCGGTACTGGCGCAGACCTGGTGGGATCGCTGCCGCATCCTGGTGGTCGACGACGGCAGCACCGACGACACCGGACGGCTCGCCGACCAGTACGCCGCCGCGCACTCCCGCATCACGGTCGTCCATCAGGCCAACGGCGGCCCAGGGGCCGGGGCGGCCCGCAACAACGGGCTCGACCTGGTCCGCACCCGACAGGTGCTCTTCCTGGACGGCGACGACGAGTTGACGCCCCGCGCCATCGAGCTGCTCAGCGGCGCCGCCGCCCACCACGGACGCGATCTCGCGGTGGGTGCCACTGAGCAGTTCCCGCAGTCCCGGACGTGGCTGTGGACGCCCTACTTCGAGGCCGGCAGCGTCCGCGACGTCGCCATCGAGGACGTCCCGCTGCTGGCCCACGACGCCCGCACCTGCAACAAGCTGTATTCGACCCGGTGGTTGCGCCGTTCGGGCCTGCGGTTCGCCGAGGGCATCCACCATCAGGACACCGTGGTCAACGTGCCGGCCATGCTCCGCGTGCCGCGCTTCGCACTGGTCGGCGACGTGGTGCACCGCTACCGGAAGCGGGCCGAGGGCGGTTCGGTGATGGACAGTCACTTCACCCGGCTGGACAACTACTGGGATCACCTGAAGGTGATCGAAATGCTGGCCGGCATGCGCGAAGGGCTGCTCCCGGGCCGCCGTCCGCTGCTCGATGCGTTCATCGTCCGCAGCTTCCAGGGCTTCGCCCGGCGTGCGCCGAGCCTGCTGCCCGCCGACCGACTGCCCGAGTTCTTCCGCCGGACGAAGACGGTGGTCGAGCGGATCGACCCGGCGGTCATCGAGCAGGCGACCGCAGGCGCCGACCAGCGCGCCGCCTACGTGACGATGCTCGAGGACGACCTGCCCGCCTTCCTGGATCTGGACGCCCGGGTCGGACGGCTGCGGGCGCACCGCGGCGACCTCTACCTGGACCTGCACAGCAGCGGCGACGCCACCCGGCAACTGGCCCGCACCGGGGCCACCCGGGCATGGGCCGACGAGCTCCGCGTCGACGCGGCGTCCCTGCGGCTCAGGGTTCGATTGCGGATCCAGGGCGCCAGCCACCTGGACACCGCCCTGGACGGGGTCGTAGCGCGGCCGCTGCAGGACGGCGCCCCGATCGGCGAATGGCCGGTGACGCTGCGCCCCGACGACGAGGATCCGCGGCAGCACACCGGCGAACTGGAGGTGCCGCTGGATGCGCTGCCCGGCGGCGCCTTCACGGTGCGGCTGGGCTTCCTCACCCCGACCGGCAGCACCGCCCGGTGGCTGCGCCGTGCCCCGGACGCCACCGACGAGAATGCCGACAACGGCGCCGTCCAGGTCAGCCTCGGCACCCGGGACGACCGGGCCGAACTCCGACTGACCCGGACCGGTGAGGGAAGCACCACGGCCTGACCCCAGCCGCGTCCGGCCGGCTGGGATCCGCCTCCGGGGACGATGCGAGCAGTCGTCGAGAGAGGTTATACTGCTGCCTTCGGGGGAAGTACATGGGGGATTCAGGATCAGCCGACCCAGGAAGTCTCCAACAGAATGACAGGAACCCCGCAGCGGCGCATCGTCACGGTGCTTGCCGCCACCACAGCCACGCTTGCCAGCTTCGCGATCGCACCGACCGCGCATGCCGTCGACCTCCGCGATGCCACCTCAGCACTCGCCGTCGGCGGACGCTACCAGGTGATGCGGATCAGCCACACCGGTGACATCACCGCCGAGCTGGCCGCCGCCACCAAGGCCGCGGCGAGCGCCAGCCAACCGCGAGTCGTCTCGCTCCCCGCCGGAACCGTCAAGCTCACCGCGCAGATCAGGGTCGCGAACAACGTCTACCTGGTCGCCGATCCCGGAACGACCGTGGTGCTCTCCAAGTCGGCCGATCAGCTGCTCTGGTTCAACGCGGTCAACGCCGGCGTCTACGGCGGCGTCTGGGACGCCGCGGGCAAGGCGTCCAGCGTGATCGGCACCAAGGCGTCCACCGTGCGGGTGGCGAACGTCACCGTCCGCAACGCCAAGAAGAACGGCATCGTCGGCTACGCCAAGACCCAGCTCACCTTGTCCGACGTGACCAGCACCGGCAATGCCAACGACGGCGTCTACGTCGCCGAGGCCTCCAGGCTGACCGCGTCCAACGTGCGGGCGGTCAAGAACCGCCGCAACGGCATGCAGTTGTCCAGCGGGGCGGTCGGCACCATCACCGACAGCGCACTCGACAACAACGGTCTTGCCGTGTCCGGCTCCACCACAGGCAAGGTCGGGCACGGCCTCGGCGTCGCTTCGGCGCGAGCGACCGTGAGCAACACCAGCATGTCCTCGAACAAGGTGTGCGGCGCCTCGCTGACCGGCTCGGTCGACGTCACCCTCACCAGGAGCACGCTGTCCGGCAACGGCCGGCACGGCGTGGGGACCACCGCCGGCGTGAAGGCCACGGTCAGCGACAGCGTGGTCAGCGGCAACCGCTACAACGGTGTGCTGGCCTCCGGCTCGGGCACCCAGGTTCGACTCGCACGGGTGACCATCACCGGAACCTCCCGCTACGGCCTGTCGGTGCCGTCCAAGGGCTCGGCGACCCTGCAGGGGTCGACGATCACCACCTCGGGGCGCAGCAACATCTCGGTCTCCGACAAGGGCAGCCTGTCGGTCGACAGCGACAACCGGGTGACCGACGGCAAGGCCGAGGGGATCACGGTGACAGGAAAGTCGAAGCTCACCGTCAACGGCACGGGCAACCTGGTCCGCGCCAACAAGGCCAGCGGCCTGGTGGTCTCCGGCAGCGGCACCAGCGGGCGGATCACCAAGTCGGTCACCTTCGAGGCCAACCGCAAGTACGGCATCCTGGTCAAGACCAAGGGCAAGCTCGCCACCGTCGCCAACTCGTTCGTCAAGAACAAGTCGGCCACGATCCACAAGCAGAGCGGCGGCAAGGTCACCAAGATCTGAGACCCGTGGACGCCTTCCTGCCGGTGTCAGCGGCGGCGAGACCGTCCGACCGGCCACCATCTGCGGGCCCCCGGAGTCGACGACCGTCCGGACGCGCCGACGCGGGCTTCCCGCAACGCCAGCGCGTGCTCCAGCAGGGTCGCGGCGCGGCGGTCGAACGAGTGCTCGACACGAATCCGTTCGGCCGCCGCGAGCCGCTGCGCCCGGTCGGGCCAGAGCTCATCCGGATCGGCACCGAGGATCGCCGCCACCTCATCCTCGGCGTCGCAGGTGACCACGCTTGCGCCGAAGAGTTCGGTCAGGCCGTCGATCTCGTCGCTCAGCACGCGCGCCCCGCAGGCCACCGCGTCGAACAGCCGGTTCGAGACGAAGCCGGCCCGGCGCATGTCCTCCCAATGGTCGTTGAGCACGATCCGGGCTGCGGCGTAGTGGGCGCCCACGTCGGCGTTGGGCACCGACTTCGCCACCAGCCTGGCCGCCTGCGGCGTGTTCTCCCAGCCGGTGCCGATGATCGCCATATCGGCCACGCCGGCCGCCGCCTCGACCAGCGGACGGTGCGCGCCACGCCGCGCGTTGCCGATGAACAGCACCCTGCCGGCCGTCTCGGGTGCCGCACCCTCGGCCCGGCCCGGGTGGCACAACTCGACGTCGGTGCATTGCGGCAGCGGGGTGATCGCAATCCCCCACTCGTCGGCACGTTCGCGGGCCCAGTGCGGCCCGGCGGCGAACACGGCGTCGTAGCGGCCCGCCTCGTCGGCGGTCACGTCGTCGGGGTGCGAGATCACCCACAGCAGGTTGATCGCTCCCGGTTGCGGCGGGCCGATCTCGAGCCCGCGCAGGGCCAGCACCACATCGTCTTCGGCCCGGCCGGCCCGCTCCCGGGTGTCCCGGCGGTCGATCGTCACCTGCTGGCCGAGCCTGCGCAGCGCACGGGCCAGCGACTCCGCGAAGTGCGTATCGCCCCACAGATCGCCCCAGCGTCCCGGAGTGGCGGCGGTGTCGATCGCCCACCGCAACCGCGGTGCTTGACCGATACCGTCCGACGCCACTCGTCACCCCCAGAGAGATGGTCAAATCTAGTGCCTCACATCCACCCCCGGCTGCCGGGCCGTCCGACTCCGTCCGGCTGGCTACGATCAACACCATGACGACTGCCGCTCCCGATTCCGAGGCGGCGGGCGACGACACCCCCTCAGCCGATTCCGCTCCCACACGGCCGGCTCGCAGGCGCCGTCGAGCCCGCTGGATTGTTCTGTCCGTGCTGGCCGTGGTGGTGGTGCTCGGTGCCGTCGCAGCGTGGCTGGGCTCACGGGTACTGACGGTGCAGAACGAGCTCACCGCTGCGCAGGCCGCGGTCAACGACGTCCGCAAGGGCGGTGACCCCAAAGCGGCCCTGCAGGTGGTGGCGGACCGGTCGGCCGCCGCGGTCGCGGCCAGCGACGGTGCGCTGTGGGGGCTGGCGGAGCAGACGCCCGTGATCGGTCCGAACCTGAAGGCCGCACGGCTCGCTTCCCGCTCTTTGAACGAGTTGAGCGCGGGGTTGGCGGTTCCGGCGATGGCCGCACTCGACGCCCCCGGCTCCGAGCCCACGCTGCAGCGGCTCCTCCCGGTGGTGCAGCGCGCCTCGGCCGAGATCAGTACGCTCACCGCCGAGATCAAGCAGGTCCGGCAGAGCCCCGATCTGATGCCGCAGGTGCGCGGCGGTGTCGATCAGCTCGGTGACATCATGGACGCCGCCGACCCCGTGCTGCAGCTGATGCCGGGCATGCTCGGCGCCGACGGCCCGCGCAACTACATCCTGGCGGCGCAGAGCAACGCCGAGGTGCTGGCGCTGGGCGGCAGCGTCGCGTCGCAGAGCCTGGTCCGGTTCGCCGACGGCACCGCCAAGATCGTCAAACAGGCCGACAGCACCCAGTACCGCAACGGCGTGGCGGTGAAGAGCGACATCGACAAGAGCGCGCTCAAGCTGTACAACGACTACCTGATCACCCACATCAACACCAGCGTCGGACGTCCGGACTTCCCTACCGCCGCCAAGACGATCCGGGCGTTCTGGAACCGCGACATCGACCCGGACAAGGTCGACGGGGTCATCTCGGTGGATCCGCTGGCCCTGGCCCGGGTGATGCGCGCCACCGGTCCGGTGAAGGTCGACGGCCACACGATCAACAGCGACAACGCGGCCTCGTTCCTGCTCAGCCGCGCCTACCAGCTCTATGAGCCCAAGGTCGCCGACAAGATCTTCAAAGAGGTCGCCGTGTCGGTGATGGACAAGCTGGTGTCCGGTGAGTTCAACGTCGCCAAGCTGGTGCCCGCCCTCGCCGAGGGCATCGAGGCCGGCAGCATCATGTTCTGGAGCGCCGATCCGGCCATTCAGCAGCAGATCGCGTCCACGCCGCTGGCCGGCATCCTGCCGACCGACAACAAGGAGTCGACCACGATCGGCGTGTTCTATCGCGACGCCTCACTGGGCTCCAAGATCGACTACTACCTGCGGTCGAAGGTGAAGACGACCAGCACCTGCAATGCCGACGGCACTCGCTCGTACACGGTGTCGACCACGCTGTGGCTCGACCTCAGCAAGGCCGAGAACGCCAAGCTGCCGCGCTACGTCACCGGCGGAGACCCGGCGACCAAGGTGTACCGGACGCAGCTCTTCGTCTACGGCCCGCCGGGCACCACGGTGACCGACTCCCCGCGTCGGACCGAGAAGTCGTGGAACTGGCGGCCGACCGACTCCACCGACCTGGGACGTCCGGTGCCGTCGTTCATGACGATCAATGATCTCGGCAAGAAGGTCACGCTCTCGGTGACCTTCACCGGGCCCACCGGCGAGTACGGGCCGGTCGCGGTGCGCACCACTCCGATCGTCCACCCGACCCAGGTGGAGATCGGCGCGGGCTGCGGGGGCTAGCCCTCACAGCACCTTGCGCACCGCCGGGATTCGGCGCAGAAGGGCGGCGAGTCCCCAGCACAGCGGCAGCGAGATCGCCAGCAGCAGCCCGAACTTGACCACGGCGAGAGCGGCCACCGGTCGCAGCAGCAACGCCACGATCACCAGTACGAGCGGGTGGATGACGTAGACCGCGAACGCCTGCTCGGAGCAGAACTTCGCGAAGGGTGACGGCGCGCGGTTCGCGTGGTCCCGGTAGAGCACCACGAGCCCGATGATCAGCCCGACGGCAAGCGCGGCCTCACCCAGGTCGGCGACCCAGCCGACGAACGGCGGCACGCTGCCCGCGGCCCATGTCCCCCAGCCGAACAACGCCGCACCGACCAGCGCCAGCAGCCATCCGACCCGGCCCTGCCGCGGGGTCAGGCCCTGAAGCCAGCCGCGGCTGTCCGCGTAGCTGCCGATCACGAAGAGCAGCAGGTACTGCGGCAGGTAGGCAGGGCTCGGCAAGCCGACCACGGGCCAATAGCTGTCGACCGGCACCAGCAACCGCCACAGGATCGTCGCCACGGCCAGCACCGCGATCACGCCGGCGATCATGGCAGTCGTGACCGGACGCGGCTCGGAACCGGCGGTGGACGCCGGGCGCAGCCGCCGGACCAGCACGTAGCCGAACGAGAACACCAGAAGGACCTCGACGAACCACATCGGTCCCGGATCGCCGACGGTGAGGTAGTACTCCAGGAAGGAGAACCGCTCACCGGCCAGCAGGCTCGGGATCAGCTGGGGCAGGTTGACCAGCGGACGAATCAGCAGGACGAAGCCGAGCAGTGGCACACCCGGCCTGAGCAGCCGATCCCGCAGGAACCGGTCGCCGCCCTTGCGCTGGTAGGAGCCGGGCACGAAGACCCCCGAGATCAGGAAGAACAGCCCCATGAACCAGGTCTGGTTGACGATGACGAACGCCGTCAGTCCGGCCGCCGTGGGGTCGTCCGCCGGTTCGAGGTAGAACCACGCCGGGATCAGCGAGTAGGTCACCGCGCAGTGGTGCGCGACGACCAGAACCGTCAGCGCCGCCCGCAATTTGTCGATGTAG
>NZ_JASGEN010000090.1:0-45977 GCF_047606365.1 Micropruina sp. | reverse complement strand
CGTCGTGGCTCCGCCACGACTCCCTCGTCGGCGGCACTCATGCACGCACTGGAACGACGCCCAACTCGACAGCCCTACCTGCGGAACCTCTAAAGTCTGAAATCGTCCCCAGAGTCGTCGGCGGCGACCGGCTTCGGCCGCTGGGCGCCGCCGGGGTGAGCAGTGCGCGGCATCCACTCTGGGGTCGATTTCAGACAGATGTCGTGGACGCCGTCGTTTGTCGCCGGGCGACCGCCCCTAGAATCCCTGGCACCTCACCGCTGACCAGCAATGATTGCGAGCCGCCCGATGCCCCTCGATGTGAACGCCCTGCGTGCCCACTTTCCCTCCCTGACTTCGGGGGTCGCCCACTTCGACGGCCCGGGCGGCACGCAGACACCGAGCGAGGTGGGTGAGGCGATCGCCCGCACGCTCACCGGACCGTTGTCGAACCGGGAGACCATCACCGAGGCCGAGCGCAATGCCGACAGCGCCGTGCAGGACTTCCGCCAGGCGTTCGCCGACCTGACCGGCTCCCAGCCCGGCGGCATCGTGCACGGCCGCTCCGCCACCCAGCTCACCTACGACTTCTCCCGCGCACTGGCCAAGACCTGGAAGCCCGGCGACGAGATCGTGGTGTCCCAGCTCGACCACGACTGCAACGTCCGGCCCTGGGTGCAAGCAGCGGCGCAAGCGGGCGTGACCCTGCGCTGGCTGCGGCTCGATCCGTCCACCGCCGAACTCGACCTCGACGACCTGGACGAGGTGGTCAACGAGCGCACCCGTGTGGTCGCCGTCACCGCCGCGTCCAACCTGCTGGGCAGCAAGCCCCCGGTGGCGCGAATCGCCGAGCGGGCCCACCAGGTGGGGGCGCTGGTCTATGTCGACGGCGTCCACTACGCCGCCCATGCGACGATCGACCGGACGGCTCTCGGCGCGGACTTCCTCGTCTGCTCGCCGTACAAATTCCTCGGACCGCACTGCGGTGTGCTGGCCGCCGATCCGGAGCTGCTCAAAACCATCCACCCCGACAAGCTGGCACCCTCCACCAACCAGGTGCCGGAGCGCTTCGAACTCGGCACGCTGCCCTACGAGATCCTGGCCGGTGCCACCGCTGCGGTCGACTTCATCGCGAGCCTCGCGCCGGCGTCTGGTACTCGCCGGGAACGTCTGCTCGCCGCCCATCACGCGATCGAGGAGCACGAGCTCCGGCTCCGTGGCCGCATTGAGGACGGCCTGGCCGGCTTCGGCGACCGGGTGACGCTGCACTCCCGGGCCGCGAACCGCACCCCGACCCTGTTCCTGACCTTCGCCGACCGGGACAGCACGGACGCCTACCGGTACCTGGCCGGGCGGGACATCGCCGCGCCGGCAGGCACCTTCTACGCCTACGAGCCGGCCAAGGTGCTGGGTGTCGAGGCCGGCCTGCGGGTCGGGCTGGCTCCCTACAACACCGACGCCGAGATCGACCGGCTGCTGGAGGGTCTGGACGCCTTCCTCGGCTGAGAGTGGCCCCCGCTAGTGCCTCGGCCACTAACGTTCGCCCTGGCGAGCGGCGTCCGGTCGGATGCCTCGCAAGGCCGACGAGGGAGTCATACCGGGTTGTATGGCGACTGAGGAGAACGCAGCGAGGCGCCGTCCGGGGGTCGCGCAGCGGGCGAAGGTTGGTGGCCGGGGCACTAGGGTCGGGCAGCGTGACCGCACTGACTCTGTTCCCCGCCGTCGATATCCAGAACGGCCAGGCCGTCCAGCTCACCCAGGGGGTGGCCGGCTCTGAGAAGGTCTTCGGCGATCCGCTGACGGCGGCGCTGCGCTGGCAGGACGCCGGCGCCGAATGGCTGCACCTGGTCGACCTCGACGCCGCTTTCGGACGCGGTTCGAACGCCGAGCTGATCGCCGCGATCATCGACCGGCTGAGCCTCAACGTCGAGTTGTCCGGCGGACTGCGCGACGACGCCAGCCTGGAGCGGGCGTTGGCCACCGGCTGCCGGCGGATCAACATCGGCACCGCCGCACTGGAGAACCCGGAATGGTGCGAGCGTGCCATCGCCCGGCACGGTGACCGGATCGGCATCGCCATCGACGTCAAGGGCTCCCGGCTCGCGGCGCGTGGCTGGGTGCGCGAGGGCGGCGACTGGGCCGAAGCGGTAGACCGGCTGTCGGCCGCCGGCTGCGCGGCCTTCGTGGTGACCGACGTGAACTCCGACGGCATGCTCACCGGCCCCAACCTCGACCTGCTGCGGCAGGTCTGCGAACGCACCGACGCCGAGGTGATCGCCTCCGGCGGCATCGCCCAGTTGGACGACCTGGCGGCGCTGCGCGAGCTGGTGCCGCTCGGGGTGACCGGCGCGATCATCGGCACCGCGCTCTACGTCGGCAACTTCACCCTTGAGGATGCATTGGCCGTTGCCGGGCAGTGATCCCATGGTGCTGCCGCGGTGACCTGCCGGACGCCGTCCGATCCGAACAGACGGCGGCAGCGGGGGAGCGGATCAGCTCTCGGCGGACGTGACGCGGGTTCTCGGACCCGCCCCTGGCCGAGGGCACTAGATTGAGAACGAGGAGACGGAGGCGACGATGCCCATACCGGCAAAGAGCCACGGCTGCACCTGGCACTGGTTGTCACGGCAGGATCTCCCCGAGATCGACGGGTTGATCGTGGCCGAGGAGCACTTCGGGGACGCCACCCACCATCACGACCTGGTGGCGCTCGAAGCGGCGGTCGCCGACGACATGGTCAAGGAAACCGAGACCGGCGTCGTGCTGCGCAAGCCGAGCGGCACCCTGATCGCCTACGCCTGGATCCGGCTTCCCGGCCCGGGCGAGTTGCCGCACCGGTTCCGGCTGCACGGAGGTTGCCATCCGGCCTGGCGCGATGAGGGCATCCAGGAGACGCTGCTGCGCTGGCAACTCGAACGCGCACTGGAATGGCACCTCGACCACGGCGACGGCACCGGGACACCGGAGCTGTCCATGGTGATCTCCAGCAGCAACATCTTCCTCGCCGAAACCCTCTCCGACTGCGGGTTCCGCCCGCAGAAGTGGTACCACGCGATGCGCCGCAGCCTGCTGGAGCCGCTCCCCGGCGGTCCGGAAACGCTGCCCGGCGTCCACCTGGAACGGTTCGGCCCCGAATGGAACGAGCCGGTGCGGCTGCTGTACAACGCCAACGCCAGCGACCCGGCCGACAAACTCGACGAAGAGGCCTGGTCCTGGGGCCTGAGCGGTGCCGGCATCCGGGACGACTGGTCATGGGTGGCGGTGGCGAACGACCGGGCGGTGGGCTGGGTGCTGAACACCGACACCAGCCTGGGCGGCGAACGGATCGGCTGGACCGAATACCTCGGCGCCTGCCCGGTCTGGCGCAACCGCGGGATCTATCATCTGCTACTGGGCCGCAGTCGGCAATCGTTCCTGGATGCGGGCCTGACCAGCGCCGGCATCGGCATCGACACCGAATCCGGTCAGGGCGAACGGCCCTATCAGGAACTCGGTTACGCCGGCGTCGACTCGATGGTCTGGTACGTGAGCCATCCCGGGCTCGATACAATCGGCCCCGCGCAGACGGACGAGCAGCAGATGGGACGTATATGAGCGGGCATTCCAAGTGGGCCACCACCAAGCACAAGAAGGCGGCGATCGACGCCAAGCGCGGCAAGCTCTTCGCCAACCTGATCAAGAAGATCGAGGTGGCAGCCCGCGTCGGTGGCGGTGACCCCGGCGGGAACCCGACCCTGTACGACGCCATCCAGAAGGCGAAGAAGAACTCGGTTCCCAACGACAACATCGACCGCGCGGTGAAGCGCGGCTCGGGTGTCGGCGGCGAAACGGTCGACTACACCGAGATCATGTACGAGGCCTACGGGCCGGGTGGCGTGGCGATCCTGATCGAATGCCTGACCGACAACCGCAACCGTTCGGCGTCCGATGTGAAGGTGGCGGTCACCCGCAACGGCGGCACGATGGCCGACGTCGGTTCGGTGTCCCGGATCTTCGACCGCAAGGGCATCGTCGAGGTCACCAAGGTGCAGGGCGGACGCGAGATCGACGAGGACGATCTGCTCGAGGCCACCCTGGACGCCGATCCCGAAGACGTCTCCGACGAGGGCGAGACCCTCAAGGTGATCTCCGACCCGAGCGCCGTGGTCGACGTGCGCAAGGCCGTCCAAGAGGCCGGGTTCGACTACGAGTCGGCCGAGGTCCAGTTCGTGCCGCAGTACACCCAGGCGATCGACGCCAAAGAGGCCGCCGAGAAGCTGTTCCGGCTGCTCGACGCCATCGAGGACGTCGACGACGTCCAGACGGTCTACTCCAACGAGGACGTCCCCGAGGCGGTCCTGGCGGAGCTCGAGTAGTCGACTGCTGTCACCCGCACCGTCGGTGGCACGCCGGGGACGGTTCCTTTCGTCCCACCGTTGGTCGAGCTTGTCGAGACCTTTGTGCTGGTGGTCGGGTTCTGGTGGTCGGTTTTTGTTCCGCGGAGTGGGCTGCACCCCGTCCCGCCCGTGCGCAGCTCGCCTGCTTCTGCTTTTGTTTTTCAGACTCTGGGCGGGGGCTCGCGCGCTTTACGCCCGACCTACCCGGACGGGGTGCAGCCCACTCCGCTTCATGGTTGCGTCTCTGCCGGACCACCGTCGTTGGTCGAGCTTCTGCCGGCCAACCGTTGGTCGAGCTTGTCGAGACCCTGCCGACCCCGCTGCCAAGCTTGCCGAGGCCCTGCGGCCCCGGGACCCGTGATTGGTCGAGCTTGGCGAGACCACGGCTCCACAATCTGGAGGCGGCGATCTCGACATCGCTCGCGGACGGAGGGATACCTGTCCGATTTCGCGTCACAACACGAAATCGGCGAGGTTTCCCTCCATCGGACGGCGATGTTGAGATCGCCTAGCGCGGCGGTCATGGCAAGCGGCGCCGCGGGGGCAGGGCAGACATGCAGGTGGAGCCCCGTCCGCCAGGAGTGAGGACGGGCGGCGCGCCCGGACGGTTACCCGGTTGGGGCGTCGACGTCCACTAGTATCCGAACATCTGTTCGGCTGGTGGGAGTTCATCGGAATGCGTGTGTTGGGGGTCGACCCGGGCCTGACCCGGTGCGGTGTCGGCGTCGTCGACGGCGAGGTGGGCCGGACGCCGACTCTGGTCGAGGCGGGCGTGATCCGCACCCCTTCGGACGCTGATCTGCCGTTGCGGCTGCTCGCGATCGAGACCGGCCTCGAGGAATGGATCGGACGCCACCGGCCCGACATGATCGCGGTCGAGCGGGTGTTCAGCCAGAACAACACCCCGACGGTGATCGGCACCGCGCAGGCCGCGGGCGTCGCGCTGCTGATCGCGGCCCGGCGCCGCATTCCGGTGCGGCAGCACACGCCGAGTGAGGTCAAGGCGGCGATCACCGGGTCGGGCAGGGCCGACAAGGCCCAGGTCGGAACCATGGTCACCCGGGTGCTGCGGCTCGCCTCCGCCCCCAAACCGGCGGACGCCGCCGACGCCGTCGCCCTCGCCGTCTGTCAGTTGTGGCGTGGTGCCGGCCAGGCCCGGCTGGACGCCGCGATCGAGGCCCAGCGCCGCACGGCGGGAAGGAGAGGCGCATGATCGCGCAACTCAGCGGCACCGTGATCGCCGCCGGTGCCACCTGGGTGGTGGTGGATCTGAACGGTTTCGGACTGCGCGCCCAATGCACGCCGGCGACGGCGTCCGCGGTGCGCATCGGGCAGCCCACCACGCTGGCCACCTCGCTGGTGGTGCGCGAAGATTCCCTCACCCTCTACGGCTTCGCCGACGCCGACGAACGGGACTGCTTCGAACTCGTCCAGTCGGCCAGCGGCATCGGGCCAAAGATCGCCCAGGCGGTGGTGTCCGTGCTCAGCCCGGACGACCTGCGCGCCGCGATCGCGTCCGAGAACATTCCGGCGCTCACCAAGGTGCCGGGCATCGGCGTCAAAGGGGCCCAACGGCTGGTGATCGAACTTAAGGACAAGATCAACACCCTCGCCGCGATCACCGGCCCGGTCACCTCGGCCTCGCTGCCCGCGCAGTGGCGCGACCAGGTCAAGGGCGGCCTGGAAGGGCTGGGCTGGTCCTCCCGCGATGCCGACAAGGCGTGCGACACGGTGGCCCCGCTGGTGGACGACGACCCGGCCACGCCGGTCGCGGTGCTGATGCGTGCCGCGCTGCGCAGCCTGGCCAAATGACTGAGAGCCTGGAGACGTGAGCCACGAATCCGACGAGGTGATGGACCCGCACGTCCACGACGGCGAGGCGATGGCCGAATCGGCGCTGCGACCCGGCAGCCTGTCCGAGTTCGCCGGCCAGGCCCGGGTCAGCGACCAGCTCGGTCTGGTCCTGGACGCCGCCCGGCACCGCGGTTCGGTGCCCGACCATGTGCTGCTGTCCGGGCCGCCCGGGCTGGGCAAGACGACGCTTGCGATGATCATCGCCGCCGAGTTGAGCTCGCCGATCCGGATCTCATCGGGCCCGGCGATCCAGCACGCCGGCGACCTGGCCGCCATCCTGTCCGGCCTCACCGAGGGCGAGGTGTTCTTCCTCGACGAGATCCACCGCATGTCGCGTCCGGCCGAAGAGATGCTCTACCTCGCCATGGAGGACTTCCGGGTCGACGTGGTGGTCGGCAAGGGCCCTGGCGCGACGGCGATTCCGCTGGAGATCCCGCGCTTCACCATGGTCGGGGCGACCACCCGGGCCGGGTTGCTGCCCGGGCCGCTGCGGGACCGGTTCGGCTTCACCGCGCAACTCGACTTCTACGACACCGCCGCGCTGCGATCGATCGTCCGGCGCTCGTCCGGGCTGCTCGGCATCACCCTGGAGCCGGGCACCGACGAGGTGATCGCGTCCCGTTCCCGGGGCACACCGCGGATCGCGAACCGGCTGCTGCGCCGCGTCCGTGACTATGCGCAGGTGCGGGCCGACGGACGGCTCAGCGTCGCGGTCGCCAAAGCGGCGCTGGAACTGTACGAGGTCGATGAGCTCGGTCTCGACCGGCTGGACCGCGCGGTGTTGTCCGCGCTGTGCGAACGCTTCGGCGGAGGCCCGGTCGGCGTGTCGACTTTGGCCATGGCGGTGGGCGAGGAGCGCGAGACGGTCGAAGAGGTCGCCGAACCCTTCCTGGTCCGCCAGGGTTTCCTGATGCGGACGCCGCGCGGCAGGGTCGCGACGGCCCGCGGCTGGGCGCACCTGGGTCTGACCATGCCGAACTCGGCGGCACCCGACCTGTTCGGTGCCGCTGATTGAGCTTGTCGAAATCAAGGCGCCGATGTGCGACGGTCGACAAGCTCGACCAACGGCAGGGCGACAAGCTCGACCAGCGGTGAGGCTGACCACCAGTGGCCGATCGGCGCGCCCAGCCCTCGCGCCGGAATCGGGCAATCCGGACGCCTCGGCTAGAGTTGGGCGTCGGTGGCCGTGCCGCCGATCAATCGTCTAACGAAAGAAATCCACATGGGTGACATGGGTAGCACCGTCCTGATGCTTGTGCTGATGGGCGCCGCCTTCTACTTCCTGCTGATTCGTCCGCAGCAGAAGCGGGCCAAGAAGCAGCAGGAGATGACCAACTCCCTCCAGCCCGGTACCCGCGTGATGCTGTCGTCCGGCGTGTTCGGCACCATTCGCCATCTCGGTGAGCGCCAGGCGATCATCGAGATCGCGCCCGGCATCGAGATGACCGTGGTCAAGCAGGCCGTCGTCAAGACGCTCACCGCTGAGGATGACGAGTTCGAGTACTCCGACGAGCCCGCCGTCGTCGACGACGAACCGACCGAGTCTCCTTTCGACAACATCCAGCCGTCGGACTTCATCGATCCGAAGCCGTCCGACTCGCGCGCCACCGACGACGACCCCACCGATCAGTCCAGCACCCAGAAGTAACCCGCGGGGGCAGAACGAGCCGTGGCAACCACAAGTAGGCATCACAGTCATCCGCTGCGCACGCTGATCGTCTTCCTGGCGTTCTCCATCGGCCTGGTGGGGCTGATGGCCCTGGGCGGCGCCTGGACGCCCAAGCTGGGCCTCGACCTGCGCGGCGGCACGACCATCACGCTGACCGCCAGCAACACCACCGGTCAGGGCTCGGTCGACCCGGAAAGTCTTGAGTTGGCGCGCACGATCATTCAGCAGCGGGTGGACTCCATCGGTGTGGGTGAGACCGAGGTGACCACCTCGGGCGATCGGCAGATCGTGGTCAGTGTTCCCAACGTGCAGCAGGACGAACTGGTGCGCATGGTGGGCCAGACCGCCCAGCTCTATTTCCGCCTGGTCAACGCCCAGGAACAGGTCGCCGCCCAGCCCGGCGCCGAGCCGAGCACGGAGCCCACGCAGGGTGCCGAACCGTCGACCGCGCCGTCCGTTGCGGCGTCCCCCGAACCGTCGGCTTCGCCGAGCACCAACCCGCGTCCGCTGCCGAACCTGCCGACGCCGGTGCCGAGTCCCCGGCCCACCGCACCCGGTGCCACACCGCTGACCACCCAGCAGGTGCTCGACTGGAAGCCGTCCGAGCGCGACCAGAGCGACTTCGCCAACTTCCAGTGCGGGGATCCCTTCCCCGACGTCTCCGATCAGCCCCTGATCACCTGTGACAAGGCCGGCACCATGAAGTTCCTGCTTTCGCCGACGGTGATCTCCGGCAGCGACCTGGTGACGGCCGCCGCTGGCATTCCGCAGGGGCAGGTGAGCTGGGTGGTCAACCTGGAGTTCAATGCCACTGCCGGGGCGACCTTCGAGACCGTCACCAAGGAGCTCGCGACGCGGACCACTCCGCAGAACGAGTTCGCGATCGTGCTCGACGGCAAGGTAATCAGCTACCCGTATGTCAGCAAGGCGATTCCGGGTGGCAAGGCTGAGATCTCCGGCTCCTTCAACCAGCAGAGCGCCACCGAGCTGGCGAATGTGCTGAAGTACGGTGCATTGCCATTGGCGTTCGAGGTGTCCAGCGTCGACACGGTGTCGGCCAAGCTGGGCGGCGAACAGTTGGAAGCCGGCATCATCGCCGGCATCATCGGCCTGGCCCTGGTGGTCGCCTACAGCGTGATCTACTACCGCGCACTGGCCCTCGTCGTGGTCAGCAGCCTGCTCGTCGCCTTCGGCATCACCTACGCGTTCATCGTGCTGCTGGGACAAGCGATGGGCTTCGCGCTCAACCTGCCCGGTGTGGCCGGCCTGATCGTGGCCATCGGTGTCACCGCCGACTCGTTCATCATCTACTTCGAACGAATACGTGACGAGGTGCGCGACGGCCGCACGCTGCGCACCGCGATCGAGGTCGGCTGGGTGCGGTCCCGGCAGACCATCCTGGTGGCGGACGGCGTCTCGCTGCTGTCGGCGGTGGTGCTGTTCATCCTGGCCATCGGCGCGGTCAAGGGCTTCGCCTTCACCCTGGGTCTGACCACCCTGATCGACCTCGCCGTGGTGTTCTGGTTCACCAAGCCGCTGGTGTCGGTGCTGGGCCGAACGAAGTACTTCGGTGAGGGCCGCAAATTCTCCGGCTTCGAACCCGAACACCTCGGCGCCAAGCATCAGCCGCCGCTGCATCGTCGGCGTCGTCCGGCCCGCCCGGTCGCGGCAGCCACCAAGGAGGCGTGATGAGCACGACGAGCACCCCGGAGGCCCCGGTCGACAAGCCGACGCCGCCGAAGAAGAAGGCGAGCTTCGCGCACCGGCTGTACACCGGTGAGGTCGAGTACGACTTCGTCGGCAAGCGCAAACGCTGGTACATCCTCTCCGGCGTGCTGCTGACGATCTCGCTGCTGGCGATCGCGATCCTCGGGCTGAACCTCGGCATCGAGTTCAAGGGCGGCGCCGATTTCACCGCGCCGGTCACCGTGACCGCGGACACCACCGACCAGGTGCGCACCGCGGTCGAGGCCCTGCATCTGCCGGACAACGACGACATCAGCGTCACCACCATCGGCGACGGACAGGTGCGCGTCCAGACCCGGACGCTGAGCGTCGACGAGGTGACCCAGGTCAAGGCCGCGATCGCCCAAGCCGCCGGCGGAATCAGTGTGGACGAGGTCGCCTACAGCCTGATCGGGGCGTCCTGGGGCAGCATGATCACCCAGCAGGCGATCATCGCGCTGGTGGTCTTCCTGGTACTGGTCTCGCTGCTGATCTGGGCGTACTTCCGGAACTATAAGATGGCGATCGCCGCCGTGGTCGCGCTGCTGCACGACTTGGTGGTCACCGTCGGCATCTACGCGTTGGTGGGCTTCTCGGTCACGCCGGCGACCCTGATCGGCGTCCTGACGATTCTCGGCTATTCGCTGTACGACACAGTCGTGGTGTTCGACAAGGTGCGCGAGAACGTCGCCGACCTGAAGAACAGTCGGTTCACCTACTCCGAAGCAGCGAACGCCGCCGTCAACCAGGTGCTGATCCGGTCGATCAACACCACCATCCTCGGTGTGCTGCCGGTGGCGGCGCTGACCTTCACCGGCGTCTTCGTGCTCGGCACCGGGCCGCTGAAGGACCTCGGCCTGGCCCTGCTGGTCGGCATGATCGCCGGTGCCTATTCGTCGATCTTCATCGCCGCCCCGATGCTGGCACAGATGAAGGAGGCCGAGCCCGAGATGCGTGAGCATCGCGAGCGTTTGGCGCGTCGCGCTCAGCGGCACGATGCCAAAGAGGCGGTCGAGCCGGTGAAGAACAAGGCGGTGGTCGTGCACGACGGTGACGGTCCGCTGGCCGAGGTGGACGAGATCGAGCCCGAGCGGCTCGGCCTGGTCAGCGCCAACGAACTGGCCCGGCAGAATCGGCAGCAACCTCAGCGCAGCACGCGCGCCAAGCGGAAGAAGTGACGTGACCCGAGCTGCGAATGACGTGACCGGCGTTGAGAACAAGGAACTGATCCGTGAGTTGATCGCGGACATTCCCGACTTCCCCAAGCCGGGGGTCACCTTCTACGACATGAGCCCGTTGCTGGCCTCGCCCGCCGGGCTGCGTGCCGCGGTCGCCGAACTCGTGGCGCTGGCACCGGAAGGCATCGATGTCGTTGTCGGCATGGAGGCACGCGGATTCATCCTGGCCGCGCCGGTCGCACTCGAGCTGGGGGCTGGATTCGTCCCCGTCCGCAAGCCCGGCAAGCTGCCGGGTGACCTGTACGTGGAGCAGTTCGCGCTCGAATACGGGCACGAAACCCTCACCATCAAGACCGACGCCGTCCTGCCCGGCGCCCGCGTCCTGGTGATCGACGACGTACTGGCCACCGGTGGCACCGTCGGCGCCACCGCCGCCCTGGTGCACCGCCTGGGCGCCGAGCTGGTGCACGTCGCCGTCCTGATGGAACTCGGCTTCCTCCCCGGCGGCGAGAAGCTGGACGAGCTCGGCATCGGCTACTCCGCCGTCGTCACCATCTAGCCACCTGCCCCGCTGGTTCTTCGCACATCGGGGGACGGTTCTTTCGCGTTCGAAAATCGCACGCCGGGGGACACTCCTTGCCGTCATCCCGGGCTTGCCCCAGCCGCTCGGGCCAATCGGAGATCCCGGCGTTCGCCGGGATGACATGGCACCGGGATGACGTGGCTGCTCGCCGCGGGCGACGTGGGTGTTTCATAGCCTCCTGGCAACGTGAAACATCGGTGTGCGCAACGGTGGGAAGCGGGCAGTATGATGCAGTTCTGCCGAGGGGAGCCGGGTGAGCGAGAGCATCCATGGTCCATACGGGGCGGGCAACGGCCTGCCCGGGGAGCCCCGCGCGCTGGCCCGTCCGGTCACCACGCCCGACCAGCCGCGGATGCGGATGCGGCACGCCTTGGCCAGGCTCGGTGCGCCGCGCAACAGCCAGGCTGCGGTGCTCGATCCGCTGGTGAAGACGCTGCGGGCCAATCATCCGCGCGCCGACCTGGCGCTGATCGAACGGGCCTACCGGACGGCCGAGCACTACCACTCGGGTCAGGCCCGCAAGAGCGGCGATCCGTACATCACCCATCCGCTGGCGGTGGCCACCATCCTGGCTGAGCTGGGAATGACCGAGACCACCCTGTGCGCGGCGCTGCTGCACGACACGGTCGAGGACACCTCGTACACGATGGCGCAGCTCACCGCCGACTTCGGCCCCGAGATCGCCACCATGGTGGACGGCGTGACCAAGCTCGACAAGGTCACCTACGGCGAGTCGGCGAAGGCCGAGACGCTGCGCAAGATGGTGCTGGCGATGAGCCGCGACATCCGGGTGCTGGTGATCAAGCTGGCCGACCGACTGCACAACATGCGCACCCTCGGCTTCCTGCGCCAGGACAAGCAGGTGGTCATCGCCAACGAAACGCTGGAGATCTTCGCCCCGCTGGCTCACCGGCTCGGTATGAACGCCATCAAGTGGGAACTGGAGGACCTCTCCTTCGCCACCCTGCACCCGAAGATCTACGACGAGATCGTCCGGATGGTGGCGGCCCGCGCGCCGCTGCGGGAGAACTACCTGCGTCAGGTGATCGAGCAGGTGCGCGACGACCTGGCCGAGGCGAAGATCAAAGCCACCGTGTACGGACGGCCCAAGCACTACTACTCGATCTACCAGAAGATGGTGGTCCGCGGCCGGGACTTCTTCGAGATCTACGACCTGGTCGGGCTGCGCATCCTAGTCGAGGCGCAGCGCGACTGTTACGGCGCCCTCGGTGTGCTGCACGCCCGCTGGAACCCGCTGCCCGGCCGGTTCAAGGACTACATCGCAATGCCGAAGTTCAACCTGTATCAGTCGCTGCACACTACCGTGATGGGCCCCGACAGCAAGCCGGTCGAGTTCCAGATCCGCACCCACGAGATGCACCGGCAGGCCGAATATGGCGTCGCCGCGCACTGGAAGTACAAGGAGGGCAAGGCGGACGCCGCCAACGACCTGGCCTGGGTGCGGCAGATCACCGAATGGCAGCGCGAGACCGAGGACCCGGGGGAGTTCCTCGACACGTTGCGGTTCGAGATCAACACCAACGAGGTGTTCGTCTTCACCCCCAAGGGCGACGTGATGTCGCTGCCGGCCGGGGCGACGCCGGTCGACTTCGCCTACGCGGTGCACACCGAGGTCGGGCACCGCTGTATCGGTGCCCGGGTCAACCAGCGGTTGGTGCCGTTGGAATACCAGCTGAACAACGGCGATCAGGTCGAGGTGCTCACCTCGAAGTCGCCGAACGCCGGCCCGAGCCGCGACTGGCTGAACTTCGTCGCCAGCCCGCGAGCCCGGACGAAGATCCGGCAGTACTTCATGCGGGAACGCCGCGAGGAGTCCATCGAGCAGGGCAAGGAGGCGCTGGCCAAGCAGTTGCGCCGCACCGGTCTACCGGTGCACCGGCTTCTCAGCGCCGAACATCTGGCGTCGCTGGCCCGGCATTTCCGGGTGGCCGACACCAATGCCCTCTACGCCTCGATCGGTGAGGGCACGGTCAGCGCGCAGAACGTCGTGGAGCGGCTGATCGCAGCCGAGGGCGGTGCTGAGGAGGCCGCTGAGGCCAGCGTCGAGGACCATCCGGCGATCAACACGTCGAAGCGGCGGCGTCCGTCGCGGCGCAGCAACGACATCGGTGTCGCGGTCGAAGGCCACTCGGACATGTGGGTGAAGCTGGCGAAATGCTGCATGCCGGTGCCCGGCGACGACATCATCGGCTTCATCACCCGCGAAGAGGGCGTCTCCGTCCATCGCGCCGACTGCACCAACGCCGACAACCTGCGACAGAAGCCGGACCGGCTGGTCCAGGTGAGTTGGGCGACGCCGTCCGCCGATTCGAGCTTCCTGGTGGCGGTGCACGTCGAGGGCCTCGACCGCGCCGGCATGCTCTCCGACGTCAGCCGGGTGATGACCGAGCACCACTCGAACATCCTGTCCATGTCGGCGACCACCAACAAGGACCGGGTCTTCATCATGCGGCTGCAGTTCGAAACTCCCGACCCGACTCATCTGGCGTCCCTGACCAACGCACTGAAGCGCATTCCGGGGGTGTACGACGCCCACCGGGTGAAGTCGTGAGGTCGCCCGCGGCGTCCTGATTTCATCAGGTGGCGGAATCCGTTGTGGTCGAAGCCCATGGCATATACGGATTCGAGATTCGGACGAATTTTCCGATTTCGCTGACAGTGAGTACTTAGGTCTCCTAATATCCGGCGCAAGCGACATCGACGTCGCTGTTACCCCCAGGAGGCACTATGCCCAACAAATCGAGCGCGCCATGGACGGTCCTCGCCGGCCGCGGCGGAGGCGTCGCGGCGGTGGCCGTCGCCGCACTTCTCGCCTCGTCGCTGTCCGGACCGTCGGCGACCCAGGCGAGTCCAGGGACTCAACCGCAGGGACTCAATGCCGTACCCGATCGGATCAGTGCGCCGGACGTGGTACCCGCCAAGGTTTCGGCGGGCAAGCGCGCCCGCAACGTCATCTTCATCCAGGGCGACGGCATGGGCATCGCTCATCGTGAGCTGATCCGTCTCGCTCTCAAGGGTCAGGGCGGTCAGCTGACTATGAACAAGATGCAGTACACGGGCTTGGTGCACACCGAGTCGGCCGACAAGAAGGAAGCGGTCACGGACTCGGCCGCCGCTGCTACTGCCTACGCCACCGGTGTGCGTTCCTACAACGGCGCGATCGGCGTCGACAGCGACGGCAAGCCGGTCACCAACCTGCTGGAGCGGGCTCGGGCAGCCGGCAAATCGACCGGCGTCGTCACCACCTCCCAGGTGACGGACGCCTCACCGGGCGCATTCTCGGCCCACGTGGCGAACCGTTCCGACCAGAGTGAGATCGCCCGGCAGATCATCGAACAGACCCGGGTGGACGTCGTCCTCGGCGGCGGCGAGGACTGGTGGTACCCCGCCGGCAACCCGGGTGCATGGCCCGACAATCCACCGAAGGATCCGACCGAGCAGAGCAAGGGCACCAAGGGGAACCTGGTCGACCGGGCTCAGCAGCTCGGCTACAAGTACGTGCGCAACGCTGCGGAACTGAAGAAGGTGAAGCGCGGCAAAGTGCTGGGATTGTTCGCCAATGAGGAGATGTTCGAATACCACAACGAGGGCGAAGGCGATCTCTACGATCCGTCGGTCCGGCTGCCGGTGATGACCAAGAAGGCCATCAACATACTTTCCCGCGATCGCGACGGATTCTTCCTTTTCGTCGAGGAAGAGGGAATTGATGAGATGGCGCATCACAGCAATGCGAAGCTGATGATCAAGGCGGGCGCAGAACTCGATCGCACGGTCAAGATCGCTTTGGATTTCGCGGCCCGTACCCCGGGAACGCTGGTGCTGGTGGTGGGCGACCATGAGACCGGTGGTCTGGCCATCGAGAACGTCGATCCCAACGATGAGAACGGTTCGGGGGAGCAGTCCGAGGACACCATCCCGATCGCTCACTCCGACCTCAAGATGGTCGCCGACTGGACGACCGGTGGTCACACCGGTGCGGCGACGCCGGTGACGGCGTCCGGCCCGGGGGCGCAACGACTGGGCGGCTTCATCAAGAACACCGACGTGCACGATGCGGTGTTGAAGGCCATGGGCTTCCGGCCCTGAACTCGAACATCCGGGGACGGTTCTTCTCGTTCGAAACTCGAACGAGAAGAACCGTCCCCGGATGTGTGAGCCCGCCTCGGAGATCCCGGCGTTCGCCGGATGACGGTGGTCTCGACAAGCTCGACCGACGGGGTTAGTTAGTCGGCGGCCAGGTAAACCCAGGCCGGGGTGCCGGACGCGAGGGTGACGGCGGTGCGGACGTAGTCGTCGACCTCGTAGGCGTCGGCTTGGGCGAGTTCGTGGTCGTCGAGTTCCAGGTAGGCGCCGGGGACGACGTCCGTGGCCGAACCGGGACGCAGGATCGGGTGCCGGTCCGAGCCGCTGGTGGCGATCACCTCGGGGTCGGTGATGGTCAGCCAGTCGAGCCGGTAGCCGGGCAGGGCGTCCGCCACCGTGACGACCGGACGCCCGAACAGGGCCCGCTGAACGTTCTCCTGGCGCAGCGTGCCGTAGGAGAAGACGCGATGCGGCACGGGGTCAGCGGGAGAAGTCGGCCAGCGTCTCGCGGGCCTGATCGAGCCAGGTCTGATAGGTGGCGATCGAGTCACGGGCCTTGTCAGCGGCCCTGTTGTCGCCGCGGGCCTCGGCCTTGACGATCTTCTCGGTCAGCTTGTCGATCTCATTGCTGAGCATCGCCACCGTCTCTTCGGCGCGCGAACGGGCCTCGGGATCGGTGCGCTTCCACTCGGCGTCCTCGGCGTTGCGAATCGCGGTCTCCAGGGCCCGGACGCGGTTGTCCAGCCCGCGGATCGACTCCCGCGGCACCTTGCCGTGCGTGTTGTAGGCGTCCAGGAAGCTGCGGAAGGCCGCCCGGGAGGCGGCCAGATCCTGAACCGGGACGACCTCGGCCTCGGCCTGCGCCAGCAGCGCCTCCTTGGCCTCCAGGTTGGCGCGGAACTCGGCGTCCTGCTCGGACAGGGTGGCCTGCCGGGCGTTGAAGAACTGGTCCTGCAGCCCGCGGAACTCGGCCCACAGTGCATCGTCCACCTCGCGCGGCGCCGCACCGGCCGCCTTCCAGCGCGCCATCAGGTCGCGGAAGGCGCCCGAGGTGGGGCCCCACTCGGTCGAATCGGCCAGGGTGCGGGCCTCGGCGATGATCTGTTCCTTGATCCGCCGGGCCTCGTCGCGGCGTTCGGCCTGCTCGGCGAACTGGGCCTTGCGGCGGCGGGTGTAGGTGGTGCGGGCGGCGGAGAAGCGGTGCCACAGGGCGTCGTCGGTGGCCCGGTCGATCCGGGGGAGTGCCTTCCACTCGTCCAACAGGCTGCGGAACCGGTTCACGCCGCCGCGCCAGTCGTTGCCCTGCGCCAGCTTCTCGGCCTCGGCGACCATCGCCTCTTTGGTGGCCTTGGTCTCTTCGGCCTGCCGGGCCCGTTCGGCCTTGCGGGCCTCGTTCGCCTGGGCCAGGACGGGGGCCAGCGCCTCCAGGCGGGCCAGCAGCGCCTCCAGATCGCCGACCGCGTTGGCTCCGGTCACGTTGTTGCGGACGGTGGAGATGCTGCCGCGGGCCTCGTCCGGTGACAGTGCCCCCGAGGCGATGCGGCGCTCCAACAGGCTCACCTCGAGCTCGAGCGCCTCGAACCGACGGGTGTAGAAGGCGAGGGCCTCTGCCGCGGGCACGTCCGGGATCTGTCCGACGCTGCGCTCGCCCTCGGCGGTACGGACGTAGACCGTCCCGTCGGAGTCGACACGACCGAAGTCAGCCGGGCTGGTAGAAGTCATGGGGACATCTTGCCGTATGCCTGCCCGGTTTGTGAGCGCGCCCGCGCGGGGTGCCGCCGGTCGGTGGTACGGCCGACGGCGGGTTCGTCTAGGCTGACGGGGTGTTTCTGGCCTCCTTTCCCGCGGGCCCCTGGCAGGCCAACTGCTATCTGGCCGCGTCGTCCGCGGGTGGTGAGTGCGTCGTGATCGACCCCGGCGTGGACGCCTACGACGGCGTCCGGGCCGCGGTGACCGAACACGGACTGACCCCGGTCGGTGTGCTGCTCACCCATGGCCACATCGACCACGTCGCCTCCGCCACCCGGGTCGCCCAGGAATGGGGCGTCCCGGCGTGGATCCATGCTACTGACCGTGAGCTGCTCACCGACCCGGTGGCCGGGCTCGGGCCGGCCAGCGCCGACCTGCTGGCCCAGGTGCTCGGCGACGTCGAGCTGACCGAACCCGACGACCTGCGTTTCTTCGAGACCGGTCTGGACGTCGCGGGCCTGACCTTCGACGTGATCCACGCGCCCGGACACCGGCCCGGCTGCGTGATGCTGTCGACCGCGCTGACCGGGCACGACCAGTTGGACGCCGTGGTGTTCTCCGGCGACGTGCTGTTCGCCGGCTCCATCGGCCGGACCGATCTGCCCGGCGGCGACCACGCCGTCATGCTGGACACCCTGCGCGGCCAGGTGCTGGACCTGCCCGACAGCGCCGCGATCCTGCCCGGACATGGGCAACAGACTGTGATGGCCCGTGAGCGGGCCACCAACCCGTACCTGCAAGCCGACTATTTAGGTGGTGTCCGCCCCCGATGAGCCGTCCGAAGCCGCTGAGTGGCTTTCCCGAATTCCTGCCCGCCCAGCGGATCGTCGAGCAGCGCGTGCTCGACGCCCTCGCCGACACCTTCGAGCTGCACGGCTTCGGCTCGATCGAGACCCGGGCGCTGGAGCCGATGGCGCAACTGGCCCGCAAGGGCGAGATCGACAAAGAGGTCTACGTGGTGCGTCGGCTGCACGCCGAGCGTCACGGCGGGGGCTCGGACGCCGACGAGCTGGGCCTGCACTTCGACCTGACCGTGCCGTTCGCGCGGTACGTGCTGGAGAACTCCGGGCACCTGAACTTCCCCTTCCGGCGCTACCAGATCCAGAAGGTGTGGCGCGGCGAACGCCCGCAGGAGGGCCGTTACCGGGAGTTCCTGCAGGCCGACATCGACGTCGTCGGTCAGGCCGTACTGGCCGACCACCACGATGTCGAGGTGGCGCTGGTGATCCTCGAGGCGCTGGAGCGGCTGCACACCGAGTTCGGTCTGCCGCCGGTGCTGATGCGGGTGAACAACCGCCGACTCGCCGAGGGCTTCTACCGCGGGCTCGGCATCGACGACCACCTGGCCGTGCTGCAGCGCGTCGACAAGCTGGACAAGATCGGCCCGGACGCCGTCCGCGAGCTGCTCACCGGGGAACTCGGGCTGAGCGTCGAGGTGGCCGACCGCTGCCTGGAACTGGCCACCATCTCGGCCCCGGATGAGTCGTTCGTCGACCGGGTGCGCGCGCTCGGCGTCAGCAACGAGTTGCTGGACGAGGGCCTGGAGCAGTTGGCCGCCGTGGTCCGGGCGGGCGCGGCGGCGGCACCGGGCCGGATCGTCGCTGACCTGAAGATCGCCCGCGGGCTCGACTACTACACCGGCACCGTCTACGAGACCGAACTGGCGGGCCTGGAACACCTCGGCTCGATCTGCTCCGGCGGCCGCTACGACTCGCTCGCCTCGGACGGCCGCACCAGCTACCCGGGTGTCGGGTTGTCGATCGGTGTCACCCGCATCCTGGTGCCGCTGCTCAGCAAGGGGCTGCTGACGGCGTCCCGGTCGGTGCCGACCTGCGTGCTGGTCGCGGTCGACTCCGAAGAGACCCGGGGCGAGGCGGACGCCGTCGCCGCCCGGCTGCGGGCCCGCGGCATCCCCACCGAGGTGGCGCCCAAGGCGGACCGGTTCGGCAAGCAGATCCGCTACGCCGACCGGCGCGGCATCCCGTTCGTCTGGTTCTCCTCCGGCGAGGTGAAGGACATTCGTTCCGGCGACCAGATCCCGGCCGACCCGGACCAGTGGCGACCGCCCGCCGAAGATCTCATACCGAAGGTGAGCGCCTGATGAGGACCCTGCCCGTCCCGCCGTTGAACGGCACGCTGGAGCGTTACCGGGCCGCGGTCGACCCGCTGCTGACCGAGGCCGAACGAGCCGCCACCGCGGCCCGGATCGAAGCGTTCACCCGGAATGAGGGCCCCGAACTGCAGGCGGCACTGGAAGCCTTCGCCGCCGCCGAGGACGCGTCCGGGCGCAGCTGGCTCTCCGAGGCCTGGCTGGCCGGCTACCTGACCACCCGCGGGCCGATCACGCTGACCAGCAACGTGGGCTTCCTGATCAACTGGCCGGGCTCGGCCACCGGGATCGACCGCGCCGCCGACCTGGTGCATCGGATGGCGTCCGTCCACCTGGCGTGGTTGCGCGGTGAGCTTCCGGACGAGAGCACCCCGCGCGGTGAGGTCCTCGACCCGCAGCAGCTGCGTTACCTGACCGGTGGGCTCCGGCATCCCCGCCCCGACGCGGACGAGTTCATCGAGGGCCCGGACGGGGCCGCCGATCGCGAGATCGTGGTGTTCCGGCACGGCGCGCCGTACGCCCTGCGGATCAGCGACCGTGCCGGACGTCCGCTGAGCGTGCCGGCGCTCGCCGCCGCCCTGGCCGAGGTGGCCGGACGCGAACCGCAGGACCGGGCCGGCTTCAGCCACTTGTCGTACGTCGGCAGTGAGCCGGCCGCAGCACTGCTGGACCGGCTACTGGCCGATGAGGCGAACGCCGCCACCTATCGCCGGCTCAGCGGCGCCCTGTTCGCCGTGAACCTGGCCGACGACGGTGCGGACCCCGACGATCACCTGGGCCGGGCCATCTTCGAGTTGGGCCGCGGCTGGGCCTACAAGCCCGCCACCTACGACATCGACCTGACCGGCAACCTGGCCTCGGTGCACCTGGAGCACACGGTGGTGGACGGGGCCACCCTCAAGCGGGTGGTCGCCATGGCCCAGCACGCCGTCCCCGACACCACCCCGGGTGCGGCGCCGGAGTACGAGCCGCTGCAGTGGCGACTCGACCGGGGCCTGGCCGACGACATCGACGCGGCTGCCCGGCGCTACGCCGAACGGGCGCGCGACTACCGGGTGCGCACTGTCTTCGACCCGCTGCCGGCACCCGCCCAGCCCTCGTTCAAGTTGAGCCTGGACGGCGTCCAGCAGTGGGTGATGCTGTTCGCCCAGCTGGCCTATCACGGTGGCCCGCCGCGCAGCACCTACGAGGCTGTCGACATGCGCGAGTACCGGGCGGGCCGGACCGAATGCCTGCGACCGGTGACCGCCGAGGCGGTGGCGCTGGCCCGATCACTCCAGGCGGGGGACGCCACCCCCGAGCAGCTGTTCGCCGCCCTCGCCGCGCACAAATCGTGGGTGATCGCGTGCAAGACCGGCAACGGGATCGACCGCCACCTGTTCGGGTTGCGGATGATGGCCGCCCGCGACGGCCGGACGCCCGAACTGTTCGCCGACCCCGCCTACACCCGGCTGACCACCGACTTCCTGTCCACCACGTCACTGGGCGGCCCGCACCAACTGCTGCGGTTCGCGTTCGCCCCGACCAGCGCCGGCGGCATCGGGATCAGCTACAGCGCCGACGCCGGCGTGCTCGAGTTCTGCCTGAGCTACGCGGAGTCCGAACACGACGACATCGACGTCTTCGCACGTGCCCTGGCCGACGGCACCCGGGCAATGGGCGAGTTGATCACCCGCGCTTCTTAGGCCGGGTCCGTTGGTCGAGCTTGTCGAGACCTGAGACGGTGCGCTGGCAGAAGTGGTTTCGACAAGCTCAACCGGCGGTGAGTGGGTGCCTAGTGTGAGGTGTCCATCCAGCGATCCAGGGTCGGGGTGTTGGCCAGCAGGTTCTGGGTGTACTCCTCCTGCGGACGATCCAGGACGTCGGCGGCCAGCCCGGACTCGACCAGGCGTCCGTTCTGCAGCACCAGGATCCGGTCGGCGATCGAACGGACCAGCGCCAGGTCGTGGGTGACGAAGAGCATCGAGATGTGCCGCTCGGCCTTGATCGAGTTGAGCAGTTCGGTGATCGAACCCTGGATCGAGACGTCCAGCGCCGAGGTGATCTCGTCGCAGACCAGGATGTCGGGTTCCACCGCGATCGCCCGGGCGATCGCCACCCGCTGACGCTCGCCGCCGGAAAGCCGGTTGGTCCGCAGCGACATCGCCGACTCGCCCAACTGGACGTCCTCCAGCAACTGGGCGGCCCGCTCCCGGGCGGCCTTGCCGGTGGCCACACCGAACAGTTCCAGTGGCCGGACCAGGATCTGCTCGACGGTGCGGCGCGGGTTCAGCGACAGGTACGGATTCTGGAAGATGTACTGCACGCGGCGGCGCTGCTCGGCGGTGCGTTTGCGCGCCGCGGTGGCCAGGGGTTCGCCGTCCACCGCGATGGTGCCGTCCCAGTTGTCATGGATCCCGCCGACACAACGCGAGATGGTGGTCTTGCCCGAGCCGGATTCGCCGACCAGCGCGACGACCTCCTGGACCGCGAGGTCGAAGTTGACCCCGTGCACCACGTGGCTGGTGCCGTAGTAGATGTCCAGGTCGGAAACCGTCAGGATGATCTTCCGGTCACGCTGCGGGTCGGTGTCGGCGACCACCCGATCGGTCGGATCCCACGGCGGCAGGGCGTCGGTGCGGATGCACGCGGCGAAGTGACCGGGGGAGACCTCCACGTCGGGCGGCTCCTCCGCGGAGCACTCCGGGACGGCGAAACTGCACCGGTCGTTGAACCGGCACCCGGGCGGACGATTGCCCGGCGCCGGCGTGCGGCCGGGAATCCCGGTCAGCGCGAACGGACGATGCAGGTGCGGAATCGCGTTCAACAAGGCACGGGTGTACGGATGGCTCGGGTTGGTGAAGATCTCCTTGACCGGACCGATCTCGGCCAGCCGTCCGGCGTACATCACCGCCACCCGGTTCGAGATGGTGGCCACCACCGACAGGTCGTGGGTGACGTAGAGGGCGGCGACGTCGAAGCGGCGGCACAGCTCTTCCAGGGTGCGCAGCACCATGCCTTGGGTGGTGACGTCCAGACCGGTGGTGGGCTCGTCCAGCACCAGCACCTGCGGACGGGGCAGGAAGACCATGGCCAGCGCGACCCGCTGCACCTGCCCGCCGGAGAGCTGGTGCGGGTAGCGGCGCAGGAACGCCTCGTCGTTGGGTAGCCCGACCTCGGGCAGGATCTGCCGGACCCGTTCGCCACGTTCCTCGGGGGTGCCGATGTCGTGCAGGTCGAGCAGTTCGCGCAGCTGGGCGCCGATCCTGATCGACGGGTTCAGCGCCGAGCTGGGATCCTGCGGCACGTAACCGATCGTCACCCCGCGGATGGCGCGCACCTGGGCGGGTCCGAGTTCGCGCACCTTGTGTCCGGCCACTTCGATGTCGCCGCCGGAGATGGCGGCTCCAGTGCGGGCATAGCCGAGCAGGGCCGTGCCCGTGGTGGTCTTGCCCGAGCCGGACTCGCCCACCAGACCGAGGATCTCGCCCGCCTTCAGGGAGAGGTCGACGTGGTCGACGACGTCCACGCCGCGGGCCGGCAGGCTGATCCGCAGGTCCTCGACCCGGCAGCGCAGCTCTTCGGTGACGGTCTGGCTCATCATGCCCCCTTCGCGGCCCGCTGGCCGATGCCGTCGGCGATCAGGTTGGTCCCGATGGTGAACAGGCCGATCAGGATGACCGGCGCCAGGACGCCCCACGGTTGCACCAGCAGCGCCAGCCGGTTCTCGTTGGTCATCTGGCCCCAGTCGGCCGCGTTCGGGTTGCTGGCGAAACCCAGGAAGCCGATCGCGGCGACGGTGCCGATCGAGTAGGTGAGCCGCAGGCCGGTCTCGGCCAGCAGCGGCACCACCAGGTTCGGTCCCAACTCGAACGTGGCGATCCGCCAGCGCGGCTCGCCGATCGCTTCGGCGGCGGTGACGAAGTCGTTGTTCACGTACGAGAGCGCGACGCCGCGGGCGACCCGGGCCACCCGCGGGGCGTGCGCAATACCGACCAGCAGCACGATCATCCACCAGGTGGGCTGCTCGACGGCGCTGAGCACCACCAGGGCGATCAGGATCTGCGGAAAGGCCAACAACACGTCGTTGCCGCGCATCAGCAGTTCGTCCAGCCAGCCGCCCACGTAGGCGGCGGTGACGCCGACGACCAGGCCGAGCGCCACCCCGAGCACGGTGGCCAGCACCGCGATCATCAGCACCGACTGGCCGCCGTACAGCACCCGGCTGAGCACGTCCTGGCCCAGGTAATCGGTGCCCAGCGGACCGCCCTCCATGGTGAACGGCTTGCCCACGATCTCGTTCTCGCCGTAGGGCGCGAACAGCGGCCCGAGGACGGCCAGCACCACGACCACCAGGGCGATGACCGACCCGGTCAGAATGCGCGGGTCGCGCAGCATGCCTTTCACTTGACCATCCCCGTTCGGGCCCGCGGAGTGAACAGGATCGACAACACGTCGGCGATCAGGTTCACCACGATGTAGACGGCGGCGATGATCATCGCCAGGGCCTGCACCATCGGGAAGTCGGAGTTGCGCACCGAGTCGACCAGGGTGGCACCGATGCCCGGATAGTTGAACAGGTACTCGACCAGCACCACGCCGCCGACCAGCCAGGCCAGCTGCAGCGCGGTCACCTGGATCGTCGGCACCACGGTGTTCGGCAACACGTGCCGGCGCAGCACCAGGCCCTCGGGAACGCCCTTGAGCCGGGCGAGTTCGACGTAGTCCGAATCCATCGCCTCGATCATCGTCGAGCGCAGGATCCGGGCCAGATAGGGCACCACCGCGATGAGCAGGGTGGCCACCGGCAGGATCATCGATGCCGGACGATCCCAGGGCGCGCCACCCACCGGCATCACCGTGACCGCGGGCAGCCAGTGGAAGACACTGGTCGAGAACAGGGCGACGAGCAGGATGCCGGTGACGAACTCGGGTAGTCCGGCCAGCGCCAGGGTGACGAACTGCAGGCTGTTGTCCAGTGCCCCGCCCCGCCAGCGTGCGGCCAGCATGGCCAGGCCGATCGAGGCCGGGATCATGATCACGGCGGTGACCAGCACCAGGAAGGCGCTGTTGATCACCCGGTCGCCGATCAGTTCCGAGACCGGCAGGCCGTTGGCCGCCGAGACGCCGAGGTCGCCGCGCAGCAGGTCGCCCAGCCACATCAGGTAGCGCTGCCAGGCCGGCAGGTCGAGGTGCAGCAGCTGCTCCAGCGCCGCCACCCGGTCGGGACTGACGTCGTAGTCCTTGCCGAGGATGGCCCGGACGGGGTCGCCGAGCGCGTTGGTGGCGAAGAACACGATGATCGACACCGCGAGCAGGGTGAGGATCGCCAGGCCGACGCGGCGCAGCAACCACTGCGTCCAGGCGCGCGCCGGGCTACCCACCCGGCGGCTCGGCAACGCGGGCAGCTCTTCGACCAGGGCCTCCTGTTCGACGGCGCTCATGGCATCACCGGCCTGACCCGGTTGAACCGGAACGCGGAGACGGGTTGCTCACGGGCGGGCTCGAGTCCGGTGACGAAGCTGCTGTAGGCGTCCACCTGATTCTGGAAGCCCCACACGATGTAACCACCCTCTTCGTACTCGATCCGCTGGGCGTCCTGGACGAGCTGGCGCCGGCGGGCGGGGTCGACCTCGCGCTGTGCGGCCTTGATCAGGCCGGTGAACTTCTCGTTGTCGAAGTGGGTCTCGTTGTAGGGCGACGACTTCAGCGCACAGCTGGCTGCCTGCGGCAGATAGAGCCGGGTACTCCAGAAGTCCTGGGCGAAGACCCAGGAGAGGTACTGGTCGCCGAAGAAGATTCCGCCGTCGACCTTGTTCAGCCGGACGTCGACACCGGCCGCCTTGGCCTGCTGGACGAACAGGCTGGCGGCCTCGACCGCGCCCGAGCCGACACCGGTCGAGGTGACCAGTTCGACCTGCAGGTCTTCATAGCCGGCGGACTTGAGCAGCGACCGGGCCTTCTCGATGTCGGGCTTGCGCTGCGGCAGGTCGTTGCCGATGTAGTCGGGGTCGAACGGTCCGTACAGGTCGTTCGCGACGCGTCCGAAACCGTTGAACGCCTGGTCGATGATCTGCTGCCGGTCGACGATCAGCCGCATGGCCTGCCGGACCCGGTTGTCGCTGAACGGTTTGGTGTCCACCCTCATGGTGAACGGCACCCAGCCGCCGGTCTCGGAGACCAGGGTGTTGGCGCCCTGGCTCTCGATCGCTCCGGCCAAATAGGTGGGCAGGTTGTCCAGCGACTGCACCTGACCGGCGAGCAGCGCGTTCACCTTGGCGGCGTCGTCGCTGAAGTTGAGGATCACCAGCTCTTCGAAGGTCGCCTTGATGTCCCAGTAGTCGTCGAACTTCAGGAACCGGCTGCGTTGCCCCGGCACGAAGATGTCGTACTTGAACGGGCCGGTGCCGATCGGATGCTTGAGGTCGAAGTCCTCCGGCACGATGCCCAGCGCATAGCCGGCCATCACCGCGTCCAGGATCGCGTACGGCGACGTCAGCTTGAGCCGGTAGGTGCGGTTGTCGAGCACCTTGCTGCCGGCGAGGTCGGCGATCGCGGCGATGTCCGAGGCCTGGGTGGCCGGATTCTTCGGATTGAGCATTCGCTCCATGCTCGCCTTGAGGTCTGCCGCGCGCACCGGACGACCGTCGTGGAAGCGGAGATCCTTCCGCAGCCGGAACGTCCACTCGGTCGCGTCGGCGTTGTGCTCCACCTCCTCGGCGAGCCCATTCTCGATCTCGAAGGCCGAGTTGAACCGCATCAACGGCTCGAAGAGCTGCCGTACGCGGGCGATGTCGGGGTAGCTCACCGGGAAGTGCGGGTCGAGGGTGTCCTTCAGCCCGCCGCCTGTGGTGGCGTGCACCAATTGCAGATTGACCGCATCGGATGAGGGCGCTGCGCAGCCGCTCAGACCAAGAGTCGCACCGGCTACTGAAGCGGCCCCCAACTGCAGAAATCGTCGTCGATTCATCCCCGTTGAACAGACCTCGCCAGGATTCGAATTCATCGTCACCTCCGTCAAGGTTGTCGCCAACCTAGGCCACAACGCGCTCGATGTCACAACCTTGAGGGGTGAAGCGCGTGTCGACCGGCACCGATCCGACCCTGCCCGGCGAGCGGGGCGAGCGCGGAATCGTCGGCCGTCAGAGGCATGTTCGAGTGTCGGTGCTCGCCGAAAAAATGCGGATCACGTGACCTAATGGTGTGGTGCCGCGTGAGGATTTCGCGTGGCCATGCGCGATTCCGGAATATCTGCGCGTGCCTGGCGGCAGTTGTCGTCGCCGGGATTCTGTGCGCCCGACGGGGCCGGGACCCGCCCTGCCGGCACGGGAAATCTTACGGTCGCTTCGATGGGGATGCGGTGGCCGCCAGTGCGGGTATTCCTCGGTGAATAGGCTTACGCGGCCAGAACACTATTCATACAGATGTTTGATAACGTGCTAGGGTCGGGGCATGTCGGTGGACTTTCAGGCGGGTCTGTTCGGTGCCGGGGCGGTCGAGGTTCCGCCGCTCGCCGGACGCGTCCGGCGTGTCGCACTGAGCAAGGGCGCATGGGTCGACCTGGTGCCCGGCTGGGTCCAGGGTGCTGACGAGGTCTTTCCGCGGCTGGTCGAGTCGATCCCGTGGCATGCCGAGCGGCGCGAGATGTACGACCGCACCGTGGAGGTGCCGCGGCTGTTGTGCATGTACGGCGTGGGGCAGCAGTTGCCCGATCCGGTGTTGACCCGGGCCCGCGACGAACTCAACCGCTACTACGCCGCCGAACTGGGCGAGGAGTTCGTCACCGCCGGCTGCTGCTACTACCGCGACGGCCGCGACTCGGTCGCCTGGCACGGTGACCGGATCGGCCGCAGTCGCACCGAGGACACCATGGTGGCGATCGTGTCGTTCGGCTCACCGCGCCAACTGTCGCTGCGCCCGGTCGGCGGACGGCTGCACGGCTCCTATCCACTCGGTCACGGCGACCTGATCGTGATGGGTGGCTCCTGCCAACGCACCTGGGAGCACGCCATCCTCAAGACGGCGCGTGCGGTGGGTCCGAGAATCAGCGTCCAGTTCCGTCCCTACAACGTGTTTTGATCCGTCCCGGGCGAGGCGTCGCTACGGACGGCCGCAGGCTCCTAGTGCTAGTTGGTCGTGGGATACTGCCCGCGTGTCCGGCCTGGAGAGCATGGCGTTGCGGCGCTCGTCGCTGGCCACGATCGAAGTGGTCGGCGCCTTCTGCGCCGCGCATGTCGCCGCGGGTGGCCAACTGCCCGATCTGCACTGGCTGCTGCTCGCCGCCGCCGCGGTGTTCCCGGCGTCCTGGCTGGTGATCCGCCGGCGATTCTCGATGCGCTGGATGGTTCCGGCGCTGACCATCGCTCAGCTCTGGCTGCACCTGGCGACCTCCGCCGCACCGGCGTCCGGACATGCCGGCCACCTGCATGCCCACGGCGGCCAGCCGGTGCTGACCTGGCCGATGTTGACGGCGCACCTGCTCAGCGCCGGTGTGACCGCACTGATCTGGTCACTGCGACGCCGGCTCTGGCGAATGCTGAGGAGCGGTCCCGCGACGATCCGGCCGCTACCGATCGTGGCCCGGGTCACCGCCATGCCGGCCAGGCCCGTCGTCGACGACCTGCTTTGGGTCCAGGGTGGCCCCCGCCGCGGACCGCCGGCCGTGCCGCTGCCCGCCTGCTGAGTCGCTGATCGGAGAATCCCGGCGGCGACCGGGGGCGGCAGCCTGCCCAACTCTCCCGAATCACTGCACGAAAGCAGACACCGTTCATGAACATCCACAAACTGAGCGCGCGTGCGCTCGCCGTGCCGGCACTCGCCGGCGTGCTGCTGACCGCCTCCGCCGCGGTCGCCAGCGCCCACGTCACCATCTCGCCGTCGACCGGCCAGGCCGACGCCTACGCCGTGCTGACCGTCTCCGTCCCGCACGGCTGCGACGGATCGGCCACCACCAAGATCGCGATCAAACTGCCCGACGACATCGTCACTGTCACCCCGACCCGCAACCCGCTCTGGACCGTCGCGGTGACCAAGAAGAAGCTGGCCCAGCCGGTTACCGACGAACACGGCAGCACGATCACCGAACGCGACGACACCATCACCTATACCGCGCGTACCCCGTTGCCCGATCACCAGCGGGACGCTTTCGAGCTCTCCCTGAAGCTGCCCGACAAGGCCGGCCAGACGCTCGCCTTCCCGGTCGTCCAGACCTGCCAGAAGGGGCAGACCGGGTGGACTGAGGTCGCCGCCAACGGCCAGGACGCCGACAGCCTCGAGCATCCGGCCCCGACGGTCACCCTGACCGCGGCGTCCGGGACCGGCCAGGACGGCGACCACGGTCCCACCGCACCGGGCGCCCCGCCCACCGGGCAGACGCCGCCGGCGGCTGCCAGTCCGGGTGCGGATCTAGGGGTGTGGGGGCTCGGCGCCGGTCTGCTCGGCCTGGTGGCCGGGGTGACCGCGCTGGTGCAGGTACGTCGCAGGTCCTGACGTGCCCCTCTTGACCCGGCGGACGTCGTGGCGCTGGATCCCGCGGATCCTCGTCACGGCGTTCGCCGCCCTGATCCTGGCGTTCGGGCTGGCCGTACCGGCCCAAGCGCATGCCTCGCTGCTCAGCGCCGATCCGGCCGAGGGCGCGGTGCTGGCCAGCTCGCCGGGCCGGATCACGCTCCGCTTCGACGAGCCGATCAGCCTGCCCGACAAGGCGATTCAGCTCTTCGACGCGGCCGGCACCTCGGTGCCGGCGAGCGCGGCGGCCAGCGACACCACGGTCACCGTGACCGTTCCGGACGAGCTGTCCGGCAGCTATCTGCTCGCCTGGCGGGTGATTTCGGCGGACGGCCACCCGGTCGCCGGCTCGCTGAGCTTCGCCGTCGGTGCACCCAGTCCGCACCGCGTCCAACCCGTCGTCTCGGACGCCCCGAGTTGGGTCGCTGTACCGCTCGCCGTGGTGCAGGTGGTGGCCTACCTCGGCCTGTTCCTCGCCGTCGGGCTGGGAGTGTTCGCTGCCTTTGTGCTGCCGTCCGGGGCAGGCGGGGTCGAGCGGCTGCGGCCGGTGCTGCGCACGGTCGGGCGGTATGCCAGCGGCGTCGCGATTGCGGCTTCGGTGGCGTTGGTCGGTCTGACCGTGGCGGACCAGCAGGGCCTCGACCCCGACGGGCTGCTCACCCTCCGCGCCTGGACCGGCGCGACCCCCGATCAGCTGATCGCGCTGGCGCTGCTGGTCGCCGGGCTGGTGCTGGTCGGTGTCGGCGCGAGTCTGCGCACCGCGCTGCTTCGCCGGACGATGGTCGGTGCCGGTGCGGCTATCGCTGTCGTCGCGCCGTCGGTCACCGGGCATTCGCGGGCGTTCGGGCCGGCCTGGCTGGTGATCGCCACCGACGTCCTGCACGTGCTGGCCGGCAGCATCTGGTTCGGCAGCCTGGTCGGCCTGGTGATCGTGCTGGCGATGGCCCGGCGACGCCGTCCGGCTCTGGCGGCGATCGCGCTGGTCCGGTTCTCGGCGCTGGCGGCCGCCGTGCTGGGTCTGCTGCTGGCCAGCGGCACCGTGCTGGCCTGGCGGATCCTGGGCAGCTGGCAGGATCTGTTCGGCACCGGCTACGGCCAGCTGCTGCTGGCCAAGATCGCCCTGGTCGGCGTGGCCGCCGCGGTCGCCGGCTGGAACCGGTTCGTGCTGCTGCCCCGACTTCGTGCCGTCACCGCGGACGGCGTCAGCCGGCGGCAGCGGCGCGACGCCCAAGTGGCCACCGGGCAGGGGCTGTTCCGGATCGGCCGGCTGGTCGCGGTGGAGGCGTCGATCCTGGTGCTCGTCCTGGGCGTCACCGGCGTCCTGGTCGACCAATCACCACACCCGGCGGCAGCGGCCGTCCGCACCGGCGCACCGGTGGTGGCCGCGGCACCGCTGGGCGATTCACTGACCGCACTGGCCACAGTGGCGCCCGGCGCCGTGGGTCGCAACCTGCTGCTGGTGCAGATCCAGGACGCGAGCGGAGATCCGGTCGAGACGGCCTACCCGCCCACCGTCCGGGTCCGCTCGGACAGCGTCGATCTGGGTGCGGTGCCAGTGCGGGCGCAGGCGTCCGGCACCTATCGGGGCGTTGTGGTGCTGCCGCATCCGGGGCAGTGGCGGGTCCAGGTCAGCCTGCGGCTGGACGAGTTCGACAACCCGGTCACCGAGTTGGTGCTCGCGGTCAGTTGAGGAAGCACGAATCATTCACGTCATCCCGGGCTCCGACCCGGGATCTCCGGCGGGGCGGGATCCCGGATCAAGTCCGGGATGACGGTGGATCAGCGGAAGTCGGCAAGTCCTCAGTTGACGGTGGCCGCCACCGGCACCGTGTACAGGAAGCCGGCCACCCGCACCTGGACATAGAACAAGTAGTCGCCGGCGTCGCTGAACTGGGTGTGGAAGGTCAGCCGGGTTCCATCGGCAGAGGGCTGCGGAGCGTCCAGCGGATGCAGGTGGGCGACCGCGCCGGTGGCCCGGCGGAAACCGGTGACGTGCGCGTAGGCGCCCAGATAGCTGCCCAACTCGACCGGGACGCCGCCCGGCCCGCGCACCACCAGGACCATCTCGCCGTCCGGCCCGGTGGCCAGCGGACGGTCGAAGGCGACCGTGACGCCCTGATCGCTCGGGCCCGGTTGGTCGGCGGCGGGCGCAGGCTGGGCTCGGCCGCTGACCGTGGCGGTGCCGGCGATCATCGTGTAGTCGCCGCTGTCGGCGTCCGCACGGGCGACGAACTCGGCGATCACCCGGTAGCTGCCCGGCTCGGGCAGGGTGAGCCGCGCCGACCAAGTGCCGTCCTTGCCCAGGGTGGGGTGCAGGTGCCGGAACACCGTGAGATCTTTGCTCACCACGTACAGGTGCAGCAGCTTGGTCTGCTCTTTGATGTAGTCAGTGACGACATGGCCGTCCTCGAAGCGGATCCGGAAACTCACCCGGCCAGCCACGCCCGCGCTGCGGGGCAGCGAGACCTTCTCCATCGTGTAGCCGAACTCAGTGGCGCGGGTGCCGTCGCCGACCAGCGGGGTGATGTGCTCACCCGTCTCGCTGTCATGACTGTGCTCGCTCGCGGTCACCGGCGTCGGTGACGGCGCGGGTGTGCCGCACCCGGTCGCGCCGAGTGCCAGCAGCACAGCGACGGCCGCCGCACCGATCTTCGTCACCGCCTCATTGTGCCAAGCCGGCACCCCGGACGGACGCCCGGTGTGATCACCGGACCGACGTACCGGCGACCCGCCGGTCGAGCAGAGCAAGGCCGACCCCGAGCGCGGTGAACATGGCACCGAGCGCTACCGGTAGCTGGACGGCGTGCGCGACCAGGGCACCCGCCGCGGCGGTGCCGGCCGAGCCGGCGGTGATCTTCAACGCCCCGACCCAGACGAACACCTGGCCCCGGACGGCCAGCGGTGAGTATTCGCTGCGCGCCGCCAGGGTGGCGGCGAAGAAGAACGAGTTGAGGACGCCGGCGGTGGCGTAGGCGGCGGCCGCGATCCAGATGCCTGGGGCGAGCAGCACCCCGATCAGTGCGAGGGCGACGAGGCTCGCGAGCAGTGGCATGGCGGCGTCCGGATCGTTGCGCAGTGGGCGGATCATCACCAGCACCGATCCGGCCAGTCCGCCGAGCCCGTAGCAGGCGGCGAGCGCGCCCGCGGTGGCCGGCTCGACGCCGAACAACCCTGCGCTGGCTACCGCCGTCACCGGCAGCACGCCGACCGACAGGGCGACGATCATGGTGAGGTACAGCGTCCGGCGCAGCGCCCCGGTGCGGGCGATGATCTGCAGGGTCCGGACGGGGTGCGGCACGTCGGCGTCCGTGCCGTGCGGCGCGACGTACGGCAACAGCCGGACGACGAACGCGGCCAGCAGGGTGCCGCCGGCCAGCACCAGCGCCGCGACGGTTGCGTTCGTCCAGGCCGCGACGAGGGCGACCACGCTCGGGCCGATGGTGCCGCCGATGCCGTAGGTGGCGACGTCCCAGCCCTGGGCACGGCGCTGCGCAACCAGGTCCGGTCCGGCGATCGCCGGCAGCCGGGAACTGATCCCGCCGGTCAGCAGCGGGCCGATCACCCCGGACGCGATCAGCAACAGCGCCGGAACACCCACCCAGGTGAACGGGTAGCTCAGCACGGCCGCGGCCAACAGGCCGCCGTGCAGCACGCAGGCCGCGGCGAGCACCGTCCGGCCGTCGCGGGCCACATCGAGGCTGCGGGCGACGAACGGCCCGGCCATGTGCGGCAGGGTGAGGCAGGCGCCGAGCAGCCCCGCCGTCCAGCCCGATCCGCCCGAGGTGGTGACCAGCAGCACGACGGCCACCACGCCACCTCCGTCGGCGGTGCGGGCCAGGGTGGCCGCGATCACGTACCGCGCCAGCCCCCAGCGGACGGCCCGGCCAGGCACGCTCATGGCGTCGGCTGCAGGCCGAGCCTCTCGATGAGGGCGATCGCCTCGGCGCGTGCCGCGTCGCCCAACCCACGAATCGGCAGCGGCAGGCAGGAGTGGCTGGCCAGCCCATAGTGCTCGGCGACGGCCGCCATCACCCGCAGGCTGCCGGCCCTGCCGAACAGTTCCCACAACGGGCGCAACCGTTCTGATTCGGCGATCGCGGCTGCCGCGTCGCCGCGCTGGACGGCTCGGGTGATGGTCAGCGCCGGTTGCGGCAGGGTGCCGCCGATCACCGAATACCAGGCCTCACAGCCCGCGATCAGGCCGGTCGCTGCGGCCGGATCGCCGGAGATCCCGATCGTGACATGGGCGGGCAGGTGGGACCTGATCTGCGCCACCCGCGCGGCGGCCGCGTCCGGATCGTCGGGCAGTCCGGGGATCTTGATGGACGCCACGTTCGGCAGCGCGGTGATCCGCTGATAGAGGTCGTCGGTGAAGGTGAAATGTGTCGTGCCCGGGTTGTCGTAGACGATCAGCGGCACCGACAGGTCGCGGGTGACGTCGGCATACAGTCCGTACACATCCTCGGCGGTATGGGTCTGGTAGGTCATCGGCGCCAGCAGCACTCCGGCGACGCCGGCGTTCTGGGCGTCCTCGGCGAGCGCCCGGACGTGGCTGGTGCGCAGCGCGCCGATTCCGGCGAAGACCGGGACGTCGCCGGCGTTCTCGGTCGCGATCCGCAGCGCCGTCCGGCGTTCCTCGCGGGACAGGTAGGCGTACGAACCGGTCGAACCCAGCGCGGTGATCGAGTCGACGCCGGCGTCGGCCAGCCGCCGGATCAGTCCGGCATACGCGGTCTCGTCGACGGTGTCGTCGCGCAGTGGGGTGAGCGGGAAGGCGCTCAATCCGGTGAACAGGTTCATCGTGTGGCTTTCGTGCGGGAAGGGTTGATCATTCACGTCATCCCGGGATCTCAAGGTGGGAGAGATCCCGGATCAAGTCCGGGACGACGATGGGGGGCTTTGATCAGCGTTTCGTGAGCCGGTGATCTCGGTGCGGTCCAGTGCCCCGGCGAGGTCGGCGAGCAGGTCGTCCGTGTCCTCCAGGCCGACCGACAAGCGCAGATGCCCGTAGGCCTGGAAGCCGGGCGGGTAGCCCTCGCTGCCGCCCCGGGTGTCGGGGCCGACGTGCACGATCAGGCTCTCGTCGTGGCCCAGCGAGAAGGCCGAGGTGATCACCCGCAGTTGGGCGACGAACCGGTTCTGGGTGTCCGGGTCGCCGTCGATCGCGAAGGCGAGCATGCCGCCGTAGCCGCGTCCGCCGAACTGCCGGGTGGCCAGCTCGTGCTGCGGGTGGCCGGGAAGCCCCGGGTACTCCACGTAGGCGATCCGCGGATCGGCGTCCAGGAACGCCGCGATCCTTTCGGCCGAGGCGAGTTGCTGCCGCAACCGCAGACCGAGCGTGACAGACCCGCGGGTGATCATCCAGGCGTTGAACGGAGAGATCGCGCCGCCGACGTCCACCAGGGCGTCGTGCCGGATCCGGTCGACCAGGTCGGCGCGTCCGGTCACCACGCCACCCATGGCGTCGCCGTGGCCGTTGATGTACTTGGTCAGCGAGTGGATCACCAGATCCGCGCCGTCGGCGATCGGACGGTACAGCGGCGGGGGCGTGAAGGTGCCGTCGACCGTCAGGATCGCGCCGGCCCGATGGGCGACGTCGGCGACGGCGCGGATGTCGGCCACCTTCGTGGTCGGGTTGGCGATGGTTTCGACGTGCACGAGTTTCGTGTTGGGGCGGATTGCCGCGCGGACGACGTCCAGGTCGGCGACGTCGACGAAGGTGGTCTCGATGCCGTAGCGCTGCGGCAGCAACTCGGCGAACAACCGCCACACCGCCTCGTAGGTGACGTCCGAGACGACCACGTGATCGCCGGACTTCAACAGGGTGAAGAACACCCCGTGCAGCGCCGCGACCCCGGACGCGAAGCACACCGAGGCCTCGCCGCCGTCCATCGCGGCCAGCTTGCGTTCCAGCGCCTGCTGGTTCACCCCGCCGTTGCGGGTGTAGGTGAGCTGATCGGTGGCCGACCAGTCCATCGACGCCGGATCCTCGGGTAGCCGGTACGAGTTCGCCATCACCAGCGGGGTGCGGATCGCGCCGGTGCCGGCGTCGATGCTGTTGCCGCCGTGCACCGCCCAGGTGCCGAAGGCGACGGACGCCGGGTCGTGTTTGTTGGGGGAGTGGGTCATCGGGGCTCCTGGGTGGACGAGCGAGAGATCAGTCGGCGGGCGATCGTGACGTCCGGGCCCAGCCGGGCCAGCTGGGCAGTCAACTCATCGGCAGCCGTGGTCAGCTCGTCGCTGGTCATCGGGTCGAGCACGTCGAGAATGAACAGTGCCGCCGAGGTGGCATCGGTCAGCTGGGTGCGGCGGCCCTGACGCCAGTTCCAGCGGCGGCAGGTGACGCCCGCGTCATCGGTCCAGACCACCTCACCGGCCTCCGGATGCTCGATGGTGGTGGTGCCGTCGGCGACGGTGTCGAACGGCTCGGTGCCGTCGGCGCGGATCAGCCGAGGTGAGCCGGAGTAGCGGTGTAGATCCTCGCCGCCGATCGGCAACTGGCGGAGCACCGAGATCGCGTTGTAGATGTCGGTGAGTCGGTTGATCCGGGGCAGGCCGGCTGTTGCCCGGCGAGTCAGTGCCTCGACACTGGTCCGGGTGCGTTGCGGCTTGGCGCCGAAGCCGCGAAAGGCGTCCCGCCAGGACGCGATGTGCGGCAGATCCTCCACCCGGGTGGTGGCGGTCGCCTCAGCCGCCCACTCCTCGGCGCGGGTCAGCAGCGCCTCGCTCTCGGTGTCTCCGGCGCCGGGTTCGATGCCGTCCACGGCGATCAACAAGGCGCGATAGTCGGGACGCAGCGCGAACACCTCGTCGGCCACTGTCGCGGCGGCGAGGAACGCTTCGAGGTCGGTGCTCTGGGGCATGGATGTGTTCCTATCTCGATCCGACGTTCGGCTCATACACGGCCAGCACGAAGCGGGCCTCAGCGGGTCCGGGGTTGCGGTACGCATGCGGGGTGTCGCCGGCGAAGGTGATCGCGTCGCCCTCGCCGAGGGCGTGCAGGTCGCCGTCGATGGTCATCTCGACCGTCCCTGCGCGCACCTGCAGCAGTTCCCTGGTGCCGGTCGCGTGGGCCTCGCTGGTGTGGATGTCGCCGGCACACAGCGTCCAGTCCCACAGTTCGACGACGTTCGGCGGTTGCGTCCCGGCCACCAGGATGCCTATGCCGCCGTGCTCGCCCCGCCACAGGGCGGAACCGGCGCCCGCGCGGGTCACTCGCACCGCCGACCGGGTCGGAGGCTCCACTAACGCGGGCAACCCCAGCCCGAGCGCGTCGCTGATCCGCAGCAGGGTGCCGACGCTGGGATTGGCCGCTCCCTGCTCAACGTTGACCAGCATTCGCCGGCTCACCCCGGCCGCCTCGGCTAGCCGGTCGAGGGTCCAGTGCAGGGCAGCGCGCTCCTGCTTGATGCGTGTCCCGATCGCCGCAGCGAGGGCGCCCGTCGACTCGTCCATCGGTGCAGCATAGTGCACTGCGAAGGCATTGCAGTTTGCGCTCCCGGCGCACGTCAGCACCGATGGTTGAGCTTGTCGAAACCTCCAGCGGCACTCAGCGTCCAGGGGACAAGCTCGACCGACGAGAGTCGACGCTCGTGTGACGGAGATCCCGGCGTTCGCCGGGATGACGAGTTCGACACCGCCGTCCCGGACCCACACGCCGTCATCCCGGACTTGATCCGGGATCTCCTGCGCGCTCGCCCGGCTGCCCGAGGGCCGCGATGCGCTCGTTTCGACTCGCCCGCGGCTGCCGTCATAGGATCGAACGGACGCACCCGCACCGTCTATGCGGGGCAGAGAAAGGAACATCGTCATGCTGCGGACCCATACCGCTGGAACCCTGCGCGCCTCCGACATCGGAGCGACCGTCACTCTCGCCGGCTGGGTGGGCCGGCGTCGCGATCATGGCGGTGTCGCCTTCATCGATCTCAGGGACGCCTCGGGCGTTGTCCAGGTCGTCGTCCGGGACGAGGTGCTGGCCGCGTCCGGCGCCCACGAACTGCGCAACGAGTACTGCATCCAGGTGATCGGCGAGGTCGAGGCGCGCCCCGAGGGCAACGCCAACCCCGACCTGCCGACCGGTGAGATCGAGGTCGCGATCCGCGAACTCGAGGTGCTCAACCCGTCCGCGCCGCTGCCGTTCCAGATCGACGAGCGGGTCAGCGTCGGCGAGGAGGCCCGGCTCAAGTACCGCTATCTCGACCTGCGCCGTCCGGCCCCGGCCCGTGCCATCCGGCTGCGCTCCCAGGTGAACGCCGCCGCCCGCCGGGTGCTCGAGGCCCGCGACTTCGTCGAGATCGAAACCCCGACGATGACCCGCTCCACGCCCGAAGGTGCCCGCGACTTCATCGTGCCGGCCCGGCTCGCGCCCGGCTCGTGGTACGCCCTGCCGCAGTCGCCGCAGCTGTTCAAGCAGCTGCTGATGGTGGCCGGCATGGAGCGCTACTACCAGATCGCCCGTTGCTACCGGGATGAGGACTTCCGCGCCGACCGGCAGCCCGAGTTCACCCAGCTCGACATCGAGATGAGCTTCGTCAACCAGGAGGACGTGATCGCCCTCGGCGAGGCGCTCGCCACGGAGATCTGGTCACTGATCGGCGTCGAGCTCGCCACCCCGTTCCCGCGGCTCACCTACGCCGAGGCGATGGACTCCTACGGCTCCGACAAGCCCGATCTGCGCTTCGAGGTGAAACTCACCGAGCTGACCTCGTACTTCGCCGACACCCCGTTCCGGGTCTTCCAGGCGCCCTACGTCGGTGCCGTCGTGATGCCCGGTGGGGCGTCCCAGCCGCGGCGCACCTTCGACGCCTGGCAGGAATGGGCCAAGCAGCGCGGCGCCCGCGGCCTGGCCTACGTGACGATCGCCGAGGACGGCACCCTGGGCGGTCCGGTCAGCAAGAACATCTCGGACGCCGAACGCGCCGGCCTCGCCGAGGCTGTCGGCGCCAACCCGGGTGACTGCATCTTCTTCGCCGCCGGCGCCAAATCGTCCTCGCAGGCGCTGCTGGGTGCGGCGCGCAATGAGATCGCCAAGCGCTGCGACCTGATCGAGGAAGGCAGCTGGTCGTTCCTGTGGGTGGTGGACGCGCCGCTGTTCAAGCCCACCGGCGACGCCGTCGCCGAGGGCGACGTGGCGGTGGGTGCCGGCGCCTGGACGGCCGTGCACCACGCCTTCACCTCACCGAAGGACCTGGACACCTTCGACAGCGACCCCGGCAATGCGCTGGCGTGGGCCTACGACATGATCTGCAACGGCAACGAGATCGGCGGCGGCTCGATCCGTATCCACCGCCGCGACATCCAGGAGCGGGTGTTCGCCGTGATGGGGCTCGCCGAGGAGGAGGCGCAGGAGAAGTTCGGCTTCCTGCTGGACGCCTTCAAGTTCGGCGCCCCGCCGCACGGCGGCATCGCCTTCGGCTGGGACCGGATCGTGGCCCTGCTGTCCGGCTCGGAGTCGATCCGCGACGTGATCGCCTTCCCGAAGAGCGGTGGCGGCTACGACCCGCTCACCGGTGCCCCCGCCCCGATCTCGGCGCAGCAGCGCAAGGAGGCCGGAGTGGACGCCAAGCCGCCGGCACCCAAGGCAGCTGAGCCGCAGGCCTGACCGAGCCACCGCTGGTCGAGCTTGGGACGCCGCTGGTCGAGCTTGTCGAGACCCATCGGAAGATCTCGACAAGCTCGATCAACGGGTTCCGTCGCCGTCCGAACATGCCACGAGGGGCCGTCCGATCACTTCGGACGGCCCCTCGGCCTGGTGTGAGTGTGCGGGCCTTATCCGCTTACCGGGCTTCGGTGGCATCAGCGCAGATCGTCGGGGTTGGCCAGGTCCTGGTCATCCTCGTCGTCGGCGTCGCTGGCGAGCAGTCCGTACAGATTGCGCCGGGTCTCGGCGAGGATCTGTGCGGCTTGCTGTTGGTGGGCGCGGCTGCCCGAACGGGTGAGTTCCTGGGCCGCCATCGCCAGCGAGCTGAATTCCTTCCACATGCTGCGCAGCACCTCGGGGTGCTCCGGAGCGTTCTCGGCGTTGAACGCCTCCCACGGCTTCGGGTCGATGCCCGCCGCCACGTTCTGGCCGGCCTCGGTCAGCCGGTAGGCCTTGGCGCCGTTGTTGTCGAAGGGTTCGATCAGCTGCTCGTCCTCCAGTTGGGCCAGTGCCGGGTAGATCGCTCCCGGGGACGGCTTCCAACCGCCGCCGGTGCGCTCGGCCATGGCCTGGATCATCTGGTAGCCGTTCATCGGCTCCTCGGCGAGCAGCGCGAGGACGGCCTGCCGGACGTCGCCGCGCCGTGCCCGTCCGCGACCACGAGGGCCCATCGGGCCGCGTGCGCCGAACGGACCTCCGGGGCCGAACGGGCCACGGGGACCGAACGGACCGGTCGGCCCGAAGGGACCGTGCGGGCCGAAGAGGGGGTCGCCGCCGAACGGCTGGCCGCCTCGGGCATGACCTTCGCCGCGGGGTCCGCGACGGGGCCGACGATCATCGTTCCTGCCGCGGAAGTCCCGCGGCTCAAATTCCTGGTTCCACATGGGTGGACTCCTTTCGTGTGTGTCTCGTTGTGTCAAAGATATATCGAGAGTGTTCGCAATGCAAGTCGCGATGTGCAAGAGGTGCCGACCTCGTCGGTCGAGCCTGTCGAAACCCTTGATTTCGACAGGCTCAATCAGTGGCGGCTGGGCGCCTGGCTCGGACGTTGCCCCCTCTCGGCGTCATCGCACCGGTTTGAACAGGGGCAATCACCGCAAAGGGGTGCAACGTCGTGGAGCGGGACGTCGGCCGGACGTGGGCGGGCACGTCGGCGCGGGCGGGCGCGCAGACTGTCGGCGTCCACTCGTAGACTCGGCGCAGTGGAGGACCTCTTCGGAAACACCGACCCCGTCACGGCACCCTCGGGAGGGTCGCTGAGCATGCCGTCCGCGGGGGCGCCGCTCGCGGTCCGGATGCGACCCCGCACCGTCGACGAGATCGTCGGTCAACAACATCTGCTCGGCCCCGGGTCGCCGCTGCGCCGGTTGGCCGAAGGCGACGCCGCTATGTCCGTGTTCCTCTGGGGTCCGCCCGGGGTCGGCAAGACCACCATCGCGTCGGTGGTGTCGCAGTCGGCCAAGCGCCGGTTCGTGGAGCTGTCGGCGGTGACCGCCGGCGTCCGCGAGGTGCGTGCCGAACTGGACACCGCCCGCCGCGAGCTGGCCCGGGCGCGCTCGACGGTGCTGTTCGTCGACGAGGTGCACCGGTTCTCCAAGGCCCAGCAGGATGTGCTGCTACCGGCGGTGGAGAACCGGCTGGTCACCCTGATCGCCGCCACCACCGAGAATCCGTCGTTCTCGGTGATCGCGCCGCTGCTGTCCCGCTCGCTGCTGCTCACCCTGAAACCGCTCACCGACGCCGACCTCGGCGTGCTGATCGACCGGGCGCTGGCCGACGAACGCGGTTTGGGTGGCGCGTTCACCCTCACCGACGAGGCCCGCGCCGACCTGCTGCGGCTGGCCGGCGGCGACGCCCGCCGCGCGCTCACCTACCTGGAGGAATCCGCGGCCGGAACCCAGTCGTCCGGTCTCGACACCATCACTCCGGACGCGATCAGCCGCGCCGTCGACCGCGCCGCCGTCCGCTACGACAAGGACGGCGATCAGCACTACGACGTGATCAGCGCCTTCATCAAGTCGCTGCGCGGCTCGGACGTGCAGGCGGCGTTGCACTATCTGGCTCGGATGATCGAGGCAGGCGAGGACCCCCGGTTCATCGCCCGGCGGCTGGTGATCCTCGCCAGCGAGGACATCGGGATGGCCGCGCCGTCGGTGCTGCAGACCTGCGTTGCGGCCGCCCAGGCCGTCCAGCTGATCGGCATGCCGGAGGCACGACTCAACCTGGCCCATGCGGTGGTGGCCTGCGCGCTGGCACCCAAGTCGAATGCGGTCACCCTGGGCATCGACGGGGCGCTGGCCGACGTCCGGGCCGGACGGATCGGGCAGGTGCCGCCGCATCTGCGCGACGCGCACTACGCCGGGGCGAAGGCGCTCGGCCACGGCAGGGGTTACAAGTACGCCCACGACCATCCGCACGGCGTGGCGGCCCAGCAGTACCTGCCCGATGAACTGCAGGGTGCGCGCTATTACGTGCCCACCGATCACGGCAACGAGGCCGGCATGACCGAACGGATGGATACCCTCGACGAACTCCTCGGCCGCACCCCCAGTGAACGGACCAAGCCGCAATGACTTTCCTGCAGAACCACATCGGTGACCTGCAATTCCCCGGTGACAAGCACTTCAACCCGACCTGGGCGCAGCAGCGGATCAATCCGCGAACGAAGGCGGTGACCACCTGGGTGGTGTTCGGCACCACGCTCTGTGCACTCGTGGTCGCGATGTGCTTGGCGAATCTCGGCGGCACGCCCGAACGCGGCCGCACGGGGTTGCTCACCTTCATCGCTGTGGTTGCCGCGGTCGGGTTGTTGCTCGGTATCTGGAGCTGGCGGCGTTGGGACGCAGCCCGGTCCGGCCTGTGGCGTGCCCAGCAGGACTACAACCGGGCGGTCGGACGCCAAGCACCCACCGCGGAGCAGCTCCAGGCGCTGCAGCTGGGCACGGCCTGGGACTTCCGGGACAAGTCGTGGGGTCATTCACTGGCCAAATTCCCGTGCGAACGCGAGGTCGGGCACCTGCCTGACTGGCGGCAGCGGTTCGCGATGATCGACCCGGGCACGGTGGCCGACCATCGGGCCGCGCTGATGGAGTGGTGGGCGATCGGCACCACCGCGTCCTACCGCGAGATGGTGACGCGGCTCTTCGACGGGCTGCACTCCCGCAACCTGGACGCGGCCTACCTCGGCAACCCCGACGCTCGGTCCTTCCTGGATCACCTCGCCGGGGTCTCCGACCTGCCGCTCGACTACGTCGAATACTGCATCCACGGTTCGGTGCGGGATCGTGGCCTGCGCCCACCGCCACGGCTGTGGGGCTGGGATCTGGGCCGCATCGCGATCATCGCCCGGGGTGCCTACGGCGCCGGCCTGATCGACGAGGAGGAGGCCTGGCGTGACATGTCCCGGGCGTCGGCCTGGGCGCGGACGATCTTCGCGACCCGCGAGGAGTTCTTCCACAACATCGTGCTGGGCTTCGCGTTCTGGAGCGATGACTTCACCGAAACCCACCAGTTCGGCCAAGCGGTCACGGCGGCACTGGCCAACCACGAGGGCTGGCCGGTGCTCGCCCAGCCATGGCTCCCGGGCGAAGTCACCCTGCCGGACCACGTCTGGCACGGCTGGGACGACCTGGATTCCGACGACGATGAGGAGTCCGTCGGCCACCGGTGAGGGGCCCGATCGTTGGTCGAGCTTCGCGCTGAGAAGCCCGATCACCGTTGGTCGAGCTTGTCGAGACCCCTCTGGCAACGGGTTTCGACGAGCTCAACCAACGAAACGCCGCATTGATCGGCGCCTCCCGAGGCACCGCGGGCGCCTACGATGACCTGACTCCGCCAGCCCCGACGAAGGAGTTCACGCTGACCGCGCCACCATTCCCGCCGGTCGGTTTCGTGCCGACCGGGGCGCCCGCGCCACGTCGCGCGGTGGGGCCGATCGCGGTGGTGCTGGCCGCTGTTCTGCTGGTCAGCGGCGTGATCGTCTGGGCCGGACGTCCGGCCGCCCAGACCGGTCCGGTCGCCGGCTTCCTGCCCGCCAGGGCCGGGACCTCCCTCCATCTCGATCGGCAGGGACGCGGCAGCTGGCAGGTCACCCAGGGCCCCTTGGGCGGGGCGGACGGCTGGGCCGAGTTGAGCGCGCCGGCGCGCCGGCTGCTGGCTACCGCACCGGACGCCGACTGGTGGACGGTGGATCTGCTGCAGCACGGCCAGCCGCAGCCGAACACCAGCATCGATTTCGAGGTGAGCCAGGGCCGGGTGCTGCTGCGGGCGCTCACCTCGTCCGCACGGTCGCTGGTGTTCGATCCGGGCGTGCCGGTGCTCTCCGCGGATCAGCCAGGCGGCAACCAGCTGGGTTGGACGGGCCGGCTCGCCCGCGACCGGGACGCCGCGGTCGCCGCCGACGCCCGGGTGTCCACCGCGTCCGACACGCCACGGACGGGGTGTGTGCAGAGCAGCGTGACGATCGGCACCGACACCGAGGTGTTCGGCTTCTGTCCCGGTGCCGGGCTGGTCGCCTGGGCGAGTCTGTCGACCGGAACCGGATTCACCGAGGCGGTCGCTGCACGACCGGCCGCGATACCGACGGGAACGCCGGCACCGGCAACGTTGCGGGGTGAGGCGCCGCGTCCGATGTTGTTCCTCCGCAACGGCAGCGGGGTCTACCAGCCGCAGCTGGCGCCGTCCGGCTCGCGGGCGATCTGGGCCGGCGATCGGCTGGTGACCGCCGACACCGCCGGACGGCTGACCGCCTGGCTGCCCTCCCCGGCGCAGCGGGCCGAACCCGAATCGCTCTACACCCAGCGCTGGCGTTCCCAGCCCGGCGGCTCGATCCGCGGCCTGGCCGCCTCGGACGGCCGTATCGTCGCCGGCACCACCGAGCGTGAGGTGGTCGGCTACGACGCCGACGGCTGGGAACAGTGGCGACACCCCTTGCCGGACGCGGTCAGCCAGCTGACCGCGCGGAACGGGATCGTGCTGGCGCTGGATGCCGGCGGGCTGCTGCGCGCACTGAGCGTGACCGGCGGCGAGACCCGGTGGGAGAGCGACGGGGTGAGTGACCTGCTCGGTGTCGGTGGCGATCCGGCAACGGTCACCGTGGCCCGCGACGACGAGGTGGCGGTTCTCGACCTGGGCACCGGCGAGGAGTTGTGGAGTGTGCAGGCCGGCTCGTCGCAGCCGCAGGCCGCCCCGTTCGGCGACGCGGTCGCCATGCTGACCGGCAATTGGCTGGTGGTGCGGGATCGGGCCACCGGAGCCGTCCGTTGGCAACGTTCGGTGGCGAACGATTCGCTGCTCTACTCGCTCGACGCCTCGCTGCTGCTGTCGGAACCGCGCGCGGCCATCGTGCTGGACCCCTCCGGTGCCGCGTCGTGGCGCTCCACCGAGGCTCCCGTGGTGGTGCCGGTGGCGGCCAGCGGCCAGCTGATCGGGGTGACGGACGCCGGGCTGCTGCTCGCCGGCCCGGGTGCGCCGGACGTCCGCTGGCGCTATCCCGACGGTGCGCGGCGTCCGGAGATCGCCCCGGTGCGCGGTGGGCGTGGTGTGATCGCGATGCAGCTGGTCGGCGACAACTTCCGTTGGCTGGAGTACACATGACGGCCCGCTCGTCCGGCCGTCCGGGTCTCGCCCATCGCGCCGTCGACGTCGTGGTGCAGGTGGTCCACCGGGTGCTCGTCGACCCGGTCCGTAGCGGACGGCTGCGTGGCGACGGCTGGCCGCCGGGACTGACCGCGATCGTCACCAGCTGCCTGGCCTGCTATGTCGGACTCGCGGTGGTCACCGTCTCGGGACCGTGGGTGCGGCAGGCATTGCCGGCCGGCAGCGCCGCCTTCGGCATCGCGTCCGAGCTGCTCGGTGTGGCACTGGCGATCACCGTTCTGCTCGCCGCGGCGCTGACGACCGCGGCGATGCATGCGCCGGCCGGCGTGAAGCTGGCCGGACTGGCCGCGCCGGTGCTGCTGTGGTCGGCGATGGCGCAGCTGGCGCTCAGCGTCGACCAGCTGTTCTGGTGCGGTCTGGGCTTGCTGGCGCTGCTCGGCTTCCATCTGCTGCGGCTGGGTCGGGCCTTCGCCTGGTGGGAGTTCGTGGTCAACCTCGGTGTGATCGGGGCAGTGACCGCGACGAACCTGATCACCTTCGTCCGGCCGGTGCTGGCCAGCGGACGCAACGACCCCAGTTTCCTGGTGGTGCTGGTGGTGATGTCGGTGGGCGTCCTCGGCCTGGGTTACGTGGTGACCTCGGGTGCGGCGACCGCCGAGGTCGCCTTCACCTCCTCGGTGTGGCTGGTCGAGTACGTCGGACGCCGCTTCCCGCGCCCGGTCCAGGTGGGGGTGGTCGGCCTCATCCTGGTGGTCGCCTGGACGGCGCAACTGTGGCGGCTGGTGCGTTCGCCGTTGCCCTGGTGGCTGGCCGGCGTCGAGGTGCTGGTGGCGTCCGTTCTGGTCGGGTTGACCGCCGGCTGCTGGGTGCTGCTGGCGGGCGCATTGCAGCGTCGACGGCAACGATTCGGGTTGCCGCCCGACGTCCCGGATGTCGTGGACCTTTCCGAGGCGTTCGGCCGGCTGGCGTTGTGGGTGGGGGTGGCGCTGGCGGCGCCGCAGATGGCCAACATCATCTGGGGCAATCTGGAACGTGGCCTGTGGCTGCCGCTGCGCTCCCTCGGCGTGCGTTACGTGCCGGGCGATCTGGCCTCCCGGCTGAGTAGCGGCGTGGATGCCGGACGCTGGTTGCTGCTGGCCGGTGAGTTGGCCGCGGTACTGATCTGCGTGGTCGCGATGGTCCGCGCCTACCGGCAGGCGCAGCCCGCCGCGGCGCAACTGGCGCTCATCACGGCCCTGTTCTGCCTGTTCGCGGCGGCGCACCGGGCCGGCGTGCCGCTGCCCGGGCTCGGCCTTGACACCCTCGGCGCGGCGATGGTGCTGATCAGCACCGCGGCCGGCGCTTTCTGGCTGGTGCGCGGCCGCTTGACGGTGCCCCGCGGGCTGGCGATCGGGGTGGCGCTGCTGCTCAGCGCCGCCGTGCTGGGCCGTGATCTGGTGGCGGACCCGATCGGCTGGCTGCTCGGGGCGTCCGGGGGAGCCCTGCTGGTCTTCGGCCTGGTCTGGAACCTGCTCACCGGCGCCGAGGAGGCCAACGGTGACTCGCCCGGCTTCCCGCGTCCGGCCCGGGTGCTGCTGATCGTCGGCTATCTGACCGTGACCATGTTGATCGCCGCCACGGACGCCGTCGCCGTCAGCTTCGCGGTCGACCTCGACCGGTTCGTCCGAATGGGCGTCGAAGTCATCGGCACCGCCCTGCTCGCCACCGGTCTCTGGGCGGTGCTGAGTGCCGCCTCCCGCAACCGCTCCGCCATCTGAACGATCAACCGCGGGCGCGAGAGAAGCTCACCCCCGTCGGTCGTGAGGTTGACCCCGGAATCCGGACAGGTGGTTGTTTGGTCAGGCGGCTTTCGGGGCCGTCTGGGTGACCTGTCGGGCCAGGTGGTGCTCGTACTGTAGCGGGCTGATGTAGCCGATGGCGGAGTGT
>NZ_JASGEN010000089.1:0-5629 GCF_047606365.1 Micropruina sp. | reverse complement strand
GTCACGGCCCTCCAGGAACGGCGCCAGCGCCGACTCGGCGGCCGCCACCGGGTCGAACTCGGCGGGCGGCTCGACGAACGGGGTCGGCGACTGGCCGCCGATCGACCAGGCGGCGAGCTGCACCGCGACCTCGGCCGCGTCAGCGATCCGTTCCAGGCGACACTCGCCCGGACGAGCCGGTCGTTCTGCGGTCTTGGTGGCGGCCGGCAGCAGCCTCACCGAGCCTCCTTGAACTCCACATGCCGCCGGACGATCGGGTCGTATTTGCGCAGCACCATCCGCTCCGGATCATTGCGCCGGTTCTTGCGGGTGACGTAGGTGTAACCGGTACCGGCACTCGAGCGCAGCTTCACGATCGGTCGCAGTTCCTTCGACTTCTTCGCCATCAGAGCCGCTCCCCTCGCGCCAGCAGCGTCGCCACCACCGCGTCGATGCCCAGCCGGTCGATCGTCCGGATGCCGCGGGGGCTCACCCGCAACGTCACCCGGCGGCCGAGGCTCGGCACCCAGTACCGCTTCGACTGCACGTTGGCGTCGAAGCGTCGCCGGGTGCGGCGATGCGAGTGCGAGACGTTGTTCCCGAAGCCGGGACGGGCACCGGTGACCTGGCAGATGCGCGACATGGGCGAACCTAACTCGTATTGAGAATCGTTTTCATCTAAGCTAGCAGCACCATGACCAAGCACCAACATCCTGACTATCGGCCGGTCGTCTTTCGCGATAAGTCGGCCGGACTCGTCTTCCTGACCCGTTCGACGGCGCAGACCACCCGGACCATCGACTACGAAGGCGCCCGCTATCCCCTGGTGGACGTCGAGATCTCCAGCACCAGCCATCCGTTCTGGACCGGTCGTGACCGGCTCGTGGACACCGAGGGCCGGGTGGAGCGATTCAACCGCCGCTACGGACGCCGAGGAGCCGCCCAGTGAACCCGCACGACCGCGTCCCCGTCGTCCTGGTCAGCGGTATCGCCGACGCCCCGATGTCCACCGTCACCGCCGCACTGCAGTGGGATCTGCCGACGGCGGTGGCCGTCCGGCATGAGATCGACCCGGCCCGCGAGGTACTGATCCGCACCGTCTCGGACGCCGACGGCCTGATCGACCGGGTCGAGATCGACGTCGCCCACGCCTGTGTCAGCTGCGCGATCCGCGAGGACGTCGTCCCGACCCTGGAGCGGCTGGCCGCCACCGGCAGCTGGGAGGCGATCATCGCCCACCTTCCGGTGAGCGCCGAGGCCACCCAGGTGTGCCGGGTGCTCGGCTATCAACCGGACGCCGCACCGCACCTGCGCATCGCGGCCGCCCTGGTCGCGCTGGAGGGGTCCACGTTGCGCACCGACCTGCTCGGCGATGACCTGCTGGTCGAGCGGGGTCTGCCGGTCCGCGACGACGACCTTCGCGGGGTCGCCGAGACCGCATCGGCGATGGTCGAGTACGCCGACCTGGTGATCGCGCACGATCTCGATGACGACGGACGCGACCTGCTCGCCGCGATCGCCCGTCCGGACGCCCGGGTCGCCGGCTCGGCGTCCGAGGTCGACGCCCGGGTTCTACTGCCCGGCGTGCACCGGCACGACCACAGCGAGGACTGGGTGCAGGCCGTCCGGCGCGGTCCGCTGCCCACCCGCACCGACGGCAAGGCCTGGGTGCTGGACTTCAGTTCCGAGCGACCGTTCCACCCCGAGCGGCTGCAGCAGCGGATCGAAGCCCTCGGACGTGGCCACCGACGCTCGCGCGGCTGCTTCTGGCTACCCAGCCGGCCCACCCAGGTGTGCCGCTGGGACGGCGCCGGCGGCATGGTGAGCATCGGCCCCGAGCATGTCTGGGACGAGGCCGGCCCGCTCACCCGGATCGTGATCGTGGGTGTCGATGACGACCGCGAGAAGCTCGCCGAGGCGTTCCACTCCTGCCTGCTCACCGACGCCGAACTCGCCGAACGCGGCCGCTACTGGGAGGTCGCCTCCGATGGCCTGGAGCCGTGGCTGGGACCGGTCCGCGGCGGGATCGGCATCCAGGAGTGGTCATAGCCCCTCACGCTCAGCACAGTCCGACTCCCCCGCACCGCCCTCTGACCCGAACGAAACGGAGAACACCCATGAACACCCAGGATCTCGCTGCCGCCCTGGCGGCCCGCACCGGCCTGACCCGCACGGTCGCCGAGGACACCGTCAGCACACTTCTCGACCTGATCGCGACCGAGGTGACCGACGGCGAGAAGGTCACCCTGCCGCGCTTCGGCGTCTTCGAGGCCCGGCACCGGGCCGCCCGAGCCGGACGCGATCCGCGCACCGGTGAGCCGATCACCGTCCCCGAGCGGCGGGTTCCGGTGTTCCGTCCGTCGAGCGCCTTCCGCGGGCGGGTGGACGGGCGTCCCTGACAACACCACGGACAAACGCCGAACGGCCCAGCTGGATTCACATCCGGCTGGGCCGTTCGGCTCTTTGCAGCCCCGACGGGATTCGAACCCGCGCTACCGCCTTGAGAGGGCGGCGTGCTAGGCCGCTACACAACGGGGCCCTAGCGTGTCGCACGAAGCGACTGTCGAAGATTACCAAAGCCAGCACAGCTCAAGCGAATCCTCTGCGCTGGGGTACTAGGACTCGAACCTAGACTGACGGAACCAGAATCCGGCGGGCTGCCAATTACCCCATACCCCATCGCTGACCCTTGTCGGGCCAGCGAGGTGCAACGTTACCGAATGCCCACCGTCGCTTCCAAATCAGGGTCGCGCGGGCGTGGTGACGTCGAGCCGCAGCCGGCGCCCGAGCAGGATCGCCAGCACCGTGAACAGGCCGAAGCCGGCGAGATCCCAGACCAGGTCGATCCAGCCGATGGTCTGGGTGGCCTTCACCTCGGCGATCGTCGAGTACAGCCCCGCGTAGCTGAACGCCATCAGGTTGTTGACCACATGCGCACCGATCGCCGCCTCAAGACCGCCGGTGCGCACCACCAGGGCACCGGCCAGCAGACCGAAGGCGAACCGGTCCAGGAACAGCGGCAGGTTCTGGGTGCCGTGGAACAGCGCGAACAGCAGCGCCGAGCAGACCACCCCGAACCAGGGGGTCCGCGGCACCAGGGTCTGGAACGCCTGCAGCAGGTAACCGCGGAAGAAGAACTCCTCGGCGGCGGCCTGCAGCGGCGAGGTGAGCAGGATCACCACCAGGAAGACCCAGTAGTCGGCCTGCGGTTGCAGGGTCGGGAACGAGGCACCCAGGTGTTGCACGAACAGCACCAGGTTGAACAGCACGAGCGCCAGCAGCATGCTCAGCAGCAGATAGCGCCAGCGGAACCAGGGCCGCACCGAGCCGAGCCAGCGCGGGCGGCGGTGGTGCACGAACAGCACCACGCCGAGACTGATCGGGATCAGCGTCGCCAGCGCGAGATGCCCCGAGAGCATGCCCCACGGATTGTCGAACCGGCTCAGCGCCCGCAGCCAGTCGGCGAAGTCGCCGCCGGGGCGGAACAGCAGCCAGCCCAGCCCGCCGAGCAGCTGGGAGACCAGGCTGGCGCCGAAGAAGAACAGCAGCACGCCGGTGAGGATGCCGACCACCGAACGCAGCTTCTGCTGGTCGGCGGCACCGGTCAGGATCTCGTCGTACCGGACGCCGCCGGGTGTGGCTTCACTGGCGAAGGCGTCCACCCAGGAGCGCCCGGACGCCGCCACCTCAGTCCTCCGCGACGACCGGATTGGTCAACGTGCCGAGTCCCGCCACCCGCACCGACACCGAGTCACCCGGCAGCATCGGGCCGACACCCTCCGGCGTCCCGGTCAGCAGCACGTCACCGGGCAGCAGGGTGGTGAAGCTGGTGACGAACTCGATCAACCGCGGAATCGAGTAGACCATCTGCGCGGTGTTCGACTCCTGCCGGGCCTCGCCGTTGAGCGTGGTGGCGATGTCGAGCCGTCCGGCCTCATCGATGCCGAGATGGGTGGAGATCCACGGGCCCAGCGGGCAGAACGAGTCGTAGCCCTTGGCCCGGCTCCACTGCTTGTCCTTGGCCTGCAGGTCGCGACAGGTGACGTCGTTGGCGATCGTGTAACCGAAGATCACGTCAGCCGCCCGCTCGGCCGGCACCCGGCGACAGATCCGGCCGATGACCACCGCCAACTCACCCTCGAAATGCAGGTTCTCGGTCTCGGGGGGGTAGACGATCGGCTCCCCCGGCCCGATCACCGAGGTGTTCGGCTTGAGGAAGACCAGCGGCTCGTCCGGCACCGAGGAGTTGAACTCGGCGGCGTGCGCCGCATAGTTCTTACCGATGGCGACGATCTTGCTGCGCGGGATGACCGGGCTGACCAGCCGGACGTCGTCGAGCAGGTGCCGCTCGCCGGTGTACTTGACCGGTCCGGCCAGCGGGTCGCCGCTGATCGCCGCGACCGTGTCGGGGTGCTGTCCGGCGTCCTCGGCCAGTTCGACGATGCCGTAGCTGGGGTCGCCGCCATCGGCGACGTAACGGGCGATGCGCATGGGTGGCAGCCTAGTGGCCCCACTGTTACCGCTCCGCCCCGGCCGTCATACTCGGCCCATGGGCAGCACCTTCGACATGGTCGACCTGATCCGGGCCAAGCGTGACGGACGCCGGCTCGGCGACGCCGAGATCGACTGGCTGATCCGCAGCTACACCGACGGCGCCGTCGGCGACGACCAGATGGCCGCACTGGCGATGGCGATCGTCTTCCGCGGCTTGGACGGCGACGAGCTGAGCACCTGGACCGCGGCGATGATCGACACCGGCGAACGGATGGACTTCTCGGCGTTGCGGCGTCCGGTCGTCGACAAGCACTCCACCGGTGGCGTCGGCGACATGATCACCCTGCCGCTGGCGCCGATCGTGGCCGCCTGCGGCGCCGCCGTCCCGCAGCTGTCCGGACGCGGCCTGGGCCACACCGGCGGCACCCTGGACAAGCTGGAGGCGATCCCCGGCTGGCGCGCCGACCTGGCGCCCGCAGAGATGCTCCGGCTGCTGGACGAGGTGGGCGCGGTGGTCTGCTCCCCCGGCCCCGGGCTGGCCCCGGCGGACCGGAAGCTCTACGCGCTGCGCGACGTCACCGGCACCGTGGAGTCGATCCCGCTGATCGCATCCTCGATCATGAGCAAGAAGATCGCCGAGGGCACCCCCGCGCTGGTGCTCGACGTCAAGACCGGCTCGGGTGCCTTCATGCGTGAGCGGGAGCGCGCGGTCGAACTGGCCCGCACCATGGTCGGGCTGGGCCGGGCCGCCGGGGTGGCCACCGTTGCCTACGTGAGCGCGATGGAGGCACCGCTCGGGCGGGCGGCCGGCAACGCGATCGAGGTGGAGCAGGCCGTCGAGGTGCTGCACGGACGCGGCCCGGCCGATGTCGTCGAACTGACCCTCACCCTGGCCCGGGAGATGCTGCACCTGGCCGGCATCGAGGCCGACCCGGCGGAGGCGCTGCGCTCCGGTCGGGCGCTCGAGGTGTGGCGGGCGATGATCCGCGGCCAGGGTGGCGATCCGGACGCGCCGCTGCCGAAGGCCCGTCATCAGCGGGTGATCACCGCACCGCGTTCCGGCGTGCTGACCCGGTTGGACGCCTACGCGGTCGGTGTGGCCGCCTGGCGGCTCGGCGCCGGACGGGCCCGCCAGGGTGACCCGGTGCAGGCGGCG
>NZ_JASGEN010000088.1:0-3275 GCF_047606365.1 Micropruina sp. | reverse complement strand
CGCCTTGACCGCGCTGGGCCTGCGCGGCGACGAGCCCTGGGGCAGGATGCTCGCGCGCGAGACGTCGGCAGGCCGCGTGCCGCTGCACGGCGGCTCGGCCGACCAGGGCGTTCTCAACGCGCTGGAGGCCGGGCCGCTGGGACCGCAAGGCTATTCCGACATCGTTTCGGGCACCGCCTACATGCACGTGGTGACCTGGGATTCCGGCCGGGACTCGCCCGTGGCGCGTATGCTGGTCGCCAATGGTGTGAGCGCCGATGGGCCTCACCGCGACGACCAGTTGCCGCTGTTCGCCGCCCGGCACTTTTTCGAGCCGCCCTTCACCGAACCTCAGATCGCGGCCGATGCTGCGCTCGAGGTGCGCAGCCTTCGAGAATGAAAAAGGTTCCGGTGCCGTCCGAACCGTTCTTGCCCGGCCCTCACGCTCCTGCCCGACGTGCGAACGGCCACGCTGTCTTGCGGAACCGGACTGCAATTCGACCACCGGAACTCGTAGAGCCTGGCGGTCGACGTGCACTGGTGATGCGCGGTGGTGCACGGGCGGAGTTCGCGCGCTCCCTGCGCCTGCCGGGAGCCGTTGCGTGCATCCTGCCGTGCTGAACCGGCGGATTCCGGTTCCGTGGCGTGGCGTTTCAGCCCGGCCCGAAGATGGCTGCCACCTTGCTTGAATTGAACAGGTAGGTTTCCACGAACTCCGACCAGGCGACGCGCATGCCCAGCTCGTTCATGGCGCCCACGAGGGCAAACCAGTTGAGCACTTCCTGCTGGGCCGAGTCCTCGATCTGATCCAGGGTGTAGCTGCGCCAGCTCGCATAGTCGCCGGCCACCATGGCCTCGTACAGGCGCCGGTCAGCGGCCACGTCGGGTTGCATGCGGTAGGTCTTGTCGACCAGAAAGGCGTGCGACCAACTCGACGAGGCGATCATCGCTACGCGCCAGGGGCTGGCGCGCAGGATGCGCGCGATGGCCGCGCCGAAGTCGAAGCAGCGCCTCGGCGAGGGCGAAGGCGGGTCCAGCGGACGGTGCCGGTCGGCCCAGCGGCTGATGAAGCCACGGTAGCTGATGATGCGCCGCCCATAGCAATTGATGGAGATCGGCACCACCGGGTGCTTGAATCCTTGTCGGTCGTAGTCCAGGTACAGCACCGCGTTGAGGAACGCGTGCGCCAGCCCGGGATGGTGCAGCGGTTCGTAGGCGTAGGCGATGTCGAAATCCTGCTCCAGCAGGCCGCTGGCAATGTGCTTGGCCGCCTCACGGTGGCCGCGCACGACGAAGCTGGTATCGGCGCCCTCGTGCCACACATTGGGCTTGCCGCCACCCCATTCGTCCTTCTTGCTGGCGTCGAACATGGCTGACTCGCTGGCGTGCTTCCACGGGAAGACTTCCGTGTCCCCGTAGGCCAACACGGTGAAGGCCGGCATCACGTCGGCCTTGAAGTTCTCGTACTGATCATCGCCCCAGATGATCACGAAGTCGGGCTGGAAGTCGTCCAGCGCCTTCTTCACCCGGCGCATGCCATCCACCATCGCCTCGCGGTGCCGGGTTGCGGCCGCCACGCCCTGGTCGTTGCTCCACTCCTGGCGCATCAGGAGCGGCCAGGTGGCCGGGTCCTTCACCTCCGCAGGAATGTCGGGGTCCTGCATTCGCCCGCGGACGATGTTGGCCATGTCCTCGTCGCGCCCGCTGAAGGGCGGGTAGTGCGAAACCCCCAGGCCGAGGAAACGGCCCTTGTCGTCCTGATCCATTTGGTTCGTCTCTCTCTTGCGGTTGCGATGCCGGGCACTCTAGGAGCGCGTCCGTCATTTGAGAAACGAAAAGGTCTGATCCGTGATATTTGCGAGGCAGATGACAGAAGGGGCGGTGTTCAGCGAAATGCCTGTCCCCCGGCGAACAGCCCGACCAGGCCCTCGCGCAGCCACAGGCTGGCCGGATCCTGGTGAAAGCGCTGGTGCCAGTACAGGCATACGTCGAAGGCAGGGAAGCGCACCGGCGGCGCGCACACCCGAAGACCCAGGTGCCGGGCCACCACGCCGGCCAGGTTGGACGGCATCGGCGCCACCAGATCGGTGCCGGCGACGATGGGCGCCAGGCTCAGGAAGCTGCGCACGCGCAGCGCGACGGTGGCTTTCAGGCGAGGCTGCTGCAGCACCTTCTCCACCGCCGAGGCGTGCTCCGTGCCCGGAGGACTGGCGATCACGTGAGGCAGCTGCCTGACCAGCGTGGTCGGCAGCGTCTCGCCGCGGAAGGCATGGCCTGCGCGCAGCAGGTACACAAAGCGCTCGGTGAACAGCGTCTTCTGATGTACCTGCTTGCCCAGCCCGGGCATGAATCCCAGTGCTGCGTCGATCTCGCCGGAGGCCAGACCTTCCGAAAGCTCGTCCAGCGACGGCGAATCCGTCTCAACCGAAACGCCGGGCGCCCGCTGGGCGAGCCAGGTTGTCAGGTAGGGCAGGAACAGCCGCTCGCCGATGTCGGACATGGCGATGCGGAAGGTGCGCCGGGCTTCGGCCGGCTCGAAGACGACCTTGGCGAACGTGCCGCGCACGATCTCCAGTGCCTGCGCCACCGGGTCGGCCAGGCGCTCGGCGAAGGGAGTGGGCTGCACGCCGCGCTGCATGCGCACGAAAAGCGCGTCGCCGTACATGTCGCGCAGCCGCGCCAGCCCGTAGCTCACCGCCGGCTGCGACAGGCCCAGGCGCTGGCCTGCCGCGGTGAGGTTGCGCAGGCGGTAGACGGTGTCGAAGAGCTCCAGCAGGTTGAGGTCGACCTGCCGCGTCAGCGGCTTGCCTGTGGCGTGCATGGGTTGGTCTCCTGCGCTGCCGCTGCGCCTTGCTGTCATGAATGCGGCAAATAACACGAATCCTATCTCTTCATTGGACTGATGGAAGACGGCTTCCTACATTGCGCGGCATGCTTTCTGCAGCCACGGCCTCTGCCGGCGAAGCCGACCCCTCTGTCCAGCGGCTTGTGCGCCTGGCCGCCCGCGCCACGGGGCGCCACGGTCTGGCGCACGCCTACGGCCACTGCAGTCAGCGGCTGGATGAAGATCGCTTTCTCGTTTGTGCAGCCCGGCCGATGGGGCTGGTGGCAGTCGGCGAGCCCGGCACGGTGGTTCCCGTGCACGGCCCGCTGCCCGAGGGCGTGCTCGGCGAGGTGCGCATTCACCAGCAGATCTACGCGCGGCGGCCCGAGATCCGCGGCATCGTGCGCGGCATGCCGCCGGCCACGATGGCGCTGGGTACGGCGCGCCGCACACCGCGCTCGCGCCACGGCCT
>NZ_JASGEN010000087.1:0-5561 GCF_047606365.1 Micropruina sp. | reverse complement strand
GTCCGGACTGGTGGCGGTGGCCCGGTTGACCGGTGTGCTGCGCGACCGGCCGGCGGCGCTGGCCGGCGCCGTGTATGCCGCGCCGCTGGCCTACGCCGGCGGGTTGGCCGCGGTGGCGAAGAAGTCGCTGGGGGCCGAGTCGGGCTCGGAATGGCTGCTGAACATCGCGGTGCTGGGCATCATGCACCTGTCCTGGGGGGCAGGCTTCCTGCGCGGGCTGTTCAGCGGCGCGCACGCCACCGTCGACAAGTCCCGGGTCAAGCGCGCAGGGTGAGTTCGGCGAGGTGCTTCGCCACCCGCTTCGCGCTGCGGCCGTCGGTGTGCCGGTGAGCCAGGGCAGCCAGCGCCGCACTGCGCCCGGCGGCGCGTTCCCGCGCGGCCGCGTCGGCGTCCAGATTCTCCAGGGCGTCGAGGACGCCGTCCCAGTCCTGCCGCCAGCGTCCGCCGGTCACCGTCGCATAGTCGAGGTACAGCCCGCGGGTGGACGCGTAGTGCTCCAGATCGGGGGCCAGGAAGATGATCGGGTTGCCGGTCACCGAGTAGTCGAACGCCATCGACGAGTAGTCGGTGATCAGGGTGTCGATGCCCCACAGCAGCGGCATCGACTCGGGCAGCACCGTCGGCGGAATCAGCCGGACGTGGCGCGAGGTGTGCCCGTACGATCCGACCCCGAGCGGATGCGGCCGGATCAGCAGCACGCTGTCGGTGGCGGTGCAGTAGGCGTCGATCCGGCGCCATTGCCGATCGGTCGGGACGCCGGGGTCGGGTTCGCCGTCGCGCCAGGTCGGCGCGTACAGCAGCGCGCGGCGTCCGACCAGGCCGGGAACGCCGCGCTCGAGCAGTTCGCGTGCGGCGGCGCGCCGGCCGGCCACACTGCCCCGGAACAGCACATCGGTGCGCGGCTCGCCGAGCACCCGGACGCGCTCGCGGGGCAGGTCGAAGGCGCTGCACATGAACGGTACGAAGGTCTCGGAGGCCACCGGTAGCAGGCTGATCCGACGGGTGCCGCGCCGGTAGGCCTCACGGATCAGCCGGCGGGCGGGCGGGAACCGGTTGAGCGGGCCGAGGGAGAGCGCCGCCGGCGAGTCGGCGTGCAGCTTCTTCATCGGGGAGCCGTGCCACAGCTGCGCGATGGTCGCGCCGCGCAGGGCGTACCGGTTGACGTCGCCGAAGCCGTGCGTCACCGCCACCACCCCCGCGGAGGCGGTCAGTTCGAAGCCTTCGGAGGAGTCCTTGGCGGCCCAGTCCAGGCCCAGCGAGCGGGCCCGCCGGGCCTCGTCGGGGTTGCCGACCAGCCAGGCCAACCGCACCGACGGCTCCAGTCTGCGGGCCGCGCGCAGCAGCGCCAGGGCGCCGTCGGAGAGGCCGAATGCGCTACCGAACACCCACAGCCGGGGATCCCGGGTGGCGAACCGCGTCCGGAGGTTGCCGGTCAGATAGCGGGGCAGTGATGCCAGTTTTGCGGCATTCCCCCGGGCGAAGGTGAATCGGGCGGCGGGGGAGGGGGGCACCTTCGACACCCTAGCGCTGTGCCCGTGACGCCGACGGTCGCGCCGTCCGGGGTCTCGACAAGCTCGACCAACGATGGGCGGGGCACCGCGTCCGTCCGAGGTCTCGACAAGCTCGACCAACGCCCGCTCGGCGACCGTGTCGGAGGCACCCGATAGGCTGGCTCCCCCATAGTGAAGGGATCCGATGAATCCGATCGTCAGCAATATTCTGCTGATCCTCCTTTTCATCATCATCGGCGGCGTGTTCGCCGCCGCTGAGATGGCGCTGGTGTCGCTGCGCGAGAGCCAGGTCAAGCAACTCTCGACGCGCGGCCAGCGCGGCCGCACCGTCGCCGCTCTGGCGGCCAACCCGAACCGGTTCCTGTCCGCGGTACAGATCGGCGTCACCCTGTCGGGGTTCCTGTCGGCGGCCTTCGGCGGCGCCACCCTGGAAGAGCCGCTGTCGCAGGTGCTGATCGGCTGGGGCGTCCATGAGAACGTCGCCGGACCGCTGTCCCTGGTGACGATCACGGCGATCATCTCCTACTTCTCGATCGTGATCGGCGAACTCACCGCCAAGCGGCTGGCGATGCAGAGCGCCGAGACTTTCGCGATGGGCCTGGCTCCGCTGGTCAACGCGATCGCCACGGTGGCCCGTCCGGTGATCTGGTTCCTGGGCGTTTCCACCAATGCCCTGGTCCGGGTGCTGGGCGGCGACCCGAAGGCGGGCCGCGAGGAGGTCACCGACGAGGAGCTCCGCGCGATGGTGACCTCGTCGTCCACCCTGGGTGACGAGGAGCGCCAGATCGTCGACGAGGTGTTCGCGGCCGGCCAGGTCAGCCTGCGCGAGGCGATGGTGCCCCGCACCGAAGTGGACTTCCTCTCCGGTGATCTGCCTGCCTACAAGGCGATTCGCTCCTTCCAGGAGCAGGCGCACAGCCGTTACCCGGTGATCGGTGAGGACGTCGACGACGTGCTGGGTTTCGTCCACGTCCGCGACCTGTTCGATCTCGACCCGTCGGCCCGGAACGCCCCGGTGAGCCAGCTGGTCCGGCCGGTGGAGTCGCTGCCGCACACCATGAAGATCCTTCGGGCGCTGACCGAGATGCGCGCCGCGAACGCCCACCTGGTGATCGTCCGCGACGAGTACGGCGGCACCGCCGGCATCGTCACCATGGAGGACCTGGTCGAAGAGCTGGTCGGCGACATCTCCGACGAATTCGACGGGCCGAGTGAGGCGTCCAACGCTCCGGGCGGGGCAGAGGTCGACGGCCTCGAGACGCTGGAGGAGTTCGGCGAAGACCACGGCTACGTGTTGCCCGAGGGTCCCTACGACACCGTCGCCGGCTTCGTGATGGCGCACCTGGGCCGGCTGCCCGAGGTGGGTGACGTGATCGAGGTGGAACTCGACCCGGTCGAGGCCACCGAGGAGGGGCCGGAGCAGTTCGAGTTCACCGTTGCGGAACTCGACGGACGCCGCGCCTCGAGATTGCGGCTGCGTCGACTCGGCACGAACCAGGTGGCTGAGTAACCTACCTCGCGGGTGGGCGGAGAGGAGGCATGCGGTGACCGAGGAGGATCCGGACGGTTCCCGGCTGCTGACCTCGCTCGAGGTCGGCGAACTGCTGACCGCGGCCGTCACCCATGCCGGCGGCACCCTGCTCAACTGGGCGCTGGATCATGTCGACGCCCATCCGCAGCAGTCGACGACCGCGACCTATTCGGCGTCCGTGCGCTGGCCCTACGGGGAGCGCGACGAGCTGCTCGGGGTGAGCGCCCGGGCCGGCGGCCCGGCGCAGTCGGACAGCCGGGCCGAGATCTTCGCCGACGGTGATCGCGAAGTGGCGGTATGGATCTATCCCAACGACCCCGACCTGCCCGGCCTGGCCCGCGCCGCCTACACCGAGCGGATGGCCGAGATCCTCACCGAGTACGACGTGCTGGGACGGCCGATCACCGATTCCGAGGTGCGGCTGCGAATGATCGGCTACCGGCCGCGGCGGCGGGCGGTGCTGCGGGTCGACGTGGCCACGCCGTCCGATCCCGAGCCGACGACGCTGTACTGCAAGGTGCTGCGCGAACGGGTGTTCGGCGACGTCGTCCGGCGGCATGAACTGCTGTTGGCGGCCGGCGTGCCGGCGCCTGAGGTGGCCGCCACCACCCCCGACTCCCTGATGCTGCTGCGCAATCTGCCCGGACGGCCGCTGGCGTCCGCGGTTTTCGACGCCAGCGACCCGTGCACCGCCGAACAGATCATTCAACTGCTGGACGCCATGCCGATGAGCGTCACCCAGCTGGAACGCCGGCCGCCCTGGTCGGACGCCGTCGAGCACTACGCCCGGATGGTCGGCGCCGCGCTGCCGCAGGCGAGTGACAAGCTCGGCTGGCTGACCCAGCAGATCAGCACCGGGCTGAGCCAGGTCCCGCTGGGCAACGAGCCCACCCACGGCGACTTCCACGAGGGCCAGGTCCATGTCGCCGACGGCCGGATCGTCGGCGTCCTGGACGTCGACACCGTCGGCCCCGGACGCCGCGCCGACGACCTGGCCTGCCTGATCGCGCACCTGTCGACGATCCAGCGGATGAGCCCGAGCCAGGAGGCCAGGGTGCACCGGTTGATCCGGGCCTGGGTGCCGGTGTTCGACACCCGGGTCGACCCGACCGAGCTGCGGCTGCGGGCGGCGGCGGTGATCATCTCGCTGGCCACCGGCCCGTTCCGTGGTCAGGAGCCGGACTGGGAGTGGGAGACGCTGCGGATGATCGCCTCGGCCGAGGCTTTGGTGCGCCAGGTGAGCTAGCCGACGCCGTCGCGGGCTTCGGCAGGTCGACCCCGAAGACGGGCACTCCGGCCGGGCACTGTGCGACGTCGGGATTGAAGTCGGCGAAGAGGCCGGACGGGTTGTCGCGGTAGAGCCAGACGTGCAACACCCACAGCGGAAGCGTCGCGTGCCGATGCAGGTGCTGCCCGAACAACATCGGCGGCACATCTGAGGACCAGGCCTCGACCGGCACGATGTACTCGTGCGCGACCAGCCTGGCAGGAGCGCCGGCCGGGTCGAGTTCGTAGACGAGCGCTTCGGGAGCCGTCGTGGTGAGCGTGGCATCCATCAGCTTGTCCGCGACGTAGTGCAGCCCCATCCCGCCCTTGCCCGGGTCGTGGAAGCAGCCGAGCGTGGTCAGCGTGCTGGCGTAGCCGGCGCCTTCGGCTGCGACGTGATCGGCGAAGCGTTCGGTCGCGGCACGGGCGGCCTTCAACTGCCCGTCGACCTCGGCGCCGCCACCAGGTGGGCTGTGCGGTCCGCTCGGCGTGCCGGCCGCGCAGCCGCCGAGCACGAGGGTGAGGACGGCGAACGCGGCCAGCGCGCCGCGCAGGTGTCGGACGGCCATCGCCCGCCGCCTCAGTGGTAGAAGTACGGGTCGAGCACCCGCACCTCGGTGATGGCGTCGACGGGCAGGCCGTTGGCCTCGGCGGCAGCGCGGACAGCTTCGGGATTCGGCCCGTCGTAGACGCAGAACGTGGTCGCCTTGTCGTCGGTGACGAACGACTGCACCCAGGTGACGCCCTGGGCGGCGTTGCGGTCGATGATCCCGGCGAGCCCCTCCGCGCCGCGATCGGTGATGGGCACGTGCAGTCCGTCCGGGAAGGTGCGTTGCACCAGATAGCGGGTCATTTCGGATCCTCTCCGGCCCGGAGTCTCCGGGCCACCTGGATCCAGGTTCAGCCTGTGAACCGATGCGGCGAATCGGGAGCGATCCCTATCTCTGCGGCAGCCGCTCCCCACATCACCGCGGGGATTGCTGCTCGTTTCGGGCCGTCGGCAGTGCGTCCGCCACGTCGCGGCGCGACGCGACACCCAGCTTCGCGAGGATCGCCGAGACATGGTGGCCGGCGGTCTTCGCAGAGATGTGCAGTCGCGCGGCGAGCGCCGCGTCGGTCAGGCCCTCGCCGAGCAGGACGGCGACCTCCAACTCTCGCGCGGTCAGCCGGCCAGGGTTGGTCGCGGTCCGGCGCGACGGCCGCCGGGGCACGGACGCCGCGCCCTCGGCGCGCAGCCGCGCGACCACCGCATC
>NZ_JASGEN010000086.1:0-4921 GCF_047606365.1 Micropruina sp. | reverse complement strand
GCGGCGCGGCGAACCGCAGCTACGGGCGGCCTGGACGGGGGTGCGCGACGCCACGCGGCCCGGCGCCACCCCGCAGCGGCAGCCGTTCGGGCCGGTGACCACGATTCCCGAGCCGTCCTTCCCGGGTGACGACACCCTCAACGTCAACGTATTCACCCCGGTTCCCGGCGATCCCACGGCACGGCTGCCGGTGCTGGTGTGGATCCACGGCGGCGGCTTCTTCGCCGGCTCGCCGTCCAGCCCCTGGTACGACGGGGCGCCGTTCAACCGCGACGGAGTGGTCACGGTCAGCGTCTCGTACCGGCTCGGCTTCGACGGCTTCGGCTGGATCGACGGCGCACCGGTCAACCGCGGCCTGCTCGATCAGATCGCCGCTTTGCGCTGGGTGCGGGAAAACATCGCCGCGTTCGGTGGTGACCCGGATCGGGTCACCATCGCCGGACAGTCGGCGGGTGCCGCCAGTGTGCTCGCGCTGCTCGCCGCACCCGATGCGGACGGCCTGTTCCGCGGCGCCATCGCCGCCTCTCCGGTGGTGATCGACCTGCTGCCCGAGCGGGCGCGGGAGGCCGCCGTCCGGATCGCCGCGAGCCTGGGCCTGACCGGTCTCACGCTGGACGACTGGCGCGGCGTCGACGAAGGCCGGCTGCTGGAGGCGGAGCGCGCCGAGATCGGTCTCGCCCTGGCCGAGCCGACCCTGCCGTTGGTCGACTACGTCCGGTCGCTCGGCGCGGGAGATGCTGCGCTGTCGGGGCTCACCCTGGCGCCCCTCGTGGACGGCGAGACCCTGCTCCCACTAGGCCAGCGACTGCGGAACGGCGCCCATCGGGACACCGCTTTGCTGATCGGTTCGGCAGCCAACGAGTTCCCTGGGGCGAGCGCGGAGGCCGTGGATCGGACGGCGCTGAACGCCGCTTTCGCGGCGCTGGGCGCCTCGGCGGCGGGTCTGGCGTCGTTCTGGTCGGAGTTGGATCTGATCGGGGAGGCCAGCACCCGTGCTCAGCTCACCGCGCTGCGAATGTTCCGGCTGTCGGTGGCCAAGGTGGTGCAGGCTCGCGTCGCCGGCGGTGCCGGAGAGAACACCTGGAGCTACGACTTCCGTCGTCACGCCCCCTCGCTGAACCGGGCGGCGCACTGCTTCGACCTGCCCTACGCCTGGGACCTCGGATCCGGCGAGGGCGTCCTGGAGGCCCTCGGTGAACCGGCGGACGCCGGTCTCTCGGCCACCGTCCACCGCTCCTGGCTGGCGATCATCACCGGCTCCCCGCTCGGCTGGCCGTCAGCGACTGACTCACCAGCAGGCGGCTGCGTCTTCGACCTGGACGCCCGTTACGACCCGGACGCCTACCGGCTCGAGCACGAGATCGCCGCCGAACTGCCCTGACCGACCGCGGGTGCTGCTAGTCGGCGGCCACGGTGGCGGCGAGCTGGCCGCAGGCCCCGTCGATCTCGCGGCCCCGGGTGTCCCGCACGGTGACCGCAACGCCACGGCGCTCCAGTGCGGCGACGAAGGCGGCCTCGTCGCGGCGGCGCGACGCCGTCCACTTCGAACCGGGGGTCGGGTTGAGCGGAATCAGGTTGACATGCACCCAACCGTGGCCGCCGTCGCGGCGCAGCACATCGGCGAGCAGGTCGGCCCGCTCCACCTGGTCATTGACGTCGCGGATCAGCGCGTACTCGATCGACACCCGGCGCTTGGTGGCCACGAAGTAGCCATGAGCGGCGTCCACCAGTTCGGCGACGTTCCAGCGGGTGTTGATCGGGCACAGCTCGTCGCGCAGTTCGTCGTCCGGGGCGTGCAGGCTGACCGCGAGGGTGACCAGCAGGCCTTCGGTGGCCAGCTGGTTGATCCGTGGCACCAGGCCGACGGTGGAGACGGTGATGCCGCGAGCGCTGATGCCCAGCCCCTGCGGCGCGGCCGCGGTCAGCGTCCGGATGGTCGCCATGATCGCCTTGTAGTTGGCCATCGGCTCGCCCATGCCCATGAAGACGATGTTGTTCACCCGTCCGGGCCCGCCGGGAATCTCGCCGTCGCGCAGCGAACGGGCGCCGGCCACCACCTGGGCGAGGATCTCGGCGGCGCTCAGGTTGCGCTGCAGCCCGCCTTGGCCGGTGGCGCAGAACGGGCAGGCCATGCCGCAGCCGGCCTGCGACGAGATGCACAGGGTGGCCCGGTTCCGTCCCGAGCCGGACGCCCGCACACCGGGCACGCCGTACCGCATCAGCACCGACTCGATCAGCGACCCGTCGAAGAGCCGCCACAGGGTCTTCAGCGTGGTGCCGCCGTCACAGGACAACGGCCGCACCGACGTCAGCAGCGACGGCAGGAACGCCTCCGCGACCCGTGCCCGGTCGCCGGCGGGCAGGTCGGTCCAGCCGGACGGGTCCAGGTCGAGATGTTCGAAGACGTGCCGGGAGATCTGGTCGGCGCGGAAGGCCGGCAGGCCCAGCCCGCGCACGGCGTCCCGGCGCTCGTCTCGGCTCAGGTCGAGCCAGTGCCGGGGCGGTTTGCCGCGCCGCGGTGCCGCCATGGTCAGCGGCACGGTGGCGCCGGCGCGGACCCGATCCTCCAGCGCCGAGTAGGCGCTGATCTCGTCGGGTCGCAGGCCGTCGCCGGTCGCGTTCAGTTGGTCGGTCATCGAGCCTCGTCAGTTGGGGATCAGCAGGAACATGATCAGCCAGGCCACCGGTGACGCCACCAGGATGGAATCCAGCCGGTCCATCGCGCCGCCGTGTCCGGGCAGGAACGACGACATGTCCTTGATGCCGACGTCACGCTTGACCAGCGATTCGATCAGGTCGCCGCAGGTACCGGCGGCGACGATCGCCAAGGCGAGCAGCAGGCCTATCCACCAGGCCGCGTCCAGCCACCACACGGTGAGCGGGATGGCGACGGCGGTGGCCAGGCCGACCGAGCCGGCCATTCCCTCCCAGGTCTTCTTGGGGCTGATCTGCGGCGCCATCGGGTGGCGGCCCCAGCGTGCGCCCACCGCGTAGCCGCCGGTGTCGGTGCCCATCACGATCAGCAGGGTGGTCGCCATCTTGGCCCCGCCGTTCTCAGCGGCCAGAATCAGCCCCGCGAACGAGCCGAGCAGCGGGATGTAGCCGATGGTGAACAGGCTGGCTGCGGCGTCCTTCACATAGCCGGCGGAGCCGCCCGGCATCCGCCAGATCAGCGCGGCCAGCGTGGTTGCACCGAGGAAGCCCAGCAGCACCGAATGCCATGGCAGCGCCGTGTTGCCCTCCTGGGTGGCGGCCGCATACGAGCCGCAGATCACCGCGATGGTGCCGACCACGATCGGGATCACCGCCGAGTTCATCCCGATCCGCTTCAGCGCATCGTGCAACTCGATGGTGCCCAGGGTCAGCATGGCGGTCACCAGCAGCACGAAGCCCCAGTGCCAGTAGAGCAGGGTGAGCACGACCGTCGCCGCAAGGGCGACTCCGACCGTGATAGCCGCCGGAAGGTCGCGTCCGGCGCGTGACTTCCGGGCGGCCGGGTCGGCTGCTGGTGCCTCCTGCTCCCCCGCCATCAGACTTCCAGCAACTCGGCTTCCTTGGACTTCACCAGTTCGTCGATGGTGTCCACGTGCTTCTTGGTGACGCCGTCCAGCTGCTTCTCGGCGTTGCGGGCGTCGTCCTCGCCCACTTCCTTGTCCTTGGCCAGCTTGTGCACCGCGTCGTTGGCGTGCCGGCGGATGTTCCGGACGGCGACCCGCGCCTCCTCGGCCTTCGACCGGGCCAGCTTGACGTAGTCGCGGCGGCGCTCCTCGGACAGCTGCGGCATCACGACCCGGATGACGTTGCCGTCGTTGGCCGGGTTGACGCCCAGGTCGGAGTCGCGGATGGCCTTCTCGATGCCGGCCATCGACGCCCGGTCGAACGGGCTGATCAGCACGGTGCGGGCCTCGGGCACCTGGAAGGTGGCCAGCTGCTGCAGCGGGGTCGGCGAGCCGTAGTAATCGACCATGAGCTTGTTGAACATGGCCGGGTGGGCACGACCCGTGCGGATCGCCGCGAACTCCTCGCGGGCATGCTCGACCGCGCCGCTCATCTTCTGCTCAGCGTCTTTGATGATGTCGGGGATCATCGTGATCCTTTCGGTGGGTTGTGGCTGGTCAGGCGTGGACGGTGGTTCCGATCTTCTCACCCTGGACCACCCGCAGGATGTTGCCCTCGACTCCGAGGTCGAAGAAGATCATCGGCAGATGGTTGTCCCGGGCCAGGCTGATCGCGGTGGCGTCGGCCACCTTCAGATCGCGGGCCAGGTAGTCGTCGTAGCTGAGCTCGTCGAAACGGACGGCGTCGGGATTCTTCTGCGGATCGGAGTCGTAGACGCCGTCGGTGCCCTGCTTGCCCATCAGCAGCACATCGGCGCCGATCTCGAGAGCCCGCTGCGCGGCGACGGTGTCGGTGGAGAAGTACGGCATGCCCGAGCCGGCGCCGAAGATGACCACCCGGTTCTTCTCCAGGTGCCGCTCGGCGCGCCGCGGAATGTAGGGCTCGGCGACCTGGCCCATCGCGATCGCGGTCTGCACCCGGGTCTGCACCCCGGCCTTCTCGCAGAAGTCCTGCAGCGCCAGGCAGTTCATCACGGTGCCGAGCATGCCCATGTAGTCGGCGCGGTCACGGTCCATGCCGCGTTCGGAGAGTTCGGCGCCGCGGAAGAAGTTGCCGCCGCCGATCACCACCGCGACCTGGACGCCGGCGTCGACCACCGCCTTGATCTGCCCGGCCAGGCTGGCCACTACGTCCGGATCGACGCCGATGCCGCGCTCACCCCCGAACATCTCGCCGGACAGCTTGAGCATGATGCGGTGGTAGGTCATGGTTCTCCTCGATCGGGGTGGGTTCGGGGCTTATAGCGACGTGCGCCACAAGGGATGGCTCGTGGCGCACGTCATGCTACTGGCTGGGTTGGGGT
>NZ_JASGEN010000085.1:0-69318 GCF_047606365.1 Micropruina sp. | reverse complement strand
GGTAGGGCTGTCGAGTTGGGCGTCGTTCCAGTGCGTGCATGAGTGCCGCCGACGAGGGAGTCGTGGCGGAGCCACGACGACCGAGGAGAAGGTGCTCAGGTGCGTGCTGGGGCGGCGGCCAATCGACTTCGCCTACCTGCGGGATCTCTAAGCTGGCGGCGTGATCGACATCGAGGTCAACGGCGCCACAGTCGAGGCGATCCTGGCGACGCCGCCGGCAGGGTCGGGTCCCGGCGTGCTGCTGTTCTCCGACGCCTACGGGCTGCGGCCGCAGATCGAGGCGATGGCGTCCGAGATCGCCGGCTGGGGATACGTCGTGCTCGCACCCAACGTGTTCTACCGGGAGGGCGACGTTGCAGAGCTCTCGGTGGCCGAGGACCTGGCCGATCCGGACGGCCGCCAGCGGCTGTGGCGGAAGGTCGGGCCACGGGTCGGACGGCTCACCGTGGAGCGCGCGCTGCCCGACATCGACGGCTACGTGGCGGCGCTGCTGGCCCGGCCGGAGGTGACCTCGCCCCGGATCGGTGTGGTCGGTTTCTGCATGGGTGCCAGGCTCGCCGTCCGAGCCGCCGGACGCCGTCCCGAGGCGGTGGCCGCGTGTGCCGGGTTCCACGGCGGTGGCCTGGTCACCGATGCCCCGGATTCGCCGCACCTGGCCCTGGTGGACGCGACCGCCGAGTTCCTGTTCGGGCACGCCGACGGCGATCCGTCGTTGACTCCGCAGAACTGTGCCGATCTGGGTGCCGCGCTCGCAGGCTCCGGCCTGGTCGCGCGCAACGAGATCTACCCGGGTGCCGCGCACGGGTACACCATGGCGGACACCTCCGCCTGGAACCCGGACGCCTACCGACGCGCGTTCACCGAACTGCGCGGGCTGTTCGACCGAAACCTGCATGACCGGCCGGGAGCGTCCGATCCGATCGACCGACGACTCCTCCAGGATCCCTACATCACCCTGTTCCGAAGTCCCGCTGTCCTCGACGATGCCCTCCGCCGACTGCGCGGCAGTGGGTACGACGTGCGCACCACGGACGCGTCGCAGTGGGTCGACCAGCAGGGCATGCACCGGGCGCTGGCCGCGCTGCTCGATTTTCCCGACTATTACGGCAACAACCTGGACGCGCTCAACGACTGCCTGGGCGACGTCGCCGCCGGCGGCTACGGGGTCGACACCGGGGCGACCGGCCTGGTTCTGGTGCTGCGGCACTACGACGCCTTCGCCGCCGCTCACCGTGACGCGGCGTTCGCCGTCCTGGACATCTTCGCGGTCACGGCGCGTGCCGCTGCGTTGCGGGGGCGTCCGATGCTCTGCCTCGTCCAGTCCGACGATCCGGACCTGGACTTCCCTCCGGTCGGTGCGGTGCCCGTGTCGTGGAACGGCGCCGAGTGGCTACGCGCCCGGCGCGGCGATGAGCCGGCTGTGTAAGTCTTGGTCCATGTCCACCGGAGCCCTGCTGCTGGCGGCGGCGCGTGCCGCCACCCCCGATCAGCTACGCGTGCTGGCTGGCCCCGACGATGCCCGGGCCGCGCTGGTGGCTGCGTTGCTGACCAGCCGCCGACCTGACGACGCCCCGTTGCTGCGGGAACTCGCCCGGCTCGAGGTCGACAGCGTGGACGCCGCCGGCGACGGCTGCGGCGACGTGCTGCTCGCCTGCTGCTGGATGCTCTTCCTCGTTGGTGACCTCGCTGACGTCGAGCTGATCTGGCAGGCCAAGAATCTCAACTTCGACACCTACAGCTACATCGACAGCGTCTTCCTGATCCCCGGCGGCGTCCAGGCGACCGCCGAGTTCGCGAAGGCGCATGGCCCCGCCGACCTCGCCGACTATGTGGAGCAGGACTGGCTCACCGATCCGGACGAACTTGCCGAGCAATGGCGCAACAGCGCCTTCTTCGCCGGTGCACCGGCGGCGACCGCGTCCGTGGAGGAACTGGCTCGGTACATCAGAAGCTGACCCTCCCCGTTGGTCGAGCTTGTCGAGACCCCGGATGCACACGCCGACAAGGGGTTTCGACAAGCTCAACCCGCAGAACATCACGTCATCCCGGGCTTCGACCCGGGATCTCAGGCGCGAGAGATCCCGGATCAAATCAGGGATGACGATGGAGTGCTTTGATCAGCGCGTCTCTAGCGCGCGTTCTGGCGGGCCTTCTCAGCGACGACCTCGCGGTAGCTCTCCCGCTCGCGGACCAGCCACTCGGGCGGTTCGCCGATCAGCGCCCCGATCTGGTCGGCGTCCAGCGGCTCGGTGATCCCGGCTCGCGCCAGTCCGGAGCGGGACACGCCCAGCTTCTGCGCGACCACCTCGCGCGGGAACGGTCCGCTGCGCCGCAACTCGATCAGCCACTGCGGCGGGTCGGCACGCAGCGCGTCGAGTTCGGCGCGGGTGATCGGTGCGGTGCGGAACTCCTCGGGCGCGGCCGGCAGGTAGATGCCGAGCTTGGCGGCGGCCGTCACCGGCTTCATGGTCTGGCTCACCGGGTCAGCCTATCCGGGCGTTCGGAGGTAGCCTGCCCGGGTGACGACTCCCCCGGACGCCGACTCCCGGCTGCGTGTGGGCTTCGTGCCCGGCGTGACGCTGACGAAGTGGACGACGATCTGGCGGGAACGCTACCGATCGGTACCCCTGGAGGTCGTCGAGGTGGCCCAGCACGATCAGCGCCGGGTGCTGGACGACGGCGAGGTCGACCTGTGCTTCGTCCGGCAACCGATCGAGGTCGAAGGGTTGCACCTCATTCCGTTGTACGAGGAGGCGCCGGTGGTGTGGGTGTCGAAGGAGCATCCGATCGCGGCGTTCGACGAGGTGACCATGGCTGATCTGGCCGACGAGACTGTGCTCACCGAGGCGGACGCGTCCGGCATCAACCAGGTCGCGATCGAGATCGCGGTGCTGCGGGTGCCGATGTCCATCGCCCGCACCCACAGCCGCCGCGACCTCACCTACCGTCCGGTGACCGACGCCGACCCGACCCGGATCGGACTCGCCTGGCGCGCCGAGAATCCGCATCCGCTGACCGATGAGTTCATCGGCGTGGTCCGCGGTCGGACGGCGCAGAGTTCACGCACCCAACAGGAAAGGGCTCGCGTCGCGAAGCCGGTGAAGACCGAGCCCAACCGGCGGGCTGGACACGGACGTCCGCGCCGCCGCTGAGAATCAACCCAGCGAAGGGAGCACCGATGAACGACAAGCCGAACCTCGACCGCGAGCACCAACTCGAAGAACATCGCCGCCCTGACGGGGTCGACGACGCCACCGTCGCCGCGGTCGGGAAGCTGTCCGAGGCATTGGAGAAGGTGGAGGACGCCCGGGGCCACCTCTACGCGTTCCATCGGTTGTGCGGCTCGGCCGACCTCGCCCTGGGTGACGCCGTCGACCAACTGCGCGAGGCCGGTCATCGTGAGGCGGCGGAACTGCTCGACCGCGAGCTCATCGGCCGCAACATCATCGAGGGCCGCTGGAGCTACCAGGTGGTCGAGGAGTATGACGACACCTACTGGTCGGTCTTCCGCGAGCTCGAGGCCTGGGTCCGCGGCGAGCTGATGGCCGGCCGGCGGCACGTCTTCGAGGCCGAGATGAAAGAGGACCGTCGCTCGCACGGCCTCCGGCATCATGAGGCGGTCCCCGACGACAGCGGACCACAGTCACCGGCCGGGGGCTAGCGGTCGAGAGTGCGATGAGTGCGTGGTGAGAGCGGTCGGGGCGAGCCTGTGGGGCAGGCGAACCACACCTACCTCACAGGAGGAACCATCATGCGCAATGCTCGCATCAGGCTGGCCGTCCTGGCCGCCACGGGGCTGCTGGTCAGCGGCCTCGGCCCGACCGGCGCCGCAACGGCGCTGGCCGACCCCTCACCCGCAGGAGCCGTAGTCACTGCGGTACCCAAGCCCACCACGAAGTCCTCGACGACGCTGGTCGTGGCGCCGTCGATGGCCACTCGCCTGCACCGAGCGCGGGTGTCGTTGAAGGCGCAGGGTCGGGCCGCCAAGCACATCGACGCCAAGGGACGGACGGTGGTGACATTCCCGACCACCGGCGCGCACCCGACCGAGACGGCGGTCACCCACTCCGGCGGCCTGGCGTTCAAGCGGTCGGCGAAGACTCTGCGGCTGGACGCGTTCAGGCTGAATCTGAACACCAGGTCGCTGAGCGCACGGGTCGATCGGAGCGGTCGCGCCGATGTGTTCCGAGTCAGCCCCGGCCGCACCGGTGCCGATGTGAGCCGGATCCGGCTGAGCGCCGTCACCGCGCGACTGCTCAATGCCCAGTCCCGCGCCAAACGATTCGCCAAGGGCCAGCTGTTCGGCACTGTTCAGCTGCCCCCGACGCTCGGCACAACAGAGTCAGGGACGACCGGATTGACCATCACCGTCCGCAACCACACTCGCTACACGCTGGAACTCCTCGACGCCGACCCCGGCCACGGCCAGCTCACCTCCACCCCGAAGCAGACCCTCACGCCGGGCGACGACCGGCAAGAATCCGCCTCCTCGGTCGACACGATCACCTACGCCAGCAACGACTCCCACGGGGGTGATGTCTCGCTCACCTACCGGATCGACGACACCGAGTTGACCGTCGTTGCGAACTTCAACGTGCCGACGGCCGGGCGGAATGTCGCCGAATGCAACCAGAACGACATCGTCGACTACGAGGCGTGCACGATCGGATGGGGTTGGCACCCGACCGCCACCTGGACGCCGATCACCAACATCGCCACGGCGCCATTCCCCGACCTGAGCTACAGCGGCGGTACCTGGCAGTTCAACAAGCTCGGCACCTCCGGAGTCAAGGCGCTGCAGGTGAACGACGGCGCCGGCGACGACGGCGCGACCGTCACCCTTTCGGAGGCCACGCGCCAGCAACACTTCTACTGGAAGTGGCAGCCCGTCGGTGACCAGGGCTGGGGGCAGTTGGTCAACGCCGCCACCGGGAAGTGCCTGGAGCGCAACGGCACCACCGGGGTCGTGGATCAGTGGATGTGCGTCGGCAGCGACAACGAGCTGTGGCGCTCGGTGTGGAATCCGAAGGGAGGCAGCACCCTGCAGCTGAAGTACACCAATCAGTATCTCGGTGTCGATGTCGACTCGGGCAACGTGGTGAACGGAACCGTGCCGGTCCTCCGCGACGCTCTCGACCACTACACCAGCTGGGGAGCCATCAACGGCTGAGCGGTCAGGACGCGTGGCGCGCGGAGCCCGCGCCGCTGGCGGTCGGGCCGGTGGCCGGGAACCATTCGTCCAGCAGCACGGACGGATCGAGTGAGGTTCCCAGGCGCTCGCCCGACCGCCACAGGCGTTCGTAGCCGGAGGCCGTCATCGACCGGGTGAGTTCGTCGATGACCGCGGTCGTGGCTGGCAGCCGCGGCCACGGCAGGCCGTCGCGGGCATGCCGGGAGGACGCTGCGGCGAGGCACCGGACCGCCTCGCTGCGGCGTCCGGCGCGGTGCAGCAGGCCGCCGAGGTCTTCGAGCAGTTCACTGGTCGGGTGCATGGCCAGCGCGCGATGCGCCTGCGCGAGGCGTGCCGCCCAGCCCATCGCGGCGCCGTGGTCGCCGTCGCGCGATGCCGAGACGGCACACAGATAGGCGGCCACGAACGCCGCGAACTCGTTGCCCGCCGGGTCGCGGAGGATCTGTTGGGCGTCGAGAACGGCGCCCGCCCGCTCGGCGGAGTCCAGCAGGTGCATGTCCGCCAGTGCACGCGCCCGGATGTGGACCTGCGGCAGACCGTGCCGCCGGCCCACCCGCATCGCCGCACGACTGACTCGCAAGCCCACCTCGTGGGCCTGCGCCACCCACGTGCTCACCGCGGCCAGCACCAGGGCCTGGCCCACCAGCGACGCCGACGCCTCGGCGGGGTCGGCCAGATCGGGCAGCTCGTCGGCGATCTGCACCGCGGCGACCCGGTCCTGGCTCAGCGCCCGCGCGCACAGGCCGAGCAACCGGGCCAGCGCGGCCTCGCATTCGGTGAACCCGCCGGACTCGGCGGCCGTGACCGCACAGCGATACCAGTGGGCCGCCTCGAGCAGCTGCCCCCGCTCGAACCAGTACAGGGTGAGCCGGGTGAGCAGTTCCAGCCCGGAGGGCGCCGCGGCGTCCACCAGGGTAGAAGTGAGCGCGGCTGAGACAGCCGACTGATTCGCCAGGATCCATGCGGATGCCTCGGCCTGACCGCCCTGCCCGTCGAGTGGAGCGCGACGAACCGAGTCGATCACCCACCGATCACAGGCGCCCCGCACCGCAGCACGATCGGCCGGGTCGAGCAGCCGCGCCGCATGCGACCTGGTCGGCACCAGCTGGCGGAAGGTGGTCACGCCGTTCCGATCGGCGGGGCGGGTGGAGATCAACAGCGACCGATGGACCAGCCCGGCGACAAGGGCGGGTGCCTGGTCGGGGCTCAGCGGCGGCACCGAGCACAGCGCTGTCGCTGCTTCGAGCGTGACCGACCCGGAGAAGACGGCGAGACGGCGGTGCAGGAGCTGTTCGTCGGGGCGGGCCAGCCGGTAACCCCAGTCGACGGCGTCCAGCATGCTGGCCTGTCGCTGCGGGCCTCGGCCGCTGCGCGACAGGCCGGCCACATCATCGGCCAGGCTCGCTGCGACCTCGTGCAGTTCGAAGACTCGGGCGCGGGCGGCGGCCAGCTCGATGCCCAGCGGCAGCCCCCCGACCGACTCACAGATCGCGTAGATCTCGTTGCGGTCTTCGATCCGATCGAAGTCGGATCGCATCCCGGCCAGCCGGTCCACGAATAACGCTGCGGCGTCCTCGGCAACGAGCGGCGCCAACTGGACGATGGACTCGCCGGCAAGGTCGAGGGGCTCCCGACTGGTGGCGAGCACCGTGAGTCCGAGGGCGCCGTCCAGCAGTTCGTCGAGCAGGGAACGGGCCGCGTCCAGCACCTGCTCGCAGTTGTCCACGATGAGCAGGACCTCGCGGGAGCCGAGGTGTTCGGCCAGCATCCGACGGACCGGAATGTCGGCCCGCGGAGCGAGTTCGAGGGCGGTGGCGACCAGCTCGCCGAGTCGGGCGACATCACCCTCGTCGGGCCGGACCCCGGCCAGATCGACGAACCACGCCCCGTCCGGATAGCGGGTGCGCAGACGGTGGCCGGCTTCGATCGCCACGCGCGTCTTGCCCACGCCGCCCGGTCCGGTGAGAGTCACCAGGCGGTGCACCGTGATGCGCTCGGCCAGTTCGGCCACGGACGCGTCCCGTCCGATCAGCGTGTTCCGTCGCCTGGGCAGGCGGAGCGGAGCATCATCCCCGGTGCGTTCCGGCGATGCCGGCGGATCGAGTTCGGGCGACTGGTTGAGGACGGCGGCCTGGAGTGAGCGCAGGGCCGGGCCGGGATCGATGCCGAGTTCACCGGACAGGATCCGCTGAGCGGTGCCGAAGGCGGCCAGGGCGTCCGCCTGCCGTCCGCTCCGGTAGAGGCCCAGCATCCGCTGGCCCCAGAGCCGCTCGTCGAAGGGGTACTCCTCCAGTAGCGGCAACAATGCGTTCAGCGCCCGCTCCGGCTGGCCGGTGTCGAGCAGTGCCTGGACATGGCAGCTGGCCAGGTCGAGCCGGCGCTCGGTCAGTTCCTGGCGAACCGCGGGCAGCCACGATGCGTCCGCCAACGACGCGTAGGGCTCCCCTCGCCAGAGCAGCAGTCCTGCCTCACTGAGGGCGAGCGCCTCCTGCGCTTTCCCGGAAGTCAACGCCTGGTTGGCCCGGCCGGTCAGCACCGTGAAGCGACGGGAGTCCACGTTCTCGGTCGGCACCGCCAACAGATAGCCGTCACCCTGCTTGCGCACCACAGTCGCGGCCGCTCGGGCGCTACGGCCGGGCTCGAGCACGCTCCGCAGTCGCCACACCACCGTCTCGAGGGCCTGGAAGGTGCGAGCCGGGGGCTGGTCTGCCCAGGTCGCTTCGATCAGCGCGTCCGCGGACACCGGCTCGCCGACGGACGCCAGCAGCCGCGCCAACACGGAGGCGATCCGGCGGCCGGGCAGGGCGACCTCGAGATCGTCCATCTCAACCCGCAACACCCCGAGATCGCGAAACTGCACCAGGTCACCCTATTCGGGGTGGCCCCCGCGTCGTCAGGCCAGGCCGAGCACGAGGGCCACTGCCGCGAACCAGCCGATGCAGCCGAGGTAGATCAGCCGTTCAGCGAGACCGAACAGGCGACGCGGGCCCGGGTGGGCCGCTCCGGTGATCACGATCACGCTTCCGACCGCCATCAGCGCACCGGCAGTCAGGGACACCGACGCGAGCAGGTGTTCGCCGGCGGCGGCCAGGGGGTACCAGGCGAGGAATGCCGACGCCGTCACCGTCGCGAAGGCGACTGTTGCCAGGATCGAGTGGTTTCGTCCGCGGACTGATCGGACTGTATCGGGTGCGTCCATCGGGAACAGCGGGATCAGTGCCCGGGCCACGGCGAACGCGAACAGCGAGCCGACCGCGGCAGCCGTCCCTGGAATCTGCGAGATGAGCAACGCGACCGCCACCCCGGTGACGGCCGCTGCGCCGGCCGCCACCGTATAGGCCGAGCGGTACCGAGTCAGGGCATAGCCGCTCACCGGGTCACGCAACGCCGACAGCCCGGTCCGCGCCAGATGCAGGAAGCCGAGCGCTGCGACCATCGTGGCGACCCCGGCCAGCGCGACGATCATGCCTACCCGGGCCATCATCGACCCCGTCCTCGTTGCGTGCGGTACATCACCGTCTCCCTCCCCGATCCGAAGCCGACCTGGGAAGTGTCGGACGGCGGACTCTCAACGCGCTCTCGGCCAGCCGGCCAGCGACAGAATTTGAGCGCGACGTGACGCCGCTGGGGGTCCCGCCTGATCCGGTGAGGGGTGCTCAGCCTTGCGGAGCTGATCGCTGCCGATCCGGCTACATCCACTTCTTCCACTTGAAGATCAGGTACAGCAGAAGGGCGAAGGCGACCATGGCACCGATCGCCACCGGGTAGCCGATCGTCCAGTGCAACTCAGGCATGACGTCGAAGTTCATCCCGTACACCGCCGCAATCAGGGTGGGCGCGAAGAGGATCGCCGCCCAGCCCGAGATCTTCTTCATGTCCTCGTTCTGGCGCTGCGCGACCAGCGTGGCGTTCACGTTGAGGATCTGCGACAGCGCGTCGCGCAGCTCGCCGGTCTCTCCGATCACGTGGCCGAGGTGGTCGTCCAGATCGTGCAGGTAGGTGAGCAGTTCAACGGGCAGGTCGTACTTCTTGGCGCCGACCTGCAGGCGGCGCAGCACCTTCGACAGCGCCGTGGTCGCGTGCAGCAGATCGATGACCTCTTCGCTCAGCCGGTAGATGCGTTCGGCGGCCGCGGCGTCACCGCTGAACACCTGGCGTTCGATCTGTTCCTTGTCGGTCTGCAGCCCGTCCAGCACCGGGAAATAGCCGTCGACGATGATGTCGAGCAGTTGATAGACCAGCGCTTCGGGTCCCAGTCGAAGCAGTTCCGGGTTGCTGAGCAGCGCCGTGCCGTCCCCCAGTGGCGCCTCACCGTCGTCCATGCCGGCGGAGATCACCGTGCCGTCGACGAGGCGTCCGTCCTGGCAGACGATGACCAGGGCCTCGGATTGCACCAGCAGGTGGAACTCGCTGAACTCCACCTCCTCGGTAGCGTCGATGTAGCGGGCCGACCGGACGACCACGAACAACACCTCGCCGTAGCGCTCCACCTTCGGACGTTGATCGGCCTGCACCAGGTCTTCGACCAGCAGCGGATGGAGCTGCCAGGCGGAGGCCAACTCGGCGACCACCTCAGGCGTGGGGTGCGACACCACCGTCAATGACATCCGCCCCTCACCGGTGCGGGCGAACTCCAGTGCGTCGGCGAAGGTGTCGGTGCTCGACAGTTCCTGCGGGACGCCGTCCACGATGCGCCGGGTCAGGATCGGGATCGAGGTCGGCATCACTTCCACCGGCTGTCGCTTGCCGATGGTGCGTCGGCGGAGCTCCCAGCCGAGAACCTCCAGGGGCGAGAGGGGTATGGCCATCGTGCTTCTCCCTACACAGTGACGTCAGTTCGTGCACCATCGGGCGCCCGAACGAAGGGTGCCACGAGAGCGACGCGGATCGGAATGATCAACGCCGCAACAGTGCCAAGGCGATCCGGTCGGCCGCCCAGATCGCGACCCCGATTGCCGCTGCAATCCCCCACCCGACCGTTACCAGGCCCGCGCCGGTCCCGACGAACAGGACGGCTTCGATCGCCAGCACGGCTGCCGGCGCCAGCGGAACCGTCGCCTTCGGCGACAGGAACAGGCCCCACACGACGGCGACCGCCACGACCGCAAGAATCGCCGCGGGCCAACTCCACCATCCCCGCGCGAGACTCCAGGCCAGCAGGCCGACCCCGGCGAGCAGGGCCAACTCGAGCAGGAACCGTAGGGTCAGGGCGGCGGTGAGCGTCGGCGACGCTCCCTCCAGGGGTCCGGTCTCACTCATCACGACCATCCGGTGCGGGGCGACAGCATTGCGCCGCACCCTACCCCGCAGCCGGCGCGCAGCATGTGAAGATGGCGGCCGGACAAACTGGAAGGTCTTCGCATGCACACCCAGGGCGAGCCGCTCACGGTACCGACCCGGGACGGACGCCGACTGTACGCGATGGCGCTGCCCGGTCCGGCCGACGCCGCCGATCAGCCGAGCGTGGTGTTCGAGGCCGGGTCGGCCGCCACCCGCTCCACCTGGGCGCTGGTGCAGACCCGAGTCGCCGACTTCGCCCGGGCAGTGGTGTACGACCGTGCCGGGTTGGGCCGTTCCGAACCCGATCCGGTCGGACGGACCCTGGACCGGATGGCCGACGATCTGAATGATCTGCTGGACGGACTCGGCCCAGGCCCTTTCGTGCTGGTGGGTCATTCCGCAGGCGGCCCCATCGTTCGGCTGGCCACCGCACGCCGTCCGGACCGGATCCGCGGGCTGGTGCTGGTCGACCCGACCGATGAAGCCGCGGACGTCCTGTTCGGGCCGGTGTTCCGTATCGGCGAGAAGGTCGATCGGGATCGAGGCCGTGCTGGCCCGGCTTGGGCTGTTCGAGCGGCTGTTCCGGTTCATCGGCGAAAGCATGCCCGACGACGTCCGTGACGACCTGCACCGGGAAGCATTCCTGCCCTCGGTGGTCACCACCCAACGGCGGCAGGCGCGCAGCTATCTCACCGAACTGCGCCGTTGGGTGCAGGATCCGCCGCCGGTGGGCGATCTTCCGGTCACGATCATCTCCGGTGGACTCGCGAAGGGCTCGGACGGCATGCCGCCCCGGATCCGCGCCGCGGCGACTGCTGCAAATGTCCATCGTGCCGCGCAGTTGCGGCACGGCCGGCACGTGGTCGCCGAACGTTCCGGTCACTACATTCCGCTCAGCGAACCCCAGCTGATCGCGGACGAGATTCGCCGGCTGGTTCGGCCGGATGGGCCGCCGAAAGGACGGCCGTGACATCAGTGTCCGCGCCGGTCCGGCGCATGTTAGGTTTCCATTGATCGTGACCTGACGCTGGGAGGTGAGACCCATGAACGCAGTATCCGCAATGGGTGCTCCCCCGCTGTCCACGATGTCGCGGCTGAGGTAGTCGCCGCCGGGAGCGCCGATAGACCACACTCGAAAGGCGACTCCGATGAACACATCTCGTTCTCCCTATCCAGACGCTCACGCTTCTCCCTCTCCGCACGCTCAACGTCAGGGCGCCTCCCGCGCGCTGGTCCTCGCCGGGGCCGGAGCTGCCGGCAATGCCTGGCAACTCGGCCTGGTCGCCGGCCTCGCCGATGCCGGGATCGACCTCACCGGTGCCGACTTGATCATCGGCACTTCGGCGGGCTCCACCGGGGCGGCACAGCTGACCGGCGGGACCCGTCCGGCCGACCTGTATGCCGCTGTCCTCGCCCAGCCGCCTGCGGGGCCGCCCAGGACGGCACCACTGCGCCGTCCGCAACTTTCGGGCCCCGACTACCTGGAATGGTCGGATCGGATCATCGCCTCGGCCAGCAGCGCGGCGGGGTTCCGCCGTGCGCTCAGTGCCGCAGCCCTGGCCCTGGACTCCCCCGATGGTGCGGCGTCCGCACGCTGGCGTGGCATCGTTGCGGGCCGGCTTCCCGGCCAGGATTGGCCGCGACAGCGGGTGCTGATTCCAGCCCTCGACGCCCGCACCGGTGAGCCTGTGGTGTTCGATCGGGACAGCGGCATCGATCTGGTGGATGCGGTGGCGGCCAGCACCTCGGCACTGACCCCTTACCGGATCGGCGACGACCGTTACCTCAACGGCGGCTACCGACGCAGTTCCAACGCGGATCTGGCTACCGGGTACGGACGCGTCCTGGTGCTGGATCCGTTCAGCGGCAGATCCCGGTACCCGGCCGAGTGGGGATGGATCTCGCCACCCAGGTCGCCGAGTTGCGAGCCACAGGCAGCCGGGTCGAGACGGTCTTCCCGGACGCCGGCGCCGGGGACGTGTTCAACGCCAACGCTCTGGATCCCTCGACCCGGGTACCTGCCGCACGGGCGGGCCACCAGCAGGGCACGGTGCTGGCGGCGACCGAACTCGCCGACTTCTGGGGTGTGGCGTGATCGGTTGATCGCGTCCACGCTGATCAGGGAGGTCCCGCCGCCCCCGCCTAGGGTGGACGGCCCAGCGGACATTCCGACAGGAGGTGCTGCCATCAGCGTCGAATACTCCCCGGTCCAGCGGCTGGTCGAGCGGGTCACCGAATCGGTGCTGCCCACTCGGCACGGCGTCTTCCGCATCGTCGGCTATCGCGGCAGCAACGGCGTCGAGCTGGTCAGCCTGTCCCAGGGCATCGAGGACGGACGGCCACATTCGGGTGCGCCGTTGGTCCGGTTGCATTCGGAATGCCTGACCGGCGACGCCTTCGGGTCGTGGCGGTGTGACTGCGGCGAGCAGCTCGATGCCGCGCTCGGGCTCATCGCGCAGGCCGGTGAGGGTGTGCTGGTCTACATCCGTGGCCACGAGGGGCGCGGCATCGGGCTGGTCGAGAAGCTGCGGGCCTATCGGCTGCAGGATCAGGGCTACGACACGGTGGACGCGAACCTACGGCTGGGGCATCCGGTGGATGCTCGTGACTACAGCCAGGCGGCGGAAATTCTGCGCGATCTCGGCCTCGATCGCGTCCGGCTGCTGTCGTCGAATCCCGCCAAGCAGGAGGCGCTGGCGGCCCTCGACGTCGACGTGGTCGAACGGCTCGGCGCGGCCGTGCCGGCTCGGCCCGAGAACACCCGTTACCTGCAGACGAAACGGCAGCGGCTACGGCACGACGATCTTCGCACGGTCGCCGCGGCCGGCTCGACGTCCGACGAGGAGGCAAGCCGGTACGAATGGCTCGTCGACCGGGACGAGTGGGTGGTGGCGCAGAGCGCACAGAGCCTGGACGGGTTCCTGGCCACCCGTCGCGGTGACGGCACCGGTCTGTCGGGCGAAGCCGATCATCGGCACCTGCATCGGCTGCGGGGCCTCGCCGACGCGGTGATCGTGGGTGCCCAGACCGTGCTGAACGATGATCCGCTGCTGACCGTCCGGCTGGCGTCCGGAAGCAACCCAACCCGGGTGGTGCTCGATCCGCGCGGCCGGGTCCCGGCCACCGCGCGCGTGTTCTCGGAGCCCGATGCGCCGACCCTGTGGGTCACCGGGCCAGATGTGGTCACCATCGGCGAGGCCGCTTCGCACCTGACGCAGCTGCAGCTCGGCGCACCACCCTGGCCTGCCGGCGATGTGGTCGATGCGCTCCGGGCGCGCGGTTTGCGGCGGGTGTTGGTCGAGGGCGGTGGACGCACGGTCTCGACCTTCCTGGCGGCCGGTGCGCTCGACCGGCTCTTCCTGACCACAGTGCCGGTGCTGCTCGGTGACGGCGTCCCCGGCGTCCGCGTTCCGGCGGTCGACACCGTCGCCGACGCCCCCCGCTGGCCCGTACGTCGGTTCCCCCTCGGCGACGACACCTGCCTCGAGTTCACCCTGCGCTAACCCGTTGGTCGAGTTTGTCGAGACCTCTACCGGCATGGTTTCGACAAGCTCAACCAGCGGGGTTGCCAGGAGTGAGCAGCAGGTCGACATGCCCGACCCGGACGCGCAGCGCTCCCCGGTCGAGCAACCTCAGCCGGGCCCCGAGCCAGTCGGCGGCTGAGTTCGCCAGCTCGGGACGTGCCTCGACGGCAGCCTCGGCGCGCTCGGTCAGCAGGCGACGGATCAGTGGCGCGGCAGCAGCGTCCAGCAACCAGGGCGTGTCTGCCTCCTGCACCACCAAACCCAGGTGCTCACCACGCTCAGCCAGATAACCAGCGGCGCCGCTGCCGGGACGTCCGTCGCGCGCCTGATGCTCGTTGAAGGCCGCGATCAGGGCCGAGTCGTCGGGGTGCGGAGGGTCGAGCTGGAGGGTGCCGTCCACGGTCAGGCTGAACAACGCGGGGACGCGGTGGGCGACCAGGACCTCGGCCAGTTCGTCGAGTTCGGCGGTGGTCAACAGGTCCAGCAGGGCCGAGCAGGTCACCAGCCGGGCATCGCACCTGCGGATCAGGTCGCCGAGTTCACCGATGCCGCCGACCACACCTTCGACATTCTCGCCGGGCGACGCGGCAAGCAGTTCCGCGTCGTGATCGAGCAACACCCACCGGGCCGGCCTCGGTAGTCGCCGCTCCAGGTAGGCGCGGTTCGCCCCCGTCCCGGCGCCGACGTCCACGATGATCAGCGGGTCTCCGCCGACCGCCGCGGCGACCCAGGCGGCCACCAACTCCGGGGCACCATCCCGCGCCGCGGTGTCGGCGGTACGCCGCAGCGCCAGCCAGTCGGCGGCGATCGGACGCTCCGGCCGGGTCACTGCCCCACCACCTCGGCGAGTTCGGAGGCGACCTGATCCCAGCTGCGAAGACCCGCCCGGGCGTCGAGCGCCCGGTCACGCCACTGCTGGCGTCGCTCGGGATCGGTCAGCCAGCGCCGCAACTCGCGGGCAAGCGGGCCGGGCTGACCGGTGGGCACGGCCGCTCCGGGCAGCTCCAGCGTTGACCCGCTGCCGAGCGCCTCCACCGCCCCGGTGCCGGCCCCGACGATCGCCGGGATTCCCCGCGCGAGGGCTTCGGTGACCACCATCCCCCAGGTTTCGGCGTGCGCCGGATGCAGCAACAGATCCGCCGCGGCGTAGGCGTCGTCGAGCGCCGCGCCCTGCAACGGGCCCGTCCATTTCGCCCGAGTCGCGGGCAGCGCTGCGCGGAACCGTTCGGCGTAGTCAAGGTCGGCGACGGGGCCTACGAATGTTGCCGTCCAGGAGAGATCGTGGCAGCTCTTGAGTGCCGCAACCGTGCCGAGTTGGTTCTTGCGCGGGCCCATCGAACCCACCTGCAGCAGTTGCGGCGGGTCGTGGGAGTCGGCGGGCTCCGCCGTCGTCACACCGGGCGGGACGGCCGCGATGTCGTCGCGGCCCACCTGCCGGGCGAGTTCGTCGGCGGCCGTCCGGCTGGTCGCAACGACCCGCCACGAGGCCCGGATGCTGCGCTCCTCCAGTTCGGCCAGTTCGCGACGTTCGGCGTCCGACAGCCCACCCTCGGCGGCCAGCGGCAGATGCACCAGCAGCACGATCCGGACGCCGCGTCCGGCCGCCTCCTCGATCAGGTCCGGCGAGGCTGCGCCGACCAGGCCATCGAGCAGGATGGCCTCCGAACTGTCCAGAACAGCGCGCAGCGCTTCGGGAGAGGCCGCACTCCCGCGCGGCCAAGGGCCATCGAGCTCCACCAGCCTCGGTGGCGGGCCGGGCCAATGCCGGAGCACGGCCGCGTTGTAGCCGTGACCACCGGACGGCGCCGAGGGTCGCGGCACCACGAACCGCACTGTCATCTACAGCTCGAGCCGGTAGCTGGCCCAGGCGTCCGGATGTTCCCGCAGCCGCACCGACAACGCGGTGAAACCGGTCAGGTCCATGGCTGCCCGCAGCCGGTCTCCGATGTGCCCGGCCACCACCTCGGTGGTGCTGAACCGGCCGGCGAACGCCGGATGCTCGTCCAGGTTGCGGTAGTTGAGGTCGGCCAGGACCTCCTGCAGCCGGGTCGACGCCTCCCCGATGTCGATCACCACACCGTGCTCGTCCAGTTCCGGACGACTCCAGGTCACCTCCACCACGAACGTCGCACCGTGCAGCCTCGCGGCGGGACCGAAGAACGCGTCCGGCAGGCTGTGCGCAATCATCACGTGGTCGCGGACGGTCAACTCGTACATGCGCCCTCCCGGGGGTAGCTGATCACTTGGCAGAGGGTGGTGCCGCGACCGGCATCCATGGCGCGCAGCGTGCCGGGCAGATCGGCGAAGGGAACCGGGGGTGCCAGCAAGGCATCGAAGGCGTCGTCGCGCAACAGGTCGAGCGCCAACCCCAACCGATCGGACGTGCCCCGCCGCACCGCCCGCGCGGGGCTCACCCTGCCGACCTGACTGGCCCGCAGCGTCAGCCGCCGAGCGTGGAAGTCAGCACCCAGCGGGATGCTCGGCCGGTTCTCGCCGAACCAGGACAGCTCGATCACCTCGGCCTCGTCACCGCACAGCCGCAACGCTGCGGCCACCCCGTCAGCCTGCGCGGACGCCTCGAACACCAGGTCGCAGTCGCCGGCCGCGGCGTCCGGTCCGACCAGCGGGACGCCGATCCGCGCCGCGATCGCCGCCTTCGCCGGATCGATGTCGACCAACTGGAGGCGTCCGAGCGGGAAACGGCGCAGCAGGGCGGCCACGCTCAGGCCGACCATGCCGGCACCGATCACCGCCACCCGATCGCCGATCCGGGGTGCGGCGTCCCAGAGCGCGTTGACCGCGGTCTCCACCGTCCCGGCGAGAACGGCGCGCTCGGTGGGGACGCCGTCCGGCACCTCGGTGACCGCCGATGCCGGGACGACGTAGACGTCCTGATGAGGGTGCAGGCAGAACACCCGCCGATTGAGCAGCCGAGCCGGCCCTGCCTCCACCACGCCGACGCTGAGGTAGCCGTACTTGACCGGCCCGGGCAGGTCGCCGGCCTGGAACGGGCAACGCATCAGCGCCCGCACCGGCTCGGGGACGGCATGCCGATGTACCAGCAGCTCGGTCCCCCGGCTGATCCCGGACGCCAGAGTGCGCACCCGCACCTGATCGGCCTCGGGCTCGGGAAGCTGCTCGCGGCGCAGTTCGCCCTGCCCCGCTGCGATCGTCCAGTACGCCGTCGCCTCCATGCCGGCCACGCTACCTGTGCGGACCGGTTCCTCCGCCCAGCGTGGCGATCGGTCCCTGCAGCAGGTCGAAGGCCCGGTTGGTCGCCACCGTGAGCCGCTCCGCGATCGCTTCGGGTGCGAGCCCCACCAGGCTGTCGCGTTGCACCTGGTTCAGCAGGTTGGTCTGGATCGCGACCAGAATCCAGGCGGTGCTCGAGGCGACGATGTCGTCCTCGGTGGTGTTGAGTTCCTCGGCGATGGCGCTGGTCAGCCGGGTGACGGAGCGGTCCACCATCAGCCGGGACCGCGCTTGTAGCGAGGGGCTGTCGGCAACCATCCGATAGAACCTGCCCATCCCGGCAGCGAGCCCGACCCGCCAATCGCGCTGGTCGATCAGGTTGAGCAGATCGCGGCGGCAGGCGTCCACGAACGGTTCGGCGGGTTGTCGGGCACGGACGGCATTGGCCAGCTGACTCACCACCTCGTCCTGACGATCGAAGAAGAGGTCCTCCTTGGTCGGGAAGTAGTTGAAGACCGTCGCCACGGACACCTCGACAGCATGCGCGATCTCCGCGACGGTGACCTGGTCGAAGCCTCGCTCGGCGAACAGCGTCATCGCCGCCTCTGCGATCGATGCCCTCGTGCGGGCCTTCTTCCGCTCGCGCAGCCCCTCCGGTCTCGCCACCATGGGGTTCATTCTATCCGAAATATTATGGTCACTCTAGTTTTAGAGTGGTACTGTCTTTTCAGTGAGCACAGCGGCAGAACAGCAGCCGCAAGAGCCTCGGACTCCTCAGCGGAGACCCGCCCTTCGCGGTCGCGGAATCAACTACGACACCGGATTCGCCGGCGACGGTCACTCATCACGGACCCACTTCGATCCAGACCTGGTGCGCCGCGAGATGAGGGTCATCGCCGACGACCTGCAGTGCACAGCCGTCCGGGTCTCCGGCGGCGATCTGGACAGGCTGGTCGTCGCCGGCCGGGCTGCCCTCGATGCGGGCCTCGAGCTGTGGTTCGCGCCCTTCCCGACCGAGCTGGCGCCGTCCGACCTGGCGCGGCACCTCGCGGATGCCGCCGAGCGTGCGGACGCCCTGGAGCGGGCCTGCCCCAGCCGCGTCGTTCTCGTCGCCGGCTGTGAGATCAGCCTGTTCAACGCCGGATTCCTGCCCGGCGCCACCTTCGCCGAGCGTGCCGCGAAGCTGTCGGCCGGCGCCTGGCCGGACGAGCTCCGCGCCGCCTTCGGCCGGTTGCCGTCCGCCCTCAACGCGTTCTTCGCCGACGCGTTGACGGCTGTGCGGGCCAGGTTCCGCGGGCGGGTCAGCTATGCCAGCGGCAGCTGGGAGAGCATCGACTGGACACCCTTCGACATCGTCGGAGTGGACGGCTACCGCGACGCGCAGAACGCGGCGACCTACCGCCGGCAGTTGCGCGCCTACCTGGCCACCGGCAAGCCGGTCGCCGTCACCGAGTTCGGCTGCTGCACCTACCGCGGCGCGGCCGACAAGGGCGGTCTCGGCTGGGCCATCGTCGACTGGGAACACACCCCGCCCAAGCTGGACGGCCGCTACGAACGCTCCGAGGACGAGCAGGTGGACTACCTGCGCGAGCTGCTCGCGATCTTCACCGCCGAAGGGATCGACTCGGCGTTCTGGTTCACCTTCGCCGGCTACGAACTGCCGCACCGCGCAGACCCGCTGTTCGATCTCGACATGGCGTCCTACGGGGTGGTGAAGCTCATCGAACCGGACGTGGCGCACGAAGGGACCGGTCTCGGCTGGCAGCCGAAGAAGGTGTTCGCCGCCTTGGCTGAGGCCTACGGGAAGGAGAAGTCATGGAATGGGTCCTGATCAGCATCGCGCTCACTGTCGCCGCGGCCGGCGGCGTCCCGTACCTGCGCGGCACCGGACGGCGGCTGGCGCTGCCCGGAATGACCCTGGTGCTGGCAGCTGTCACCGCCGTCGTCAGCATTCTGGGCAACCTGAATCCGGACATCCTCGCCGGCCTCGGCCGGGACCGCCACGCGCTGCTCGGCGGGCAGTGGTGGCGGCTCGTCACTCCCCTGTTCGTGCAGGACGGCGGCTGGGCCGGCACGGTGTTCAACCTTGTCGCACTGCTGATCGTCGGCGCCCTCGCCGAGACGCTGTACGGCCGGGGCGTCCTGCTCGGCGTGTACGTCGCCGCCGGTATCGTCAGCGAGATCGCCGGCTACACGATCCTGCAGAACCAGGGCTTCGCCGGAAACTCGGTCGCCGACCTGGGCCTGACCGCACTGTGCCTGGTGACCTACGTCGTCGGTGCGCAACCATTGCCGCGGGTGCTGGGCGTGGTCGGCCTGCTCGCCGGAGCGACCCTGATCGTCACGGCGAACCTGCACGGCATCGGCTTCGCCGTTGGTGCGGTTGCCGGTCTCGTCCTGGCGCTGCCGGGTCATGGACGGCAGGCGTCCGCCGCCGTCCCGGCCGTCGAGGGCCACCGTGGACGCTGAGCCGCACACCATTCCACGGGTGGCCGTGCACAGCACGGCCGGCGGCCTGCTGTTGATGGCGTTCTTCACGACGCTCTGGGCGTCCTGGACGCTGGCCGGCCTGCCCCTTCCGGCCGGCTTCGTGGTGGTCGCAGCCTTCCTGGTGTGTGTCGTGCTGTTCGTCGTCGAGGGCATCCGCCTGTTCGTGCTCGCCCGCCGGTTCCCGACCGTTGACACCGTGGAGCGGCGCGGCCAGACCCGCAGCATGGGGCGCCGTTTCGGGGTGATCTTCGGACTCGAAGGCGTCCTCATCGGCGTGGCGAGCGGCGTACTCGGCGCAACCGGGCTGTCCGACTACCTGAACCCGGTGATCGCGCTGATCGTCGGTCTGCACTTCATTCCGCTCGCCGGCGTCTTCGAGCGCACGATCGACTACTGGATCGCCGGCTGGGTGATCGCCGCCGCGCTGGTGGGCATCGGACTGCTCACCTTCACCACGCTCGCCGCGACCACCGTCTGGACGATCGTCGCGCTCGCCACGGCCTGCGGCACCAGCACCTACGGGTTCTACATGATCTGCCAGGGACGCCGGATCGCGATCAACGCCGGCTGACCGTGCCGAAACTCCGGCCGCTTGTCGAGCTTGCCGAAACCTGTCTGGCAGCGGTTTTCGACAGGCCCAAGCCGCGAGCCTTCACATGATCAGCGCGTCCTACGTGTTCCGAACCTTCCAGAACCGACCGATCTCACTGATCCAGAAGACCGCGAAGAGCAGCACCTCGATGACTTCGAGGACCAGCACCGCCTGCGGCAGTTTCAACCACAGCCCCAGCAGTAGCCACACCGCGACCGGGGTCACCAGCATCCCGGCGACGACTCCTCGATAGAGCCGCCGACGCGCCGGGCTCGGCTCGATCGCTTGGGGCATCCACTGCCATCCCTGCGCGGCCACCGCGACGCCCAGGTGGATGAACAGCAGCACAGCGGCCGGCGTGTGCACCCAGGCGAAAGTGGTGGAGGGATTGACGACGTTCACGGCAAGCCACACGGCGTAGGCGGCCAGGACGGCGAGCGAGGTGAGGGTCAGGTTCCGCAGCAGGCCCGACCCTTTGGCCAGCCAGCCCATTGACCAGCCGCTGCGGGTGTAGTCGACGAACACGAAAGCCGCGACAGTGATCAAGGCGCCACCGAGGATGATCCGGACCACATCGCGCGGCGACGTCTGCCCCGAGGTCGCCATCTCGCTGATCTGGGCGGCGATGTCGTTCGGTACCAGGGCGACGATCGTGGCGTAGAAGCCCGCGACGTTCAGGGTGTAGTCCTCAATCGGCGTCACTCCCCAGTAGCCGAGCAGCGCGACGGCGGTGCCGATCAGACCGCCGACGAACAGGTCACGGTACTGGCCGCCGTGATAGCTGCTGAGCGAGTCGGGGATGCCGGTTGACGCCGTCCAGCCCATCACAGCCAGCAGCGCCATGATCGGCGCCAGCACCAGAAGGCGCTGCAGATGTTGGGCACCACCACCGCCCAGCGGCGGATCGCACTGCTGCTGGTCGGGCCGGATGAGCATCACAGCGGACCATTCTTGTCGAAACCCTGCCCGCGGGTTGGGTTTGTCGCAACCCTGCCCGCGGGTTGAGCTTGTCGAAACCCTGCCCGCGGGTTGAGCTTGTCGAAACCCTGCCCGCAGGTTGAGTTTGTCGAAACCAACTCAGCTCCGACACCTACCGAGCAGCTTCCCGTCGGCATCCAGAACCTTGCCCTCCACAGTCGGCGGATGATTCCAGTCGGCAAAGTGGACACGCGCTTGTGGGGTCACCCTGGCGTCGACGATCGCGATGCCATTGACGACCGAATGCGTGCTGGTCACCTTGTCGCCGGCCAGCCCGATCTGAAGGGTGGCCGCCTGAGTCAGGACGACGCCTACCTCATTGCGGACGGCGCCGGCCCCCTTCAGTTCGTACTCGGCGACGGTGCCGTCATCGTTGGCCATCAGTCCGCTGGGTTTCACGGGGCAGGCCGGGACTCCCACGGCTGCAGGACCACCGAGCGACAGTTCGACGGAGGCGGCGATGTCCTCGTCGGGGTCCTCACCCTCGGGGTGGTAGCGGACTGAGCAGCTGACGACTGTGCGGTGCTCATCGATGAACGCCACCGTCGTGGGTGTGCCGGGTAGCTCACCGGTTGGCCTGCTCAGGTTGTGACCGACGAATCGCCATTCGGTGTCCATGACGAGGCCGCTGGTCGAGCAGATCCGCCGTAGCCCCGCCTCGGTACGACGCTCGGCCGCCGTGACTGTCACCGAACTCGGGGATTCGGACCAGCCGATATCGCAGTGGTAGTCGTCGGTCCAGAAGGAGTAGTTCACGTCGACGCCCGGGGGCAGGGACGTCACCCGCGACAGGTCCGGTTCGGAGGACCAGCCCGCCGGTGGTGGACAGCGCTGCACGACGACCGAACGCGGAATCAGTGGCTGCTTCCACCACTCCCCCGGCTGGTGCACATCCAGAGCCCAGCCCTCCGGCACCTTTTCGATCGGGATGGCACCCGTGCACCCCGGCAGCACCAGCGCCGCCAGCGCCACGAGCACGACCGCGAGTCGCTCGAATCGATGGTTCACTGAGCCCCCAAACGGCGGTTCGCCACACCCCCAATAGCTCCGACTTCGAGGTATCGCGATCAGGACAGGATAGTGGGGCGCCAGCGGTGTGCATACGTGTCGACCAGCACGGCGGCATCACGCCCAGTCCTGCAGCCCTTGCGCTGTACCGACTAGTAGGTACAGTAGCGATATGGAGTCCCGGGAACGCCTGATCACGGCGATGAGCGAGCTGATGTGGGAGCGCGGCTACGCAGCGACCAGCCCGCGCGAGATCCGCGAACGATCAGGCGTGGGCCAGGGCAGCATGTACCACCACTTCCCCGGCAAACGTGAGCTGGCCCTGGCCGCGCTGGAGCGCAACTGCGCCGACCTGCTGCCCTCGACCGAAGAGTTGCTCACTGCTCCCGGCGACCCGATGGAGAAGCTCACTCTCTACCTGACGCGTCCCCTGCCAGCGCTCAAAGGCTGCAAGGTCGGCCGAATGACTCAGGATCCGGTGGTGGCACACGACGCCCGCCTCCTGGCACCTGTCGCTCAGGCGTTCGCGGCCGTCCATCGGGCACTCACCGCGGTCGTCCGGGAGGCGATCGAACAGGGACAACTCAGCGCCACCCTGGACGCCGACCGCGTGGCCCATCTACTCACCGCCACCATCCAGGGCGGATACGTGCTGGCTATCGCGGCGCAGGATCCGCGCCCCTTCGACGACGCGCGGGCCGGCGCCCTCGACCTGTTGCGGGCCTCAGCCCTGGATCCGCGGCCAACTGCCACATCGACACCATTAGGAAAGGAGCACTGAGATGACAGTGCGAATCGGAATCAACGGCTTCGGACGGATCGGGCGCAGCTATCTGCGGGCGGCCCTGGCCAACAGCGCCGACGTCGAGGTGGTCGCCGTCAACGATCTCACCGACGCCGGCACTCTGGCGACACTCCTCGAGTGGGACTCCATTACCGGACACCTCGATGGCGTGAGCGTCGACGGCGACACGATTACGGTGGGCGCCAACCGGATCGCGGTGCTGTCGCAGGCTGACCCGGCCAGCATCCCCTGGGGTGAGCACGGGGCCGACGTCGTCATCGAATCGACCGGCCGGTTCACCGACCGCACCTCGGCGCTCGCCCACCTGGTCGGCGGAGCCAGAAAGGTGATCGTGTCCGCCCCGGCCAAGGGTGACGTCCCCACCTTCGTGCTGGGCGTGAACGATGACCGGCTCGACCCGACCGCGTCCGACGTGTTCTCGAACGGATCGTGCACCACGAACTCGCTGGCACCGCTGGCCAAGGTGTTGAACGACTCATTCGGTCTGGAGAGCGGACTGATGACCACGATTCACGCCTACACCGGCGACCAGCGGCTGCACGACGCACCGCATTCCGATCTGCGTCGCGCACGAGCCGCAGCCATGTCGACGATCCCCACGTCCTCCGGCGCGGCGAAAGCCATCGGCAAGGTGATCCCCGAACTCGAGGGACGGCTCACCGGGTTCGCCCTGCGGGTGCCCGTACCGGTTGGCTCGATCACGGATCTCACGGTTGTTCTGGGGCGAACGGCGTCCGTGTCGGACATCAACCAGGCCTTCGCCGAAGCTGCCGCCGGCCCGCTGCGAGGCTATCTGCAGTACTCCGAAGCGCCGCTGGTGTCGGTGGACATCGTGGGCAACCCGCACTCGTCCATCTTCGACGCACCCCTGACCGAGGTGGTGGGCAACCAGGCGAAGGTGCTCGGGTGGTACGACAACGAGTGGGGCTTCTCCAACCGCCTTGTCGAGTTCTCGGAGCGCATCGGCGCCGCGTGAGGGCGGCTGCCGGCCGGCCCGAGGTCAGCTCAGCAGGGCCAGATCCCGTCGGATGTAGCGCAGGTGCGCCCACTCCTCCTCCAGGATCACCCGGATGCAGTCCCCCACGGTGGGGCTCCAGTCGCCGCCCCAGGGATCCTGACGTTCCTCGGCTAGCAGTTCGGGCGTCGCGGTGCTCAGGAAGTCGGTGACCAGCTGCTGCCGCTCGGCGCGCACCGCAAGGATCTCGTCATAGCTGGGGGTGTCCGTGCGGAAGATCGACATGTCGAAGCCCATCTGCTCGGCGCCGGTGAAGATCTGACCGATCTCGTGCAGGGGTTGCGGTATTCGCAGGATGCCGCCGCGCAGCCAGGCGTCGGTGGCGAGGATGAGGTGCCGCAGGGTCTGGGCCAGGGACCACTCGTCCTCGACGTGGGCGTCGACCATGTTCCGCGGTGTGCTCTCGACGGTGGTCTGCCAGGCGGACTGCACGGCGACCCAGCCGTCGCGCAAGCCTTCCGGGGTTTGCGCCTTCTGCAGCTCGCGCCCCGGGAACTGCCGGTTGAGTTCAGCATCGACCAGCGGCACCACATCGACACCGTTAACCAGGAGGCTGCCGAAGAACAGGTCGTGGCTGTCGATATCGAGTCCGTCCACGTCGACGCTGCGCATCGTGACGCCGCTGACATCGGAGAACCGCAGTGTGGCTCCCTTGAAACTGGCCTTGACGAAGGTCGCGCCTTCGAACTCCTTCGTACCTGAATAGGTCGTCATGGCTTCATCATCACAGCTGCCTCCGACATTTCCGCCTGCCCGGTCGCGCCGCCGATCCACCGTTCCAGCGTTGGGCCTCGATGGCCTTGTCAGTGCCGGACCTTACGATGAACCTCGTGCCTGACTTGTTGCCGCTGGACGTGCTGCGCCGCACCTTCGGGTACGACGAATTCCGCGGCGAGCAGGGCGCGATCATCGATCAGGTCACCGCCGGCGGCGACGCCATCGTGTTGATGCCGACCGGCGGTGGCAAGTCGTTGTGCTACCAGATTCCGGCGATCGTCCGGCCCGGTGTGGGGGTGGTGATCTCGCCGCTGATCGCGCTGATGCACGACCAGGTGACCGCCCTGGAGAACCTGGGCGTGCGCGCCGGTTTCCTCAACTCGAGTCAGAGCTACGAGCTGCAACGACTCACCGAGCAGCAGGCGTTGGCGGGCGAACTCGACCTGCTCTACCTGGCCCCTGAGCGACTCGACCTGCCCCGAACCCAGGAGTTCCTCGATCGGCTCACCCTGTCGGTGTTCGCCATCGACGAGGCGCATTGCGTGTCGCAATGGGGCCACGACTTCCGCCCCGAATATCTCAAGCTCTCAGTGCTCGGCCAGCGCTGGCCCGACGTGCCGCGGATCGCGCTGACCGCCACCGCCACCCCCAACACTCGGCGCGAGATCGCCGAACGGCTCGGCCTGCAGCGGGCGCGAACGTTCGTGGCCAGCTTCGACCGTCCGAACATCTCGTACCGGATCGTGCCCAAGCAGCAGCCGCTGAAGCAGTTGCTGTCGCTGATCCGCACCGAGCACGACGGGGACGCCGGCATTGTCTACTGTCTGAGCCGCAAATCGGTCGAGGCGACTGCGGAATCCCTAGTCAAGGAGGGCATCGAAGCCCTGCCGTACCACGCGGGATTGCCAGCCGCCGTCCGGTCGGCCAACCAGTCGCGGTTCCTGCGCGAGGACGGCATCGTGATGGTGGCGACCATCGCCTTCGGTATGGGCATCGACAAGCCCGATGTCCGGTTCGTGGCGCATCTGGACCTGCCGCGCAGCATCGAGGGCTACTACCAGGAGACCGGACGCGCCGGCCGCGACGGCCTGCCCGCCACCGCGTGGATGGCCTACGGGCTGGCGGACGTCGTCCAGCAACGCCAGATGATCGACCGCTCTGAAGGGGACGCGGCCCACAAGCGGCAGCTCGGCCAGCACCTGGACGCGATGCTGGGCCTGTGCGAGACGCTACGTTGCCGGCGCCAGTTGATGCTCGACTACTTCGGCGAGGCCAGCGAGGCCTGCGGCAACTGTGACACCTGCCTCAATCCACCCACACCGTGGGACGGCACCGTCGCCGCCCAGAAGCTGCTGTCGACGGTGGTGCGCTTGAAGCGGGAACGCAATCAGCGCTTCGGCGCTGGCCAGCTGATCGACATCCTGCACGGACGCCGCACCCCACGGGTCGAACAGTGGCGGCATCACGAGTTGAGCACGTTCGGCATCGGCACCGAGCTCACCGACCTGCAATGGCGGGCGGTCGTCCGGCAACTGCTCGCCGCCGGCATCCTGGCGGTCTCCTCCGACGGTCACCACACCCTGGAGATCACCGACACCTCGTGGCCGGTGCTCCGCGGCGAGCACCCCGTCCCGCTGCGTGAAGATGCGGTGATCCGCGCCGGCTCGACCCGCAAGCGGACAGCGTCCGCATCGTCGAAGGGCCCCGCCGCCGCGACCGAGCTCACCGCGGACGACCGCGAACTCTTCGAGCGCCTGCGCACCTGGCGCTCCGAAACCGCCCGCGCCGCCGGCGTCCCCGCCTACGTCGTCTTCCCGGACACCACCCTCGCCGCGATCGCGCAACACCGCCCGTCCAGCACGGAGGACCTGTTCACCATCAGCGGCGTCGGTGCCAAGAAGCTCGAGTCCTACGGGGAAGCCGTCCTGGCCGTCGTCACCGAGCAACCCGGCTAGGAGCAACTGCCTGTCATCCCGGCGAACGCCGGGATCTCCTGACGCGCCCGAACCATCCGGAGCGGTGGTTCTGGGCGCCCGGTGGGTCCGTAGACTCCGGCAATGCGCACCTGCCCGCCACCCCCACCGCCTCGATCACCGCAATCCGCGGCCACGCCTATCCGGTCAGTGTGATGAACACCTCCGGGCCTGCGCGAATCTTCGACCGCCTCGGAACCGCCACGCGTCCCTCTGGCTCCGGACGGTTGGGTGGTCGTGCCATTGTCCTGGGCGGCAGCATCGCGGGCTTGCTGGCCGCTCGGGTGCTCACCGACCACTTCGACGACGTGGTCATCGTGGAACCCGACTCGCTGGTGGACGACGCGGCACCGCGCCACGGCGTGCCGCAGTCCCGTCAGGTGCACACCCTGCTGCCGGCCGGCCGGGTGCAGTTGGACCGTTGGTACGACGGCTTTTCCGATGATCTGCTCGCGGCCGGCGCAGGCTTGGCGACGACCGAGAACAGCCGCGTCTACTACAACGGTCGACTCAAGGTCGCGGTACCCGAGACCGCGATGGTGATGAGTACCCGGCCGTTCCTCGAAGCGGCGCTGCGCCGCCGAGCCCTCGCGCTGCCGAACCTGCAGGTGGTCGGCAGCCGCGCGGTCGGGCTCGATGTCGTGGGTGAGGCGGTCGCCGGCGTGCGCCTGGACGGGGGCGACACGCTCACGGCCGACTTCGTGGTGGACGCCACGGGCCGCTCCACCCGGCTGGGTCACTGGCTGGAAGACGCCGGTTGGCCCGCGCCCCCTCTGCAGCGCATGCGCGTCGACATCAACTACACCACGGCGCTCTTTCATCGGGACGAGGTCGATCCCGAGGTCGCATTCACCTTCGCAAGCTGGGCTATCGGTCGGACGCCGGCCGGCCTTGCGCCGTCCATCATCAACGCTGTTGAGGGCGACCGCTGGATCGTCATGATGGGCGGCTATGCCGCTGACAAGCCCGGACGCACCCCGGACGCGCTGCGCGCGATCTGTGCCCAGCTACCGCCCCCGTTCCCGCAAGCGACGGCCGGCGAGTTGCTCGAACCCATCACCGGCTACACCCAGGCGGACAGCCGCCGCCGCGACTTCCATGCGCTCACCCGGTTCCCGGCCCGGCTGGCCGTCGTCGGTGATGCCGCAGCCTCCTTCAACCCGATCTACGGCCAGGGCATGAGTTCGGCAGCGCTGCACGCGTCCTGCCTGTCGGAATACCTGGCCTCCGGGCCTGACCTCGATCAACCGGCACGAGCGTTCTTCGATCTGCAGCGGGTGATCGTGGACGCCGCCTGGCAGACCTCGGCCGTACCCGACCTGGCACTCCCCCACGTCGGCGCACGGCAGACCGCAATGACGCGGGCCGGTCAGGCGTACGCCAACATGCTGATCGACGGGACCGTCACCGACGTCGCGCTGGCCCGCAAATTCTCCGAGGTCACGTTCATGCGTGCGCATCCCAGCAGCTTGACCAGCCCCGCAGTTGCCGCGCGAACCTTCGCCCTCGCCGCAGCCCGGGCTGTCCAGCAAAGACGAAGCCGCCGCTAGCTCCAGGTCCGGCTGACACGGTTGTGCCACTCAGTGAGATGTCCGTGTGGTGCCAGATTCGGCCCGGGGTTCAGGATTCTGGCAAAGAGAGAACCCTGCGGTTCATCCCCGTATCCATCGGTGCAAGGGGGCACTATGAGCGCCGAGAATCCCGTCAGTCCCAAGGTGCTTGCATCCGCGGCCGGGGCTGGTGCCGGTGCATCCGTCAGCACACTGCTGATCTGGGTACTCGGGGTCACGGTATGGGGCCAGGCGCCGAGCGCGAGTGACGTCGATCAAGCGTTGGCGGCGGTCCCCGCACCGGTATCGAGTGTCATCGTGCTGCTCGTCACCGTTCTGGCATCCGCAGCTTCCGGCTGGCGGGTGACCGATCCCCATCGGATCACAACCACCGAATTGATGGCATTGGAGCGGCAGCGGGAAAATTCGGCGCCGCCCACCTGAAGGGAAATTCTAGAGCAGGTTACGCCGACCTGGAATCGGCACTTATGCCACCTCGAACAGGCTTGCTCAGCTCAGCCCGGGAAGGGAAATTAGTTAACAACAATCAGGTTCGGCGCGGTCTGACGATGTCAGCGCGCCGGCCCCGCCACTGTCCACACAGGCGGAGGACTCCATGGACGATCACACGGTCAGCGGCCGCACCGTCGCCATCCTGGACCTGGTCGCCCTATCGGGTGTGGCGAGCCTCGCCGCGCTGACCGAGCACACCGGGATACCGCGCTCCACCGCGTACCGGCTCGCCGAGGACCTCTGCCATCGGGGCGTGCTACTCAAGAAGGACAACCTGTACCGGCTGGGCAGCAGGATCGTGGCCTGGGGTTGTCAGGCAGTCGCGAGCAATGAGTTGCGACAGGTCGCGGATCCGTATGTGCGGGAAATGTATGAACGGACCGGTGAGTTCACCTGGCTCTATCTGGTCGAGGGTGAGGACGTCCATATGCTCTCGCGCAGCCATGGCGCCTTGCCCGGCCAGATGGCCTCCATTCCGTGGCCCAAAGGGCAACACCGCACGGCCCTTCTGCTCGCCGCGGGCGGGCGAGCTGCGGTGGCCGGTAGGCCTGATCTGGTGGAGGATCTGCTCGCCGGTGGCGTACCTCGGAGCACCCCGTACGCGCCCCGCCGACACGATCAGATTCGCGAAGGCATGGCCCGGTGCCGCGAGTCAGGCTTCGCGGTCGAACAGGAGTGCTTCGCCCAGGGTTGGGGCTGCGTGGCCGCACCGATCAGTGATCCGGCCGGCCAGACCTGTGGTGTCATCGGCCTGACGGTCCGAGCCGGACGGCTGACCCCGGAACGGTTCTCCGGTCGCATCCTGGGCGCCGCCGAGGCGATTGCGGGTCGGCTCCGCGCATCGGCCTAGGACCGGCGCTCGAAACAGTTCCTCAGCCTCTTTCCCAAGCCAATTGGCCGGCTATTCGAACGCCGCTTGATAGCCCAGGTCGAAATGCTGGATGTCGCCGTTGGACGGCGCCCCGAAATCCGATGCGCCCCACCGCATTCCTCGACCGGCCGGCTGGCCCAGAATCGCGTCGCCCTCCTCGATCATGGCCACGACGAGTTCCCGGCGGAAGGGCAGGAATCCACGCGCCGGGTTGCGGGTGGTGCGTACCGGTTCACTGGCACTGCCGAACAACATCGGTGTCCGGACCAGTTCGAAATCGCGCAGCGTCTGCCAATACTGCTGCTCTGCCGTCCAGGGCCAGGAGGGATGCACGGCTTGCCAATCAGGATCGTCCAACAAGGTCTGCAGCATCGCGATCGCCGAGGCGGGGTCTGTCGCCAGTTCGTTGGCGCCGATCGCGGCGAACGCCGGATCGCCGTCCGGCAAATCCTGAACATTGGGGATCGGCGGCCGATTGATCTGTCGGAGTTCCCCCGAGATGACACCCGCGAAGTAGTAGATGAGCGCATCCGAGACCAATCGGAAGCGGTCGTAGGTCTGGCTGATGGTGTCGTTCTGGCGAACACTCAGGTCGGCCCGCGTGGTTCCCCAGTCGCCGAACGCGACCGCATTGTCACAGGCCTGCACCGCGCGCTCCCGCATCGCCCGCACGCCGGCCTCCGGAAGACTCGACTTCTCGCCGCCGTAGGTCGCGCCGCTACGGGTCGCGATGTAGGGCGCGGTGTTGTAGTTGATGTCGACCGCATTGCCATTGCTGTGATTGCCCTGGCCCGGCCCGCGAACGCTCCGGACCGGTTCGTCGAGACCGATCCATTCCGCCAGCGAACCGGTGTCACCCTCGGCCTGCTGTTCGGCGAGTAGGCGGCTCTCAACGGCAGCAAGAACGCGCGCCATCGTCATGCTGGTGCCCCCGGTGACGGCCCAACCGGCGAACGATGCCTGGGTGATCATTTCTCGACCCCTTCCCTGTGCCTTACGTAGTCAGACCCACAAAGGTCGAACCGTCGAGGGACTCCGCCAACCCCTCAATCGTGTCGGCGTCGGGCTCCCCGGTCGAAGCCAGACCGATCGCCAGTTGGAAATCCGAAATCGCGCCGCGCGTCGCGGGACCCGTCTGGCCGTCCAGTGGTCCGGGGTCGTAGCCGATGGAAAGGAGGGCCGCCTGGACGCCGAACAGACCGGTCAGATCGAACACCAGCAGCGCTGGATCGAGGCCCTCGTCGTCCACCCTTGCCGCATTCAGCAGCGATTGCCGATCCAAGATGTTGCGCAGTCGCAAGGTGCCGCTGTCCGGTTTCATCCGGCACTGCTCGGCCGCCGTTCGCCAGTCCCGGGTATCTACGGCGCCACGGAAGATTGTGAACTGCTCAAACTTGCCGGTCCCCATCGCCCACGCCATGCTGTGTACGGCCAGCTGGGCGTCCGCCGGCCAGTTCTCCAGGTCGGCGAACTCGGGCCGCCGCATCAGTTCGAGCTCATCGCCGTCCAACCGGCGCATCACGAAGTCATCGATCACTTCGTCCTGCAGATGCAGCGAGGTGAACGGCGGCGCGAAGGCTGTATGCCCGGCGGCGGCCAGGTCGAGCCGCCCTTTCACGGCGTCCCAATCACGGGCCACCTCGCCGCCGTCGGCGAGCCCACCGTCCGAATTGCGTTCCCAGGACAACTGATTGGCCAACACCAATGACCTTTCGCGTTCGGCGGCGCTTGCCGGCGATAGCTCTCGCGGAGTCTCATCGATCTTGTTGCCGATACCCGTGGTCACCCAGCCTCTGGAATCGAGGTACATGTATCGGACCCGCCCCTCGTAGGGCTCATTGGTCCATATCCACGTGGTACGCACGCTGTCGTGCATCTGCCACCTGCCCTCCGACCGAACGGCCACCGAATCGGTTGCTCTGCTCTCGATGGATCGTTGTTCTCTCAATGGATCTTTCGACGAACGTAGCCCCGGGCTGACATTCCGGCAGCAGACGTTTCCCACTCAGTGGGAAGCAAACGCGTTCCCGGCGAACGAGGAGGGAATCGGCGGGCGAATACTGATCCGAAAGCGCTCAAACGGGGTGTGCCACTGAGTGGTACGCGGAAGGTTCGTTCACGCTGGGGCGCGTCTAGCGTGCTGCGATATGGACCGCAATGTGGTGAGACCAGAGGACCTGTTGGTGGCGCTGCTGCAATTCGACAACCTCACCGTGGTCAGCGACCCGGACGCCCCGGGCGGGCGTGCCTTGGTGCGAATCAGGCCCGGTGAGGCCTCCCTGGTGCTGAAGTTGCCGCCGCAGCACTTCATGGAGCCGTCCTTCCAGACCTACGACGAGGCGTCTCTGCCCGCCGACGCGAGCACGCTCGCCACCTTCGCGGCGCCGGCAGTACCCCTGGTGGCGGCCGGGGCGTGGGCCCGCTTCCAGTTCGTCCCGGAGGAAGCCGTCGACCGCTGGCCGCTGCCGAGTGGTGGCCTGCTCGATCTGCTGGCGGGCTGGACACCGCAGCAGGGCAACACGATGATCGGCGTACTGGCCAACCTCACCCTCACCATGGGCCCCGACGAGTGGCAGTTTTCCGTCACACCGGGCGCTGCTGCCACGCCGGTATGGCATGCCCGTCTCCGAACGGCGTCGGTGGTGACCGGGCTGGCGGTCCCTCCCGGACGGTTCCCGGAACGGATCCAGGCGGTTGCGTTCCCGCGTCCGGGTCAGGAGCCACGACAGATCACGGTTTCGGGGGTGCTCTACCACCCGTTCCCGTATGCACCCAGGGCGTCCTTCCTGGTGCGCCGACTCATCGCGACCCCGCTCGGCGGCAGTGTCGATCTCGCCGGTCCGGTGAGCGACGACGCCGCGTTCGCCTACGAGCACCGCACCGCCCTGGGTCGCGACGCGCGGATCCGCCGCACGGTCTCCGGCACACTGTCCACCGGCCATCGGGCCAACATCACCGTGACCGCGGCCCGGGTGATCCGCGCTCGCCCACCAGGCATCACCGCCACGTTGACGGACACCACCGAGCTGACCGTGTTGGAGCACACCGTCCAGTTCGACTCGTGGCCGGGAGCGCCCGACGGCGGCCGGACGATGCCGTGGCGGACGCTGACCCTTCAGCTGGACCGGCTCACGATCAACAGCGCCTCGCTCACCGAGGCCTCGTGGCTGACCACCGCGTCAGGCTCGCTGCTGGCCGATCTGGTGGCGATGGACCGCAGCGGGCGTGTAGCGAGCCTGCGGATGCCGCTGGCGTTCCTACCCGACGGTGCCGACCCGGCCGGCCTGGTCCGACTGCTCGGGGACGGCGCCTGGGCGGTGGCGCAGCCGACTGCGGTGGCGCTGGGTACTTCACCCGATGACAGCGCCGCCGACACCGTCACGGTGACCGGTGCCGCGTTCGGACTTGCCGCGACCGGCAACCCCACGCGGCCGGTGGTGCCGTATCTGCGACAGCTGAGCATCGCCCTCGACGCCCTGGCCGGTCTGGGCGGTGAGGCACCGATCGTGACCGCCGGCTTCGACGCGGCGTTCGTGGCCGCCGGGTTCGATCCGGTGGCGAACCCCGCGGGACAACTGCTCGCGATGGAGCCGACCAGCCTCCGATTGCCCACCGGAGCGACGGGTGGGCTGGGTAACCCCGGCGGAAACGTCGATCTACTCACCACTCGCGATGGCCTGGTGAGTTCCGCGGTCGCCGGGTTGACCCCCGACCAGGCTCCTGCTCGGGAGGTGCTGGAGCGCGCATTCCCATCGCCCAAGCTGTTCGGCAGTATCAACCTGCTCGACCTGATCGCGACGCTGCCCAGCACACCCCAATTGAGCCGAACGGGACCAGCTGGGCAGGAGGTGGTTCGCTACACCTTCCAGGCCCGCCTTCAGTCGTCATCACAGCTAGGCATCAGGGCAGCTGCGGACGCCCTACTCTCCCTGACCGGTACCGTCGCACTCACTGCCGGCGGGATTCGTCCGCCACGGACGAGCGGCACCGTGACCGGGCTCACCTTCGACCTTGCTGGCCTGGTGGACATCACCTTCCCGAAGCTGGACTTCAGCAGCGACGAAAACGGACGCACCACCATGAGCCTGGGCGCCGGCCTGGTCGTGGCGTTCAAGAAGGAGCTGGAGTTCCTTCAGGACATCGCGAACACCCTGGCGGGCCTCGGCCAAGGATCCGGCACCCGGGTCGATATCGACGCGGGCGGGGTGACCGCGGGCTTCCAACTGCAGTTGCCGACCCTGGCCATGGGCCTGGTGCAGATCTCCAACCTGTCGATCTCGGCATTGGTTCGGATCCCGTTCACCGCCGAACCGATGACCTTCCGGCTCGAGGTCGCCCGTCGCGACCGTCCCTTCCTCGCCACCGTGTCCATGTTCGGCGGCGGTGGCTGGCTGGCGCTTGAGCTCGGTCCGGATGGGCTGCGCAGCCTGGACGCCGGCATCGAGTTCGGTGGATCGATGGAACTCGACATCGTGGTCGCCTCGGGTGGCATTTCCGTGATGGCCGGCGCACACTTCGGTCTCAAGCAGGGTGGGAAGGAACTCACCTTCGAGGCCTATCTACGGGCCAGCGGACACTTGAGCGTGCTCGGCATCGTCACCTTGTACGTCGAGTTCTACCTGCAACTCGGCTACCGCAAACAGAACGGCCAAGGAATCCTCTATGGCACGGCGAGCGTGACGGTGGGTGTCCGGGTGTTGTTCTTCAGCAAGGCGGTGACCCTCAGCATCAGCCGCGAGTTCGCCGGTTCCGCCGCCGACCCGTCGTTCCTCGACTGCCTCGAACCGGACGACTGGGATGCCTATTGCGCCGGTTTCGCGCCCGAGGCACTGCCGTGATCCGCCGGATCCCGTTCGATCGAGAGGCGTAGCGATGAGCCCGCAGACGACACTGTCATGGATACCGATACCGCAGGGCCGGACAACCTCAGGCGACCTGTCCCTGGCCGTGTTCGTCGCACTACGGGTGACCGTGGCCGACGGTGAACCGGCGCTGCACACGCTGGAGGAGTTGTCCACGCTGCGCGATTGGCCCGCCGCACTGGCCGGCTGCCGACTGACCCTTTCCATGGATCCGGGAACGAACGCACCCGCGCGCGTAGTGTCCACGGCGGATTCGGAATTGTGGGTGCGCATGTTCGGCGCCGACACCACGGTCGAGGCCTTTCAGGCCGACGACCTGACCAACTGCACCGTGCTCGGCTATCGCAGCGGCACCGTGGTCGGCGCACTCGAGCAGGGTATTGCCGCCGCCGCAGCAGAACCGCCTCCGATCGCCGCTCCTGTCGCTACGACCGGGGTCTCCCTGGACGACACCTCACAGGGATTCGGGGTTCTGCTCGGCACCTCTGACCCGGCGCCGGCGCCCGATGCCGCCACCCTCCAGGCCGCCCGCCTCTTCCCGGCATTCGCTGAAGCGATCGCCGATCGGCAGGCCCCCGACGCCGCCGGCTTCCTCGCCTCCGGCGGAGACTTCGGCGTCCGTGCGCTGTGGGCGGACGGCACCGCGAACGCCGCACCGGAGGGGTTGAGCCCCGAAGCCCTGGAATGCGCCCGATTCGCCGATGCCCTGGCGATGACGCCGCCGTCCGAACTGACGCCGGACGCGGCCGAGTTCCGGCGACGCTTCGACTTTCATCGGATCGTGGCGGCACTGGGAGCTCATCCCGCTCTGCTCCGCAAACTCGGTCTGGTGGTCGACATTGAGGTGCCGGCAAGCATGCTCGATGCTCTGCCGAGCGAGCCACCGACGTTCAGCCTGCAGCTCGCGATCGAACGTGCCGAGCCGACAAGCGACGTCGATGATTGCCCGTGGGTAGCCGCCACCACCCAGGCGCCGTCGGGGTTCGCCGTGGCCTCTCGCGCGGGCCTCGCGGTCGGGCTTGCACCGATCGCCGAAACCCACCGCGTGGTCGGCTTCGACTTCGAGGCCGTCGGCCAGCAGGTGCTTGGCCTGGTGTCGCCCGAGACGACCGGGACAACTCTGCCCACCCCCCGCAGTACCGGCTTGAGGTTGACCACCCAGGACGCGGCACGGGCGATGCTGGCCCGGGCGACGACCGCAGGGGTGGATACCGACGGCAACGGTTTGCTGAGCGCCGAGGAACTCGAGCGGGGCTACCGCGTGGATGTCCGCGACGAGACCGTGGGACGCTGGTTCTCACTCCAGGAGCGGCATGTCGGTTACGTCCTCCAGGACCAGGCCGTCCTGGCGACGGTCGACGAGACGGCGATCGGCGAGTGCGTGGTGAGCCCCGCCGACCAGACGGCGATGGCGCCTGGTTCACCCGTGCTGGTGCCGGACGCGCTAGTCACCTGGGACGGTTGGAGCGTCGCCTGCCCACGTCCGGGCAAGGTGATCAGTGCCGACCCGCAGGACGCCCTCGACGAGCATCGAGCGGCCAACAACACTGCGATCACCCGGCGGGCGACCAACGATCCGTTGACGTCGACGGGCCTGCGGATCGACACCGCCGTCGTCCCGGGCACACTTCCCCGGCTCAGATTCGGCCGCTCGTACCGGATGCGGCTGCGGTCCGTCGACCTGACCGGAGGCGGGCCGACCCTTGCCGAGGCGGACGCTCTGCTCGCCGATCCGGCGATCGCGAGTACGGCGACAACGGAAGCCATCCGGTTCCTCCGCTACGAACCGGTGCCACCGCCGGTAGTCGGCCTGCCCGACGACCCCCGCCTGACCGATCCGGACGGCGGAGGGCGCTTCGGTGAGACCGAGCACCGGCTCGCCGTCCGGTCCCTGTTCGATCCCGGGACCGACGTCTTCGGGCCAACTCCCGGACAGGGCATGCGCCGGCTGTTCCCACCCAAATGCCCGGTCGAACTGGCCGAGCGGCACGGCGTCTTCGACGATGCGATCGGCGGGAGTGATCCGACCGCCCGCAGGGCGGCCTACCAGCGCGCCGGACGTGAGGCGGGCGCATTGCTCCCCGGTGCCGCGGAGGTGCCGTGGCTAGTCGATCCGGAATCGGCGGGCGTCTGTCTCTCCGGTCTGCCCGGGCTCCACGCGGGCGAGGAGCTGCGATTGCCATGGCCGGACACCGGTGAGGGACCTGGCCCGATCGAACTGCATGCAGTTGCCACCAGCGGCGTGCCCACCGCACCGGTGATGTCGCCCGATGGCCGCTCGGTCACAGTCGAACTGGCGCCCGGGCAGCGGGCCACTGTCGAGGTGACCAGCATGATTGCCGACGAGGCATTGCTGGCACTGCCCGACCTGTGGCGCCGGAGGCTCGGCGAGGCCGATCTGGCCTTCGCTCTCGAGCAACTCCGGCGGCATCGGCACCCCCAGGTCACTCCCGCCACTCTCATCGAATTGGTGCACGCCACCGCCCTGCCGCTGCACGCGCCGCGACCGGTCGGCACCGCCCAGGTCGATCGGCAACCGGATCAGTCGACGATGAGAGTCGCCCAGGATTGGGCCGTGCACGCTCCGACCACCGAGCAACTCGACCTGGTCGCGCACTGGAGCCTGCCCAGCGCCGAAGTCGGCATCGTGGAGGCCGGCGCGGATGGTCATGTTGTCTGGGGGCCCATCCCGATCGATTCCACGGCACCGGCCGGTAACCGTGCGGTGACGATCGACCCGAACGGCGATCCGTCCGGCGAGACAGTGCTCCGGGTGGTCGACCCACCCGGGCAACCCGGCTCTCCTCCGGCCACGATGCGCACCATCGACCTGCAGACCACCGGTCATCCCCGGTTCGATCTGGTCGCAGTGGCCCGCAGCCGATTCGCCGAGTTCTTTCCCGAGGGCACCACTGTCACCGCCGCGTCCGAACCGGTTCAGACACTCGTCCGCAACACCAGGCGTCCACCGGCCCCGGTGATCACCGACGTGCTGCCGCTGAACCTGTTGACGGTGGACGGCACCACTATCACCCGCGAGGGTGGCTGGTTGCGGGTGTGGCTGGGGACGCCCTGGTTCCTCTCGGGATGGGACGAGTTGCCGGCGGTACTGGCCTGCATTCCCACCCAGCCGGCGCGACCCGGAGTGGAGTTCTATGAGCAGGCGAGCCTGCTGGCTCCGGATCCGGCACGTGAGGTGTTGCGAACGAACCAGTTCGCCGGAATGCGCCCGGAGTACTTGGGCGGATATCCCGTCGCCTGGCTGTCTGTCGTACTTGCCGAAAGCATGGGCTCGGGCTCCACCATCGGCCTGTCGGATCGTGGTGTGTACTGGGACCCGCAGCGAGCAGAGTGGTACACCGACATCAGGGTTGATGCACCCCAGCTGTACTTCCCGTTCGTCCGCCTCGCGCTCGTCCGCGACCAGCTGTACAGCCTGGAGGACGACGACCTCGGCGCATCGCTGCGGGTCTCACCGGTCGCCACCGCCGACCCGATTCAGGTGCTCCCGGATCGTCGACTGAGCTGGGCGTTCACCGACACCGAGGTGACCGTGACACTGCAGGGGCACAGCTATGCCTACACGCTGAGCGCCAGAGTGGCCGATTCGGTCACCGAGATGCGCGGCGACGCGACGCCCAGCCGTGCCCGCGTGGTGCTCCAACGACGCAGCACACCCGGCGACGATGTGCTGGCTTGGGACGACATCCTCGAAGCCGCGCTGGGGTGGCCGCACGGCGAGGGCGACGTCACCAGCACCGGCACCTTCAGCTTCGACCTGGCTCGACCGGCAGGCGAGTATCGACTGCTGGTCATCGAGGAGGACTTCGCGCACGGACCGGCACTTGACCCCTATCCAGACGGGCTTCGCCCGCGGGTGGTGTTCGCGGCGCACGTTCCGCTGCCTGCCGCAATCATCGACGCCTGACGGGTTCCCGTACCGCTCCGCGGCATGACCCAGGATCACATGGTGTGGCTCGCAAAGACTGTCGGAGCGGCCGCGTAGTGTCTCAGCGTGCCGATCGCTCCGTCCCCCCATGCTGGCATGGGCGCCGTCCCGCATCACGACGGCGTGACCTTCCGGGTCTGGGCTCCGAATGCCCGCACGGTGCATGTTGCGGGCGACTTCAACGGCTGGACCGCGGCCGGCCGGGTTCCGATGGCTCCCGACCATGCCCGGTCGGGCACCTGGTCGGCCTTCGTGCCGCAGGCCCGGCGCGGTTCGCAGTACAAGTTTCTGATCCGCCGCGGCGGGCCGTACCGGTGGCGAATCGACCCGTTCGCCCGCGAAGTCACCCACAGCCGTGGCAACGCGGTGGTGTTCGACCCCGCCACCATCGACTGGGGCGAGCAGCCATTCACCATGCCCGGCTGGGATGAACTGGTCCTCTACGAGCTGCATGTGGGCACCTTCACCGCCGACGGTGACCGGCCCGGCACCTTCGACACCGCGATCGGCCGGCTCGACCACCTGAAGTGGCTCGGCGTCAACGCAGTGGAGGTGATGCCGCCGTTCAGCTTTGCCGGGCCGCGCAGTTGGGGCTACAACCCGTCCCATCTGTTCACCATCGACACCAGCTACGGGGGCCCGCTGGCGTTCGCCCGCTTCGTCCGGGCCGCCCACGAGCGTGGTATCGCGGTCATCCTGGACGTGGTGCACAACCATCTCGGCCCGACCGACCTCGACCTGTGGCGCTTCGACGGCAGCTACCGCCGCGGCTACGGCGGCCAGTACTTCTACAACGACCGGCGGGCGCTCACCCCGTGGGGCGCCACCCGTCCCAACTACGACCGGAAGCAGGTCCGCAACTTCCTGCGCGACTCTGCGGTGATGTGGCTGGAGCAGTTCCGGGTCGACGGCCTGCGGTTCGACGGCACCAACTACATCCGCTCCCGCTGGGGCAACATTCATCACCCGCGGGAGCGGATCGCCGGTGGCCATCGCTATCTGGCCGCGATGACCACCGACCTCCGCCTGCGGCAGCCGTGGAAGCTGTTGATCGCCGAGGACATGCAGCGCGATCCGCTGGTCACCACGCCGGTCGAGGACGGCGGGCTCGGCTTCCACTCCCAGTGGGACGCCGACTTCGTGCACCCCGTCCGACGCGCGCTGGAAACCCCCTGGGACGCCGACCGGGACACCACCGCAGTGGCTCGCGCGGTCACCGGTCACTATCTGCGCGCCGCCCATGAACGCGTGATCTTCACCGAATCCCACGACGAGGTCGCCAACGGCCGATCACGACTCCCGGAGACGATCAACCCGGGCGCCGCCGACTCGTGGCCGTCGCGCAAACGTGCGGCGCTCGGTCTCGCGCTGGTGCTCACCTCGGCGGGCATGCCGCTGCTCTTCCAGGGCCAGGAGTTCTGCGAAGACCGATGGTTCGACGACCGCGCGCCGCTGTCCTGGGACAAGACCCATCGACACTCCGGCTTCCTGCACCTGGCCCGACAACTGATCCGCCTGCGCCGGAACCTGGACGGCACCACCGCCGGGCTTCGTGGACCACACACCGCACTGTTGCGGGTTGACGATCAGCGCAAGGTGTTGATGTATCACCGCTGGTGGCAGGGTGGCCCGGGCGACGACGTGATCGTCGCCATCAACCTGTCCACACAGGTGATCGACGGCTACCGGGTGGGACTTCCGCACGCCGGCACCTGGCGGCTGCGCTGCAACAGCGACGCCCCGATGTTCGGCCACGACTTCGGCGCGGTCCACGCCACCGACCTCGACGCGGCACCCATCCCGTGGGATCACCAACCGGTCTCGGCCGATTTCAGCATCGGTCCGTATGCCGCGCTGGTCTACTCGCAAGACGCCTGAGGTAGGTGCCGGCGTTAGCGTCGTCCCGCGACCCCAGACTCGAGTTTCTCGAGGGCTCCGGGTAGCGCGTAGATGCTGTTGAGGACGTCGATCTGGAAGTCGAGATCCGGTCGTAGCGAGTCCTGTTCGAGGCCCCAGACCCTCGTGCCCCGGCGACGAACCCAGCTCGCCGTGCGCTTAACCCACCGGTCGTACGCTTCGGAAATCGCCGCGGGATGGTCAGCCTGAGAGCCGATACTGCTGGTCCGGATGATCCCTTCCTCCCCAACAGCAGCTGGCTGCCAGAAGAGAACCGGCGACGAGTTGGGATCCACGATGCCCTTGCCCTCGTTGGAGGACATCCGCTCCCAGTTGATGCGGTTGAATACGCCGGCCCTGCTGAACTCTTCCATCGCGGGGTCACCAGGGCGGATGGCTATCGGGCCTCCGAGTTCAGCCGAAGCAACCATGACCTCGCTCGCGCGCAGCGCATCATCTCGAGTCCACGTGACTATCGGGTCGGCCACCGTCCACCAGGGGTGCAGGGTCACCCTCATTCGCTCACCAAGATGGTCCAGAAGCATCAACTGATCCTCGGTGGTCGCGAAGTAGTAGATAGCCGAGACCATGGAGGAAGTCTCCCAGCCTGCCGGCCGAATCGGACCATCCCTGTCCGGATCAATGGCGTCGACCGCTCGCCGCTGGAAGACTTTGAGCGTGACGAGTAGCGGAGCCGTGACGTTTCGATGGTTCGACGCAGAGTTCGATTCCGGTGATGTCGATCAGGACATCGTGATCTCTAGCTACCAAAGCCACCTTGATCAACTCCACGACAGTTCGAGCGACACGATCCGGGCGCTCATTCACACCAACTTGCACGACGCTCAGGTCCGCGACTGGACTGTGGAAGGCACCGTCTTCAGGTGGTCACTCGTGATCGGTGACCTTCAGACGGGGTACGAACGCGCGACGATCGAGTATCACGACGCGATACTGCGTGCCGTGACGACGGCAGAGGTGATCGATTTCGATCTGTGCGATGCCGACCATGAACTCGTGTCAGATGAAATCGACATCGTGGAGGGAACTCCGACACGCTTCGAACATCGGTTTTCGTTCTGGCCGGATTTCGCCTTCGCGATCCAGTTCGGGGACGTCACTGTCCTTCGGGAGCCTATGGCCAGCCGGCAGGCCTAGCATCAACAAATCGATCGGCCAGACTTCTTCGTTCAATACCGAGGGACGCCACGAGTGGATCTCACCGGGCCGTCAGGTCTCCAGGACCGTGAATGTGTCCCGCCCGCCAGTCCGCGATCAGCCGGTGCGCGATGGACGCCTCGCCTGGCAGGCCCACTTCACCGGCGTGCACTGCGGCGGTTAGTTCCTCACGGGTGAACCAACGGGCGGACTCGATCTCCACACCGTCCACCTGGATGTCGGTCGTGGCCGCCCGTGCCACAAAGCCCAGCATCAGCGAACGCGGGAAGGGCCACGGCTGGCTCGCGACGTACTTCACGGCGGACAGTCGGAGCCCTGTTTCTTCACCGACCTCGCGATGCACGGCTTGTTCAAGAGACTCCCCCGCGGTCACGAACCCGGCCAGGATCGACATGCGGCCCGGTGCCCAGACTCCCTGGTGGCCGAGCAGCAGCCGGTCGTCGGCGTCCAGGACGGCCACGATGATCGCCGGATCGCTACGCGGGAAGCGATCGCGTCCGCACGAGGGGCAGTGCCGCACCATGCCGCCGTTGGTGACGATCGTCGCCGCACCGCACAGGCCGCAATGCGGCAGGGTGCGATGCCACTGCACCAGCGCGACGGCTGCGACCACGAGCTCGCGATCGGCGGGGCCGAGCACGGGCATCAACTCGCGCAGACCGGCGCCCTTCTCGACGTCGGCGGCTTCGACGAAGACGGGACGCCCGGCTGACAGGCCGAGCAGGTAGTGCCGCTGGGGGTCGAACTTGCCCGCCGGACGTCGTTCGACGATGGCGAGATCATCGCCAACGTTCAGCTGGCCGGACTTGTCGACGCTCAGTAGGAGCGCGGCGGGGTTGGCCCATTGGGCGATGAGCCAGTCGGCGTCCAGCCGTTGAGGTTCGCACCGATCCAGCTGTCCCGCCTCGCCCCAGGTGTCCATGGGTCTCAACCTACGACCTCCGGACGAGTGGGTCTCGCCAGGCTCGACCAGCGGCGACGCGGCAGAAGGGTCTCGACAAGCTCGACCAACGGTGGACTCGTCATCCCGGGGGACGCCGGGATCTCCTTCGGACGGATGGCTGGCTTCGGAGATCCCGGGGGAAGCCCGGGATGACGCAAAGGCCACCCGGATCACCGTTGGTCGAGCTTGTCTAGACCTTCCCGGACAACGGTTTCGACAAGCTCAACCCAGCGATACGCCGCATTCCTCAGCTCAGCCGTTTCACCGCGTCCGTCCAGGCCGACTCGGGCGGGAGCCTTGGTGTCACCAACCGGTCGGCCAGGATGTCGAAGAAGCCGGCCTGCACCTGACTCGGCGACGCCCCGACCAGGTCAGCCCAAGCTTGCCGGTAGATGGCCAGCTGTGCCGGGTCGGCGCGGTCGACGTCGCCGGTCTTCCAGTCCACGACCAGGTAGCCGTCGGGGGTGTCGAACACGGCGTCGATCCGGCCGCGGACGATGGTGCCGGCGACCACCATGCTGAACGGCACCTCAACGGCACGCGGACGCCGGGTGGCGAACTGTCCGCGCTCGAACGCCGCGCTCAGCTGGGCGAAGTACGGGTCGTCGGGTGGTTCCTGGCCGGGGTCGACGTCGAACGTTGGCTCCAGCGAGAACCGGTCCTCCAGCCAGCGATGGAAGCGGGTGCCCAGCCGCTGTGCCGCCACCGGACGCTGCGGCATCGGACGGCTCGCGTCCATCACGAACTCGTCCGGCTCGCGGGCCAACCGCACCAGTCCGGTCACCGACAGGTATTCCGGACGCGCAGGCGCCAGCTCCTCGACCGCGGCCAGCGCCAGCGCGGACACATCCTCATCCCACTGGGCCACCTCCGCCTGCTCCTCGGCGGACAGCCCGACCGGGTCGAGCGGCACCAACAGCTCGGACGCCGCCTCGACGTCGGCCGCCAGCCGCTGCCGTCGCTCACGAGCCTCCGGGTCGCCGATCACCGGCCACTCCAACGCAGCACCCGACCCGGCGAGCGGATTCTCACCCTCCGCCGGCGGCGCCTCGCGCAGCACTTCGCCGTGCTGCTCGATGGCCCGCAGATAGGGGGACGGCTTACGCGGCTTGATCAACTCCCCCTCCCACGAGTGGGTGGTGGCGACCAGCAGCTGCTTGGCCCGGGTGACCGCGACGTAGGCCAACCGGTCCTCGGCATGCCGCGCCTGCTGTTTCAATGCGGCCGCATACTCCTTGAAGGCGGCATCGGAAGCGTCAGCCAACTGCGGAATGGCCGCCGCGTCACCGCGCAACTCGGCGGGCAGAACGGCCGCGTTGGTCACCCAGTTCTCGGTGACCCGATCGTTGGGGAAGACGCCTTCGGCCATGCCGGGCAGGAACACTACCTCCCACTCCAGGCCCTTTGCCTTGTGCACGGTGAGCAGCTTCACCGAATCGGCATCGCTGGCCACCGCCTGGTCGAGTCCGACACCGTGGTTGCGTTCGGCGTCCAGGTAGGCGAGCAGCCCGCCCAGGGACGCCTCGCCGTCCACGTCGCAGTAGGCGGCGACCGCATCGGTGAAGGCCCCCAGCTGGGCGCTCGACGAACCGGACGCCGCCAGCTCGCCCTCCACACCCAGCGTGTTGATCACCCGCCGGACCAGATCCAGCACCGGCTCTCCGGCGTGCTGCCGCAGCCCGGCCATCTCGGACGCGACCGCGGCGAACCGGCGGCGGGCCTGCGGGCTGTAGTGCAGCTCGCCCGGGTCGTGCAGCGCCTCCAGCAGGCTGGGCACAGTGACGCCCTCGGTGCGCGCCAACGCTCGGCCCAGGTCGTCCACCAGGTCGCCGTCCCGCGGACCCTCGACGGACGCCAGGTCGGCGGCGCGGCGTCCGAGCAGGGCCAGATCGGCGATGCCGATCGCCCACCGGGCTGAGGTGAGCAGCCGGATCGCGGCCGGGTTCGCACTGACGTCGTCGAGCAGCGCCAGCACCGAGCACACCTCGACGATCTCGGGCAGCTCCAGCAGGCCACCGAGGCCGACGATCTCCACCGGCACGTCGCGCGCCTTCAGATCGGCGTACAGCGCCGGTATCTGCGCGTTGCGACGCACCAGCACCACCAGGTCGGACCACAACCCCACCCGGCCGGTGCCGTGCAGCGCCGCGATCCGTTCACCGATGAACGCGACCTCCTCGGGCCAGGTGGCGAAGCCGGCGACCTCGACACGGCCGGGCGGGGTCCCCTCCGGCGCGGTGAGTTCGAGCGCGGCCGCCCCACCGCCCATCGCCGGATCGGTGTGCAGCCCGGAGGCCAACACGTTCGCCACCGCCAGGATGGTGGGCCCGGAGCGTCGGTTCACGGTGAGCGCGAACGACCGGGCAGGCATTCCGTGCACCGTCGGGAAGTCCTGCGCGAACTGCAGAATGTTGCTGGCGGCGGCCCCGCGCCAGCCGTAGATGGCCTGGTGCGGATCGCCCACCGCGGTCACCGGATGCCCTCGCCCCGACGACGGATCATCACCGGAGAACAGGGCGCGCAGCATGGCTGCCTGCGCCGACGAGGTGTCCTGGTACTCGTCGAGTAGCACCACCCGGAACTGCCGGCGCAGCAACTCCGACACCGCCGGCACCCGGCGGGCCAGCTCGGCGGCCACCGCCATCTGGTCGGCGAACTCGACGTAGCCGAGGCTGCGCTTCAACTCGGCGTAGGCGGTGGTCAGCCCGAGCAACTCCAGGCGCTGTTCGGTGATGGCCCGCGCCTGGCGCACCGACGCGTACTCGCGGCGGTACCGGTTCAGCGGCGCCTCGGCCAGCGCGGTGCGGAACTCGCGCGCATGCGCCCCCACCTCGGCGGCGCTGACCAGATGCGAGGTGAGGTCGGAATCCAGCTTCAGCAGCCGTTCGGTCAGCGTGACCGGCGCGAACGTCGCCAGATGATCGAACGGTCCGGCGGCATTGGTGACCACCCGGGCCGCCAGCCGATACCGGGAGGCACCCGTGATCATCACCGGATCGCTCTCCACCCCAATCCGCAGACCGTGCTCGGCCACCAGGCGCGCGGCGAACGCGTCATAGGTGAGCACCAACTGCTCCCCCGCCTCGTCCACCCCGGTGTCGTCGATCACCCCCGCTCGCTGCAACGCGGTCCGGACCCTGGCCGACAGCTCGGCGGCCGCCTTCCGGGTGAAGGTCAAGCCCAGCACCTGCTCAGGTGCCAGCTGGCCACTGCCGACCAGCCACACCACCCGGGCCGCCATCACCGTCGTCTTGCCCGAACCCGCACCCGCGATGATCACCCCGGGCTCGAGCGGCGCCGTGACCGCCGCCAGTTGCTGCTCGGAGAACGGCAACCCGAGCACCTCGCACAGCTGCTCGGGCGTGGCCAGCACCCCCGTCATGCCACCACCTGCCGGCCCGCCGGCTTGGCCGGGCAACTCGCCGCGAACGGGCACCAGGTACAACCCGGGCCCGGTGTCGCCGGATAACGGCCGGCCCGGATCAGCCGCACCGCCCGGGACAGCCGCTCATGCACCCAGCTGGGATGCTCCGCGTCATCGTCGGCCAGATGCGGCTGCTCGGACAAAGCAGCCTGATGGAATTCCTTCGGATAGTCGTCGAGATCGCTGCCACCGGGCACCCGCAGGTAGACCAGGCAACCGCCCGCGCTCGCCGCGCCCGGGCCGGCCAACCGTTCGAAGCCGCCGGCCTCGATCGCCAGCTGATACACGCCCAGCTGCTCGTGTGAGGCGGTGGCGCCCGCGGTCGGCGGCCGCTTTCCGGTCTTGAAATCGACCACCCGCAGCCGTCCGTCGGCGGCACGCTCGAGCCGGTCGACCGTGCCGACCAGCCGCACCTGATCGCCGGCCACATCGACCTCGACGTCGAAGTCGACCTCCACGCCGAGCACCTCGGTGCCGGCGTTGGCGTCCGACCAGTTCAGGAACCGGGTCAGCGCCGCCTCCGCCTGATCGCGTTCGGCCACCGACAGCCAAGCCGTCGCGAACGGCAGTTCGCCCCACACCTCGTCGAGCTTCGCGGTGAGTTCGTCGAAGCCGAGCCCGGAATTGCGGGCGTGCTCGGCCAGCACGTGGATCACCGAGCCGAGGCTGGTCGCGGCATTGCGCGGCGGATCGGCCTTCACCTGCCGGGTCAGGTAGTGCTGCCGCGGGCAGGTCAGCATGCCGGTGAGCATCGACGGACTGATCCGCAGCGGACCGGTGGGCGTCGGCGGGCGACCGGTGGCGTCCAGCACCCCCCACCACCCGGACGGCCGAGCTTGCGGTGCCAACGCACGCCCATGGGAGTCGGTGAGCGCCGCGAGCCGGGCCAAACGGGCCGCCGCCGCTTCACGCAGCGCCGCTGAACAGCCCGGATCCGCAGCACGCCGGCGCAGTTGGGCCACCAGCGCGGGCAGGGTGAGCGGCCGCGCGCTGGGCTGGAACTCGGCCGGCTCGACACCCAGTTCGGTGAGGAATCGGGACGGCTGGTTCGCCTCGCCGTCCGAACCCTGCACGGCGGTGACGATCAGTCGGCGGCTGGCCCGGCTGCACGCCACGTGGAACAGCCGCCGCTCGTCGGCCACCGCCTCGCGGGCGTCCGGACGTCCGACCAGGCCGTCACTGACCAGTTCGGACGGCTCCAGGATGGCGGCTCCCTGACCGGGTGCCGGCCACAGTCCCTCCTGGACGCCGGCGATCACCACCAGCGGCCACTCCAAACCCTTGGCGCGGTGCGCGGTCAAGAGCCGGACGCCCCGCCCGCGCACCTCGGCCTCGCGGGTGGTGTCGGCCGGGATCTCCTGGGCCGCCACCTCGGCGAGGAAGCCGCGCACCCCACCCGGACCGGCAGGCTGTTCGCTGGCATTGGCCGAGGCGAACAATGCGATCACCGCGTCCAGGTCGCGGTCGGCGCGACGTCCGCCTTCGCCACCGGCGAGGCTCGCCCCGCGCAGCCGCTGCGGCCATTCGGTGCCCGACCACAGCGTCCACAACACATCGGACGCCCCGCTCGCCGGATTGCGGAGGGTCCGCGCCGCGCGCTCCAGCAACTCGGTCAACCCGCGGACGGCCGTCACCTCAGGCGTGTCGGGCAGCCCGGCGAGGCGTTCCGGCTCAGCCAGCGCATCGGTGATGAGCTGACCGGGGCTGCGTGCGATCAGCGCCGTACCGGTCTCTTCACGTTCGACCTCCAGCAGCAGTCGGCCGAGGGTGCGCAGGCCCACGGCGTCCAGCCCGACCAGCGGCGAGGTGAGCAACCGTTTGGCCTCGTCGGCCTCGAGCTCGCTGCCGCCCGGTTCGGTCCCCCGCAGCACCACCTCGAGGGCCAGCAGCAACGGCCGGACGGCCTGCTCGGACAGCAGCGGGATCTCATCGCCGGCCACCTCGACCGGAATACCGGCCGCCACCAGGGCGCGGGCGATCGGCGCGATCTGCCGCCGGCCCGAGCGGACCAGCACCGCAATGTCGGCATGCCGGAAACCCTCGTCGAGATGCGCCCGGCGCAACTCCTCGGCAATCAACTGCGCCTGCTCGGCCTCAGTCGCACAGATGAAGGTGCGCACCTCGGCCCCCGGAACGCCCTCCGCCTCGGCGCTCGGCTCACCTGCCACCTCACCGCGCAGCACCCGAGAGGCGGCATCACCCAGCACCGGGAGCGGCAGCCGACGGGCGACCCGTCGCCGCGCCGCGGTGATGCCCGGGCTACCCCGGTGCACGGCATCGAGTGCGAGCACCGCGGCCGGCTCGCCGGCGGCGGAACGGAACGTGTCGGGAAAGTCGGCGAGAGCACGCGGATGGGCGCCCCGGAACCGGAACACCACCTGGTCGGGGTCACCGACGGCCAGGATCGGGCCACCCGGGCCGACCAGGGAACGCAGCAGGCCGACCTGCGCCGGGTCGAGTTCGCCGTACTCGTCGACGACGACCCTGGAGATCTCGCCCCGCACCGCCGCCGCCAGTTCTTCGTCGGCGAGCACGATCCGAGCCCGGTGCACCAGCTCGGCGTAGTCGAGGCTGCCCTCGTGGTCGAGAATGTCGAGGTACTCGGCGAAGAACCGCCCGACGCTCACCCATTCGTCGCGGCCCGCGGCCCGCCCGGCCGCCACCACATCATCGGGATCGAGGCCGAGTTGCCGAATACGCGCGATCGCCGAGCGGACCTGGCGCGCGAATGCGCGAGTGCCGACCGCCTGGTGAATCTCCGCCGGCCACGCCTCGGCCCCTCGCCCGGCCAGCAACTCACGCACCCGGAACTCCTGCTCGGGCGCTGTCAACAGCCGCGGCGCGACCGTTCCGGGGGCAGCGGCGCGGCGCAGCAGCCACAGACAGAACGCGTGCACCGTCGTCACCCACGGCGGGCTGACCGTGCGATCGAGCGCCCGCGCCACTTCGTTGCGCAGCTGGCTTGCGGCACGCCGTCCGAACGTCAACACCAGCGGCTGAGGCTCGCCCTGGGCGCGTTCGCCGAGCTCGAGTGCGGCGGCCGCGGCCACCACCGTCGTCTTGCCCGAACCGGGCGGACCCACCACCAGAACCGGTGTGCGGCGGTGCGCCTCGACAGCCTCGCGCTGTACGGCGTCCAACTCGCGCATCGTGGGCGCTCCGACCGATTTCATGTCCTCATCGAATCACCCGCCACCCACATTTTCCGGACGGCGACACGCGGCGTCCGGGGTCACTCGCGCGAGTGACAGGCGCGGGCGGATGTGAGAGTGTTGCTGGCGCTGCCGCGAGGGCGACCGCACTGGTCGTCTGGGACAGCTCGTTCGGCAGTGGCCGTCAGCGACGGTCGTATTAAGGCTAAGGAGAAGTACATGGCGCAGGGGACCGTCAAGTGGTTCAGTGCCGAGAAGGGCTACGGCTTCATTGAGGTCGAGGGCGGTACGCAGGACGTCTTCGTCCATCACACGGCCATCGACATTCAAGGCTTCCGTACCCTCAACGAGGGCCAGAAGGTCGAATTCGAGATCACGTCGGGCCCGAAGGGTCCGCAGGCGGACCGGGTTCGGCCGCTCTGACCTGACATCTCGAGTCCATCGCGATTCGCGGGCCCCATCCGCCGATGGGGCCCGCTTCGCATTTCAGGAGCGTCGCGACAGGCTCGACCACGGGATTCGCACCCGCTTCCAGGGTTGTCCCCGACGCTCTCCCCACTGCTTGTGTCCTCGCCGCCCGCTAGATTGGGCGGGAAGTCTTTGCCCGCGTCGAGAGGTACCCATGAGTTCCACCACGCCCCCCGGCGGCGCCGCCGCGATGCCGCTCCAGCCGCCCGCCACGCTCACCCTCACCGCCCCGGACGCCCCCGCCGTGATCACCGAGACGCAGGCCCCGGCGATGGCTCCGCAGGTCGAGGCCACGCAGGTGCCGGTGCTCGACGCCAAGGTCGACGAGTTCCTGCAGGCACTCGACTCCTCCGAAGAGAAGTCGCCGACCTTCTCGGCGCAGGCTGACGCGGTTCGCAGCATGGGCGACGCCGACATCCGCAGAGCCGCCGAGACCTCCAACCGCCTGCTGAACGCGCCCGTGCGGGCGCTCAAGGAAGGCGGCCTGTCCGAGGGGTCCAAGGTCGGCCAGACCCTGGTGCAGTTGCGTCGCACCGTCGAGGACCTCGATCCGGGCAAGGCACGCGGCCCGAAGAAGTTCCTCGGCATGATCCCGTTCGGCGATCAGGTCACCGACTACTTCCGCCGCTACCAGAGCTCGCAGCAGCAGCTCAACGGCATTCTCCACGCGCTGCGCAGCGGTCAGGACGAGCTGACCAAGGACAATGTGGCGCTCAACATGGAGAAGCAGAATCTGTGGACCGTGATGGGCCGGCTCAACCAGTACGTCTACATCGCCGAGCGGTTGGACGCGCGGCTGTCGGCACAGATCGCCGAGTTGCAGATGACCGATCCCGACAAGGCCAAGGCGCTCAGCCAGGACGTGCTGTTCTACGTGCGGCAGAAGCACCAGGATCTGCTCACCCAGTTGGCGGTGTCGATCCAGAGCTACCTGGCGATCGACATCATCATCAAGAACAACATCGAGTTGATCAAGGGTGTCGACCGGGCCTCGACGACCACGATCTCGGCGCTGCGGACGGCGGTGATCGTGGCGCAGGCGCTGGGCAACCAGAAGCTGGTGCTCGATCAGATCACCGCGTTGAACACCACCACCTCGCAGATGATCCAGCGCACCTCCGAGATGCTGAAAGAGAACTCGGCGCGCATCCAGGAGCAGGCCGCGTCCTCGACCATCGGGCTGGAGCAGCTGCAGGCGGCGTTCGCCAACATCTACTCCACGATGGACTCGATCGACGAGTTCAAGGCCCGGGCCCTCGACACCATGGCGCAGACCATCGGTGTGCTCGAGGGTGAAGTGGTGAAGTCGAAGGAATACCTGGAGCGGGTCTCACAGCAGGATTCCCGCACCCAGTCGATGCCGCAGATCAACCTCTGAACCATCAGCGGGTGGTGACCCGCGACACCGAATCCGAGACGAGGTAGTGGACGAGCAATGGGCTTCTGGGACTGGCTGACCGGCCGCGATTCCACGCCGCCGCCGGTCGCCGTACCCGAGGTCGATCCGGCACCCACCGAGGCCGACATCCTGTCCTCGTTGGACGGCGTCGAGCAGCTGATCGCGTCCGGCACGCTGCCCTCGGTGGTGCGTTCCCGGGCATCCCGGGTGACCAGGCTGGTTCGGGACACGCTGCCCAGGCTGGGTTCGCTGGGGCTGGGCAGCTACGACAGCTATTCGGTGGTGGCCACCGCCACCGACTACCTGCCCGAGGCGATCGGCGCCTACCTGCGGCTGCCGCGCGACTGGGCCGACAGCCGTCCGGTCGAGAACGGCAAGACCCCGCTGCTGTTGCTGATCGACCAACTCGACCTGCTGGGAGCCACCATGGAGAAGATCTACGACGCCGCCAACTCCACCGATGCGGCCGCCCTGATCACCCACGGACGGTTCCTGCGGGAACGCTTCGGGCATTCGCAGGCGCCCGAACTGAACGTCCCGGCGCCACCGCCTGAGAAGTCCACCGATCCCTTTGACCTGGAGCGACCGTGAGCAGCCCTGACCTGGCCGGAACCCTCGACGCACTGGCGGACGCCGCACGCGCCGCTAGCGTGGACGCCGACGCCGCGCGCATCGAGGGTGAGCAGTTGGCCGCCTCCGTCGCCGAATCGGCGGTCGGCTCGTTCGTCGACTGGTGCACCGCCACCGGACGGGCGATCAGCGCTCAGGTGTTCATGGAGGCCGCGGTCAAGGGCCGACGCTTCCGCACCTCCGCGACGCCGCTGGTCGCCCAGCTGCACAACTCGCGTTCCCGGCAGGCCGTGCCGTACGCGAAGGCGCTCGCCGAGGTGGCATCCGCGGCCGCACTGCTCGGCCAGCCGACCCCGTTGAGCATCGGTGCCGCGCAGAGCGCGGCGAGCGCCCAGCTGAACGCCGCGCAGGGTCTCAGTGCCGTTCCGGCCACGCCGGCGATGCCGTCGGGTTCGGACGCCGAGTTCGTCCGGCAGGCGCCGCAGATCCTGTCCAGCGTGCTGGATCGGATGCACACCAGTCAGTCCCGGCTGCTCGACCTGCGGCAGTTGGATCCGTTCGGCGCCGGAGCCTTCCCCGGGCTGGGAAGCACCGCGACGGGTGCCGATCGGCAGGGTCTCGACCAGCGGAGTGGCGACCAACCGGGTCCCGGCAAGCTCGACCAACCCGGCCTCGACCAACAGGCACCGCCGGTGCAGGCCGCTCCCCCGCCCGCCAACGAGGCACCGGCCGAGCCCGAGCAGCCGGCCGAGCCGGAGAAGTCGCTCGATGAGCTGCTGGCAGAGCTCGATGCGCTGGTCGGTTTGGCCACGGTCAAGGCCGAGATCCACCGCCAGACCGCGGTGCTCAAGGTCGACGCGCTGCGGGCCAAGGCCGGTCTGAAGAGTCCGACGATCACCCGGCACCTGGTGTTCGTCGGCAACCCGGGCACCGGCAAAACCACAGTGGCGAGGCTGGTGGCCGGCATCTACCGCGCGGTCGGGCTGCTGTCGAAGGGCCAACTGGTCGAGGTGGACCGTTCCGAGCTGGTCGCCGGCTATCTGGGCCAGACCGCGATGAAGACCGCCGAGGTGGTCGCCAAGGCCGAAGGCGGCGTGCTGTTCATCGACGAGGCGTACAGCCTGAACGGCGACCAGTACGGCGAAGAGGCGATCAACACGCTGGTCAAAGAGATGGAGGACAAGCGCAACGATCTGGTCGTCATCGTCGCCGGTTACCCGCTGCCGATGCAGATCTTCATCGCGCAGAACCCCGGCCTGACCAGCCGGTTCCGCACCACCATCGGCTTCGACGACTACACCGACGTCGAGTTGGAGGGCATCTTCACCGGCATGGTGACCGGGGCCGACTATGACCTGGGCGAAGGCTGCCTGACCGCCTTCCGCGACCTGCTGGGCACCCAGGTGCGCGACGAGACCTTCGGCAACGGCCGGTTCGCCCGCAACGTACTGGAGGCCGCCGTCGGCAAGCACGCCTGGCGGCTGCGTGACGCGACCGAGCCGACCCTGGACCAGCTGCGCACCCTGCTGCCCGAGGATCTGGCTCCGGACGCCGCGCCCGCGGTCGACTGGCCGGCCACACCTCCGGGCGGCCTCGAACCGCCGTCCGACCCCACGCTGCGCACGGCAGACCCCGGCGACGCCGGTGACCATCCCGTCCAGGCGGCACCGTGACCGCCGTCCGGACCACCACCCCGGGGCCCACCACGAGTGCTGGCGTCCCCGCTGTCGCGCCGGTGCCCGTCCGGCGGCGACGCGGCGCGACGCCACGATCGGTGCGACGACTCCGCCGGCTGCAGACCACCGCGGTGGCGTTGCTGCTGGCCTTCGGTGCCCTGGTGGTCACCGCGCTGGCGCTCTCCTTCACCGCCTCGTCACAAGCTGCCGAGAGCCTGGCGCAGTACCAGCGGCTCGCCGATGCCCGCATCCAGGCGCTCAGCGTGCAGGAGGCTGCCAACACCTGGGCACTCACCCCCACCGACGCCGTCCGCACCGACGTCACCGAACAGCTGACCTCGCTGGCCACCACCCTCGCCGACGCGTCGGCGGTGGAGACCGACCGCGACCGCATCGTGCCGCTCACCGGCGCCCTGGTGCACTACTCGATGACCCTGCAGGACGCGCTGAACGCCAAAGGCACCGCGTCAGCGGCATTGCTGGCCAAGGCCGACACCCAACTCACCGACGAACTCCTCACCCCGCTGACCAGCGCTCGCACCGCAGCCGGTGACCGGCTCGCCGGCGAGTTGACCGCGGGCTGGCTGCCCTGGGTGATCGGCGGTCTCGTGGTGACCGCGGGCGGGTTGATCGCCATCTCGGTGGCGCTGGCTCGGGCTTCACACCGGTACGTCAATCCCGGTGTGGCGCTGGCGCTGCTGTGCGCGGTGGCGTCGGTGGCCGTGTTGGCCACGTCGTCGACCGCCGCCTCGAATGCGGCGACCGACTTCACCGCGAGTGCGCGCGCCGAACTCGACAGTGTGGCGACCCTCCAACAACAGCTGCATCAGGCCCGGGCCGACGAGGTGCTGGCCGTCGGGCTACAGACCGCCGGCGCCTCGTACCAGACCCGGTGGAGCACCGCCTACAACACCGCGCTCGAGACGATCCCCCGGTTGCCGAACGCGACCAGCTCGACGACCTCCGCGCTCAAGGCGTACAAGACCAGCCATGACCAGGTGACCGGCGCCACCGACAAGGCCCAGTGGGTCACCGCGACCGGCCTGGTCACCGACGCCTCCGCGAAGGCGTTCGCCAAGCTCGACGGAGCGTTGAACACCATCTACGCCAACCTCAGGTCGCCGGTCACCTCCAGCATCAAGTCAGTGGGCGACGGGGTCGTCGCCGGTATCGCCGGCGTGATCGTGTTCACCTTGGCCGGCGCCGGTCTGGCCTTCTGGGGCGTGTCCCGGCGGATCGAGGAGTACCGATGAGTCCCGTCAGCGCACCCGCCGCACCCGGCAAGCTCAATGAGCCGGTACAGCCGCAGGCGATGGTCGGCTATCTCGCCGAACTGGACGCCTGGACGGCCGCCCGGCGCAGCGAACTGGCCGCGCTGGACGCCGAGATCCTGGGCCGCCGGCTCAACGCGCTGACCCCGGACATGCAGTTGTCGCTGGCGTTGTGGCAGGCAGTGAAGAGCCGCTACGACCTGCTGCTGGTCACCTGGGATTCGGGCCGGGTCGGTCCGGCCGAGTGCGCCCGGCTCTCCTCACTGATCTGGGGACGTCTCGATACCGGCGCCGCGCCGTCCGCGCAACTTGCCGGGATGGCGGTGTCGCTGCCGGAGGCCTGCCGGCTCTCCGACGCGCTGGTCGCCCAGTTGCGGCAGAAGCTCAACCTCGACCCGAATGCCGAACAGTTGGCCCGCCGGCTGCGTGACTTGCGCGCCCAGCTGGAACGGATCCGCGAGCAGATCCGGATCGAACCCCCGGCCTCCGCCGAGGCGGCCCGGGCCCAGCTGGACCAGCTGGCCGCGCGTACCGCCGACTTGGAAGCCAAGCGGGAACGCGGCGGCGACATCGGCGGCCTGCTCGGCCCGCTCGAGATCGACGCCGCCCGCTATGAACGCGACCTGATCGTCGGTGGCGCCCGCCGCCGCGAGAACCGGGACGCGCTGGCCCGGGCCCGTGAGCTGTCCGACGACCTGGCCGCCCGCGAACAGGCGCTGCGTCAGCTGGTGGGCAACGCGGTGGCCGCGGTGTCGCCGGCACCCAAGTACGCCGTCCCGGACGTGGCCGCGCTCGGTCCGGTGCCCAACACCCGGGCCGCGATCGACAGCTATCTGGGCCGGCTGGAACAGGTCGGCCGGGCCATGCAGGTCGTCCAGGACGCCTATTCCGGTGCGCTTGCCGAACGGGATGCGCTGGCCGCCCTGATCCCGCCGCTGCGGGCCAAGGCCGAGGCTCTCGGCCACGCCGACGATCCCGATTTCGTCGCACTTACCCAGACCGCGGAGCGGCTGCTGGCGCGGCGTCCGACTCCGATGGCGGTGGTGCGACAGGTGCTGCCCGCCGCCCAGGCACTGCTCGACGCACTCGCTGAAGGTGGCGTCCGATGAGGTGCCGGCAGCCGGGCTGCACCGGCACCATCGTCGACGGCTACTGCGATGTCTGCGGCATGCCGGGCAACGCGGTGACCATGCCGGTCGGCCGCGGCACACCCGGACGCCGTCCGTCATCGACGGCCAGCGGTCCCTGCCGGCAACCCGGCTGCCCGGGCTCGATCGTGGACGGCTACTGCGACACCTGCGGTATGCCGCCGGAGTCGGCTGTGACGCCCAGCGCCTCGTCGGTGACCCGAGCCTCGGTGCAGCTCGGATCGACCGCACTCGGTTCGGCGCGGGCGACGTCGTTCGGCGTCCGCCCGACCCGTCGCCCGCCCAGCAGTTCCCGCCGGATGGGCCGGATCGGTCAGGGCCTGACGATCGTTCCGCCGGCGCCGGCGGTCGACCCGGCCAAGGCCGTGATGGCGAATGCCGAACTGCCCGAGGACAAGCGGATCTGCCCCAACTGCGGCGCTCACGTCGGACGTTCCCGCTCGGACAGCGCCGGACGCTCCGACGGCTTCTGCCCGCAGTGCGGTGCCGCCTACTCGTTCAGCCCCAAACTGAAGCAGGGCGACCTGGTCGCCAACCAGTACGAGGTCGCCGGGCTGCTCTCCTACGGCGGCATGGGCTGGATCTACCTCGCCCGCGACAAGAACGTCTCGGACCGCTGGGTGGTGCTCAAGGGCCTACTGAACACCGGCGACGCCGACACACTGAAGGCCACCATCTCCGAGCAGCAGTTCCTGGCCCAGGTGGAGCACCCGCTGATCGTCGAGATCTACAACTTCGTCACCCACGACGACAACGGCTACATCGTGATGGAGTACGTCGGCGGCCGGTCGCTGAAGCAGCTGCTCAAGCAGCGGATGGAGACCAACGGCGGCAGTTACGATCCGCTGCCGGTCGATCAGGCGCTGGCCTTCCTGATCGAGATCCTGCCGGCCTTCAGCTACCTGCACGATCTCGGTCTGCTGTACTGCGATTTCAAGCCTGACAACGTCATTCAGGTCGGCGACTCGTTGAAGCTGATCGACCTCGGCGGCGTCCGGCGGGCGAACGACGACGATTCGGCGATATACGGCACGGTCGGCTACCAGGCACCCGAGGTGGCTCAGGCGGGCGCGACCGTGGCGTCCGACATCTTCACCATCGGGCGCACCCTGATGGTGCTCTGCGCCGAGGTGCCCGGCTACCAGAGCGAGTTCGAGTTCAGCATTCCGCCGGCCGACGAGATGCCCGCGTTCGCGCAGTACGACTCGCTGTACCGGCTGCTGTTGAAGTGCTGCGCGCGCGACCCCAACGACCGGTTCAACACCGCTGAAGAGTTGCGCCAGCAGATGCTCGGCGTGCTGCGCGAAGTGGTGGCGACGGCGTCCGGGACGACGGCGTCCACCTCGATCAGTTCGCCGCTCTTCGAGGCGCCGTCGGTGTCGGGCAACCGCTTCGATTGGCGGCAGCTGCCGCAGCTGCGCCGCGACCCGAGCGACCCGCAGGCGGCGTGGCTCGACTCGCTGGACCTCAGCGACCCGGTCGATCGGCTGGGCGCCCTGACCCGGCCCCCCTCGCTCTCCACCGAGGTGCTGCTGGCCCGCTGCCTGGCGGCGCTGGAGACCGGCAACCAGCGGGTGTTGGACGAGTCGGTGCACACGCTGCTCACCGAGGATCCGTGGGAATGGCGTGCGGTCTGGATGGCCGGCCTGGGTGCGCTGGTGCGCGGCGATCACAGCACCGCCCTGTCGTCGTTCAACGCCGTCTACGGTCAACTCCCCGGCGAGCTGGCACCGAAGCTGGCGCTGGCGGTCGCGTGTGAGTTCGGCGGACAGCAGGACGTCGCCGAAAGCCTCTACCGGATCTGCGCGGTGACCGACGCCAACTACGTGACGCCCGCCGGCTTCGGACTGGCCCGGATCCGTGCCTCGCGCGGCGACCTGCCGGGTTCCCTGACCGCGCTGGAGCTGATCCCGCAAACCTCCCGGGGCTATCAGGAGTCGCAGAAGCTGACCACCGAGCACCTGATCGCGCTGGGTAAGGACGCCGCGCATCTGGCCGAGGCGCTGCGGGTGCTGCAGCATGCCCGGCTCGATCAGGTCAGCCACCTGAGGTTCGAGGCCGACATCCACTCCAAGGCGCTCGCCTTGGCGTCCAACGGGGCGGTCAAGCTGGGTGCCACGACCTACACCGAGCGCGACCTGCGGGACAAGCTCGAAAGCTGCTACCGGCGGCTGGCGCAACTCAGCGCCGACGCCGAGGAACGTGCCGAGTTGGTCGACAAGGCCAACGCGATCCGAGGGTGGAGTCTGTTGTGACCGATGAGTCCCCTGCCTGGCCGCTGTGGGCCACTGAGCACGAGGCGGCCGCAAACGCGGCAGCGCAGGAGTACGGCACGCTGGCGTTGACCGCACCCTGCCCCTCCTGCGGCGCGTCCGTGCGGCCCGATCAGCGGTACTGCGAGAACTGCGGTGCCGACGTGCACCCCGAGGTCGGGCCGGTGGCCAGGGCCGGGGTGACCACCGAAGAGACGGTCAAATTCAACCGGCCGAAGGCGTCCACGCCGCCCTGCGTCGAGTGCGGCGGTGAGGTCGACGCCGACGGCTACTGCCAGACCTGTGGCGCCAAGGCGCCCTCGGCACGCGACCATTTCGAGGCTGTTCCGGCGTCCTGGCTGGCGGGTGTGTGCGATCGCGGCCTGGTGCACAACCGCAACGAGGACGCCATGGCGCTGTGGGCGGCGTCCGAGCCGGACCGCGCCGCCGTGCTGGTCATCTGCGACGGTGTCTCCAGCTCTCAGGACTCCGACGTCGCCGCGCTGGCCGCCGCCGAGCGGGCACGGGACGTCCTCGCCGAGCGCCGCGCGAACTCCTCAGATGATCGCGGGTCGAACTCGTCCAACCCCGACGACGGCCGCTGGTCGAGCTCGTCGAAACCCCTTGCCGACGCGGACGAACCCGACCCGCTCAGCACCGCGCTGATCGAGGCCACCGCCGAAGCCCAGCAAGCGGTCATCGAGCACACCGCCCCGGACAGCCCCAACGCCGCCTCCTGCACCTTGGCGGCCGCCGTCGTCGAGGACGGCCTGGTGCACTGGGCGTCCCTGGGCGACTCGCGGATCTACTTCCTCGCCGACGACGCCCACGTCCAGCTCAGCACCGACCATTCGGTGGCCGAGGAGCTGATCCGCGGCGGCGCGTCGCGGGTGGAGGCCGAGAACAGCCTCCAGGCGCACGCGATCACCCGCTGGCTCGGCCGGGACGCCGACAACATCGTTCCCGACACCGGCGTTTTCGCAGCGCCGTCCGACGGCTGGTTGCTGCTCTGCACCGACGGGTTGTGGAACTACGCCTCCGAGCCCACCGCGCTCGCCGAGCAGCTGCAGGCGGCGTCCGCCGAGAGCGACGAGCCGGTGAAGATCGCGCGTCAGCTGGTTCGGTGGGCCAACTCGCAAGGCGGCAAGGACAACATCACCGTGGCCCTGGCTCGGCTGGCGGCTAACCTGAACAGGACGCCACAAGCACCTTCGGACGACCTCAACGAGCCCGCCGCCGGTGCGAGCGCATCGAGTACGAGTGTCGAGGAGAAGGACTGAGAATGGCCCTGTTCACGTCCGCGGTGTACCAGAACGAGTTCCTGCCCGACGGTGGCACCGACGTCAACGCGATCGTCACCGTTGCCTGCAGCGGCGCGGGAGCGGCCGGGCAGACCGGTAGCGGCGACGCCGGCGAGATCATCATCGTCGACACCTCCGGCTCGATGGGCAACGTCAACATGGCGGCGGCGAAGCAGGCGGCGATGGTCGCCCTCGACCACATTCTCGACGGCACCTACTTCGCCGTGGTCGCCGGCAATCACAAGGCGTACCTGGCCTACCCGATGGTGCAGTCAGGGGCCGGCATGGTGCGCATGGATGCCCGCACCCGGGCCGACGCGCGGCGGGCGATCAGCTACTTCCGCGCCGACGGCGGCACCGCGATGGGCAACTGGCTCAACCTGGCCAAGGCCCTGTTCGACTCGATCGGACACCTCGCCCAGAAGCACGCGATCCTGCTCACCGACGGCGAGAACCACAACGAGACCCAGCAGCAGCTCGACATGGCGATCCGCAACTGCGTCGGCCAGTTCCAGGTGGACTGCCGAGGTGTGGGGGTCGATTGGAAGGTCTCCGAGATCCGCACCATCGCGCAGGCGCTGCTCGGCACCGTCGACATCATTCCGAACCCGTCCGCGCTGGGACAGGTGTTCGCCGAGTTGATGCAGAAGTCGATGGGTCGTGGCGTGGCGCAGGCCGATCTGCGGATCTGGATTCCGCAGGGCGCGCAGGTGCTGTTCGTCCGGCAGGTCTCCCCCACCGTGGAGGATCTGACCGACCGCGGTGTGCCGATCAACCCGCTCACCCAGGCGTACCCGACCGGTTCGTGGGGCGATGAGGAGCGTGACTACCACGTGCAGATCCGGCTGCCGGCCAAGTCGGTCGGGCAGGAGCAGCTCGCCGCCCGCGTCCAGTTGGCGGTCGGCCCCGAGGTGCTGACCCAGGGCCTGGTCAAGGCGAAGTGGTCCTCGGACACCAACCTGACCGCGCAGATCAATCCCGAGGTGGCGCACTACACCGGGCAGACCGAGTTGGCGCAGGCCATCCAGGAGGGGCTGCAGGCGAAGGCGTCCGGCGACGAACGGACGGCGACCACCAAGTTGGGCCGGGCCGCCCAGCTCGCCGCGGAGACCGGCAACGCCGAAGCCACCGCGAAGCTGCGCAAGGTCGTCGATATCGACAACGCCGAGACCGGCACGGTGCGGTTGAAGCGCGGTGTCGCCAAGGCCGACGAGATGGCGCTCGACACGGCGTCCACCAAGACCACGCGAATCAGGGGCTGACATGGCGATTTGTCCGGCGGGACACACCTCAAAGGCGGACGACTACTGCGATCTGTGCGGACTGCCGGTGACCCAGGGCACGGACGCCGCGTCGCCGGCCGCTGCCGCACCGGTGCAGCCGCTGCCGGGTGCGTTGTGCCCGCACTGCGGCACCAACAACGCCCCCGATGCCCTGTTCTGCGAGGCCTGCGGCTATGACTTCACCACCGGCACCATGCCGCGTTCGGCGACGCCGACCGCTGAGGTCCCGCCCGCGCAATGGTCGAGCCTGCCCACGCCCGAGGGCGACGCGGATCGTTGGACGAGCCTGCCGGGGTCTGAGGCCGTCCAGGAAGGCGATCAGGCGGGCGACCGCTGGTCGAGCTTGTCGAGATCCGGCGACGCCGAGGACTCGGAGGCCGAGCAGGGCGCACCCGACCCTCGCTGGTCGAGCTTGTCGGGGCCCCAGGAAGCCGACGAAGCCGAGAGTCAGGACGTTCAGCCCGATCCTTCCTCGCCGGACGCGCCCAGCCCCGAAGCTCAGCAGGCCCAGCCTGAGGCCGGCCAGCCAGGAGTGGCTGGACCCGAGCAGCCCGCGGATACGTCCCCGGACGTTCCCGGACCCGCTGCGAGCCCGGCTGAGTTCCCCGCGGCCGTCTCTCCGGCAGCACCCACCGCCGGCTCCGAGTCGGCGCCGGCCGAGCCGCCCGTCCCGACGCCGCCGTCACGCCGCCCGCTGCAGGCGCGTCCGACCTCGGTCGAGTGGGTGGCGGAAATCTGGATCGACCCCGACTGGTACGCCACTCAGGGGGCCACGGACGCCCTGCCGTCTCCCGGTCTTCCCGAGGTCGTGCCGTTGCGGGCGAGTTCGGCGCTGATCGGACGCACCTCGCGCAGCCGCAACATCCACCCCGACATCGATTGTGCGCTGGATTCCGGCGTCAGCCGGCGGCACGCCCAGGTCACCAGCGACGGCACCCGCTGGTGGATCGAGGATCTCGAGTCGGCCAACGGAACTTTCCTCGGATCGTCCGCCGGTCCGCTGCCCACCACCCCGATCGGCCGCGGCCGCATCGAATTCGCCCCCGACCAGCGGATTTACCTCGGCGGTTGGACCCGCATCGTCATCCGGGCCGCCACCGACGACGAGAAGCAGGCCTTCAACGCCTAACCCTCCAAACCCCCGCCTCGTCATCCCGGGCTCCGATCCGGGATCTCGTGCGGAGGAGAGCCCGGGATGACGTGAATGATCAGCGTTTCTCAGGCAGGAACCCGCTGATCGGGTTGCCTTACTCGAAGACCACGCGGCCGTCCTCGTCGATGCGCCAGCCGGGGTTGTGCGCGATCTCCCAGATGACGCCGTTCGGGTCGGCCGCATGACCGTGGAAGACTCCGCCGAACGCTCCCTGCTGCGCGGGCTTCAGGATCGTTCCACCGGCTGCCTCGAACGCGGCGAGGGTCGCAACCACACTCTCCCGGTCGGGCACGTTGTGTGCGAGCGTCACGCCGCTGACCCCGCTCGTCGAATGGTCGCGGAGTAGGTCCTGGTCGAACTTCGCCGCATCGAACAGGCCCAGCAGCAAACCCGGTGCGATCTGGAAGAAGACGATCTCTCCCGGCTCGTCGTAGAACACCGTCCAGCCCAGGCCGTCACGGTAGAACCGGCGCGCCGCGTCGAGGTCGGGGGTCGCCAGGGTGAGGAAATGCAGCCGTTGCTCCATACCCTCCAGTCTGACGACTCGCCCCGACCATCAGCCACCGCTTCGGAAGGTCAGAGCATCAGCGGCACGTATTTGATCACCACCATGGCGGTGACGCCGACCAGCCACAGCGTCACCAGCAGCAGATCCAGATCGTGCGCGATCAGCGAACGAGCCACCCGGCTGGCCGACTGCGGCAGGTACAGGTTGCCGTCCCGAATGTTCACATGGGTCAGCGAGGTGAACACCAGCGTGGTCGACAGGGTCACCAGCAGGCACCACGGGCACAGCGCGCCGATCACAAAGAAGGCCTGGAAGAACAGCCAGTAGGCGAAGATCAGGCCGAGCGTGTAGACGATCTGCGCGGCGAACATGAACCAGCGCGGGAAACGGACGCCGCCCAGGCTGGCCACCGCCACCGTGATCACCACGGGTTCGGCGACCAGCCCCAGGAAGGCGTTCGGGAAGCCGAACAGGCTGGCCTGCCAGGACGCCCCGACCGTTCCACAGCTCAGCACCGCGTTGATGTTGCAGGCCAGTGCCGCCTGAGGATCGGCCGCCAGCACGACGGCGTCCACCGAGAGCACGAAGGACGCCGTCAGGCTGAGCAATGCCGAGAACAGCATGGTGCCGAAGATCCAGCCGTTCGACTGGCGCAGGAGCCGCAGCCGACCCATGCCCGAGCGCTGCCCTTCGGCTTCCCCGCTCGCGTCGGACGCGTCGCCTGGCACTTCGGCGTCCGCGTCGGTGACAACGGTCACCTCAGGCACCGGACGCCGCCTGCTGGATCGCGTTGGCGAGCGGGCCGGGCGTGTACAGGTCGCCGGTGAACGGCTGGCCGTTGATCTTGACCGTGGGGGTGCCGGTGACCCCGGAGTCGAAGGCCTGCTGGGTGAGCTGGTTGACCCACGGCACGAAACGCTGCTCCTTGAACGACGCCACGACGTCCGCCGAAGCCCCCGCCTGGGTGGCCAACGCGGCCAGCCGGTCATCGCTCAGTCCGGACGACCCTTCCGAGGGCTGGTTGGCGAACAGCAGCTGGTTGAACCGCAGCGCCGCGTCGGGATCGCTGTTGGCCACGGTGACGAAGGCATTGGCTGCGCGGGTGGAGTACTTGCTGCCGGCCGATTGGGAATCCAGGAAGGCCATCGGGTGGACCTCCAGCTTCACGGTGCCGGCGGCGACGGCGCTCTGCAGCGCCTCACCGTTGGCACGTTCGAACTGGCCGCAGAACGGGCACATGAAGTCGGCGTACACGGTGACGGTGACCGGAGCATCGTCCTGTCCGAAGCGGACGGCGCCGGCGTCCGTCCCGTTGGGCGGCACGATGACCGGGCCGCTGACCGGCGGTGCCGCGGAACTGGTCGACCGGGCGTTGGCCACCGTCCAGATGGTGACGCCGAGGATCACGGCGATGGCGGTGATGCCCGCGATCCAGGCGGTACGGACGATGATGCGCAGGCGGCGGTCGGCGGCAGCCTGCTGTTGTTGACGGCGGCGCAGCGCCTCGCGGGCCTGGCCGCTCTTGGCGGGTGTGGGTTTCTTGGGCATGGTTGGTTCCTGATCCGGGCCGGACGGCCGGCCCCGCTGAGTGTTCGATGCGGCGACTCCGGGTCGCCGGGCGGTGCGCGGGAGGTGCGGTACGGGGGGACGGTTCTTTTCGTTCCACCGTTGCAGCGCACGACCGCGCGGGGTGAAGCTCAGCCGACCCGCACGTCACTCGATCGGACGCGGCGGGCCGGGTTCAGGAAAGCGTCGGCGGACCGCGGCGCGGGTTGACCCGGTTCCAGCCGGGACGAGCCGCGACCACGGGCACCGGGACGGGTGCGGGTTGCGGCCAGGCCAGGACGGCGACGCCCTCCAGCCAGGCCAGTGCGGCCACCAGGACTCCGCGTCCGATGCCGATCAGGCGTTGCGCGCCGCTCAGCAGCAGGGCGGCCGCAACCAGTGCGGCCGGGGTCAGGACGAGGTGCACCACCAGGGTGGACGCGACCATCAACGTCCAACTGACGACCGGTGCCGGGGCGCTCACACAATGAATGGCACCCGCCGGTTCGGTGCTGGGCACCAGGCTGTACAGCGGATGGCCGGCGTCGAAACAGGCCACCACGGCAACCCGAGGCAGCCGGTCGAGAAGCGGCAACAGGGCCGCCGTGATCAGCGCGGCAACGATGAGATGCGGCCCCCACATAGGGAGCCGCAGTCGTCGCCACGGGATGCTCACGACAATGAGACTACCAACGGCCCGCGGCCCTGGAGGCCGAACCATCCAGGCACCCCACGACACGCCCTCCCCACCGTGATCAAACGCGACCACCGGCGGTTGAGCTTGTCGAAACGCCTCCCCGGAGACGCGCAGTCCGAAGCCTCGACAGGCTCGACCACCGATTCCCTACGCTGTCGCAGGTGCGTGCGTTCTGGGAGCTGGCAGCCAGCAGCTTCCGGCGCTATCTGCGTTACCGGACGGCCATCGTCGCCACCATGATCACCAACTGCGTCTTCGGGTTGGTGCGGGCGTCGCTGCTGATCACCGCGGTCGACGGGGCCGGTGGCGAGATCGCCGGCTACGACGCGCTGCGTGCCTCCAGCTATGTCTGGCTGGGTCAATGCCTGGTCGGCGTGGTGTCGCTGTGGGCGGTGGGCGAGATCGCTCAGCGGATCAAGGCGGGTGACGTCGCTGTCGATCTGCTTCGGCCATTGCCGCCGGTGCTCGGCTGGCTGGCTGCCGAGTACGGGCGCGCCGGCAGTGCGCTGCTGGTCCGGGTGCTGCCGATGCTGGCACTCGGCGCGCTGACCACCGGGTTGTCCCTGCCGATCGATCCTGGGCTGTGGCTGTTGAGCCTGATCTCGCTGCTGCTCGCGGTGACCATTGCCTTTCAAGGGTTGCTGCTGGTCAACCTCGCCGCGTTGTGGGTGCTGGAGGTCCGCGGTTACATCAATCTGTACGTGATCGTGATGAACCTGTTCTGCGGGTTGATCGTGCCGGTCTCATGGTTCCCCGACTGGCTGCTGGCGATCAGCCTCGCCACACCGTTCCCCAGCATGTTCCAGGCCCCGATCGACCTGGCGATGGGCGTCGGCTCGGCGCCGGCGACGTTGGCCGTTCAACTGCTCTGGGTCCTGGTGCTGGGCGGTGCCGCCCAGTTGGTGCTGCGGCGCGGCCTGAGCAGGGTGGTGATTCAAGGTGGCTGAGCAGGTGAGCACCTCACGGATGGTCTGGACGATGCTGGCCGCCCGGCTGCGGTCGCAGACCGTTTACCGGGGCAGCTTCGCCGGCGATCTGGCGTCTCAGGCGTTGCTCGGCCTCACCGAGCTGGCCGAGATCTACGTGCTGCTGCACAATGCGCCGGTCTTCGGCGGGATGACCCTGTCGCAGGCCTGTGTGGTCTACGGAATGGCTGCGATCGCCTTCGGGTTGGCCGACATGGTCTTCGGGCAGCTGGACGCGGTCAACGTGGCGATCCGGACGGGCCAGCTGGAGACCCTGCTGGTGCGGCCGGTGCCGCTGCTGCTGCAGCTGATCACCGCCGACGTCCAGTTGCGCCGGCTGGGCCGGGTGGCCCTCGGTCTGGCCGTCTATCTGTGGGCGCTCACCGTCGCCGGTGTGGAGCTGACACCCGCGTCCGTGCTGCTCGTGGTGGTCGCGCCGCTGGCCGGTGCGCTCATCTTCGGGGCGTTGTTCCTGGCCGCGGGCAGCCTGCAGTTCTGGCTGATCGACGGAGCGCAGGCGGGCAACTCGATCACCTACGGCGGACGGTACGTGGCCAGCGTTCCGGCCGGCGCGCTGCTGCTGCCGGTGCGGGTGTTCTTCACCTTCGTGGTGCCCGCGACCCTGATCGCGTTCGTCCCTGCGGCGGTGCTGACCGGTGCGCCGCTGCCGTGGCCGTTCGAAGCCTGGATGGCCTGGCTGGGGTTGCCGGTCGCGGCGCTGATCTGGGGCGTGGTGGGATTGCTGTGGCGGGCCGCCGTCCGTCACTACACCGGGGCGGGAGGCTGACTTGTGGCGATCATCGAGGCGCGGGCACTGACCCGCGACTACCGTCGGCGCGGTGGCGCGCTGCGCGCTCTGGACGCACTCGACCTGACGGTGGAACCCGGCGCGTCCATCGGCTACCTGGGTGCCAATGGCTCGGGGAAGTCGACCACGATCAAGATGCTCTGCGGCATCCTCACCCCGACCGCGGGCACGATCCGCACCTGCGGTCTCGATCCGGTACCGAACCGGCGTCGGCTGGCTCGTCGGATCGGTGTGGTGTTCGGGCAGCGCAGCGTGCTGTGGTGGGATCTGCCGCTGGCCGACAGCTTCCAGATCCTGGCCGCCATGCACCGGTTGCCGTCGTCGGTGTGGCGTCCGCGGCTCTCCGAGTTGGTGGACGAGTTGGCGCTTGCCGACTTCCTCGACCAGCCCGTGCGGGAACTGTCGCTCGGCCAACGGATGCGCGGCGAGGTGGCCGCGGCGCTGCTGCACTCCCCCGAGTTGCTGGTGCTCGACGAACCAACCATCGGTCTGGACGTGCTGAGCAAGGGCGCGCTGCGTGACTTTCTGCAGCGCGAGCGGGCCGAGCGTGGCACCACGTTGTTCCTCACCACGCATGACCTCGGCGACGTCCAGCGGCTGTGCGATCGGATGGTGATCATCGATCACGGCAGACTCGCCTTCGACGGCACCGCGGCCGACCTGGCGCGGGTGACGGACGCCGAGCGCGTCCTGGTCGCCGATCTGACCGAACCGGTCGGAGAGCTCGCCCTGCCCGACGGTGCCAGGCTGGTGGACATCGGGGCCGGCGGGCATCGCGTCCGGATCTCGTTCCGGCCCGGCGCAGTCAGCGCCGCCGACCTGTTCGCCGCCGTCGCCGACCAGGCCCGAGTGGATGACCTGACCCTGACCGAGCCCGCGATCGAGGAGCTGGTGGCCCGGATCTACACCCGTCCCCCAGCACCCTGACTTATCGGCCACCCCTTCTCGGGCCCACGAAGCCCGAGGTCTCGACAAGCTCGACCAACCAGCCCGCCACCCGGGGAGGACGACCCCGCATATTGCGCTGGCAGCGGACGACGCCGCGCCACGGGCAGCGACCCGACTAGGGTCTGTGCAGAGATTCTGTGTTGGGCTGTTGTAGGAGAAGCAATGGAGATCAAGGTCGGCATCGTCCACGGCGCTCGGGAGATCATCGTCGAGACCGAGGAGACGGCGGCGTCCGTCGAGACGGCGTTCAGCAAGGCGGTCGACGACGGCTCGGTGCTCACCCTGACCGATGATCGGGGCCGCAAGGTGCTGATCCCGGCGTCCCGGATCGCCTATCTCGAACTCGGCCAGGAAGCGGCCCGCAGGGTGGGCTTCGGCGCTCTCTGAGGCTTGCATCGGGGCTGCACCGCACGCCACCGAGGCACCGGACGGCCGGTCGGGCTAGACTGACGGCCGAACGCATACGATGTGCGTCCCCACCGCCCGTGCGGCCGATGATCCCGCCGCCGGTGTGTGGGTGTCACTTTCCGGCCTGACGGCCGGTGCACGTAAGGCCATAACACTGAGCGACACCGCTTCCGAGGCGCTGCAGTCCGCAGACGCCCAACCGACATTCGCCGACCTCGGCGTCATTCCCGAAATCGTCGAGGCCCTCAAGGCCGTCGGCATCGAACACCCGTTCCCGATCCAGTCGCTGGCGATTCCGATCGCTGTCAACGGCACCGACATGATCGGGCAGGCCCGGACGGGCACCGGCAAGACCCTCGCGTTCGGCGTCAGCCTGCTGCAGCGCGTCGTGGTCAAAACCGACCCCGGCTACGCCGATCATTCGCCGAAGGGCAAACCGCAGGCGCTGGTGATGTGTCCGACCCGTGAGCTCGCGCTGCAAGTCGCCGACGACCTCGAGGTGGCGTCATCGGTCCGCAAGGCGCGGGTGCTGACCGTCTACGGCGGCGTCGGCTACGACACCCAGGTCGGCACGCTGACCAGCGGCGTCGACATCGTCGTCGGTACCCCCGGACGGCTGCTCGACCTGGTCACCCGCCGTTCCCTCGACCTCTCCGCGGTCAAGGTGCTGGTGCTCGACGAGGCCGACGAGATGCTCGACATGGGCTTCCTGCCCGACGTCGAGCGGCTGATCTCGAAGACGCCGCCGACCCGGCAGACGCTGCTGTTCAGCGCGACCATGCCGTCCGCGGTGGTCGGCCTGGCCCGGATGTACCTCAACCAGCCGGTCAACGTCCGTGCCGAAACGCAGGACGCCTCGGTCACCGTGCCCGAGGTCGACCAGTTCGTCTACCAGGCGCACGACCTCGACAAGCCCGAGATCATCGGACGCCTGCTGCAGGCCGAGGGCTGCACCAAGACCATCATCTTCACCCGCACCAAGCGGTCCGCGCAGCGGTTGACCGACGAGCTCACCGACCGCGGCTTCAGCGTCGGGTCGTTGCACGGCGATCTCAACCAGGTGCTGCGCGAGAAGTCACTGAAGCGGTTCCACGCCGGCAAGGTCGACGTGCTGGTCGCCACCGACGTGGCGGCGCGTGGCATCGACGTGACCGGTGTCTCGCACGTGGTCAACTACGAATGCCCGGACGACGACAAGACCTACGTGCACCGGATCGGCCGGACCGGCCGGGCCGGCGCCAAGGGCGTCGCGATCACCCTGGTCGACTGGGCCGACCTGACCCGCTGGAAGGTGATCAACAAGACCCTCGATCTGGGTTTCCCTGACCCGACCGAGACCTACTCCACCTCGCATCACCTGTTCACCGAGCTGGGCATCGCACCCGGCACCAAGGGCCGGATCGCCCCGCCCAAGGAGGCCGAGCCGCGCAAGCCCCGCGAACCGCGGGAACGCGGTCCGAAGGCCGAGCGGGTCGAGACCTCGGACGGCCGGGTGCGCCGCCAGCGCCGCCGCCGCTCCGGCGGTGACAAGCCCGTCCAGCCGGAGTCGAGCGAGGCCACGCCGACCCAGGCAGCGCCCGGTGAGGCGTCCGACAAGCCGCGTCGCCGGCGCCGCCGTCGTTCGTCCGGCAACAAGCCGGCCGAAGCCGCGCCCGCGGAGTAACCATATCTTAATCGAATAGAACCGTCACCGAGGATGCGAATCTCGCAATTCGGGGACGGTTCTTCGCGATGCGGTTTTCAAACTTCCGGGGACGGTTCTTTCGCGTGCGAAATTCGAATGCGAGATACCCGTCCCCCGACGTGCGAATCTC
>NZ_JASGEN010000084.1:0-13565 GCF_047606365.1 Micropruina sp. | reverse complement strand
TCGGCGAGCAGTGCCGGCACGGACGGGTACGGCGACGCGGCGAGGGCGAATTTGACCGGGTTGCTGAGCCGCGAGACGACCCAGTTGGTCGGGTCGGGACTGGTCAGCACCACCAGCCGGCGCAGGCCGCGCAGGTGTGATCGGACGGCCTCGTCGAGCGTGGCGTACACCGTCACGCCCACCGCTTCACCAAGATCCGACAAGGCCGGATAGCCGACCACCGTACCCTCGACCCGGTCGGCGATGGTGCCGAAGTCCCACTGCGTGGCGCCGGCGTGGGTGTGCTCGGCGGCGCCGGCGTTGAGCTCCTGGCGGACCTGCGCGCCGAGTTGCTCGGCCAGTGCCGGCAGATCCTTGCCGGTGGCCACCTGGTCACCGTCGCGAGTGACCACGAAGCGGACCCGCAGGTGGTCGGGGACGGCATCGATGCGCCAGGCGTCGTCGGGCACCTGGGCGCCGGTGAGCATCCGCACCGCTCGACCCAGCCCGATCGGCAGCGGCTCCCCCGCCACCGGATGCTCGGCGAGCCACGCCAGGGCACGTTTCGCGGTGTCCGGCGCGGGGACCAGCCGGGCCCGCCACTGCTTGGGCAGCGTCCGGATCAGCTCGGTGGCCAGATCCTGCCGCAGGCCGGGGATCTGCCAGCCGAAGTCGTCCGCAGCCACCTGGTTCAGCTGGGCGAGCTCGATCTCGACGGTGACGCCGTCGTGGCCCGAGCCGGGGTCGAAGACGTAGCTGACCGGCAGGTCGAGGTCGCCGGTGCTCCAGTGATCGGGGAACTGTTCGGCGTCCACCCGGTCGTCGGTGAGCAGGTCCGCGGGAGCCAGGTCGAGCAGGTGGTCGTCGCGGCGGCGGGCGTCGCGCCACCAGCGGTCGAAGTGGGCGACCGAGACCACATCGGCGGGAATCCGTGCGTCGTAGAAGGCGTACAGGGTGGCGTCGTCGGCGAGCAGATCGAGCCGCCGGGTGCGCTCGGCGAGCTGTTCGGCGTCCGATCGGACGGCTTCGTTGCGGGCCCAGAAATGGTGCCGGGTGTGCCATTGGCCCTCGGCCAGCGCGGACTGGATGAACAGCCGGCGGGACTCTTCTGGGTCGATCCGGCCGTAGGAGACGGTGCGTCCGGCGACGATCGGGACGCCGAGCAGGGTGACTCGTTCGGTGGCGACCACCTGTCCGGAGCGGGCTGACCAGCGCGGCTCGGAGTAGCTCCGGCTGAGCAGATGGCTGCCCACCTCCTCGACCCAGGCCTCTTCGATCGGCGCCACCGTGCGGGCCCAGAGCCGGGTGGTTTCGACCAGTTCGACGGCCATCACCAGCGGCGGGTTGATCCGTGCCGCGGCCGAGCCGGGGCTGATCGCGAACCGGCTGCCGCGGGCGCCCAGGTATTCCCGCGGGCCGCGTCGGCGCTTGTCGGCGGGCCTTTTGTCGCCGGGCTTGGCCGTGGTGCGTTCGTCCAGCAGGCCGACGTGGGACAGCAGGCCGGACAGCACCGCGAGGTGCACCCGGTCGACGCCGGCCGGTTCGGCGTTGCGGGACATCCCGAGGTCGCGGCAGACGGTCTTCAGTTGCTCGTTGAGGTCTTCCCATTCCCGGACCCGCAGGAAGTTCAGATACTCCGCGCGACACATCCGGCGGAAGGCGTTGCCGGAGCGCTCCTTGCGGGCGGTGCGCAAGTAGCGCCACAACCGCAGCAGCGCGGCGATATCGGACGGGTCGCGCGGGGCGTCCTTGCCCTGTTCGGGCGACTCGCTGAAGAACCGGCGGTGCAGCTGATCGGCCTGTTCCTGCTTGTCAGCGGGGCGTTCCCGAACGTCGGGCACGGTCAGCCCGGCCACCACCGCCTGGGCTTCGCGCAGGCAACCCTGGCGTTCCGCCTCGACCAGCATCCGGCCCAGCCGCGGGTCGACCGGCAGCCGCGCCAGCTGACGCCCGATCGGGGTCAGCCGGACGCGGTCGTTGCGTCCGCCCCGTCGCCGCCTCCCGCTGGTCGAGACCTCACCAGCCGCCCCGCCGGGTTTCGACAAGCTCAACCCTCGGTCAGTCGAGGCCCCGCCACCGTTGGTCGAGCTTGTCGAGACCCCCTGGGCAGCCGAACCGGGTTTCGACAAGCTCAACCCTCGATCGCGGTCGGATTCGATCGCGCCCAGCTCGGTGAGCAGCCGCAGTCCGTCGCCGATCTGGGCGGCGTCCGGGGGTTCGACGAACGGGAAGCGGGCGATGTCGCCGAGCCGGGCCTGCGCCATCTGCAGGATGACCGAGGCGAGGTTGGTGCGCAGGATCTCGGGTTCGGTGAACTCGGGACGTGCCGCGAAGTCCTCCTCGTCGTAGAGCCGGATGCAGACGCCGGGCGCGACCCGGCCGCAGCGTCCGGCGCGCTGGTTGGCGGAGGCCTGCGAGATGGGCTCGATCGGCAGCCGCTGCACCTTGGTCCGCGCCGACCAGCGGGAGATGCGGGCGAAGCCGGGATCGATCACCGAGCGGATGCCGGGCACGGTCAGTGAGGTTTCGGCGACGTTGGTGGCCAGCACCACCCGCATCGTGGTGTGCCGGGCGAACACCCGGTGTTGTTCGTGTGCGGACAGCCGGGCGAACAGCGGCAGGATCTCCACCTCGCGCCGGGTCAGTTGTGACCAGTCCAGCCCGGCGATGGCGTCCGCGGCGTCCCGGATCTCGCGCTCACCCGAGCAGAACACCAGGATGTCGCCGTCCGGGCCGTCCAGCATCAGCTCGGTGACGGCGTCGCAGATGCCGTCGATCAGGTCGCGGTCGGTGCCGGACTCGATCACCGGACGCCAGCGCACCTCGACCGGGTAGGTGCGGCCGGAGACTTCGATGATCGGCGCATCGCCGAAGTGTTCGCTGAACCGGGCGGTGTCGATGGTGGCCGAGGTGACGATCACCTTGAGGTCCGGACGCCGCGGCAGCAGTTGTTTCAGGTAGCCGAGCAGGAAGTCGATGTTCAGGCTGCGTTCGTGTGCCTCGTCGATGATCAGGGTGTCGTAGCGGCGCAGGTCGCGGTCGTGGCCGATCTCGGCGAGCAGGATGCCGTCGGTCATCACCTTGACCCGGGTCTGCCGGCTGGTCTTGGCGGTGAACCGGACTTGGTAGCCGACCACCTCGCCCAGCGGCGTCCCGATCTCTTCGGCGATCCGTTCGGCGAGGCTGCGCGCGGCGATCCGGCGCGGCTGGGTGTGCCCGACGCGTTCGCGTCCGGCGGCCAGGCAGAGTTTGGGCAGCTGGGTGGTCTTGCCCGAACCGGTCTCGCCGGCCACGATCACCACCTGGTTGTCGCGGATGGCGGCGACGATGTCGTCGGCCCAGGCAGCGATCGGCAGCGCGGCGTCGACCGCCAACTTCAGCTGCTCCCCGGACACGGGCGCCCAGCCTAATACGCCGACCGCCTCCGGGTGACCAAGAGAACCGTCCCCAGTGACCAAGAGAACCGTCCCCAGTGACCGCGGGGACGGTTCTTTTGGTCACCAGGACGGGAGAGGCATTCCCCTACAGGGGTTACTTGACCAGGATCACCGGGCAGTTGGCGAAGGTCATCAGGCCCCGCGCCACGCTGCCCACCGAATAGGTGGGGAACCGGACGTCGGCCTCGATGACCAGCACCGAGACGGTCTCGCTGAACGAAGCCAGCTCATCGACCGGCGAGCCGTAGCGGACCTCGGTGGTGATCTCGGAGAGCTCGCTGTGCCGTGCGACCACCTGCTCGACCTGGGCCGCCTGGTGCGCTTCGGCGCTCTCGATCGCGGCGTCCACCTGGTCCTGGCTGACGTTCAGCCAGAAGATCCGGCTCTGCGGCGCGCGACAGACGCTGACCACCTTCACCGGACGCCCGGCGAACAACGGATTGCTGAGCGCCCACTCCAGCGCGAGCGCACCGGGGCCGTCCGCGTCGAGCGCCACCCCGATCGGGGCGTCCTCCTGGGTGGGGACGTCGGCGACCACCACCAGCGGGCAACGCACCGCACCCGCCAGCCCGACCGAGGTCGACCCGGAGAACGGACGGTTCCGGCTGGTGTGCGCGCGGCGTCCGACCACGACCATCGAACAGTTCTGGCTCAACTGGGTGAGCACCCCGACCGGCGTGCCGATCGCGACCTTGATCCGGATCCGTTTCTTGGCAGCACCGAGCGAATGGGCGGTGGCGGCCGCTTCGGCGAGCAGCTTGCGGGCCGTCGCCTGCACCGCGGCGGCATCGAACACCACGCCCCAGGGACTGCTCACCACCGTGTCGTCGGCCACGTACACCAGGTGCAGCATCGTCTTGGTGGCCGCTGCGATTCGGGCCGCGTACTCCAACGCCCGCACCGCGTCGTCGGACGCGTCATAGCCGACCAGGATGGGGGGCGGACCGGCGTAGGGCTTCGGCATCGCGCCTCCTCCTTCAGAGCTTGGCGATCGAACGTCCCGCGTAGTGATCGGGCAGTACGCCGATCACGATCGGCCGGTCGCCGGGCGCCCACGGGTCGGGCATCTCCTCGGGCAGCGTCGCCACCGGCGCGCCCGACGTGCCGTGCACCAGCACGCTCCACCCGGTCTCGGTCTCGGCGTCCAGGTCGTCGACCTGAAAGGAGACCTCGACCGGGTGGACCAGCTGAGCCAACGGCGAGCCGGCCGCGGTACGGAAGACGATCAGGTCGTCGACCAGGCCGTAGCTGACGGGCAGAATCTGCACACCGGACGGCGAGTTCCAGCCGACACGGCCGAAATTGCGGGTGGCCAGCAACAGCCGACACTCCGTCGCATCAAGGGTGGTCAGGTGCCCGTACTGCGCCATAGAGATGACCCTACTGCCTTTCGGACGCCTCCCCCAGTTCCCAGTCCCGCACTTCCGGCATGTCTTCCAGGTGTTCCACGATGTAGGCCTCGTGCCGGGCCAACTGGGCCTGGCAGAACCGCATCAGATCACTGGATCCGCGGCGGGTCACCTTCATGTTGTTCAGCACGTCCATCACCAGGTGGTAGCGCGAGGCCCGGTTGCGCACCACCATGTCGAACGGCGTCGTGGTGGTGCCCTGCTCGATGAAGCCGCGGACCCGGAAGCGGTCGGCGTCCGGGCGTCCGTGCACCAGCTGATGGATGGCGCCCGGGTAGCCGTGGAAGGCGAAGATCACGTCGCGGTTGTCGGTGAACAGCTCGTTGAAGTAGAGCTCGCTCATGCCGTGCGGATGATCCTTGGGCCGCTTCAGCGTCATCAGGTCGACGACGTTGACCACCCGCAGCCGGATGTCCGGCAGGTGCTTCTTGATCAGCTCGGCGGCGGCCACCGTCTCCATCGTCATGATGTCACCGGCGCAGGCCATCACGATGTCCGGCTCGGCAGCGTCCTCGGGCGTCCCGGCCCATTCCCAGATCGAGGCGCCGCGGGTGCAGTGCTCGACCGCCTCGTCCATGGTCAGCCACTGCGGCTGCGGCTGCTTGTCCTGGACGATCAGGTTGACGTAGTTCTTGCTGCGGAAGCAGTGGTCGGCGACGCTCAGCAGGCAGTTGGCGTCCGGTGGCAGGTAGATCCGGGAATGCTCCGAGCCGCCGTTCAGCACCACCTGGATCAGGCCCGGCCCCTGGTGGCTGAAGCCGTTGTGGTCGTTGCGCCACGCGGTCGAGCTGACCAGGATGTTCAGGCTCGGAACGTCGGCGCGCCAGGGCAGATGGGACGCCTCCTGCAGCCACTTGCCGTGCTGGATGGTCTGGCTGGCCGACACCATCGCGAAGGCTTCGTAGGTGGCGAACAGGCCGTGCCGTCCGGTCAGGTTGTAGGCCTCCAGCCAGCCGTGGCAGTTGTGCTCGCTGAGCACCTCCATCACCCGGCCGTCCGGACCGAGTTTGACGTCGTTCTCGTTCACCTCTTCCATCCAGGCCCGGTCGGACGCCTCGAAGACGGCGCCGAGCCGGTTGGAGTTGGTTTCGTCGGGGCAGAACAGCCGGAAGTTGTCCGGGTTGCGGCGGTACGCCTCGCGCATGAACTCGCCCAGCTTGCGGGTCGACTCGAGCTTCTCGGTGGCGCGCTGCTCGACCGGGACTGCCAGGTCGCGGAAGTCGGGCAGGTCGAGCGGCACCGACAGCAGGCCGCCGTTGGCGTACGGCGTCCCGGACATCGACTTCGGCTTGTCGGGGTTGGCGCTGCGCACCAACTCGACCGGATGCCCGCTGTCGTCGAACAGCTCCTCGGGACGGTACGACCGCAGCCATTCCTCGAGTTGCTTCAGGTGATCGAGATTGGTCTTCACCCCCGACAGCGGCACCTGGTGGGCACGCCAGGTGCCCTCCACCAGCTGGCCGTCGACGATATGCGGGCCGGTCCAGCCCTTCGGGGTGCGCAGCACGATCATCGGCCAGCGCGGACGTCCCGGCTCGGCCTCACCGGCACATGCCTTGCGCTGGATCTCCTTGATGGACGCGTAGGCGCGGCTGAGCGCCTCGGCGAACCGGTAGTGGATGCCGGGCTGGTCGTGGCCCTCGACCTCGATCACCTCGTAGCCGTGGCCCTCGAACAGCTCGCGCACCTCCTCGCGCGGTTTGCGGGACAGCACGGTGGGTGCGGCGATCTTGCCGCCGTTGAGGTGCAGCACGGGAAGCACGGCACCGTCGTGGGCCGGGTTGACGAACGAGATGCCCTTCCAGGAGCCCTCGAGCGGGCCGGTCTCGGCTTCGCCGTCGCCGACCATGGCGATGGTGAGCAGGTCGGGGTTGTCGAAGACCGAGCCGAAGGCGTGGATCAGCGCATAGCCGAGTTCGCCGCCCTCGTGGATCGAGCCGGGCGTGGTGACCGAGACGTGGCTGGGGATGCCGCCGGGCGCGGAGAACTGGCGGAAGAACCGCAGCATGCCCTCGGCGTCCTGGGTGATCCTCGGGAACGCGTCGGTGTAGGTGCCCTCGAGGTATGAGGCACCGACGAGTGCCGGGCCGCCGTGGCCGGGCCCGGTGATGTAGAGGCAGTCCTGGCCGGTGTGCCGGATCAGCCGCGAGACGTGGGCGTAGACGAACGCCAGCCCGGGACTGGTGCCCCAGTGGCCCAGCAGTCGCGGCTTGATGTGCTCGGGGGCGAGCGGCTCACGCAGCAGCGGATTGGCCATCAGGTAGATCTGCCCGACGGTCAGGTAGTTGTTGGCACGCCACCACGCATCGATGCCGGCGAGCTCGGATTCGGTGAGTTCGGGGAGGGTTGCTGACATGGCTTCCACGCTAGCCACCATTGACGGAACGCAAATGGAGTTTGCGAGAAGTTCACCTTTCGCCGCTGGTTGGTCGAGCTTGTCGAGACCCCTCGGAAGGATCTCGACAAGCTCGATCAGCAGTGGTGAAGCTTCTCAGGCGTCTGAGGCGAAGGTGGTGCGGCCCCGCAGCTTGGACGCCAGATGCTCGTCGATCTCGTCGGCGACCACCGACACCGTCCGCAGCGCCTGCTGCAGGTGGGCCGGGACGAACGGTTGGGCGAAGATCGACAACGACACGAACACCCGGTCCTTGATTAGCATGAACCGGACGAAGCGGGCCTCGGTGTTCAGGTCGCTGAGCACCTCCATCGCCCGGCTGCGTCCTTCGACGTCGTGGACGACGGCCGAGAACACCAGCACCTCCTGGGCGTCGGTGGTGGCCCGGACGAACACCATCGTCGAGCCGACCCGCAGCGCGAAGTCGCCGTCGGCGTCCTGCAGCGGCTGATGCCCCAGTAGCTCGGTGAGTTCGGCACCGATCAGCCGATCCAGGCCGGCTTTGGTGGCGACCAGCCGGGCCGCGAGATCGTCGTCGTCGAAGGTGGTGGCGGGCGCCTCGCGCGCCCCGGGCGGGGTCAGGATCTCGGCGAGTTGGTCGGGCGCTAGGAACGCCGGATGCGGCACCTGGTACACCTCGCGGAGCACCTGTGCGGCGGCCTGGGCCAGCTCGGCGGCCTCCTCCTGGCTGCCGGTCCGCCAGAAGTTGGCGGTGGGGTGCGCACCGTCCACGTTGGGCGGCTCCCAGCCCAGTTCCTCCAGGGCCGCCAGTTGGTCGGCCCTCAGCTGGAACTCTTCGCTCAGCTCGGCGTTGCCGGCCGCCTCGACGGTCAGCACGCCGCCGGCCGAGCAGCGGAACACCACGAACGGCGCGGTGCCCTCCTGCTCGGTGGCCAACGATCCGATCCGCAGCGACGCGCCGGGATCCATGTGCGAGATCACCTCGCCGAGGCGTCCGGCGAACTCCGCCCACGATTCGTCGGTGCTGCGTTCCAGGTCGAAGCCGTATACCTCGCTGGCGTTGTTGGGGTCGTCCACGCGTCCAACCTAGCCCTGTGCGCGACGGACGGTCACGTAGCATGACGGCCGATGTCCCCACGCAATCACCTGATCGACCTCTCCCGGGCCTTGTCCGTGGTCGTGGTGGTGACCTTCCACTGCCTGCTGTACCAGATCGTGGTGGTGGACGGCCGCCCGCAGGTGGTGCCCTGGGCGCCGCAGCCGCATGCGGCGTGGTGGACGGCGAGCTGGTTCGTCATGATCATCCCGCTGTTCTTCATCGCCGGCGGCTTCGCGCACGCGCTGGTGATCGACCGGATGCGCCGCGAGGGCAGCAGCTACTCGCACTATCTGGCGGCCCGGGCGCGTCGCCTGGTCGGGCCCCTGCTGCTGTTCGTCGGTTTCGCCACGGCGCTGAGCACCGCGGGCGCCTGGCTGTACTCGGCGGAGGTCAGCGTCGGTCTGAGCATCCAGTTCGCCCAGCTGCTGTGGTTCGTGGCGATCTATCTGGTGATCGTGGGCGTCGCGCCGCTGATGGTGACCCTGCACGACCGGTTCGGCATCTGGCCGATGCTGGCGCTCACCGTGCTCGCGGCCGCCGTGGACGCCTGGTCGTTCGCGACCGGCGATCCGGGGCTGCGCTATGGGAATCTGCTGACCGTGTGGCCGATGTGTCATCAGCTGGGTATCGCCTACCACCGTGGCTGGTTCCGGAGTGGACCGGTGTGGTTTCCGGTGGCTGTGGTCGTGGCCGCGGTGGTCACGATCCCGGTGCTGATCTTCGGCCTCGGATATCCGGCCTCGTCGATCGGTCTGGGCGATATCCCGATCGCGAACGTGTTACCGCCGACCGCAGCGATGATCGTGCTGGCCTGCGGACAGACCGCCGCGCTGGGGTTGCTGGAACGTGCCGGGGTGGCCCGGACCCTGCCGCCCCGGGTCGAGCGGGGGCTGGGCGTCGCGAACGCGCTGGCGGTGACCACCTACCTGTGGCACATCCCGTGCATCACGATCGCCGGCGGGTTGCTGTTCGGCCTGTCCCGGCTGGCTCCCGGACTGACCGGGGTGCTGCTCTCCCAGGCTGCGGTGGTGCTGGTGACCTGGCTGCTCATCGTGGCGCTGATCCCGCTGATCGGACGGCTGGAGTACGCCCTGATCCCCCCGCTGGTGCGGACGCCGGGCCGGGAGGCGGTCGGCGCCTACCTGCTGCTCACCGCGGGGACGGCGCTGGTCTGGCTGCACGGCACGGTGATCCATCCGAGTGACCCCTGGTCGCTGGCCGGGCTGCTGCTGCTCGGCGGCGGCATGACCTGGCTCGCCCATGCGATGAGAGCGCCCGCCCCGGCCAGCACTCGGACGCCGAGTCACCCGCCCATAGACTGAAGGTCGCGGCGACGGAAGGTGGTGCGGTGGATCCGACCCAATGGGACGCCCCCTTCCCCCTGATCGTGACGGCGCTGTTCATCATCGTGCTGACCCGGTCGAACGCCACCTACTGGGCCGGACGCCTGGTGGCGCGCGGCGCCTCCCGGACCAGGGCCGCCCGATGGATGGAGACGGCCGGCTATCGACGCGCGGTCGAGCGGCTGAACCGCTGGGGGGCACCGGCGGTGAGCGCCTCGTTCCTGACCGTCGGCGTGCAGACGCTGATCAACCTGGCCGCGGGTGCCGTCCGGATGCCACTGACCCGCTACATTCCGGCGACGATCGTGGGGTCGATCGCCTGGGCATTTCTCTACGGCACGGTCGGGTTCGTCGGCTTCGAAGCTTTCTCCCTGCTGTGGGAGCACTCCCCCGCCGTGGCGTTGGGTGCCGCCGTGGTGGCGTTGGCCGGGCTGGCCTGGTTCATCGTCCGGCAGGTGCGGCAGAGCGGCGCGAAGACCGACCCCGAGCCGGCCGCACCCGCGGAGGATCGACCCACCGTTGGTTGAGCCTGTCGAAACCCCTTGCCAGCCCCGTGTCGTCCGAGTCTCGACAAGCCCGACCAACGGCGAGTGGGTTTCCTCGGCCGGATTCGACGGATCCACGGCATGGGGCGAGCAGCCCGCCTAGGGTTGCTCGTGTGGCTGGTCGAGCATCCGCTGGATGGATACCCAACCAGCACGGCGCTTGGGCGATGCTGGCGGTACCGATCGCGGCGGGCCTCACGCTTGGTTCTGACGGCTCGCACTACGCGCCGTTCCTGGCCGCCTGCTGCGTGCTCGGCTATTTCGCGTTCCACGCCACCTCGCAATGGTTGAAGAGCGCTCCCGTGCGGCGCGGACGCTATCGGCCGGCGATGCTGGCCTACACGGCACTCGCGCTGGGCGTCGGCCTGATCGCTCTGGTGCTCGGCGGCTGGACCCTGCTGCACTGGCTGCCGCCGGTCGTCGCGCTACTGGTTCCCGCACTCTGGCTGGCGCAGCACCGCAACGAACGCGCGCTCCTCGGCGGGGCATTGACCACCGCGGCTGCCTGCCTGATCACCGTGATACTCGCCTACCGCTCACCCGCGGCGCTCGTCGCGGACTGGCCTGAGGCACAAACCGCTCTGCTGCTCGCCGTGACCCTGTTCGGCTACTTCTTCGGCACTGTGCTGCATGTGAAGAGCCTGATCCGCGAGCGTGGCAACCCTCGCATCGAGGGCGCTTCCACCGCCTGGCACCTCGGCTGGACGGCGCTCAGCGTTCCGCTGTGGGGCTGGTTCCCCGGGCTGATCTGGGCGGCGATCTTCGCCGCGACGACGATCCGCACCGTGGCGTTGGCACGCCGCGCCCGGCGGGGTCCGGTTCGACCGCTGACCATCGGCCTCATTGAGATTGCGCTCAGCACCCTGGTCCTGGCCGGCGTCCTGGTCACCACAAGCAACTGACCTGACCACCGGACGACCGGACCGGAGATCCCGGCGTCCGCCGGGATGACCAGCCCACCGCTGGTCGAGCTTGTCGAGACCCCTCCCGCGGCTTCGAAGGCTCAATCGGCGAGCGACACGCGGGCGACCCTCGACATCGCCATACATACTCGGTATATGCTCACCGACCAGGAGATATACCGAGTATGTAGGAGTCGCTGATGTCTGTACGACTGGGGCTGCTGGCGTTGCTGGCCGAAGGTCCGCGCTATGGAGCCGAGCTCAAGGCTGGGTTCGAGCAGCGCACCGGCGGCACCTGGCCGGTGAACGTCGGTCAGGTGTACACCACGCTGGACCGGCTGGAGCGGGACGGGCTGGTCACCGCCGGCGAGAGCGATGCCGAGGGACGCATCCGGTACTCGCTGACCATTGCGGGACACGACGCGGTGACCCAGTGGTGGCGGACGCCGGTCGACCGGCAGGCGACCCCACGCGACGAACTGGTGATCAAGCTGGCCATCGCCATCACCTCGCCCGGGGTGGACTCCGCCGCGGTCGCGCAGGCCCAGCGATCGGCCACCATGCACCGGCTACAGCAGGCCACTCGACTGAAGCAGTCGATCGATCCGGCCGCCGACCTGGCCTGGCTGATGGTGGTCGAACACCAGCTGTTCGCGGCCGAGGCCGAGATCCGCTGGCTCGACCAGGTCGAGGCCAGCGTCGCCCGCTTCGGCGCGGCCACGCCGGCCACAGTGGAAGCCACCGAGGATGACACCGTCGAGGCCCGGCGATGAGCGCTCCGGCCCTGCGGCTCACCGATGTCGTGCGCACCCACGGCAGCGGCGACACCCTGGTGCATGCGCTGCGCGGGGTGTCCATGGACGTCTGGCCCGGCGAGCTGGTCGCCGTCATGGGCCCCTCCGGCAGCGGCAAGTCGACGCTGCTGAACCTGGCCGGCGCCCTGGACCGGCCGACCAGCGGCGAGGTCGCCATCGACGGCGTCACACTGAACGGACTGAAGCCTGGGCAGCTGGCGCAGCTGCGCCGGCGACGGGTCGGCGTGGTCTTTCAGAGCTACAACCTGATTCCCGCCCTGACCGCCGCGGAGAACATCGCGCTGCCCCTGGAGTTGGACGGCCAGCCGGCGCTTGCGGCCCGGCAGGAGGCCCGGGCGGTACTGAAGGATCTTGGCCTGGGCGGACTGGCGGACCGGTTCCCCGACCAGCTCTCCGGCGGTCAGCAGCAGCGGGTGGCGATCGCCCGGGCACTGGTCGGTGAGCGCCGGCTGGTGCTGGCCGACGAGCCGACCGGCGCCCTGGATTCCGTCACCGGCGAGGAGGTGCTGACGGTGCTGCGGGCGCGTTGCGACGGCGGAGCCGCCGGCCTGTTGGTGACTCACGAACCGCGCCATGCCGCCTGGGCCGACCGGGTGGTCTATCTGCGCGACGGCGTCGTGGTGGACGGGACGGCCGTCCGTGACGCACGGGTGCCGGCGTGAGCACCGCGATAGCAGCCCGGACGGCGGCCGACGTTCCGCTGGGGCAGCGCCAGCTCCGGGCACGCTCCTGGTGGACCGGATGGCGGTTGGCACTGCGGATGGCACGTCGGGACGTCCGGCGAGATCGGGGACGGAGCTGGTTCGTCTGGCTGATGGTCGCCGTCCCGGTAGCTGTGATCGCCGCCTCGCAGGTGCTGGTCGCGTCATTCGAGCTGTCGCCGCGGGAGTGGACCGCACTTGCCACGGGCGGAAACCAGGCCCGGATCGACTGGACCGGGCATCGGTTCGAGCCGGAACTGAACAGCTATGGGCAAGTGGTCGGCGATGACCCCACGCCGGCCGAAGCGCCGGCGCTCCCCGGCTGGGGAAAGACGCTGGCCTCGCGCCAGGCCGCGGTCGCGCGATTCCTCAACCGTCCTGTCGCCACCGTCACCTGGAGTACTCCGACCTTCGGGGTCGCCGAGCTCGGACTGATGATGGTCGGCGCCGATCCGCGCGATCCGTCGATGTCGGGGGTGATCCGGCTGACCGAGGGCCGGCTACCGGCCTCGCCCCACGAGGTCCTGGTCACCGCGCACGGCGTCCGGTCCGGCCTGCCGACCAGCGGGGACGTCCCACTGACCCTGGGCGGCACAGCGGCCGGCTACACGGTGGTCGGACGCGCCGACCTGGAGTTGCTCGGCAGCTATGACCTGATCGGCTACCCCCAGCCGGTGCACGATGAGCTGGGTTTCCTGGTCCCCGGCGATCGGCCGGTGACCTGGGACGACGCGACCCGACTGGCCCGCTACGGCTTCCAGACCACCAGCCTCGACGTCGTGGCGCACCCGCCGAGGCCGCTGCCGACATCGGGGCCCGGTTTCGGGGTTGGTGAGGTGGCCCTGGTGGTCGGGCTGGTGGAGGTCGCTCTGCTGGTCGGGCCGGCGTTCGCGATCGGCGCCGCCCCGGCAGCGGCGCAGCCTGGCCCTGGCGGCGCTCAACGGTGCCGATCCGCGGCAGCTGAGGCGGGTGGCGCTCG
>NZ_JASGEN010000083.1:0-24322 GCF_047606365.1 Micropruina sp. | reverse complement strand
CGGCCCGCCAGCCCCGGACGAGCAGGCCACCGCTGCAGCGCCCGTTCCCGGAGCCGCGAGCCCGGAGCCGGCCACCGGACACACTCTGCCGACGCCGTTCACCAGCCCGTTCGCCGACCTGCCGGCCCCGCCGCCGTCGGCCCCGACCGGCCCGGACGAGCGTCCGTCATTCATCGAATCGCTGCCCTGGAGCTCGCCCGCTCCGGCGGGGGCACCAGTTCCCGCGCCCTCCGCGATGGCCGGCGAGCCGCAGGACGCGGCGTCCGATCGGACGATCAGCCGTGACCAACTCCCGGACGCCGGCGTCCAGACCGTGGTCGCCGCCCGCTGTCCGAGCGGCCATCTCAGCCCGGCCTACGCCGGAACCTGCCGGATCTGCGGTCAGCCACTGCCGCAGCAGCAGCCGGTCGAGGTGCCGCGTCCGCCGCTGGGCGTGCTGCGGCTCTCCAACGGCGACACGGTGCTGCTCGACCGGGGCTGCATTCTCGGCCGCAACCCCCGGGTGCCGGTCGGCTACTCCGGCGAACAACCCAACCTGGTCAAACTGATCGACCCCGACAAGGACATCTCCGGCCAGCATCTGGAGGTCCGTCTCGAGTACTGGCATGTGGCGGTCAAGGACCTGGGCTCCACCAACGGTACCCAGGTGGTGCCGCCCGGCGAGCATCCGGTGACGCTGCGGCCCAACGATCCGGTGATGATCGAGCCCGGCACCAAAGTGATCCTGGCCGGTGTGTTCAGCTTCACCTTCGAGGTGACCGAAGGACCGTGAGTTGACCCGGTGACCGAACGACCCGCCCCCGTCATTCCCGGTCTGAGCTACGTCCGCAAACTCGGTGCGGGCGGTTACGCCGACGTCTACCTGTACGAGCAGGCGCTGCCCGCCCGGCGGGTGGCGGTCAAGGTGCTGCGCGATACCGACCTGGGACGCGGGGTGGCGCAGCGGTTCCGCAGCGAAGCCAACGCAATGGCGCAGCTGGAGCATCCGCACATCGTGCCGGTGTACGCCACCGGCAGCACCACCGACGGCCGTCCGTATCTGGTGATGATGTACTACCCGCGCGCCAGCCTGGCCGAGCGGGTCAGGGCCGAGCGACTCACCGTGCCCGAGGCGTTGCGGATCGGCGTTCAGCTGGCCAGCGCGGTGGAGACCGCGCACCGGGCCGGCCTGCTGCACCGCGACATCAAGCCGGCGAACGTGCTGACCAGCCAGTACGGCACCCCCGGGCTGACCGATTTCGGCATCGCCGCCGAGGTGAGCGAGGCCGAGGACGCCGACACCGGGGTGTCGGTGCCGTGGTCGCCACCCGAGGTGCTCTACGTCACGGCACCGGCCACCGCCCGCTCCGACGTCTATTCGCTGGCCGCCACGGTGTGGCATCTGCTGGTCGGCCGCTCGCCGTTCGAACAGCCCGGACGCGACAACTCCCACTACGCGCTGATGAAGCGGATCCGCGACCAGCCGGTGCCGGACACCGGACGTCCGGACGTCCCGGCCTCCCTGGAGCGACTGCTGAAGGCCGGCATGGCGAAGGATCCGGGTTTGCGGCCGGCCAGTGCGATGGACTTCGCCCGCTCACTGCAGGTGATCGAACAGGAGCTGCGGCTGCCGCGCACCGAGATCGTGGTCGCCGAGGAGGTGGCCGGGCCGTCCGCGCCGGACGCCGGCGACGACCAGACCCGGATGCAGGGTCCCCAGTTGCTGGCGGCACAAACACCCACCGGGCAGACACCGCCGACCGAGGATCTGCACACCCGGCGCCGGACGCCGCAGGTGCAGGGTGTGAACGGTCCCGAGGACGCCACCGTGCACCGTCCGGCCACCTCGCTGGAGCATGACCTGGCCGACGACGAGCAGCGAAGGCCGCCGCGGGTGCTGGTCTGGTCGGGCGGCCTGGTCGCGGTGGCACTGGTGGCTGCGGGCATCTGGGTGGCGACCGGTGGCGTCCGGCCCGAAGCGCGTCCGACGACCAGCCCGATCCATTCCGAACCGGTGCCCGACCCGGGGAGCGCAGAGCTGCCGCCCGGGAAACCGAAGATCGTCGGCGAACGCGCGGGCGCCGTCGTCACCTTCCGCTGGACCTACGCCAACCCGCTGCCCACCGACAGCTACTTCTACAAGCTCAGCGAGAACGGTCAACCTCGCCCGGTGGCCCAACCCTGGCTACGGTTACCTGATCAGCCCCGCGACAAGCAGGTTTGCCTGTGGGTCCGGGTGAAGCGGGCCAGCGGACACGATGCGTCCAGGACCTTCGAGAAGGGATGTGTGCGATGAGCACGATGACCGTGGACTTCCTCGGCGAGCTGTATCGGCGGGGACCGGGGGAATCGCTGACCGTCGGACGCGAAGCGGACGTCGTGGTCGACGACGAGAACCCGTTCCTGCACCGGGTGTTCCTGATGGTCGGTGAACGGCAGGGCCTGTGGTGGCTCGACAACGTCGGCTCGCAACTCACCGCGACGGTCTCCGACGGCAACGGCGGCCTGCAGGCGTGGCTGGCGCCCGGCGGCGCACTGCCGCTGGTCTTCGCCCACACCGTGGTCTGGTTCACCGCCGGCTCGACCACCTACGAGTTCGACATCTACCTCGACGATTCCAGCTACGAACCGGTCGAGGCCGTCCCGGCCTCCGACGGCACCGTGACGATCGGACGCGTCCAGCTCACCCCGGAACAGAAGCTGCTGATCGTGGCGCTGTGTGAGAACGTGCTGCGCCGCGGCGAGCGTGGTGCCGGGCACGTGCCGCAATCCGGCGCCGCCGCCCAGCGGCTCGGCTGGACGATCACCAAATTCAACCGCAAGCTCGACAACGTCTGCGAAAAGCTCTCCGACCTCGGCGTCCGGGGCCTGCGCGGTGGCGCTCGCAAGCTCGCGTCGTCCCGCAAGGCGCGGCTGGTCGAGTACGCCATGGCCGCCCGCATCGTCACCGTGGACGACCTCGAGCTACTGCCTTAGGCGACGGTCAGCCTGCGGCCTCCGTTGGTCGAGCTTGTCGAGACCCGGAACCTGCCGAGCCGACCGGGGTTTCGACGAGCTCAACCACCGGGGTGGGCGGCTCGGACGCCTGTGTACATTCACCGGGTATGACCACCCCTGCGCGACCCCAGGTGCGCGGCTTGGCCGGCCGGCAAGGCTTGTTCGTTACGCTCGGCCTACTGGCCGGGCTGTTCGGCACGGACTTCTGGCCGCTGCCCGGGCTGGTGCTCGGCGTCGGCGCGTTGGTGGTGGTGATCGCGTCCCTCGTTACCGAGAGAATGCCGCGGTGGCTGGGTTGGCTCGCCCAGGGTTTCGTGGCCGGCGTCGCGCTGTTCTTCCTGCTGGCCCTCTTCGCCACGATGAACCCGACGCCCAGAAGTGGCGCCGGCAGCGGCGGCCCCTGACCCGGTCAACTCCGCTCGGTGGCCGCCGACCTCCCTGAGGCTCGTGAACTGGCGACCGATTCACGCTCCGTCCGAGGCAGGTGAGGCGAGACGCCCGCCGAATCGGTCGCCAGTTGACGATGCCGTCCGCGTCGATCGGCAGCGCGGCGATCGCGGGTCCGCCCAAGCGCTGCCGTCGCGGGGCCGGTCTGAGGGTCTCGACAAGCTCGACCAACGAAACACCACCGTCATCCCGGCTGCCCTCGTCATCCCGGCGAACGCCGGGATCTGGGCGCGCTCAGGAATTGCTCGGAGGTCCCGGATCAAGTCCGGGATGACGAAGGATCAAGCCCGGGACGACGGGGTGTCATGTCGCTGGATCGCATGCGGGATGACGAGTGCCGGGGAGTGCTCCCCGCGGGCAGGATTCGGGCCTGGCACGACGGTCGTTTAGGCTCACCGGAAGGACATCCTGTCGCCGGGCACCCCAATGAACCCGGCCGAGCGGTGGAGGATTCGCCCAAATCATGCGTACCAGGTCGATCGTGCGAGTGCTGCCCGGCCTCGTCGCGACCCTGACCCTGGCGGTGATCGCCACCTTGGCTGTGGTGTCGGTCGGCTACCCGGTGAACAAACTCGACCTGCATGACTCGGGCATCTGGGTCACCAACGATGCCGAGCAGTCCTACGGCCGGATCAACAAATCCGCGGTCGGCCTGGACGCCTTCCTCGACCTGCCCGGCTCCGCGGGCACGCCTGAGTTGAACGTGTTGCAGGACGGCTCCGCCGTGGTCGAGTACGACGCCGCCGGCGGATCGCTCGTCCCGATCGACTCGTCCGCGGTGACCAACGCCACCGACCAGGTGATCAATCTGCGGCCGGGCAGCATCGTCGACATGCGTGGCGGCACCGTCGCCGCCGTCGATCCGGCCACCGGCAAGATCTGGGCCGGACGCTACGACCCGGCCGAGCGGGTCGCCGACCTCCGTGCCCTCGACCCCGCCCAGCCCGCCGTCGCCGAGATCGGCGAACCGCCCGCGGGCAGCACGGCGCAGACCGTCGCTCTCGCCGTCGGCACGGACGGCACCGTGCACGTCGCCGGGGTGAACGGCAACACCGTCACCATCGCCGTCCGTGACGGACGGCTGACCGAGCCGGTCACCGGCAAGCTGGCCACCGCCGTCCGTTCTGTGCAGCTCGCCGCGGTCGGCAGCCAAGCCGTCGTCTACGACGAGGTCCTGGGTCTGGTGATCCTGCCCGGCGGACGCACCAAGCAGGTCACCGCCGCGGTCGCCGGACGCCTCCAGCACAGCGGCCCGGACGCCCCCGGCGTCCTGCTTGCCCTGCCCGAGAGCCTGATCCGGATCGGTCTCACCGACGGGATCAGCGCCGAGGTGGCGCGGGGCATCGGCTCCACGCCGGCCGCCCCGGTCCGGCTGGCCGGCTGCGACTTCGGCGCCTGGGCCGGCACCCCGACCACCGTCGTGCGCGCCTGCGCCGAGGGAACCGCCGAGAACATGGCGGTCACCAGCCGCGCCCAGCCGCTGATCCGCCCGGTGTTCCGGGTCAACCGCAACAGCCTGGTGCTCAACGACGCCGCCGACGGCCGGGTGTTCGACCTCGATCAGCAGCTCCGGGTCGACAACTGGGACAAGATCAAGCCCAAGCCGAACCAGAACCCGAACGATCCGCAGAAGTCCGACAAACCCGCCTTGAAGGACGCCGAACCGCACGCCAACGACGACCGGTTCGGTGCCCGGGCGGGCCGCACCCAGATCGTCCACCCGCTCGACAACGACACCGACTCGATCAGCAGCATCCTGATGATCAGCGCTGTGCGCGGGGTGCCGGAGGGCTACCGCGTCGACATCACCCCCGACGGGCAGGCACTCAAGGTGACCACGCCCGCGCAGGCAAGGGACTTCTCCTTCCGTTACGTCGCCGGCAACGGCTACCACGAGGACGACGCCACCGTCACCGTCGACATCAAGCGCCCCGAGGACAACGACAAGCCCCACCTGCGCGACGGCGCCAGCAGCCCCGACTACAGCGTGCCGTCCTTCGGCACCCTGACGGTCGCGCCGCTGGGCGACTGGCGTGATCCGGAGAGCGACCCGGTGCTGCTGATGGACGCCACCGTCGACGGTGAGGCGGTGCCCACCACGCCCGACGGACGCCTCGAATACACCCCCGGCGGGGAGAGCTCCGACGTCCGGAAGAAGCTGACCTACCGGGTCGCCGACGTGCCGGGCAACGAGGTGAGCTCCGACCTGAACGTGACCGTGCTCGGCGAGAAGGCGCTGACCGGCGGCAAGCCGGTCGCCAACCCGGACAGCGTCCGCGGCCAGGTCGGGAAGCCGATCGTGATTCGCCCGCTGGCCAACGACCTGCCCGGCTCCGATCCGCGCACCCCGGACGCCCGGCTGGTGCTGGGCGGCGACATCGCCCCCAAGGCGAACCTGAAGGTGACCACCGATCAGCGCTCCGGGCTGGTCACTGTCGTCGCCAGCCGTCCCGGGCCGTACTTCCTCGACTATGTCGCCGCCTACGGCTCGGCGCGTGTCGACCGTAGCCAGATCCGCATCGACGTGGCCAAGGACGACGCCGGCTTCGTTCCGCAGACCATGCCGGACGCGGCCGCGATCCGGGGCACCAACCCGGTGCGGGTCGATGTGCTGGCCAATGACGCCGATCCGCGCGGCGGCATGCTGACCGTCCAGTCCGCCGAAACCGAGGCCGATGTGGACGTGGCGGTGATCGGTGGCCGCTGGCTGCTGCTCAGCCCGCGGTCCGACCGGATCAGCCCCAACCCGTTCACCGTGCACTACACGGTCAGCAACGGCTATCAGAACGCCAAGGGCGACGTCACCGTCGCGCAGTTGCGTGCGGTCGGCAGCGACATTCCGATCACCCGCAAGGACCGGGCCATCGTCCGCGACGGCGACACGGTGCTGATCAACGCCCTCGGTAACGACACCAGCCCGGCCGGTTCGCGGCTGTCGTTGGTGAGCAACTTGGACGGCACCGCCGTCGTTGGCCAGCTGCCGCTGTACGAGGCGGCCAGTACCGCCGAGGCGACGGACGCCGGGCAGGCCTGGGTGCATGCCGACCAGATCCGCTACGTGGCGCCGACCGGGCTGACCGAGACCCGCGAGATCACCATCGAGTACTACGCGCAGTCGCCGAGCGGGGAACGCACCCGCGGCGAGGTGAGCGTGACGGTCAAGCCGCAGCCGGAGACCGCCGACGACGACCATGCCCCGCGTCCCGGCGACATCGAGGCCCGGGCGGGCGCCGGTCAACGGATCAAGATCTCGCTGCCCACCTCGTCGCAGGACCCGGACGGCGATTCGGTGACCGTGGCCGGCATCGGGGCGTCGCCGAACCTGGGACGGGTGGTCGGCTTCAGCCCGACCTCGGTCACCTATGAGGCCTATCCGGACGCCGGCAACGTCGGCACCGACACCTTCTCGATGATGGTCACCGACCGGTACGGCAAGCAGGCGGCGGCGATCGTCCGGGTCGCGGTGACACCACCCGGCGCGCCGCAGCCGCCGATCGCCATCGAGGACAACGTGACCGCCGCGCCGGGGGCGTTGATCCGGGTGGACGCCCGGGCGAACGACCTGATGGCGCGGGCCGACAAGGTCGGCATCGCCCCGCTGAAGTCGCTGAACGACACCCTGCCGGCCGGGGTGGAGGTGAGCAAGGACGGCTTCATCACCGCTCAGGCGCCCGAGAACGGACAGCCGCTGCTGCTGCAGTACGCGCTGCGCGGCAACGGTGGCACCGGCCCGGCCGCCGGTATCACCATCACCCCGCGCGAGGGCTACGAGAACCCGCCGGTGATCTTCGACGAGGTGGCCGTGGTCGACGGCAAGGTCGCCAAGGCCGACGTGCTGCAGCGCGCCTGGGATCCGGACGGCCGCGACGAGCGGCTCACCGCGTCCGTGCTGCGCAGCGATCCGGCGATCACTGTCGTCGGCGGCGTGATCACCGTGCCGGTCACCGAGGCGCCCCAGGTCATTCCGTATCTGGTCACCGACGAGCGCGGTGCGCAGAGCGCGGCGCTGCTCTTCGTGCCGCCGAGCGGCGGGGGTGCACCGGTGGCCCGGCCCGACGCGCGCATCGACCTCGACCCGGACGGCAGCCAGACCATCCGGCTGGGCGATGTGGTGATGTCGCCGCGCAACCGGGACGTCCGGCTGACCACCACCGACACGCTGTCGGGTTCACCGGCCGAGAAGATCTCGATCGCCGCGGTCAACGACACCAGCTTCCGGGTGACGGCCGGCGACGGCTATGTCGGCCCGGGCGCGGTCACCCTGCAGGTGATGGACGGCGAGTCCGCCACCGATGAGGACGTACTCACCTCGTACGTGACGATTCCGGTGCAGGTCGGTCCGCCGACACCGGTGCTGCGCTGCCCGGACGCCCCGATCACCCTGCCCGCCGGCGGGCAGCCGCGCAGCCTCGACCTGGGCAGCCTGTGCAACGTCTGGACGCCCGACCCCGACGACCTGGCTGCACTGAGCTACACCGCCCGGTGGGTTTCCGAGGCACCCGCCGGTGTCGATCTCCAGGTCGGTCGCACCCTGGAACTCGGCGCGTCCGGCGCGTCGCGGCCCGGCACCACCGCCGAGCTCGAGATCGGTGTCGCCGACTCGCGGGCCCTCACCCAGCGGCTGACGGTGAAGATCAGCGAGGCGCCGCTGCCGACCATCCAGGGCCGCAGCTACGTCGACATCAAGCAGGGCACCCCGGTGCGGGTGCCGGTCGGCATCACTTCGGCGTTGTCCGACGCGGTGCCCGGCATCGTCAAGGTCACCCAGGTGAGCGGGCCGTCCACCCCGTTCACCGTCTCGGGAACCACCGTCACGTTCACCCCGCCCGGGGACGCGCACGGCCGGATCGAGTTCGACGTCACCGGCACCGACGTGGCCGACCACGGCCGCACCGACCGGCATGTGACGGCACGTTTCGCGCTGACCGTCTACGGGGTTCCCGGCAAGCCGGGCGCGCCGCGTCCGGGGCCCAAGGTGCAATCGAAGGCCGAAACCCTCAGCTGGACGGCACCGGCCGCCAACGGGTCGCCGATCACCGGCTACCGGGTGCGAGACAGCCGTGGCCGGACCACCCCCTGCCCGGCGACCTCGTGCCGGATCAGCGGGCTGACCAACGGCACCTGGTACACCTTCCAGGTGCAGGCGCTGAACAAGGCGGGTGCCGGCGAGTGGAGCGAGCCGAGCCGCCGGATCCGGCCCGACCAGCCGCCGCCCGCGCCGTCCGGGCTGCGGGTGTCGAACCCGCAGGACCACCAACTGACACTGAGCTGGAACCCGGTGAAGTTCGAGGGCACCGCGGTGAAGACCTTCCACATCCTGGTCGACGGCCGCAAGCTGAAGGCGCCCGGGTCGGCCACCTCGAAGGTGATCACCGGACTCGACAACAACACCATCTACTCGATCACCCTGGCCGCCGAGAACGAGCTGACGATCGGCCCGGGGGCCCGCATCCAGGGCCAGTCGGCGGGCCGTCCGCTGGGCCTGAAGGCGCCCACCTTCACCGCCGCCACCGCCACCGGTGCCGCGACGGCACTGCGGGTCGCCTGGAACCTGCCCGACAAGAACGGGCCGGCCGACCTGACCTTCTCGGTGGTCCGGGACGGCTCCAAGACCATCTGCTCCCGCACTGCGGGCACGACCTGCACCGACGACCGGGTGACCTACGACGGCGCCACCCACAGCTACGAGGTGACCGCCCGGAACGGTGCCGGCAAGACCTCCACCGCGCGCGCCTCCTGGCAGGCGGTGGGAACCCCGGAACGGCCCGGTGCGCCGCGGGTGAGCGCCACCGGCAGCGACCGGACGATCCGGGTGCAGGGCACCGCGCCGGATTCGCGCGGCCGGTCCTCCACGGTGCGGATCATGGCCAACGGCTCAGTGGTGGACAGCTTCTCGGCCTCCGCCCGGGGGCAGGCTTTCGACCGGACCGTGCGGGTCGGCGCGGACGGCGTCGCCTACAACTTCACCCTGCAGGTCTGCAACGAGGAACGCTGCGGACCGGCCTCGGGCGGTGCCTCGGCGACCGCCTACGGCCCGATCCAGGGCTTCTCGCTGAGCCGGGGCGCGGCCAGCGGCACCAGCGTCAGCTTCACCGTGAACGTGAACCCGAACGGACGCGCGCTGCGGGTCAGCGTGGACGGCTCGAACCTGGCCAGCACCGACGCCCGCGACGGCACCTGGAGCCGCGCGGTGACCCGTGATCTGGGCGGCTACAGCCGCAGCCACACCTTCACCGTGGTGGTCAGTGACGGCTCGCGCAGCCAGACCCGGACGATCGCCCTCACCTCGGCCGACCCGCCCAAGCCGACGGTGACGCTGATCTGGGGCGGCTACACCACCGATTTCCCGGCCGACTGCGACTTCAGCAACCACTGCCGCTACGTCGGGGCCCGGATCTCGAACGCGCAGGGCACCCTGCAATGCCGCGTCCGGGACAGCTACGGCACCAGATTCCGGACGAACTGGTCGCAGGGCAACGGCGAACGGATCACCCAGGCCTACTGGGGTATCCATCCCGACAGCGCCTGGGTCGAGGTCGACTGCGGCGAGGCGTCCGGGCGTTGGTACGGCAGCAGACCGGCATGACGAGCCGATCGTCGTTGGTCGAGCTTGTCGAGACCGGCCTGGAGCGAGAGCGGCACAGTTCGGACGACGCGAATATGAGCAGGAAACGACGCAACAGGAGAGCACGATGAGCATCACCGATGACCAGGCGACCTGGTTCGAGCAGACGTTCGAGCAGCTGGTGGCCAACGTCGAGCTGGCGATCCGCGGCAAGAGCGAGATCATCCGGATCGCGCTGACCTGCCTGCTCAGCGAGGGCCATCTGCTGCTCGAGGACAATCCGGGCACGGGCAAGACGCAGCTGGCCAAGGCGATCGCGAACACCGTGCAGGGCAGCCACAGCCGGATCCAGTTCACCCCTGACCTGCTGCCCTCCGACGTGATCGGCGTCACCGTCTACGACCAGCACAAGCAGACCTTCGAGTTCCACAAGGGCCCGATCTTCGCCACCGTGGTGCTGGCCGACGAGATCAACCGGGCCTCACCGAAGACCCAGTCGGCGCTGCTGGAGGTGATGGAGGAGTCCAACGTCACCGTCGACGGCGTCCGGCACACCGTGGGGCGCCCGTTCATGGTGATCGCCACCCAGAACCCGATCGAGCAGGCCGGCACCTACCGGCTGCCGGAAGCCCAGCTGGACCGGTTCCTGATGAAGAGCTCGATCGGCTACCCCGACCACGACGTCGCCGTCGAACTGATGGCGCAGGCCGCCAACCGGGACCGCTCCGCGCAGGTCAACCCGGTGATCGCCGCCCACGCCGTCGCGCAGATGTCGAACTTCGCCAACGAGGTGCATGTCGAGCCGGCGATCCTGGCCTACATCAGCCAGTTGGCGCAGGAGTCGCGCCAGCATGCCCGGGTCAAGCTGGGGCTGTCGATGCGCGGCTGCCTGGCGTATGTGCGGGCCGCCAAGACCTGGGCCATCGCCAAGGGCCGCGCCTTCGTGATCCCGGACGACATCAAGGACCTGGCGGTGCCGGTGATGAGCCACCGGCTGATCCTGAACGCCGAAGCCCAGTTCTCCGGGGTGACCGCCGAGCAGGTGATCGACGACCTGCTGGCCGCCGTCGCCGCCCCGGCCGATCGGCGCAACTGATTCCAGATGTCCGACCAGACCCGCGTCCGTCCGCCGACTCCGACCCCCACCGGGTCGGAGGATCGGTCGCGCGGTCGTCGGTCCCGTTGGCCCCGTTGGTCGAGCTTGTCGAGACCCACCCAGGACGAGCTTGGTTTCGACAAGCTCAACCAGCGGGCTCGTTGGTCGAGCTTGTCTAGACCCTTCCAGCGACTCTGGACCGCGTCCGAGCCCTACCGGAGCGCCGTCCGGCCGTTCCTGGACGCCATCGGCCAGGTCCTGGCCGCGGTCACCGGATTCGGCTGGGCGGTGCTGGCACTGGCCGGCGCGTCCTGGCTCTTGGCGGTGTTGTTCGGCTGGGGTGAGTTCGCGCTGCTGGCCGCAGTGCTGCTGATCGGCTTCCTGATCGCCTGTGGCTTCACCCTCGGACGGCTCAACCTGGCGGTGAAGCTGGAGGCGGACCCGCTGCGGGTGACCGTGGGGGAGTCCTCCGCGGCCCGGGTGAGCGTCACCAACCTGGCCCGGACGCCGGTGCTGCCGATCCGCCTGGAGTTGCCGGTCGGCCAGGCGCTGGGCCGGTTCACCCTGCCCGCGCTGGGTGCCGGTGCCGTCCATGACGAGGTGGTGATCGTGCCCACCCAGCAACGCGGTGTGATCGAACTGGGTCCGGTGGTCACCCAGCGCGGCGACCCGTTCGGCCTGGTGCGGCGCGAGATCACCTGGACCGAGCGGCTGGAACTGTTCGTGCATCCGCGGCGGGTGCCGCTGGAACCGCTGGGTTCGGGACTGCTGCGCGACCTCGAGGGCCACACCACCAACGACACCTCGATGAGTGACCTGGCCTTCCACACGCTGCGCGAATACGCCCCCGGCGACGACCGCCGCTACATCCATTGGCGTTCCTCGGCGAAGCTCAGCGGCGCCACCGGCACCGGCGCGTTCCTGGTCAAGCAGTTCCTGGACACCCGGCGCTCCCATGTCGCGGTCGTGGTGGACGCCGACCCTGCCGGCTACGCCGACGACGCCGAGTTCGAGCTGGCCATCTCGGTGGCCGCCTCGGTCGCCGTCCGGGCGCTCACCGACGAGATGGACCTGACCATCGTGGTCGGCGAGCACGCCGCCGCCAAGCCGCATCCGGCGCTCGCCCTGGACACCTTCTCGCGCGCCGAGAACGGTCCGTGGCCGCTGGCGCCGTCGGTCGGCCGACTCGCCCACCTGGCCCCGGACGCCAGCGTCGCCATCCTGATCTCCGGCTCGCAGGCGGGCTTCGGCTCGTTCGCCCGGGCCCGCGCCCACCTGGCGCCCGAGGTGCACACCTTCGCGATCACCGCCGAGCGGGGTGGGGCGATGGCGTTGCGCCAGGCGTCCGGGATGACCGTGCTGAGCATCGGCCGGCTCGAGGACCTGCCGCGGGTGCTGCTGGGGGTGAGCGTGCAGTGAGGGTCATCCACGCGCAGGCTCAGCCCGGCACCACCGGGCACACCCTCACCGCCCGGCTGAAGCTGCTGCGTCCGACCAGCCCCGACCTGGTGGACGCCGGCTTCCTGGTCGCGGCCTGCCTCCTGGCGTTGGCCGGTTTCGTCACCGGCTTCGACAACCTCCGCTTCCTGGCGGTCGCCGTGGTCGGTGTGCTGCTGGGGGTGCTCGCCGCCCATGTCGCGAACGTGTTCCGCTGGTCGTGGTCGGCCGCGGTGCTGATCGCCGGGGTCTTCTACTTCCTGCTCGGGCCGGCACTGACCGTGCCCCGGCTCGCGGTCGGCGGCGTGCTGCCGACGCCGGACGCGGTCGGTGCGCTGGGTGCCTCGCTGGTCACCGGCTGGATGGAGTTCCTGACCACGCTCGCGCCCGTCGACGGCAACGGCGAACTGCTGGCCCTGCCGTGGGTGCTGGCATTGCTGGCCGGCAGCATCGGGCACTGCGTCGGCCGGCGCGCCCGCTCGGCGTGGCTGCCGCTGACCGTGCCGCTGGTGCTGCTCTGCCTGGTGATCGCGCTGGGCACTCTGGACGCCCCGCTGCTGCGGCTGCAGGGCCTCGGGTTCGCCGTCCTCTCCCTGGGCTGGCTGGCGGTGCGGTTTCCGCGGACCAGGCGGGTGCTGCGCTCGGGGCGTCCGGGACGGCTGCAGCTCGGCCTGGGTGCGGCGATGCTGGTCGCCGCGTTGCTCGGCGGGTCGGCGCTGGCGCCGGTGCTGCCCGGGGTGGCCGACGAACGTCATGTGCTGCGCGCCGAACTCGAACCGCCGGTCGACGTCCGGCAGTATCCGACGCCGCTGGTCGGTTTCCGCACCTTCTCGGGACAGGACCTGCAGCTCTATTGGGACACCCCGCTGCTGCAGGTGGACGGCGCCGCGCCCGGTGCGCAGCTGCGGATCGCGGTGCTCGACCGCTGGTCCGGTGCGAGCTGGAGCGGGCTGGGTGACGGCGTCGCCGACGGCAGCGGCTTCCAACGGCTCGGCGCACGTGTGCCGGACCCGCCTCGCGACCGGGTGACCCAGACCATGGTGCGGGTGCTGCCGGGCTACGCCGACAACCCGTCGCTCAACCCGTGGCTGCCCTCGCTGGGCAGGGTCTCCGCCATCGCCTTCGACGGCCCGGGGGCACAGGACCACCGCGACAACTACCGGTTCAACCTGACCACCGACCAGGGCTTCGTGCCCGACCGGTTGCGGGCCGACGACCTGGTGGTGGTCGACTCCGCGCCATTGCCCGGTTTCGACGCGATGACCGGCGACCCGGCGCCCGGCGACGGCGTCCGGCAGGACGACGCGACAACGGCTTTCCTGGCCGGCACCACCCAGCGGCTCGCCGCCGGCGACGCCGAGCAATGGACGCAGTTGGCCGACGTGGCGAAGGCGCTGCGCACCGACGGCGCGTGGAGCGACGGCACTCGGGCCGGTGAGGAGCAGTACCTGCCCGGGCACGGCCAGTACCGGCTGAACAGCTTCGTCACCGGGCAGCAGTTCGTCGGCAGCGATGAGCAGTACGCGGCCACCTTCGCCCTGATGGCGAGCCGGCTCGGCTACCCGGCGCGGGTGGTGTTCGGTGCCGAGGTGCCCGAGGGCGGCGAGGTGCGTGGCAAGGACATTCGGGCCTGGGTGGAGCTTTCGGTCGCCGGCCACGGCTGGGTGAGCGTGCCCACCTCGGTGTTCACTCCCGATCGCAGCAAGAAGCCGGAGAAGAACCAGCGGCAGAACAACGACCAGGAGTCGATCCGCAACGTGCCGCCGCCCAACCCGGTGCCGCCGCCGGGCAGCTACGACGAGATGACCGACACCGATCCGGCCTCTGCTCGGGCCGAACTTCCGGCGTCCGAGCAGTTCTGGCGGGCGTTCTGGGCCGTCCTTCGCGTGGCGGGCCCGCCGCTCGGGGTGCTGGCGCTGATCGTCGGCATCATCCTCGGCTTGAAGGCGCTGCGCAGCCGCGGTCGCCGGACCCGCGGACAGCCGTCCACCCGGATCGCCGGCGGCTGGGACGAGGTGCTGGACGCCGCCCGCGACGCCGGCCGTCCGGTGCCGGTGGGAAGTACCCGGCTGGAGGCGGGCGAACTGCTCGGCCGCGACGACGTCCGCGACCTGGGCCGGGCTGCGGACGCGGCCGTGTTCGGGGCCGGTGAGATCAGCTCCGCCACGGTGGCGCAGTATTGGCAGGGTGTGGCTGAGGCCCGGCGGGCCATCGTGAAGGACCTGCCCTGGTGGCGGCGTCCGCTGGCCCGGTTGAACCTGGCATCGTTGGTGACGCATGGCCGATTGGCGAGGTGGGGAACGGGCCGGCTCAAGGGGAGGAGTTCGTGATGGCGCTGCCGATCTGTCCTGCCTGCGGCTTGCGGCAGACCCTGCGTGCCCCGCGTTGCGCCCGTTGCGGCGCCCCGCTGGACGGCTCCCCGGTGATCCCGCCGGGTGGCCCGGCGCCGAGTGAGCCGAGTTCGGACGGCAGGCCCAGGGATGCGGGCTCGGCGTCCGACGCGCCCACGACGGAGTTCACGGCCGCCGGCCAGCCGACCGCCGAGTTCCCGGCCACCGGGGACGCCGACGATCTCACCCTGCTGCGTGGCCAGCCGGGATCCTGGGATCCGGTCCCCGGCCCGACCCCGGCGTCCGCCTCACCCTGGGGCCCGGGGACAGCCGCCAAACAGGGCCAGCACCGCGGCTTCTGGCACCGGTTCAAGCGGAAGTAGAGCTCAGCGGTTCTTCCGTCACCCGGGAGGTTCTTCCGTCATCCCGGCGAACGCCGGGATCTCCACGGGTTGCCGCTGTACGACGGACCGTCGGTCGAGCGTCGAGACCCCTCAGAAGGATCTCGACAAGCTCGATCACCGGTCGGGAGGGATCTCGAAAGCTCGATCAGCGGTGGGCAGAGCAGGCTCGATCAGCGGAGGCTCAGCCAGCAACCGGTGCTTCGACGGGCGCCGGAGACGAGAGCCCTTCGCGCTTACGGATCCAGGCGATCACCCGGTAGGTGACGGGCAGGAAGATCACCTCGACGAGCACCTTGTAGACGAAGCCGACCAGGGTGTAGTTGGCCAATGTCGGCCAGTCCAGGCTGCCGCCGCCGAGGAACGCGCCCAGCGGACCGAATGCGATCAGGCAGAAGACCAGGGTGTCGGCGAACTCACCGACCACCGTCGAACCGACCAGCCGCACCCATAGGCGGCCGGGCCCGAACCACTCCCGGATCTTCACCAGCACCACGGCGTTCAGGAACTGTCCGGCGAGATAGCCGGCCAGGCTGGCCAGCACGATCCGGGGCACGAAGCCGAGCACCGCGTTCCAGGCGTCGTTGTTGGGCCAGTCCGAGGCGGGCGGTGCGGCGGCGACCACCGCGAACGTCAGCGACATCAAGGCGGCCATCACGAAGCCGGTCCAAATCGCCCGGCGCGCCTTGGCCAGCCCGTACACCTCGGCGAGCACGTCACCCAGCACGTAGGTGAGCGGGAACAGGAAGGCGCCGCCGTCGGTGATGATCGGCAGCACCGGGAAGCCGCCGACCTCGACCGATGGGCCGAACTCGATCAGTTTGGTGGCTGACACGTTGGAGATCAGCAGCAGTGCGCAGAACGCGGCCAGGACCAGGTCATAGGTCGGGCGCGGAGTCGGGTGCGGCGCGGTCACGGGCAGGAAGCCTACAGCGGGCGACGGACACGAATCCGCACGGGTTGCCCGTCGTCCTCGCCCGGCGTGAGCAGAGGTGGCAGGCTAGTCCCATGACCGACTTCGACCCGACGATGCCCGACGAGTCCGAGCAGCTCGACCAGTTGCAGGCCGATGATTCGCTGATCGACCGCGGCGTCGCGGACGTGCTCGACGAGGGTTACGTCGCGCCCGAGAAGTGGTCGCCGGCGCAGGGTTATGGCAATACCCGGGCCGAGATGCGGCATGGCGAGACCCTCGACCAGCGGATCACCCAGGAGGAGCCCGACTTCGCTGCGCAGGACGGCACCTGGAAGGACGACCCGGACGAGCGGCGGGAGGTCGGCAAGCGACGTGCCGGACGGCTGGTCGATGCCGACGGCGGTGCGGGGGAGACCGACGAAGAGCCGGAGAGCATCGGGCATGACGTGGGTTTCGCGGGCGGCGCGGCCAGTGCCGAGGAGGCCGCGATGCACATCATCGACGACTACGAGGACGATGACGACGACTGAGCTGTATCCGGCTGTCGAGCCCTACCTGAGCGGACGCCTCGAGGTCGGTGACGGAAACAGCCTGTACTGGGAGGAATCCGGCAACCCCGACGGCAAGCCGGTGGTGTTCGTGCACGGCGGTCCCGGTGGCGGGTGTGGTCCGCTGCACCGACGGTTCTTCGACCCGGCCCGCTACCGGGTCGTGCTCTACGACCAGCGCGGTTGTGGCCGCAGCACCCCGCATGCCAGCGCACCGGACGTCGACCTGTCCAGCAACACCACCTGGCATCTGGTGGACGATCTGGAGCGGCTGCGGCTGGATCGTGGGATCGAGCGCTGGCAGGTGTTCGGCGGATCGTGGGGCAGCGCGCTGGCGCTCGCCTACGCCCAGGCTCACCCGAGTGTCGTCACCGAACTGGTGCTGCGCGGCATCTTCACGCTGCGCCCTGGCGAGTTGGACTGGTACTACAACGGCGGTGCCGCGAACCTGGCGCCGCAGTGGTGGGAACGATTCGAGGCGCCGCTGATCAGGGCCTTCGGTGCTTTGCCGGCCGGCTTCGACCGGATTGCCGGCTACCACGAGCTGCTGTTCGACGCCGACCCGGCGGTGCATCGTCCGGCCGGGGTGGCCTGGACGACGTGGGAGGCGGCGACGTCCACCCTGGAGTTCTCCCAGGCGCTGGTCGACGACTTCTCCGACCCCGATTTCGCGCTCGCCTTCGCCCGGATCGAGAACCACTACTTCGTCAACGCCGGCTGGTTCGACGAGGGTCAGCTGATCGCCGGTGTGGACGCCATCCGGTCGATTCCGGCGGTGATCGTGCAGGGCCGCTACGACCTGCCCTGCCCGGCAGTGACCGCCTGGGATCTGCATCGCGCCTGGCCGGAGGCCGATTTCCGGCTCGTCCAGGCCGGTCACGCCGCCACCGAGCCCGCCATCGCCGCGGAGTTGGTCGCCGCGACCGATACCTTCGCCCGACGGAGCTGAGCAGGGATACCTTTCGCCCCGAATCCTCCCTCGGGGTGTAGTGACCTTCGTGGCGCTGACTAGCCTCGACAGCACCCGATCGAAGGAGATTCCGATGACCAACGATCCCCATAACGGCGGCGACATCTCGTCCGGCTTCGGCGACTCAACGGTGACCGGCCCGGTCTCCGATGAGAAGGCCGAGCAGATGAAGCAGCGCGAGGCCGAGAAGGACTCGTCCAACTCCGACGACACTCAGGACTCGCCGCCCAACGAGTAGTCCGCACCCTCTGGTGACCGTAAGAACCGTCCCCATGGTCACCGGGGACGGTTCCTTTGGTCACTGGGGACGGTTCTCTTGGTCACCGACAACCTCGATAGCCTTCCTCGGTGACCCGCACCTCCGACACCGAGATCCGGACGCCCACCGCCGAGTTGCGCCGTGCGCGGTTGGCGGTGTCGGTGCTGTTCGTGCTGGCCGGCGCGGTGATGGGCGGCTGGGCGGGCCGCATCCCGTCGGTTCGTGACCAGTTGGGCGTCTCGAACGGCGAATGGGGTCTGATCGTTCTGGCCGCGCCGATCGGCGTGTTGGCGTCGCTGCTCGTGCTGTCCCGCGTGATCGACCGGACGGGGGCGCGGACGCCGTCCGTCGCGGGCGCGGTCGGCATGCTGGTGCTGGTGCCGATCGCGGCGCTGGCCACCGAGCCCTGGCTCCTGATCGTCTGCCTGCTGGTGCTCGGCCTGGCGCAGGGACTGCTGTTCGGTCCGATGAACGCGCTGGCCGTCGAGGTGGAGCGTGGCTACAGCCGCAGCATCATTTCGTCCTTCCACTTCTGGTACAGCGGCGGCCAGTTCCTGGGTGGCCTGCTCGGCGTGGCGGCCGGAATGCTGCAGTTCTCCGCGGCACTGCAGTTGGCGGCGTCCGGCCTGCTGCTCGCGGCGCTGTTCCTGGTCACCCTGCGCTTCCTCCCCGACACCCACCGCACGGGCCCTGACGCCGCCGTGTTGCCTGATGCGCCGGAGGCGGCCCCGGCGCGATCCGGCGTCCGGAGCTGGACGCCGCAGTTGTTGCTGCTCGCCGCGATCGCCCTGCTGACCTCCGTCAACGAGGGTGGTGCCGTGCAGTGGAGCGCGTTGTACAGCGTGGAACTCGGCGGCGGCGTCGCGGTCGGGTCACTGACCCTGGTCTGCTACTCGCTGGCCATCGCGGCGGCCCGTCTGGTCGGTGACCGGGTGGTCGAGGCGATCGGACGCCGCCGCTTCCTGCAGCTGTCGGCTGCGATCTCGGTGCTCGGATTGGGCATCGGCCTGCTCACCGGCACGGTCGCCGGTGCCCTGATCGGCTTCGCCTGCCTCGGCGTCGGGAGCGGCTGCATCGTGCCCACCGCAATGACCCTGGCCGGCAACCAACCCGGGGTGCCCTCGGCCACCGCGGTGGCGTTGATCAGCATCGGGCAGTGGCCGGCGTTCCTGCTCGGCCCGCCGATCATCGGCGGACTGGCCGAGTTGTTCGGGCTCCGCGCGGCGCTGGCGGTGGTCGTGCTGAGCGCCGCGGCGATCATCGCCCTAGCCAGTTTCGTCCGGGAACGGACTGTCGCGCTAGCCGGGTGACCCCACCCGAGACGGACGCCGCCGAGCCGCTGTCGAGACTCCGATGGCGCCGGCAAGGGGTTTCGACAAGCTCAACGATGTGGGGACGGTTCTTCTTCGTTCGAAATCCGCACGTAGCGGGGACGGTTCTTCAGGGCATCTCGACGATGCGGTCCGCCCGCGCGCGGGCGGCTGCCACCCGCAGGGCATTAGCCTCGTCCACGGTGTGCACCCACTGCTCGGCGTGTTCGGGAGTGTCGCCGTGACCGAGTCGGCGGTGCACCAGGCGGCGGCGCCGCTCGACGTCGTCCACCTGCAGGTACCAGACCTCGTCGAGTTCGGGCCGGACGGCGTCCCAGCCGTGCTCGTCGAACAGCAGATAGTTGCCCTCAGTCACCACCAGCGGGATGTTCGGCTCGATCAGGACGGTGCTGCCGATCGACTCCTCCAGGTCACGGTCGAAGCGCGGCGCGTACAGCGGTTGCTGCTGTTCCCGCAGCCGGCGCAGCAGGGTGACGTAGCCGTCCACGTCGAAGGTGTCCGGGGCGCCCTTGCGGTCACGACGTCCGAGCCGGATCAACTCGGCGTTCGCCAGGTGGAAGCCGTCCATCCCGGCGACGACCATCCGGTCGCCGACCCGCTCGGCCAGCACCGCCGACAGGGTCGACTTGCCCGCCCCGGGCGGCCCGACCAGCCCCAGCAGTCGGCGCTCGCCCGATGCGGCAAGCGCGGACGCCCGGTCGACGGCGTCGGCGAGGGTCAGGGACGGCGGGGTGCTCGGCATGGGGACAAGCATGGCCCACGCAGCGAGGTTCCGCGCTCGCGGGTCGCGCTTGTCGAGACCCTGCCGGCTATGGACAAGCTCGTTCAATGACGGCCGCGGACAAGCACACTTCAGTGCGGCGAGGCGTGTCACAGCGGCGGGCTAGGATTCTTCCGTCCGATTCGAGGAGGAAGATGCGAAACGCCGACAGTGAACCGTCCGAGCCCACCGGGGTGCGCCGGATCACCGTTCCGCCGTCGGTCGACATGGTGAATGTGCTGGGCCCGCGCGACGAGTTCCTGGACATCCTCGAGCGCGAGCTTTCGGCGGACGTCCATGTGCGCGGCAACGAGGTCACCTTCACCGGTGACCCGGGCGACGTCATCGTGGCTTCCGAGGTGCTCACCGAGCTGGTCACCATCGTCCGCACCGGCCAGGGCCTCACCGCGGACGCCGTCGAGCGGGTGGTCGGAATGACCGCCCAGCAAGCGGAGACGCTGCGCCCGGCCGAGGTGCTGACCCAGAACATCCTGTCCACCCGAGGCCGAACGATCCGGCCCAAGACGCTGAACCAGAAGCGCTACGTGGACGCCATCGACGCCCACACGGTGGTGTTCGGCATCGGCCCGGCCGGCACCGGCAAGACCTATCTGGCGATGGCTAAGGCGGTCCAGGCGCTGCAGGCCAAGGAGGTCAACCGGATCATCCTGACCCGGCCGGCGATCGAGGCCGGCGAGCGGCTCGGCTTCCTGCCCGGCACGCTGACCGACAAGATCGACCCCTACCTGCGGCCGCTCTACGACGCCCTGCACGACATGGTCGACCCCGAGTCGGTGCCGAGGCTGCTGACCGCCGGCACCATCGAGGTCGCGCCGCTGGCATACATGCGGGGCCGCGCACAGCCGGTTGACACACCGGTACTGACGCCGGAGGGTTTCCGGCCGATCGGCGATCTCCGCGTGGGTGATCTCGTGGTCGGCTCCGACGGCTGTCCGACCCCTGTTCTTGGCGTGTATCCGCAGGGTCTGAAGGACGTCTACCGAGTTTCGACGCAAGATGGGGCGTCGACGCTGGCCTGCGGCGAGCATCTGTGGCAGGTGTCGACCCGGTCGGATGTCCGGCGCCGCACGGGCGGGCGGGTCCTGACCACCAGCGAGATGATTGGCAATCTTCGCGCCGCCCACGCTCACCGATACGAGCTTCCCGTGGTCGCGCCGGTCCAGTTGCCGCCACGGGAAGTGCCGCTCGACCCGTACGCGCTTGGCCTCTTGCTCGGCGACGGCTGCATCACCACCGCAACGACTCCGACTTTCACGACAATGGACTCGGAACTGGCCGAGGCTCTGGATGCAGCCATTCCCGAGATCACTCTTTTGCGGAAGGGCACGAGTGGCGACTACGTGCTGAGGCGCACGAACGCCACGCGCGGGGGATTGCTCATCGCGAACCCGGTGACCATGATCCTTCGTGAGCTGGGGCTGGCAGGAACCCGGTCATCGACGAAGTTTGTTCCTGAGCTCTACCTGCACAACGCGCTGGACGTCCGTCTCGCCGTGTTGCAAGGTCTGCTCGATACCGACGGCGGCCCGGTGGTCCAGGCGAATCGGACGTGTCGAGTGCAGTACACGACCTGCTCGGCCCAACTACGCGACGACGTCGTCTATCTTGTCCGCTCACTGGGAGGCGTCGCCTACGCGCGAACTAGGCAGGCGGAGGGGCGTGCACCGGGCTTCGCCAATGGGCGTCCTGTTCCGTACCGGCATGACGCCTACGTCATCGACATTCGACTGCCGGACAGCATCGTCCCGTTCAGGTTGCGCCGTAAGGCAGCACGCTATGAGCTCACTGGTGGCGGTCGCCCGATGCGGTTCATCCACTCGATCGAGCCGGCTGGGCAGGCCGTGTGTGTCTGCATCGCGGTGGCTGCAGCAGACTCGCTCTATGTGACCGAGAATTTCCTCGTCACCCACAACACCCTTAACGACGCGTTCATCATTCTCGACGAGGCGCAGAACACCTCGATGGAGCAGATGAAGATGTTCCTCACCCGGCTCGGTTTCGGGTCGAAGGTCGTGGTCACCGGCGACGTCACCCAGGTCGACCTGCCCACCGGCACCCGGTCGGGCCTGCGGATGGTGCAGGGCATCCTGGACGGCGTCGACGACATCGCCTTCTGCCAGCTGACCAACCACGATGTGGTGCGGCACAAGCTGGTCGGCCGCATCGTCGCCGCCTACGACCGTTTCGAGTCCACTCAGCATCCGTCCGCCGAGCGCAGGGAGCGCCGATGACCGTCGAGATCAACAACGAGTCCGGCGTCGAGGTCGACGAGCAGAGGCTGGTGGCGCTGGCCATCTTCGCCTTGGACAGCCTGCGCATCCATCCGCAGACCGAGCTGTCCATCCTGCTGGTCGACACCGACACGATGGCCGCCTACCACGAGAAGTACATGGACGAACCGGGCCCGACCGACGTGCTGAGCTTCCCGATGGACGAACTCCGCCCGCCCAAGGACGGCGAGGAGTCACCGCTGGGCATGCTCGGCGACATCGTGCTGTGCCCGGAGGTGACCGCCGCGCAGGCATCCGATTCGAACCGGACGCCGGAGCAGGAGGCCGACTACCTGCTGATCCACGGACTGCTGCACCTGCTCGGCTACGACCACGCCGAGCCCGAGGAGAAGAAGGTGATGTTCGGCCTCAACGACCGGATCATCGCCGCCTGGACGGCCAAACGCGGCTGACCGACGCCCGGCCGACGGAGGAGCGCGGCCCATCGTCATCCCGGCGAAGGCGGGGATCTCCAAGCACTGCTGGCTCATCCCGGACGTCCTCGCATCAGCCGGCTCAAGCGGAGGCAATCGCTACTGTGAGGGCATGCCGCCGGCCGTCGACGCGTCGGCCGTGCCGTTCGTCTTCGGCGCGGCCCAGGCGTCCGCGCTGCCCGGACCGGTGCTGGTCGCCGTGCTCACCGAACTGGGTGCGACCGTTCCGGCGGCCAAGGGACTGCTGAACCGGCTGGTTCGCTGGGGACAGCTGGAGCTCGAACGCCGGGGCCGGGTCGGGGTGTACCGGCTGTCGGGACAGATGGCGTCCGGCTACCGCGAGGTGGTGGGCGGAGGCAGCACACCTGGCTGGGACGGCCGGTTCCACCTGCTCATCTACACCATCAGCGAGCAACGCCGCCGCAGCCGTGACGCTTTGCGCACAGCTGCCGCAGCCCACGGCTACCGCAGTCTGCGGCCGGGAGTTTTGGCCGCCCCACGCGACAGCTCGTCGGCATTCCTACCCGAGCTCAGTGTTCCCGGCCTGGTCACCGGCTGGTTGGAGGTCGATCCGGACGGCGCGCGCGCCATGGTCGGGCGGGCCTGGGAGGTCGAGCGGCTGCGGGCCGACCGTACCGCCATGGCGTCCGAGCTGGAGCGGTGCGCCGCCGGTCCGCTGCCCACCGACGGACGAGCCGCCCTCGTCCTGGAATACGAGTGGCTCGCCCCCGCGTACGTCTTGCTGCTCGCCGACCTGGGCCTCCCGCGAGAGCTGTTGGCCGACGACGTCGGCGCCGGTGCACTCAGCCGTGCGATCGGTTCGGTCGGCGCCCGGCTCGGCCCCCCGGCCGTCCGCTGGATCGCCGAACTCGCCGAGCAACTGGGATACGCCGACCTGGTCGAACCCGCCAGTCGCTGACCCCGGTACGGAGGGACGGTTCTTTTCGTTCCGCTGTTGGTATGGAGGGACGGTTCTTTTCGTTCCGCTGTTGGTATGGAGGGACGGTTCTTTTCGTTCCGCTGTTGGTTCGGAGGGACGGTTCTTTTCGTTCCGCTGTTGGTATGGAGGGACGGTTCCTTTCGTTCCACTGGCGGCGCGGACGAGCCGTCCCTCGGTCTGTTGGTGGTACGAAAGGAACCGTCCCGGCGTACCGCTGGTGGTACGAAAAGAACCGTCCCTTCGTACCGGGAGCCAGGTGGGGGAGGGGGTCAGCCGATCGAGATGCCGGCCATGAGGACCGTCAGGTTCAGCACCTCGAGCAGCACGAAGATGATGATCGCGAGGACGGGGACGGACGGCAGCCGCAGCGGGCGATGCTCCAGGCCGGTGGTCCGTCGGAAGAAGATGAAACCCATCGGGGCGGAGCCTGTCAAGTTTTTTGTGTAAGGGAGCGGCGCTCGGTTTCTATAGGTAGGGCTGGATTCGGTCGGGGTAGGCGAGCGCGAGTTGCGCGAGTGCTTGCTTCCAGTTCGTGGTGATCTGGCCCTCGACGAGGCGCCCTTCGGCGTTGCGCTTCGCGTCGCGGGGCCGGCCGCGCTCCTTGAGCCGGTCGCGGGCGCG
>NZ_JASGEN010000082.1:0-20310 GCF_047606365.1 Micropruina sp. | reverse complement strand
CTCGGAGGACGGCGAATCTGGACCGATCCGGGGTGAGGACGGGTCTCGACAAGCTCGACCGGCGGAGGGCGAGGAAGGGTCTCAACAAACTCGACCAGCGGAGGCTCCGCTGCCGACCGCGGGTCTGTGGCGGCTGCCGTCCGACCTGGGCCGGCGCTACGCCGCGGTGTCGGGCGACGCGAACCCGATCCACCTCAACCCGCTAGCCGCCAAGGCGTTCGGGTTGCCGCGCACCATCGCCCACGGCATGTGGACCCACGCCCACGCACTGGCCGCACTCCAGCCACGGCTGCCGGACGCCTACACCGTGTCGGTGAAGTTCGCCAAGCCGGTGTTGCTGCCCTCGACCGTCCGCTTCGCCGCCGCCCAGACCGAGGACGGCTTCGCCGTCCAGCTCACCAACCGGGCCGCTGACAAGGTGCTTTTCACCATGGACGTGTCCGCTCGCTGACGAAGCGCTGATCATTCACGTCCTCCCGGGCTCGATCCGGGATCTCAGGAGGGAGAGATCCCGGATCAAGTCCGGGGTGACGATAGAGGGCTCTGATCAGCGCATCCCTCACACCGAGCACCGGATGTCGATCCTCTGTTCCTGTACGACACTCCGCTGACTGTACAGTTGAACAGGATCCTGTGCGTTCGTACAGTCGGTGTCGTGAGCAATGACATCGATCTCACCGGGCGGGCCCGCATCCGCGACGCGGCGTTGGTCGCATTCACCGAACAGGGCGAGGCGGCCAGCATCCGCCAGATCGCCCGACGGGCGGGTGTTTCCCCGGCCCTTGTCCAACACCACTTCGGCACCAAGGCCAATCTCCGCGCCGCCTGTGACGAGTACGTGCTGTCCTACTTCCGCGATCACGTCGTCTCCGGCCTGGACGAACTGGGCATGGCCGAACCGGCGTATCTGGCCGAGGTCTACGCCTCGGCCCCGGTCGTGATCGGCTACCTGAACCGTCTGCTGATGGAGAACGCCCCGGACGCCCAGGGGGTCTTCGACGCCCTGGTCACCCTCACCGAGGCCTACCTGCCGGCCGACCCGTCGTCGCCGCAGCGCGATCGTGCCGCGGTCCTGGTGGCGATGAAATTGGGGTTGTTGCTGCTGCGTCCATTCGTGGACCGGGCGCTCGGCCTGGCGGCGTCGTCCCACCCCGCCGGCGACCCGCGGATCAGTGCCGCCCAACTCCACCTGCTCAACCCGGCACTCATCACACCCGAGGTGATGGCGGCCGCACGGCGGGCGGTCGGAACGGAGGTGGCCCAGTGACCACCGTCATCGAACTCGAATCGGTCACCAAGCACTACGGGCGCACGGTCGCCCTGGACGACTTCAGCCTGCGCGTGGAGCAGGGCCAGGTGCATGGCTTCCTCGGCCCCAACGGCGCCGGCAAGACCACCACGATGCGCATCCTGCTCGGCCTGCTCCGGATCAGCTCAGGACGGGTCACCGTGTTCGGCCTCGATCCGTGGCGGGACGTGCCGGCGATCCACTCCCGGCTCAGCTACGTTCCCGGCGACGTGACGCTCTGGCCGAATCTGACCGGTGGCGAAACCCTCGACATCCTCACCCGGCTGCACGGCGGGGGCCGGGACCGTCGTCCCTGGCTCGACCTCTTCGAACTCGACCCGACGAAGAAGAACCGCACCTATTCCAAGGGCAACCGGCAGAAGGTGGCGCTGGTCGCTGCCTTCTCCTCCAACTCCGAACTGCTGATCCTCGACGAGCCGACCTCGGGGCTCGATCCCTTGGTCGATCAGGCCTTCGTCCAGGCGGTCCGCGGCGAGCAGGCGCGCGGCCGGACGATCCTGCTGTCCAGCCACATTCTCAGCGAGGTCGAGCGGTTGTGCGACTGGGTCAGCATCATCCGCAACGGTCGGCTGGTCGACTCCGCACCCCTGGCCCAGCTGCGCGGCGCGCAGCAAACCCTGATCACCGCGCACGTCGACGCCCCGCCCGACCTCGCGCTGGCCGGGGTGTCGGTGGTCGAAAACGACGGCGATCGGCTTCGGCTGAGCGTGACCGCCGAGGCACTTCCCGAGCTGCTGCGGCGGCTGGCGGCGGTCGGCGTCCATCAGTTCGAGGCCGGCGCCCCCTCCCTGGAGGACGTCTTCCTCGCCCACTACCAGGCTGCGGAGGAGCGATGACCACCCTGGTCCGGGCCTATCTGCGCCGGGGCCGCTGGGTGTTACTGGCCTGGGTGCTGGCGCTCGGGCTGCTGCCGGCAATGATGGTGATCTCCACCTCGATCGGCTACCCGACCCAGGCCGACCGGGAGGCCTTCGCCACCCAGGCGATGGCGAATCTCGCCGAGGTTGCGCTGCGCGGACCCGTCTTCGCCCCGACGACGGGCGGGTTGGTGGCGTGGACACTGGCGTCGTCGGGTTCACTGGTCGGCTGCGTAGCCGCGCTGATCTTCATCGTCAGCTACACCCGTTCCGACGAGCAGGCCGGACGCCTCGAGCTGGAGCTGTCCGGACGGGTCACCCGGGGCGGCCAGCTCGGCGCGGCACTGCTGGTGGTCGGGGGTGCCGGGGTACTCACCGGGGTGGTGGCCTTCATCGGGATGGTGGCCACCGGAATGGACGCGTCCGGCTCGGCCCTGCTGGGGCTCGTGCTGACCTCATCGATGCTGTTCTTCACCGCGCTCGGCGCGGTCTGCGCCCAACTGGCCACCAACCCCGGCTCCGCGGGTGGCTTGGCGGCGCTGGCGATGATCGTCTTCCTGCTGGTCACCGCGATCGGGGACGCCACCAGCAGCCCGCTGGTCTGGTTCAGCCCGTTCGGTTGGGCCCGTCATGCCCAGGCGTTCGTGGCGAACCGGTTCTGGGTGCCGCTGATCCCGCTCGTCCTCACCGCGGCGCTGAGCTGGCTCGCGCTGCGACTCAACCGGTCCCGGGACTACGCGAGCGGACCGATCGCCCCGCGGCCGGGCCGTCCGGATGCGCCTTCCTGGATCCGCAGTCCGGTGACGCTGGCGATCCGGCTGCAGCGCGGGACCACACTCTCCTGGACGCTGACGCTGGGCCTGCTCGGCGTCCTGCTGGGTTCGGTGCTGGGCAATCTCGATCAGCAGCTCGCCGGCACCGCCTTCGAAGACTTCGCCCGCCGGCACGGTGGCACGGTCGGTGAGGTGTTCTTCCAGTTCGTGCTCTACCTGCTGGCCCAGATCGCCACCATCGCCACGCTGGCGGCTGTTCTCACCCTGCGCCAGGACGAGGCCAACGGCTCGGCGGAGTCGATCCTGTCCCGGCCGGTCACCCGGCGGCATTGGGCAGCCGCCAACTGGCTGGTGGCGGCGGGTTCGGCCGCGATGATCCTGATCGGAGTCGGGTTCGGTGCCGCGTTGAGTTCCGGACGCTGGTCGCTGCCGCTGTCGACGGTTGCCTATCTGCCGGCGGCGCTGGCCGTCGCCGGTCTGGCTCTCACGCTGGTCGGCTGGGCGCCCCGGGTGGCGGTCGCGGTCAGTTGGACGGTGCTCGGGTTGCTGATGCTGGTCGACCTGCTCGCCGAGTTCAACCTGCTGCCGGCCGAGCTGGTCCGCAACCTGTCGCCCTTCGCGGCGATCTTCGCCGGCCTGTTCACCGGGGGCCTGCCGGCCACACTAACCGTGCTGACCGTCCTGGGCATAGGGCTGGCCGGTCTCGGCGTGACCGGCCTCGGACGCCGCGACCTGCAGCCGTCCTGATCACCCGATCGACCTTGCCCGACCCGGAGCCGGTCCGAGCGGCTTCGACGAATTCGACCGCGAGTCGCTACGGCGTCTCCGGTGCGGGTTCACGCTGCTCCAGCACTTTGTCGGGCAGCAGCCGGGTGGCGATCCCCACCGCGGCCGCGGTGACGACGGCGGCCACGATGGTGACCGTGACCCGCTGCAGGTCACCGGCGATCGCCGTGGTGGAATCGAAGGTGAGCAGAATGACCGAGACAGTCACCGCGGTCGAGTACTTCCAGTAGTCGGCGTCAGCCATCAGCAGCAGCACGGAGGCCAGCGACGCCAGCACCCCCAGCAGTACCGCCACGAGGTCAGGCAGCGCCAGCACCACCAGCGCAGCGGCCGTGCCGCCGAGAACCGTGCCGAGGATCCTGCCGTACATCTTGGTCCGGGTCTGCCCATAGGTGGGTTGCAGGATTACGGCAACGGTCAGCACCGCCCACCAGGTGTTCGTGCCGGCGAACCAGAGCACGCAGATCAACGTGAAGCCACCACACAGCGCGGCCAGCAGCACCCCGTAGGGCAGTGTCGCGGCCTCGCGATTCGCCGGCAGCCGCACACCACGCAACATGACCGCCACCACGGCCGACGCCCAGGCACAGCCGAGCAGGATCACCACCGCAACCAGTCCGGCGGCGGTCAGGGCCGGTATCCGCGTGTCGAGGAAGGCGACCACGGACGACGGGTCGACCAGCACGTAGGCGGCGAGTGAAATGGTGGCCGCCCCGACCGGATGCAGTCCGTGGACGGCGAGCGCGCCGGTGGCCAGCGACAGCGCGACGACCAGCGCCACACCCAGCACCGGCGCCCACGGCCCGGTGCTGGCCGCAAGCACGGCGAGAAAGGCCGTCACTCCGCTGACGCCGGCTGAGGCCGCCATCGCCTTCGGCCCGGATCCCGCCGCGGTCAGTGTCGGCAGCATGCCCAGCACCAGCAGCCCGGTCGCCGCGGCCCACGGCGAGAACGCTGTCGCCACGACCGGCACCAGCGCGAGCAGGACCGCTCCCAGGACGCGCGGCAGCAGGCCTTTCCGCGACACGCTCATCGCGCCATCGTCGCACCTCACTGCCGCTCCGGGGCAGTGATCGCTCAGTCGCGCAGCGCGCGTCCGAGAGCGTCCAGCTTGGCCTCGACGGCAGCGAGCCGGTCCTCGGCCTCACCCGGCAGCACCCCACCGGCACTCGCAGTCGGGGCGGGCGCGACGCTGCGCCGGCTGAACCGCCACCAGCCCACCGCGACGGTGATCACCAGCGCGACCGCCATGACCAGGAACCGGGGCCACTGCTGACCGGCCGAGATACCCATGCCGACGGCGTAGATCATGGTGAACAGGCCGCCGAGCAACGCCCCGTTGGCGAGCACCGACCCGGTCCTGGTGATCGCCAACGAGAGCAACATCACCACGGTGGCGCAGATCAGCAGCACGATCGACGTGGTCAACCGGTAGGTGTTCCAGTCGCGGTCCGAGCCGGACGAATACGACGGCTCGGGATAGAAGGTGTTGACGCCGATGCCGATGAAGGCGGTCACCACCAGTCCCAGGAAGAAGCTGAAGATCACCTGCAGCATCGACTGGCCGAGATCACGTTGCGCGGTCATGTATCCAAGCGTGCCAGCAAGACATCGGCGTAGTGACGTTCCGCGCCAGGAGCCAGCTCGAGAAAGAAGCTCGGCTCGAACAGTTCCAGCTCCATCAGCACGGGACGTCCGGCCTCGTCTCGGGCCAGATCGACCCGGGCATGCACCGGCGGTTCCGTGACGCCACGGGTCGCCATCAACTCGCCGGCAACCGCCAGCACCTCCTCGGCCAGTTCACGTTCGTCGGACGCGGGCGACACCGGCGTGATCGCTCCCCTGCTGGTGCCGAGCAGGCCGCCACCCAGCGCCAGCAGCGGGCTGCGTCCGACGGCGTGGACGAAGCGTCCGTCGAAGTGGATCAGCGACCGCTCGCCCACGCGTCCGATCGAGTCGAGGGCGGGCTGCACCATCACCTGCTTGCCGAGGTCGACGATCTGCCGCGCCAGCAGCAACAGACCCGGATCATCCGGCTCGAACAGGCCGGTGTTGGCCGACGAGGCCGACACGGTGGGCTTCAGCACCACCCGCCGGGGCAGTTCCGCGACGGCTGCCCGCACCTCGTCGAGCGTGCCGCAATAGACGGTCGGGCACACAGCCACGCCGTGCTCGGCCAGCTCACCGAGGTAGTGCTTGTCGAGGTTCCAGCGGATCGTCCGCGGATGGTTCACCACCCGGGTCTGCGACTCGACACGTCCCAGCCAGTCGACGAACTCGGTCACTCGCCGGGCGTAGTCCCACGGCGATTTGATCACCACAAGGTCGCTACCGGACAGCTCGGACGCCGCCCGCCAGTCCAGCACGTCGCAGCGCACCTCGCGCTCGGCCAGCGCCCGCCGCACCGGTTCCAGCTCCCGGTCGGCCTCGGTCGGGCTGCGCAGGCCGCTGTGGGAGGTGATCAGCGTGATGGTGGCCATACCCACCATCCAAGCGGAGCCGGCCACCAGGGGCATGATGGTCCCATGACACGCCCCGCCGAGCCGTCCGATGATCTGGCAGCCGTGCTGCGCTGGCAGGCCAGTGGCGGTGAGGTGCAGGTGCTGGCCTGGGGACCGCCCCTGGTGGTCTCGCTGATCACCTGCGACGGCGGCCAGGAGATGCAGCGGATCACCTCGGACGAGACCGACCTGCGCGCAGAACTCAGCAACTGAGGCCGACTCCGCGACGTCCCTGGTCAGCCTCGAAACGGGTACCCCACCGCGACGATCGGTGACCTGTCAGCATTCTCATCCACCCCCGGCGGGTTGATTGCGAAACGGTGACAATCCGCCGCAAACACCCCAAAAGTGCTTGTGCCCGGCCTGTCGTGCAAACTAGCGTGCCCCGCATGCCAGAGCCGCTCGTCATGATCGAAGGCGTCAACAAGCACTTCGGTGATCTGCATGTGCTCAAGGACATCAACCTGTCCGTCGCCAAGGGCGAGGTGGTGATCCTGATCGGTCCCTCCGGGTCGGGCAAGTCCACCCTGTGCCGCACCATCAATCGGCTGGAGACCTACGAGACGGGCTCCATCACGATCGACGGCAAGAAGCTGCCCGACGAGGGCAAGGAGCTCGCCAACCTGCGCGCCGACGTGGGCATGGTGTTCCAGTCCTTCAACCTGTTCGCCCACAAGACGATCCTGGAGAACGTCACGCTGGGCCCGATCAAGGTGCGCAAGACGCCGAAGGCCGAGGCCGAGAAGCGGGCGATGGAGCTGCTTGATCGGGTCGGTGTCGCACATCAGTCCGCCAAGTACCCGGCCCAGCTCTCCGGCGGCCAGCAGCAGCGGGTCGCCATCGCCCGCTCGCTGGCGATGAACCCGAAGGTGATGCTCTTCGACGAGCCCACCTCCGCCCTTGACCCCGAGATGATCAACGAGGTGCTCGACGTCATGGTCGAGCTGGCCAAAGACGGCATGACGATGATCGTGGTCACCCACGAGATGGGCTTCGCCCGCAAGGCCGCCGACAAGGTGGTCTTCCTCTCCGACGGAGAGATCGTCGAGACCGGGACGCCCGAGGACTTCTTCTCCAACCCCACCTCCGCGCGCGCGAAGGACTTCCTGTCCAAGATCCTCACCCACTGACCGAGCAAGAAACCAGAAGCAAGCAAAGGAGCTCGACCATGGCACTGAAGAAGATCGGCGCCGCAACAGCCGCGGCTGCCCTCGCTCTCTCATTGACCGCCTGTGGTGGCGGCGCTGCGGGCACCACCGACCTGTCGAACCTGAAGATCGGCATCAAATTCGATCAGCCGGGCATGGGGCTGAACGAGGCCGGCAAGTACACCGGCTTCGACGTGGACGTCGCCACCTACATCGCCGGGAAGCTGGGCACCACGCCCGAGAAGATCCAGTGGGTGCAGGCGCCCACTCCTCAGCGCGAGACATTGATCGAGAACGGCAGCGTCGACCTGGTCGTCGCCACCTATTCGATCAACGACACCCGCAAGCAGCGGGTCTCGTTCGCCGGGCCGTATTTCATCGCCGGCCAGGATCTGCTGATCCGCGCCGACGACACCTCGATCACCGGCGTCGACTCGCTGAAGGGCAAGAAGCTCTGCTCGGTGACGAACTCGACCTCCGCGCAGAACGTCAAGGACAAGGTGCCCGGCGTCAACCTGCAGGAGTTCGCCACCTATTCCGACTGCGTGACCGCCCTGGTGTCGAAGGGCGTCGATGCGCTGACCACCGATGACACCATTCTGGCCGGCTACGCCTCTCAGCCTCAGTACGCGGGCAAGCTCAAGGTGGTCGGCAAGCCGTTCACCCAAGAGAACTACGGCGTCGGCCTGAAGAAGGGCAACACCGACCTGTGCAACAAGGTGACGGCGGCGATCAACGACATGATCAAGGACGGCTCGTGGGAGAAGGCCGTCAAGGCCAACCTCGGGCCGGCCAACTACACCCCGGGTCCGGGCAACCCGCCCACCCCGGCCGCCTGCTCCTGACCATTAGCTAGGAGGTTCCGGACGCCGCACCTGGCGTCCGGAACCATCCGACCGAGTCTCCAGGGGGAACCATGGGCGACATCCTGGCCCGCTACGACCTGCTCGGCGCCTTCTGGCTGACGGTGCAATTGTCGTTCTGGTCGGCACTCGGTGCGCTGGTGATAGGCACCTTCATCGCGATTCTGCGGGTTTCGCCGGTCCCGGTGCTGCGACTACTCGGCACCTCGTACGTCAACCTGGTGCGCAACACCCCGCTCACCCTGTTGATGGTGTTCAGCATTCTCGGGGCGAGCATCGTGCTGGGCCTGCAGATCTCGAATACCGTCACCACCAACATCTTCTATTGGGCGATCATCGTGCTCAGCATCTATCACGCGGCATTCGTCTGCGAAGCGCTGCGCAGTGGGGTGAACACCATTCCGGCCGGGCAGGCCGAGGCAGCTCGGTCGATCGGTCTCACCTTCACCCAGTCGCTGACCGAGGTGTTGTTGCCGCAGGCATTCCGGGGCGCGATCGCACCACTGGGTTCGACGCTGATCGCCTTGATCAAGAACACAACAGTCGCCGCGGTGATCGGCGCGGCGGACGCCGCGGGCCTGATGGCGAAGATCATCGAGAACGAGACCGGCAGCGTGATGGTGTTCGCGATCTTCGCCCTCGGCTTCGTCATACTCACGCTCCCCTTGGGCATCTGGTTCACCAGCCTGTCCCGCAAACTGGCGGTGAAACGATGAGCGCCCAGACGGTGCTGTTCGACGCACCCGGCCCCCGCGCTCGAGCCCGACACACCATCCTGACCGTGGTCGGCGGACTGGTGGCGATCGGCGTCCTCTACCTGGTGCTCGCCAAGCTTGGCCAAGCCGGGCAGCTGGAGGCCGAGATGTGGACGCCCTTCCTGACCGGTGGGGCCTGGCAGACCTATCTGATCCCCGGCATCGCGGGCACGTTGACCGCGTCGGTGATCTCAGTGGTGCTGGCCGGCATCTTCGGGCTGGTCTTCGGCATCGGACGCCTCGCGCAGCAGCGCTGGATCCGCCTCGTCTGCGGAATCGTGGTGGAGTTTTTCCGAGCGGTACCGGTGCTGCTGATGATGTATTTCGCCTACAACATCTATTCCCGCAATGGGGTCTTCCTACCCACCCTGAATCCGCTGATGGCAGTGGTCACCGCACTGACGCTCTACAACGGATCGGTGATCGCCGAACTCGTGCGCTCGGGCGTCCATTCGCTACCCAAGGGGCAGTCCGAGGCCGGTTTGTCGATCGGCCTTACCCCCGGACAGACGCTGCGCTCGATCCAGCTCCCGCAGGCGCTGGTGGCGATGCTGCCGGCGCTGATGGGCCAGTTGGTCGTGGTCATCAAGGATTCCGCGCTCGGTTACGGCATCACCTACATGGAGTTGCTCAGCTGGTCGAAGACACTCGGTTCCGCCTATGCCAACGTGGTGCCTGCGTACTTGGTCGCCGCAGCCATGTTCATCGTGTTCAACTACGCGATGACGAAGCTCGCAGGTGCGGTCGAGCGGCGGCTGCGGAAGCGTCCAGTGACTGCCGGGCCGCTGACCACCACCGCGCCCAACATCGTCCAGGGCGGCGCCGAACCGGGCGGAGTGCCGGCCAACATTTGAGCCAGCGAGCTCACCGGAGTCGACCCAGCCCGTTTTGACATGCATCCGACACTGGCTGAGAATGATTGTCATGAAGATCCTCAGAGCGGTAGTGACAGCGGTGGCGGCCCTCGGGTTGTCCATCACCGCAGGGTGTTCGGCGGGGACGCCGTCCACCTCGTCCGGCCCGGAAGGGGCGACCCAGCTCAAGGTGACGGCCGCGTTCTACCCGTTCGAGTACGTGGCGCAGCAGGTCGGCAAGGACCTGGTGACGATCACCGATCTGACCCAGCCGGGCGCCGAGCCGCACGACCTGGAGCTCTCCCCCAAGCAGGTGGCGGGCATCGGTGAGTCCGATCTGCTGATCTACCAGAAGGGCTTCCAGGCAGCTGTCGATTCGGCGCTGCAGACCGTCACGCCGAAGCAGGCGGTCGACACCGCGTCCTTCCTGACCCTGCAGCCCGCCGAGCATGAAGATGAGCACGGCGACGAGGAGCATGGTGAGGACGACCACGATCACGGGGCGCTCGATCCGCACACCTGGCTCGATCCGAACAACATGGTGACGATCACCGAGCACGTCCGTGACGCCCTCGCCGAAGCCAAGCCGGACGCCAAGGCGACCTTCGCCGCGAACGCCGACGCGCTGATCGCTCAGCTCAAGCAGCTCGACACCGATTTCAAGACCGGCCTCGGCTCGTGCCAGCGCAAGGTGTTCATCACCTCGCACGAGGCCTTCGGGTACCTCGCCCACCGCTACGGCCTGGAGCAGGTCGGCATCAGCGGCATCGAACCCGACACCGAGCCGACCGCCGCCCGGATCGCCGAGGTGCAGAAGGTCGCGAAGGCGAACGGTGTCACCACCATCTTCTTCGAGACCCTGGTCTCGCCCGCCGTGGCCAAGTCGATCGCCGGTGACCTGAAGCTGACCACCGACGTGCTCGATCCGCTGGAGGGGCTGACCCCGGAGTCCCGCGGGTCGGACTACATTGAGGTCATGAAATCCAATCTCACTTCTCTGCAGAAGGCGAACGGCTGTTCATGACGGCTGAGCCGCGGCCATCAGCCCCGGCCATCTCCGCGCACCAGGTCGACGTGGTGCTGTCCGGCGTCCCCATCGTCCGGCATGCCGGCTTCGAGATCGGTGTCGGACAGACGGTCGCGGTGACCGGCAACAACGGGTCGGGCAAGACCACGCTGATGCGTGCCTTGCTCGGCCTGGCGCCGCATCGGGGCACCATCGAACTGTTCGGCACCGAACTGAGCAGATTCCGCGACTGGCGCCGAATCGGCTACGTGCCGCAGCGCAGCACCATCCTGGTGCAGCAGGCCACCGCCCGTGAGGTGGTGGCCTCCGGACGTCTCGGGCTACGACGTCCGCTGTGGCCGGCGGGCGCGTCCGATCGCCAGGCGGTGACGGACGCCCTGCTCCGGGTCGGCATGGCGGATCGCGCCCAGGCGCCGTTCGTCCGGCTCTCCGGCGGGCAGCAGCAGCGGGTGCTGATCGCCCGGGCGCTGGCCGGCACCGCCGACCTGATGGTCTGGGACGAGCCGCTGGCCGGCGTCGACCTGTCGACCCAGACCGTGCTCGCCGAGATCCTCGCCGGTCTACGCCGAACCGGCACCACCGTGGTGATGGTGCTGCACGAGCCAGGTCCGTTCGAGCCGCTGATCGACCGAGCCATCACATTGGCCGACGGACGGGTGGTCGCCGACGGCCCGTTCCAGCCGGCGTTGGGTGGTCACGAGGTGCACGAGTTGCCGCACAGCCACTTCCACGAGACCGGGCTCGAGGTGATCTGAGATGGAATGGCTCGCGCTGGAGTTCATGCAGCGGGCACTGCTCGCCGCCGTCATCACCGGCCTCACCGCCCCCGCGATCGGCACCTATCTGGTGCAACGCCGGCTCAGCCTGCTCGGCGACGGCCTGGGCCATCTGGCCGTCGCCGGCGTCGGCTTGGCCTTCCTGACCGGCACCGCGCCATTACCGGTCGCGGTGGTGGTGTGCGTGGTGGGTGCGATCGCCATCGAACTGCTCCGCGAACTGGGCCGCACCAGCGGCGACGTCGGGCTCGCGATCCTGTTCTACGGCGGGCTGTCCGGCGGTCTGCTGCTGGCCAGCCTCGCCGGTCAGGGCACCGGCACCCTGTCGGCGTTCCTGTTCGGATCGCTGCTGACCATCAACGCCACCGAGTTGTGGATCATCGCCGGGCTCGGCGCGGTCGTGCTGATCGTCTGCCTCGGCCTGCTGCCGCAGCTGTTCGCGGTGAGCGCCGACGAGCCGTTCGCGCGGACCATCGGGCTGCCCGTCCGGGTCTACAACATTCTGATCGTGGCGCTCGCGGCCGTCACCGTCACCGTCTCGATGCGGACCGTCGGCCTGCTGCTGGTCAGCGCCCTGATGGTGGTGCCGGTGGCGACCGCCAACCATCTGGTGATCGGCTTCCGGCGCTCGATGCTGGTGGCGATGGGCCTGGGTGTGCTGGCCGCGGTGAGCGGCACGATCGGGTCGTACCAGTTCGACACCGCACCCGGTGCCCTGATCGTGGTGATCGCGATCGGTGTGTTCGCGCTCAGCTGGCCGGCCTCGCTGCTGCTTGCCCGGCGATATGCCCCAGCGGTCGAGCTGACCGACGACCAACCGCCCCGCTCACACGAGCTGACCGAGGAGCATCCGCACGTGCATTCCGCGACCTGCGGGCACCCGGCCGTACCGCACGCTGGACATGTCGACTACATTCACGATGGTCACCGGCACGCCGCGCACGAAGGTCACTATGACGAGCACTGAACGAACGCCACGCCGCACGCGGCAGCGCACAGAAATCCGCGACGCCGTCGAGGCCAGCAGCGCCTTCGCCACCAGTCAGGAGATTCACGACCGGTTGCGCCACGACGGCTCGACGGTCGGTCTGGCCACCGTCTACCGCGCGCTGCAGGCGATGGCCGCCAGCGGTGAGGTGGACAGCATCCGCACCCCGGACGGCCAGATCGCCTACCGCACCTGCACCCCCGGGCATCACCATCACCTGGTCTGCCGCTCCTGCGGACGCACCGTCGAGATCAGCCTGCCCGGCCTCGAGGAGCAGACCCGCAAGATCGCCGGCCAGTACGGCTTCGCCGAGATCGACCACGAGGTCGAGTTCTTCGGCACCTGCGCCGACTGCAGCAGCAAGTAGGCGCGGCCCCAACCTCCGTCATCCCGGACTTGATCCGGGATCTCGGTCTTCGGCTGACCGGAGATCCCGGCGTTCGCCGGGATGACGGAACGCTGCGTACTGTCAGACCACGCGATACAGGCAGCGGACGAGCTCGTCCAGGTTGGCCTCGATGGCTTTGGTGGCGGCCACGGTGAGGTCACAGAAGACGTGGGTGTCGGGCTGGTCGTCGAGCAGCTTCCGGGCTGCTTCGAGGCCGGCCTTGTCGGCGTAGGTGTAGTAGTTGATCTTCCGGACGCCGGCCTCGATCGCGGCGCGGTACTCCTCGCAGCTCAGGCCGGAGCCGCCGTGCATCACGATCGGGACTCCGCCGGCCCGGCGCAGTTCACCGATCAGCCCGAAGTTGATCTTCGGTTCGGCCTTGTACAGGCCGTGCACGGTGCCGAATGAGCAGGCCAGCGCGGTGACGCCGGTGGCGGCGACGAATGCCGCGGCGTCCTCGGGGCTGGTGTACAGGGTCTCGTCGGCGACCCCCTTGGATTCGACGCCGTCCTCACGTCCAGGCATCACACCGAGTTCGCCTTCGACGCCGTAGCCGCGCGAGTTGGCCAACTCGACCACGGCACGGGTCTGGGCGACGTTGTCGTCGTAGGACAGCCGTGAGCCGTCGAACATCGCCGAGTTGAAGCCGACCGCGAAGCCGCGCTCGACGTAGTCGATGGTCTCGCCGTGGTCGACGTGCACCACCAGTCCGGTGCTGGAGCGGCGGGCCAACTCGACCATCACCGGACCGATGTCCTCGATGGCGTTCACCGGTTCGTGCACCTGGGCGTGCTGCACGATCAGCGGCACCTCGTACCGCTCGGCCACCTTGATCGCCGACAGCAACAACTCCAGCGTCGGGGTGTTGATCGCGGCGATGCCGCAGTTCCTGCTTTCGGCGAAGTCGAGTGCGTCGCGCAGCCCGATCAGCATCGAGGACCTCCTCAGTCAGGTTCCCGGGGCAGCTCTGCCCCGGACGGCTCAGTCTAGTGAGCCGACCCCGCCGCGGAATCACGCATCAAGGAAGCGTCAAGACCCGTCAGAGCTCGGTCAACACAGCACTCGGCCAGCCCGGCCGGGCACAGGATCGAGACGTGATCGAGGATCTTGTGGCTGCACTGCTCGGCCTGGCGCTGCTGATCTACCTGGGCTTCGCACTGGCCCATCCGGAACGGTTCTGAGCACCATGTCGGCCACCCTCGCAGCTGTGCTCGCCGTCCTGACCGTGGCTGCCATCCTGGCTGCCATCCACGTGCCGCTGGGCAGCTGGATCCACCGGGTGTTCACCTCGCCCACCCACACCCGCGTGGAGCGGCTGATCTACCGGCTGACCGGGGTCGATCCGGACGCCGAACAGCGCTGGTGCGTCTATGCCGTCTCGGTGCTGGCGTTCTCGGGCGTGTCGATCCTGCTGCTGTGGGGGCTGATCCTGGCCCAGCCGCTGCTGCCGTTCTCGCAAGGTCGTTCGATGAACATCGACACGGCACTGAACACCGCGATCTCGTTCGTGACCAACACCAACTGGCAGTCCTACGCAGGCGAGGCCGGGGCCGGCTACCTGCTGCAGGCGCTCGGACTGACCGTGCAGAACTTCGTCTCCGCAGCGGTCGGCCTGGCCGTGGCGATCGCCGTCGTCCGTGGGTTGACCAGGGAGCACACCGACCGGTTGGGCAACTTCTGGGTCGACCTGACCCGTGGCACGCTGCGCGCCCTGCTGCCGTTGGCGGTGCTCGCGGCGATCGCTCTGGTGGCCTGCGGCGTCATCCAGAACCTGGACGCGCCGACCACGATCACCACCATCGACGGCGGCAGCCAGGTGCTGCAGGGCGGCCTGGTGGCATCGCAGGAGGCCATCAAGGAGCTCGGCACCAATGGCGGCGGGTTCTTCAACGCCAACTCGGCGCACCCGTTCGAGAACCCCAACGGGGTGACCAACCTGATCGAGATCGTGCTGCTGTTGGCCATCCCGTCGGCGCTGCCGTACAGCTACGGGCTGATGGTCAAGGACCGTCGGCAGGGTGCGGCGATCGCCGCCGTGATGGCCGTGCTCGGCTTCGGCGCGATGACGGCGCTGACCGCGCTGGAGGTCGCCGGCGGCAGCCTGGAGGGCAAGGAGCAGCGCTTCGGAACCGCCTGGTCGGCGATCTTCGCCTCGGCCACCACCAGCACGTCCACGGGCGCGGTGAACGCGATGCACGAGTCGCTGCAGCCCTTGGCGGGTGGCGTCGCACTGCTGAACATGATGCTCGGCGAGCTGTCCCCGGGCGGGGTCGGCACCGGGTTGTACTCGATGCTGGTGATGGTGGTGCTGGCGGTCTTCGTCGCCGGTCTGATGGTGGGCCGGACGCCGGAACTGCTCGGCAAATCGATCGGCCGGCGGGAGATCACCCTGGCTGCGCTGGCCATGCTGATCACCCCGACGTTGACCCTGCTCGGCACCGGGACGGCGCTGCTCGTGCCCACCTCGAGGGACGCGATGCTGGCGTCCGGTCCGCATGGGCTGAGCGAAATGTTGTACGCGTTCACGTCGGCCGCCAACAACAACGGCTCGGCCTTCGCCGGGTTGTCCGCCGACCAGCCGTTCCTGAACCTGGCGCTGGCGGTGTGCATGCTGTTCGGCCGGTTCGTCCCGATCGTTGCGATGCTGGCGCTGGCCGGAGGGCTGGGCCGGCAGGGACGCCGTCCGGTGACTGCCGGGACGATGCCCACCCATTCGGCGAGCTTCGCCGGATTCCTGCTGGCAATCATCCTGATCGTCGCCGGCCTCACCTACTTCCCGTCCCTGGCTCTCGGCCCGATCGCGGAGGCACTGTCATGAAAAGAGGCATTGTCGTGAGAGAAAGCGTCCTCAGCGGAGTGGGACGAAAAGAACCGTCCCCGGCGTACCACGAGGCGCTGTGATGAGCAGGCATCCTCGCCCGGCGCACCCCTCGCTGGCCGTCACCGCTTGGCAGGCGCTCCCCCAGGCGCTGGTGAAACTCGACCCGCGGCATCTGATCGGCAGCCCGGTGATCTTCGTGGTCTGGGTCGGGTCGGTGCTGACCACTGTGTTGTCGGTGCTGCAGCCGTCGGTGTTCACCATCGCGGTCACGCTGTGGCTGTGGGCGACCATCGTGTTCGCCAACCTCGCCGAGGCGATCGCCGAGGGACGCGGCAAGGCGCAGGCCGACACGCTGCGCGCCACCCGGACCCAGACCATGGCTCGGCGGCTGCGTACCGACGACACCGAGGAGCAGGTGGCCGGGGTCGAGCTGCGGATCGGTGACCGGGTGGTGGTCGAGGCAGGTCAGGTGATCCCCGGCGACGGCGATGTGGTGGACGGCGTGGCCAGCGTCGACGAGTCGGCGATCACCGGCGAATCGGCACCGGTGATCCGCGAGGCCGGCGGCGACCGGTGCGCGGTCACCGGCGGGACCACCGTGCTCAGCGACCGGATCGTGGTGAAGATCACCGCCAAACCGGGCGAGACGTTCATCGACAAGATGATCGCCCTGGTCGAGGGTGCGGCCCGGCAGAAGACCCCGAACGAGATCGCCCTGGGCATTCTGCTGATCACCCTGACGATCATCTTCCTGCTGGCGGTGATCGCCCTGCAGCCACAGGCGATCTACTCCGGCGGACGGCTGCCGCTGGTGGTGCTGGTCGCCCTGCTGGTCTGCCTGATCCCGACCACCATCGGCGCCCTGCTGTCGGCGATCGGCATCGCGGGCATGGACCGACTGGTGCAGCGCAACGTGCTGGCCATGTCCGGACGCGCCGTCGAGGCGGCCGGCGACGTCAGCACCCTGCTGCTGGACAAGACCGGCACCATCACCTTCGGCAACCGGCGGGCCAGCGACGTCCGTCCATTGCCCGGGGTGGAGCGCGGAGATCTGCTGGACGCCGCCCACGCGTCCTCGCTGGCCGACCAGACCCCGGAGGGACGCTCCATCGTCGAGTTCGCGCTCGCCGACCGGCCGACTGGCACCTTCACCGTCCACGAGTTGAGCGATGACGCGTTGATCCGGGCCGGGGCCAGCTTCGTGCCGTTCACGGCGCAGACCCGGATGTCCGGGGTCGACCTGCCGGACGGGACCCAGATCCGCAAAGGGGCCGGCTCGGCGGTCGCCGCCTGGGTCGTGACCGGGGGCGGCGACCTTGCGCCCCGGCTGCAGCCGATCGTCGACGAGATCTCCGGACGCGGCGCGACGCCGCTGGTGGTGGCTAGCCGGCAGCCCGGATCGCCGCCACGGACGCTGGGCGTGGTCGAGCTCAAGGACGTGGTGAAGCCGGGCATGACGCAGCGCTTCGCGCAGCTGCGGGCGATGGGCATCCGGACGGTGATGATCACCGGCGACAATCCGCTGACCGCGAAGGCGATCGCCGCCGAGGCCGGGGTGGACGACTTCCTCGCCGAGGCCACCCCCGAGGACAAGATGGCGCTGATCAAGGCCGAACAGGCCGACGGACGGCTGGTCGCGATGACCGGGGACGGCACCAACGACGCCCCGGCACTCGCTCAGGCCGATGTCGGGGTGGCGATGAACACCGGCACCTCGGCCGCGAAGGAGGCCGGCAACATGGTCGACCTCGATTCGGACCCGACCAAGCTGATCGACATCGTCGGCATCGGCAAGCAGTTGCTGATCACCCGCGGCGCCCTGACCACCTTCTCGATCGCCAACGACGTGGCCAAGTACTTCGCGATCATTCCGGCGATGTTCGTCGGCGTCTTCCCGGGCCTGCAGGCGCTGAACATCATGGGCCTGCACTCACCCGCCTCGGCCATGCTGTCCGCGGTCATCTTCAACGCGCTGATCATTCTCGCCCTGGTCCCGCTGGCGCTGCGCGGGGTCGCCTACCGGCCGCTGAGCGCGTCGGCGATGCTCACCCGCAACCTTCTCATCTACGGCCTGGGCGGCATCGTGGCGCCGTTCCTGGGCATCAAGCTGATCGACCTTCTCGTCGCGCTCATCCCGGGATTGGGGTAGTCATGTCCGTGTTTCGTCAGACTCTCGCCGCGCTGAGGATGCTGCTGGTGATGACGGTGCTGCTCGGCATCGGCTATCCGGCGGTGGTCACCCTGGCCGCCCAGGTCTACCCGGCGCAGGCGCATGGCTCCCGGTTGGTCGCCACCGACGGCCGGGTGGTCGGTTCGGCGCTGCTCGGGCAGGCCTTCACCGGGCCGGAGTGGTTCCAGCCGCGGCCCTCGGCGTCCGACTACTCGGGGCAGACCTCCGGCGGCAGCAACCTCTCCCCCGCCTCCGCCGACCAGCAGCAGGCCCGCCAGCAACGGCTGGACGCGCTACGGCAGGCCAACCCGGACGCCGTCGGACCGGTGCCCGAGGACGCGCTGACCGCGTCGGCGTCCGGGCTGGATCCGCACATCTCGGTGGCCTACGCCCGCTGGCAGGTGCCCCGGGTGGCTGCCGTCCGCGGCGTCCCGGCCGCCGAATTGGAGGCGATGATCGCCGCGGCGACCGAGCCGGCCGCACTGGGCTACCTCGGTCAGGACGGCGTCAACGTGACCCGGCTCAACCTGGCGCTGGCCGGACGAGAATAGGGCCATGGGACGCGGCCGGCTGCGGATCTACCTCGGGGCGGCACCCGGGGTGGGCAAGACCGTCAGCATGCTGGCCGAGGGGCATCGCCGCGCCTCTCGCGGCACCGACGTGGTGGTCGGGCTGTGCGAAACCCATGGCCGGCAGCAGACCCAGACCCAGCTGGAAGGTCTGGAGATCGTCCCGCGCCGCACGGTCGAGTATCAGGGCGTCGTCTTCTCCGAGCTGGACCTGGACGCGGTGCTGGCCCGCCGTCCACAGGTGGCGTTGGTCGACGAGCTGGCCCACAGCAACGTGCCGGGCTCGCGCAACGAGAAGCGCTGGCAGGACATCGACGAGCTGCTGGACGCCGGCATCGACGTGATCTCCACGGTCAACATTCAGCACCTGGAGTCGCTGAACGACGCGGTCACCTCGATCACCGGCATCGTGCAGCGCGAGACGGTGCCGGACGAGGTGGTCCGGGCCGCCGACCAGATCGACCTGGTGGACATGTCACCGGAGGCGCTGCGCCGGCGGATGGCGCACGGCAACATCTACCGTCCCGAGAAGGTGGACGCCGCGCTGGCCAACTACTTCCGGGTCGGCAACCTGGCCGCGCTGCGCGAGCTGGCACTGCTCTGGCTGGCCGAGAAGGTGGACGCCGGGCTGGAGGGCTACCGTAGCCAGCACGGCATCACCGAGTCGTGGCCGGCGCGGGAGCGGGTGGTGGTCGCCCTGACCGGCGGGCCCGAGGGTCGGGCATTGCTGCGCCGCGGCGCCCGGATCGCTTCCCGGCTGGCCGGCGGACAGCTGCTGGGCGCCTTCGTCAGCCGCAGCGACGGCCTGGCCAACGCCCCGCTCAGCCAGGTCGCCGAGCTGCGCCGGCTCACCGAGGAGCTGGGCGGCGAGTTCCACAGCATCACCGGCGACGACGCCGCGCAGGCGGTGCTCGATTTCGCCCGCGGGGTGAACGCCACCCAGATCCTGGTCGGCGGATCTCCACTGCCGCCCTGGCGGCGCGGCCTCAGCCCGAGCCTGGCCGAGCGGGTCATCGCCGACGCCGGCGACATCGATGTGCACGTGGTCGGTCATCCGCGGCCCGGACGCGGTTTCACCCGGCACCGCGGCCTGTCTCGGCGGCGGGTGCTGGCCGGGCTGATCGCGGCGGTGACCCTGCCGCTGCTGCTCACCGTGCTGCTGCACGCCGACCCGTTCACCTCGGATCTGCCGCTGGACATTCCGATCTTCCTGCTGGCCACCGTGCTGGTCGCGGTGCTCGGCGGACTGGTCCCGGCGGTGGTGGCCGCGGTGTTGTCGTCGGTGCTGCTGAACTGGTTCTTCGTACAGCCCACCGGAACGCTGAGGGTCGCCGATCCGGAGAACACCCTGGCGCTGGTGGTGTTCGTCCTGGTCGGCGCACTGGTGGCGCTGATCGTGCACCGCAACGCCCGGCGCACCGAGGAGGCGCAGGCGGCGCAACGGGAGTCCGCCGCGCTGGCCGAACTCTCCCATTCGCTGCTCGGTGCCCCCGACCAGTTGCCGCTGCTGCTGCAACGGGCGATCGACATGTTCGGCGTCCGGGCTGCCGCGATCGTGCGCCGGCCCGCCGACGGCGCCGCCGAGATCGTGGCGGCGGCCGGCAGCTACGACCCGACCGCACCCGCCGACCACGAGGACGCCGGCGAGCATCAGCTGGTGCTGCAACCGCCCGGCCTGGCCGCCGGCCAGCGCCGCCTGTTCGACGCCTTCGCCGCCCACGCCGG
>NZ_JASGEN010000081.1:0-57094 GCF_047606365.1 Micropruina sp. | reverse complement strand
CGCCCCACGCCGGGCACTACGCCACGATCACACTCGCCACGGGCATCTCGGCCCCCCGACCCGGGCCCGTGTCGGGAGCGGGATCAGGCCTGCTTGATGGCGGATACCTCGAGTTCGAGGGTCACCTTCTCGCTCACCAGGACGCCGCCCGCTTCGAGCGCGGCGTTCCAGTTCAGGTTCCAGTCCTTGCGGTTGACGACCACGGAGCCCTCGAAGCCGATCCGCTGATTGCCGAACGGGTCGGTGGCCGCACCCTGGAACTCGAACGGAATGGTCACCGGGTGGGTGACGCCCTTGATGGTCAGGTCGCCGGTCACGGTGATGACGTCGCCGTCGACCACGAAATCGGTACCGGTGAAGGTGATCTCGGGGTACTGCTCGACGTCGAAGAAGTCGGCCGAACGCAGGTGCGCGTCGCGCCCCTCGCTGCGGGTGTCGACGGACGCGGCCTGCATGGTCACGCTGAGCGTCGAGGCCGACGGGTTGGCGCCGTCGAGGGTGGCGGTGCCGGAAACCTCATTGAAACTGCCACGAACCTTCGTGACCATGGCGTGCCGAGCCACGAAGCCGAGCTGGCTGTGGCTGGCGTCGAGAACGTAGGTTCCCTTGAGATCAGCGATTCCGGACATCTGAGCGCCTCTTTCGAGTGTGTTTGAAAACTAAACAATCATCACTATAGGCCGAGGTTGTTGATCTGTCAATAACTCGGGATGGAGCGGTAGTAGGGTGGCCGCAAGCCCCTCGGCCCTGCCGATCTTCGACCCCGGAAGGATTCGCGAATGAGCGCAGCCCGATACGTCCGCGACGAGCAATCCTGCGAGTTCCCCCGGGTGCCGGCCACCGCCGGCAGTGACGGCTACGACGTCTCCAAGTTGCTGGCGAGCACCGGTGATGTGGCCCTCGACTACGGGTTCGGCAACACGGCGTCGTGCCGCTCGGCGATCACCTACATCGACGGCGACGCCGGCATCCTGCGCTACCGGGGCTACCCGATCGAGCAGCTGGCCGAGCACTCCACCTTCCTCGAGACGTCGTATCTGGTGCTCTACGGCGAGCTGCCCACGGCGTCCGAGCTGGCCGAGTTCAGCGACTCGATCAGCCGGCACTACCTGCTCGACGAACGGCTCAAGGAGATGTTCCGGCTGTTCCCACGGCGTTCGCATCCGATGCCGGTGCTGACCGCGGGCCTCAACGCCCTGTCGACCTTCGCGATGCCGCCGGTGGCGCTCACCGAGCGGACCGTCGAGCAGCACGCCTACCGGCTGATGGCGAAGGTGCCGACGCTGGCCGCCTACGGATACAAGAACTCGCTGGGGTTGCCCACCCTGTACCCGGACGAGTCGCTGGGCTACATCGAGAACTTCCTGCGGATGAGCTTCGGCAGCCCGACCAGGCCCTACGAGTTCGACGAGACCGTCGTCCGGGCGCTGGACACGCTGCTCATCCTGCACGCCGACCACGAGCAGAACTGCTCCACCTCGACGGTGCGGCTGGTCGGCTCGTCCGGGGCGAACCTGTACGTGTCGGTGGCGGCCGGCGCCAACGCGCTCTCCGGCCCGTTGCACGGCGGCGCCAACCAGGCGGTTATCGAGATGCTGCAGCAGCTGCGCGACAGCGGTGAGGACGCCGCGAGCTTCGTCCGCAAGGTGAAGGACAAGACCTCCGGGGTGAAGCTGATGGGCTTCGGGCACCGGGTCTACAAGAACTTCGATCCGCGCGCCCAGATCGTCAAGCAACACGCAGACGCCATTCTGCGCGAGCGGCCCGGCTCGGACGAGCTGCTCGACCTGGCGCTGGCCCTGGAGGACGCGGCGCTGCACGACGACTACTTCGTCGAACGCAGGCTGTATCCGAACGTCGACTTCTACACCGGCCTGATCTACCAGGCGATGGGTTTCCCGGTGAACATGTTCACCGTGCTGTTCACCCTCGGACGGCTGCCCGGCTGGATCGCGCACTGGCGCGAGCAGTCCCTCGACCCGGCCACCCGGATCGGACGCCCGCGCCAGGTCTACGTGGGCGAGGTCGAGCGCGAGTACGTGCCGGTCGATCAGCGCTGAATCAGTCGCCGGCCAGTGCCCGGGTGCGGGTCGCCACCAGGGTGGCCCGCAGCACCGCGGACGGGGTGACCCGGTCGGCCAGCAGTGGTTCGATCGCGGCGGCGAGTGAACTCAGGCCGAGACTGGACGCCTGCCCGGCCCGATCCTGCAGGGTGTCGCGCTGCCGGTTGCTGAGCGCGGGGCGTCCGGTGGCGGCGAGCGCCTCGCAGACGTCGAGCACCGCCTCGGTCAGCTGCACCAGCGGGCCGTCGGGGCGTTGCTGCTCGCCGGTGTGGGCGCGGGGCCGCTGATCCTTCGGTTGTCGCCGGGCCAGCCAGCCGCGGCGGATCGCCCGCTCGGACGGGGTCAGCGACGGTGCGATCAGCCGCAGGTGTCCCTGCTCGACGATGAACACCGACAGCGGCCGGTCCTGGTCGTCGAGAACGACGGCGGCGATCTGCTTGGCGTCGCGGAGCAGCCAGCCGATCACGTCCTGCTCCGAGCCGGTGGCGGGCAGCCGGGCGAGATGGCGCACGCCGCCCCGGTCGGTGAGCGGCCAGACCAGCTCCTGGCTGACCTCGTCGAGTTCCGGCTCGCCCACCCCGCGCAGCCGTCGGGGCAGCACCAGCCGCAGTGACGCGGGCGGCGGCAGGAAGCCGGTTGCGGCAGCCGCACGGGCCGAACCCTGGATCGCCTCGGCCAGCTGGTCCAGATCGACGGCGGTGCCGGCGAAGCGGTCACCGGGGGTGGCGCGGGTGCGGGTGGTGGAGCTGAGCGTGCCGTCGTCGCGGCGTTCGGCGCCGTGCAGGGTGAACAGGCCGCCGGCCAGGGTCTGGGCCGAGACGCCCCACAGCAGCGGGGCATCCCAGGAGCGGTTGAACGACGGGTCGGAGCCGGCCGCCCGCCCGGTGGTTGCCGTCTCGAGTCGGTGATGGTCGGTGTCCCACAGGGTCACGGTCAGCCCGCGGGCGCCGGACGGCGCCGTCCACCAGCGCACCGCCAGCGGCAGCAGCACCCCGGTGTCGGCGGCTTCGCCGGCGCCCCGTCCGCCGACCAGCTGCGGCGGCAGCGGTGGTGCCGAACCATGCAGTGCGACGGCCAGCGTCCAGGCCCGGGCGAGGGCGTCCAGCAGCTGCCGCTCAGAGGTGTCGTCGGCGCGTCCGGCCAGGGCGTTGGCGCGTCCGGTGGCCTGGGTGAGCAGGGTCGCCAGCAGCGGCAACGCCTCCAGCCTGGCCCGCTGCGCGGCCGCGGTGAGCCGTTGGACGCCGTCCGCGCCGACCCGGCTCAGCCCGGCCTGCAGCAGAGCCTCGATGGTGTCCCTGGCCTGAACCATCGCCTCGCGCTGCCCCGGGTGGACGACGTCCGGCGAGTCGACCTTGTCGGGCCAGGTCCACCGCCGATCGTGGGCGGCGAACAGCCGGACCAGCGCCTCGAGCCGCCAGGCCCGCTCTGCGGTATCGCTGTGGCTGCCGGCCACCAGCATGCCGGCGAATCCGCCATCCGGTACCGCGACGATGTCGGGTGAACCGGGCCAGGAGATGTACAACGAGCCGCCGCGGAGGCTGATAGTGGTGGGAGTCGGCTCGACTCCGGCGGCAACCTTGCGGACGGCAGCGATACCGGCAGCACGGTTGACCGCCGTGGGGTTGAGGGCCAGCAGCTGGGCCTCGACGTCTGGCTGGTTGAGCTTGTCGAAACCGTCCTCGCGTGGGGTCTCGACAAGCTCGACCGACGGTGGCTGGGTGTCTGCGACCCGGGCCGACGGTGGCTGGGTGTCTGCGACCCGGGCCGACGGTGGCTGGGTCTCGGCGGCCTCGACCGGCGAGCTCTCGCGGGCCCAGACACAGGCCGCGACGATGTGCACACAGACCCCGGCCACCGGGCAGCCGCAGGTCGCATTCCGTGGACCACCGGGCAGCAATCGGACCTGCGCCGGCGGTGTCCCGACGTAGCGCAGCTCGACGGCGGTATCGGCGGCCGAATCCAGTTCGATCCGGGCCACCTCCTTGGCCGCGCGGCGGACCAGCCCGCGGTTGGCCAGCACCGCGAGCGCGTCGTCGTCCAGCCGGTAGCCGGCGAGCCAGCCGGGCAGGCCCGTCATCGGATCAGTCCCGTCATGCCATCACCTCGGCCAGCCATTCGGCGAACCGGTCCGGGGTCATCGCCGCCACCGGCATGCCGGCCGCGACGAGGCGTCCGGCCGTGGTGGCGTCGTACCAGGGTTCTCCTTCGTCGGAGAGTGCCGCCAGCCCGAGCAGCCGGACGCCGCCGCCGGCCAGCCGGCGCACGCTGGCCAGCAGCGCCGACACCGAGCCGCCCTCTTCGAAGTCGCTGATCAGCGCCACCACCGTCCGGGACGGCTGCCCGACCAGGGTTTCGGCGTGCTGCATCGCCTGGGCGATGTTGGTGCCGCCGCCGAGCTGCGCGGTGAGCAGCACCTCGACCGGGTCGTGAGCCAGGTGCGACAGGTCGACCAGGCTGGTGTCGAACAGGATCAGCCGGACGCTCACCCCGGGCAGCCCGGACAGGATGGACGCCGACACCGCGGCGTGCAGCAGCGAGTCGGCCATCGAACCGGACTGGTCGACCAGCACGATCACGTCCCAGTGCAGGTTGCTGCGCCGTTTCCGGGCGGCGAACCGGATGTCGTCGATCATCATCCGGCCGGTGGCCGGGTCGACGTTGGCCAGGTTGGCGGCGATGGTCCGCCGCCAGTCGAAGTTGGCCAGCGACGCGTGCGGGGTGCGCCGGGAGCGATCACGGGTGCCGGTCAGTGCCGTAGTGAACCGGGGTTTGAGCCGTTCGACGATCTCGGCGACCACCCGGGCGATCAGGGCACGCAGCCCGTCGGCGGCCGCCGGGCTCAGCTTGCCCTTGATCCGCAGCAGCGCGGAGGCCAGTTGCTTGTTCGGTTGCAGCGACTCGACGGTGGCCGGGTCGGCGAGCAGGTCGTCCAGGCCGTAGCGGGTGACGGCGTCGGCCTGCAGCCGTTCCAGGGTGGACGCCGGGAACAGCCCGCGGGATTTGCCCAGCCAGTTGATCGCCTTCACCGCCGACGGGTCGAGCGAGCCGCCGCCGCCCTTGGCGTGGCGGTGTCCGCGGGCGGTGTATTCCCGGTCGTACAGGTAGCCGAGTGCCTGGTCGAGTTCGGCGTCGCCACCACCCCGGGGCAGGTTGGATTCTGCGTAGCGGCCCAGCACCAGCCGCCAGCGCCGACTCTGCTCGGCGGTCACGACGCCACCCACTCGGTCAGCCCGTCCCGCCGCAGCGAGGCCACCAGGTCGCGTTCCACCGACGCCGCCCGCTCGGCCAGCAGCGGATCGGCCTCGAGCACCGTGTCGAGCTCGGTCACCGCGGCTCCGGTCAGCCGGGCCAGCATCGCCGCCAGCGCGTGGGTCTCGGTCGGCTTCAGCCAGGTGAACGCGCGACGTAGGTCGGGCAGCACGGTCAGGAACGCCTCGGGCTCCATCGCGCCGAGCGCGGCGTTCAGCGCCTCGACCAGCTCGGGGGTGTGCAGCAACAGATCGGGGGCGGCCTGCAGCAGACCCAGGACGAAGTCGGCCACCCGCTCCGGGTCGGCGCCGGGCGCCAGATGCGCGGCGGACGCCCGGGCCAGTTCATCGGCGTCCAGTTCGGCGTCGGAGAAGCCGAGTCCGAGCAAGCAGCCGTGCAGCCGGGCCGGGGTGCGAGGGTCGCGACGCAGCAGCCGCAACTCGCGGCGCAGTGGTGGAGTCTCGGCCGACGAGGAATTTTCCAGCCGGAGCAGCAGCGAACGCAGACCGATCAGGTCGTCACAGGCACCCGGCTGGTCCTCGGGCCGCAGCCCGGACAGCGGCGCGATCAGATGCGCCGCGCAGGCCAAACCAGTGCCGATCAGCTCGGCCACCGTGTCGCCATGTTCACCCAACGACAGCCGACCCTGCGCGGCCGACAGGCTGACCAGCGCATGCAGGCTGGCCACCACCGAGCCGAGGTGCACCTCGTCGTCGTAGCAGCGGCGCAGCGCATCGAGTGCGGGGCGCAGTGCGTCGGGTTCGCCCATCACCAGCAGTTCGGTGATCAGCCTGGCCACCCGTCCCGCCCCGAGGTGTTCGTCGTCGAGCCGCTTCGACACCCCTGCCCGGACCAGCTCGGCGATCGTCGCGCCACGTGCCGAGGCGGCGATCAGGGCTGCCTCGACCAGCGGTGTCCAGGCGTACTCCCAGTCCTCGAACAGCAGTCCGGCGCCGGTGCCCTGGACGAGGTCGGCGCCGCCCAGCTGCCGCGCGAACCCCGAGCCGATGAACCGCATCCGGGCCAGGAACTCGCGCCGTTTCACGTGTGACGGTTTGCGCTGGGTGTCCAGGCTGACCTGGCGCGGGGTGGCGTCGTCGATGACGAAACGCAGCCGGGACGCCTCCCGGCGGGCCTCCGCGACCAGCGGTGGGGCGGCCAGGCCGTCGGGGATCTGACCGAGCGTCGGACCGCCGAACACGCCGCGCAGCGCTTCGCCGATCGCACCTGACAGGCCGAGGTCGTCCTTGACGAAGCAGCTCAGCAGGGCGTCGGTGAGGTCGGTGCGTCCCGGCCAGCCGCGGCCCCGTAGCTCGGCCAGCCGCAGCGCGTGCCCGACGGCGTCCATCGCGGTCGCCGAACCGGCCGGTTCGCCTGTCGTTCGCAGCCGTTCGGCCACCTCGAGCACCACCTCGGTGGCGAACCGGCGCGGGTCGATCCCGTCGCTGCGGGCCTGCCAGGCCCGCTGCCAGAACCCGGGTGCGGGCATGCCGGCCCCGTAGCCGCGCAGGCCGTCCAGCCGGTCGAAGTCGTAGCGGATCAGCCAGGCGTCCCGCTTCGGGTCGAGCGCGGCGCCCGCCTTGGCCCGCACCCAGGCCGCCTCGGGGGTGTTCTCCAGCACGTCGAGCAGGGCCAGGGTGTGGAAGGCGCCGGTGACCACCACCACGCCACCGGAGGTGTCACGGTAGCGGTCCAGGATCGCGGCCATCACGGCTTCGCGGGCGTGGGTGCCGTCGGCGTCCAGCAGCTCGCGGTCGGCGTCCAGCCGGGCCATCGCACCCCAGGCCAGGGTGTCGGCGAAGAAGCGGCGCCAGTCGGCCAGTGCCTCCGGGGAGCGCACCTCGAACAGGTGCTCCCAGGTCTCGTCATGGTCACGGCAGCCGAGCCGGTCGCCGACCGCGGCGATCAGCGCGCTGCGGGCCAGGTGGTGTTCGGCCTGCAGGGTGCGGACCTCGGTGCCGTCCGGATCGGCGATGTCGGCGTAGCTGGCGTCGATGAAGTCCACGGTGGCGCCGCTGGCCGTCCCCCAGCGCAGCGCCACCCACTCCGGAGAAAAATCGGCCAGCGGATAGAAGCCGCTGGTCCGTTCGCCGACCGACAGGATCGCCACCGGCGGCCTGGTGCGTTCATCGGCCAACGCCGGCAGCAGCGCTGTGTACTCGCGTGGCCCTTCGATCAACACCACCGCGGGTCGCACCTCGTCGAGCAGCGCGGCCAGCGCCGCCGCACAGCCGGGCGAGTGGTGCCGGACGCCGACCAGGTGGATTCCGGCGTCGCGCCAGCGAGCGTGTGCTGCCAGGGCTAATTGCAGTCGCTCGGGTAGCGCAGGGGTCTCGACAAGCTCGACCATCGCCGGGTCAGCCCCACAGCCCCTCGGCGGCGTCGAAGAACTCCCGCCAGTGCGGGTTCCCGCGAGCCCGCTGCCGGACCACGTTGTCGACGTAGTGCCGGACCAGCCGGGCGTCCTCTTCTTCGCCCTTCTGCGCCACCCCGACGATCTGCCGGGCGATGTCGCCGGAGCGCACCGTGCCGTCGCCCAGGTAGGTGGCGGCCATCGACGCCGCGATCGCCACGTTGACCGCCTCGGCGGTCGACATCACCGCGTCCGGACGCTTCACCGGGGCACCGGCGTCGGTGCGTCCGGTGCGCAGGTCGGCGAAGGCGGTGACCAGCACCTCCATCACCGGCGGCGTCAGCACCGGACGCCGCGGGCCGAGCTCGGCGTCCAGGGCACGTCCGATCAGTTCGGCTTCGAACGCCCGGTCGCTGATCGGGCGGACGGTTTCGAAGTTGAACCGCCGTTTCAGCGCCGAGGACATCTCGTGCACGCCGCGGTCGCGCAGGTTGGCGGTGGCGATCACGTTGAACCCGGGACGGGCGGCCAGCCGGGCCTCGTCGCCGAACTCGGGGATCATGATCTGCTTCTCGCTGAGAATCGACACCAGGGTGTCCTGGATCTCGGCCGGGCAGCGGGTGATCTCTTCGAAGCGGGCGATCGCACCACGCGCCATCGCCTGATACACCGGCGACGCCACCAGCGCCCGCTGGGTCGGCCCCTCGGCGATCAGCAGCGCGTAGTTCCAGGAGTACCGGACGTGGTCCTCGGTGGTGCCGGCCGAACCCTGGATGGTCAGGTTCGAGGTGCCCGAGATGGCGGCGGCCAGCAGTTCGGACAGCATCGACTTGGCGGTGCCCGGCTCGCCGACCAGCATCAGCCCTTGCCGTCCGAGCAGCGACACGATGGCCCGGTCGACCAGCGGGTCGTCGCCGTAGAACTTCCGCGAGACGCCCAGTGACGGCTCACCCAGCACGAACGCGCGGACGGCCCGGGCGCTGAGCCGCCAGCCGGGCGGGATCGGCGCTCCGGTGGCCGCGTCGGCGCGCGCCAGGGCGTCCAGTTCGGCGGCGTAGCGGGTCTCGGCCGGCGGCCGCAGTTCAGCGGCCGGCGCAGCGGTCGATTCGGTCATATCCCTGTCTTCTTCCCCCAGTCGGGATCGAACGGTCCCAGCGCGGCCAGGGCCGCGTAGTCGGCATAGCACTCGGCGAGCAGCACATCGGGCACGTCGGCCAGCCGCACCGCGCGCCGCCGTGCCCCACGGAAGTTCAGGCCCATGGTGGCGCAGGCGAAATTCTCCTCCGGCACGTAGCTGCCGGTGAACTCCAGCACGGCGGTCAACCCGGCGGCCGAGAACTGCTTGGTGTACTCGGAGAACCAGGCGCCGTCCTCGGCCGGGCCGCGCTGGTAGCCGCGTTTGGTGGCCACCCCGCGGAAGCTGAAGGTGTCGGTCAGATGGCCCTGCAGCGCGTAGGTGTCGGTGGCGTTGCGGTCGATGTCGGGGACGGTGTTGTCGAACTGGGCGAACAACGGGGTCACCTCGTAGTCGGCGAGATGCGCCTTCCACGTCGCTGCCACGTCGTCGCCCACCAACACCCGGTGCGCCAGCCCGATGCGAGCGGCAGACCCAAGTTCGACTGTCTCGTCGTCGGCGTCGATCAAGCTGCCGTCCTCGGTGGGCCGGAAGGCCCGCTGGCCGGGTCCGGGATTCTCCAGCCAGACCAGCCGGCTGACCAGTTGCCCGACCAGCGGATGCTCGAGCAGGAACTCGCGCCAGTCGGCGGCGGTCCAGGTGCGTTCGGCGCACATCGCCTCGTAGAGCCGTGCGGTCTGCTGGGTCAGCACCGCCTTGAGCTCCTTGCGGGACGCGGTCAGCTGCTTCTTCGCCGCTTTGACCTCGTCGGCGTCGTCGCTGGCCCGAGCGGCCGGCAGCGATTTGATCGTCTTGCCGTCGGCGGTGCTCAACTCGATCGCCCCGGACGGCGTCGCCCGGCCGATGAACTGGCGGCTGCCGTAGTCGAGCCGCAGCAAAGCGTCGGCGTCGAAGCCGGCGGTCGGAATGGTCCGGTCGGCGAGTTCGTCGGCCGTCCAACCACGCTTGTCAGCCAGGTTTTCGACCAGCTTCGCCGCGGTGGCCTGGACACTGGCCTGCTTGAACCGTCGCGAGATCGACAGCAGCAGCTGGACCGCGGCGGGCTGCCCGTTGGCGTACAGCGGATACATCAGCGAGTCGACCTGGGCCCGCCGGGCGCCGTGGTTGCGAATGTAGGACTGGACGGCGTTCGCCAGCTCGATGCCGGGCATGCGCGTGGTCAGCGCGAGCAGGCCCCGGTTCGCGGACGCCGAACCGAGGTAGGTGCCCTGATGCATCGCGTAGGAGTCACGGATGTGCTGTTCCAACGGCACGGCGGCAGCCTGGTGCACCCAATCGGAGTACTGCGACTGGTTCGGGTTGGCCAGTACCCGCTGCAGGTTCTTCTGGGCCCAGTCGTGGCGGCGTTGCCCGTCGGTCTCGGCGTGGGCGCGGCTCTCCTCCTCGGTGGGGTGCCGGGTGTCCTGGGCGATCCAGCTGTCCAGCACGTACCGGCCGAGCGCCTCACCGGACGCCGGATCGAGTTGCCCCAGGTAGAGGTCGAGCAGGCCGGAGCCGTCCGGGTCCTTCACCTTGTTGGCCAGCACCACCCACCAGGTCGGAATCACCGGATCGACCTGGGCGCCGTCGGTCCAGCGCAGTGCCGGCAGCTGGTCGAACTCGAACCAGTCCAGGGTGGCCGGCAGCTTCGCCCGCAGCCCCTTCTTCGCCTCGGCGAGCAGCTTGTCGGGGGCGAGGTCGGCGGAGATGTCGTCGCCAAGGTCGCGCAGCGCGTTCAGCATCGCCGCCCGGGGCACCTCGCGCTTCTCTTTGGCCAGCGCCGCTCGCAGCGCCGGAACCGCCGCCGGGTCGGCGGCTTTGGCCAACCAGGATGCTGACGCCGCCCGGATCTCACCCCGCCCGTCGGTGAGCCCCTGCTCGGCCAGGTCGCGGGCCAAGCCGTGTTTGGCCAGCAAGGCCTGGGCCGGTGGCCGGTTCCGGCGGGATTCGCCGACGGCCGCCGCGGCGATGCTGGGCAGCAGGTTCGCGGGCAGCGAGGGAAAGGCGTCCAGGATGGCCAGGGCTTCGCCGGCGTCCTGGGCGGACGCGGCCAGCCAGGTCTGCAGCACGTCGAGATGCTGGGCGAACCAGGGCCAGGCGGCTTCGGGTTCGATCGATACCCACCAGTCGGACGACCGGGCGATCCGCGGTACCTGCTCGAGCGTCTCGCGGGTGTTCCAGGTGCGGCGGACGGCGTCCTCCACCTGGCGCAGGTCGGTGATCGTGTCGGCGCGGGGCTGCATCAGCCAGCCCAGCCGGGAGTTCCGGTCGGGACGGTGCAGTCGCATCAGCTGCACCGGGTTGAACGAGCGGACGGACTGGCTGATCAGCGTCAGGTTGAACTGGCCGAGGACCTGCGGCGGGTTCCGTCGCCCGGCAGCCGCCTCGACGATGTGCCGCAGGTCGGCGTCCGAGATCTGCTGCAACTGCTTGCGCCGCTTGACGCTCCAGGCATGTTCCTTGCCTTCCAGCCGGGCGATCTGGGCGTCGACCATGCGGCGCAATTCGTCGAAGGCTCGCTGTTCGTCGAACTGGTCGGGGAACGGGGTGAAGTCGGGCAGCACCAGCTGCTGCACCTGCGTCGCCGCTGACTGCAGGGCGTCGCGGCGGGCGTTCGCCTTCTGCACCGCCGCACCCAGCTTGGCACCGGCGGCGACCGCCTGGTCGAGCAGCGCGCCACCGGCCGGGGTGCGGGACAGGTATTCGACCAGTTCACCGGCCGCCGAGGCGGGCACGGTCAGCAACACGGGCGCCAGGACGGCCGCCTGCAGCTGATCGGGCAGCATCGGCAGGACGCCGATCGCAGCAGTGCGGACGCCCTTGGCGCGGTCGGCGGCCAGCTGGGCGATGATCGGCGCCAGCACACCGGCCAGCTGCGGGTTGTCCTTCAGCCTGCGGGCGAAGTCGGCCCGGGCGTCGGCGGTCAGCTTGGACACCGACCCCGGCGGAATCAGCTGCCCGAAGCCCAGCAGGTAGTTGTCGATGCCGGGCAGCTCGTGCGGCTGCACCATGCTGGAACCCCACACCTTCTCCTGCTGGCACATCGCGAGGACCACCGTGGCCGGAATCTCGGGCTCGCGGCAGCCGTCGTGCCGCAACAGGTCGGCGAACCGCTCCGGCGGCCACTGCAGGTGCGGCAGCGCAGACTGGCCGATCACCGAGGCCAGGTCGTTGAGCAACGCGGTCAGCCAGGCCGGGACGCCATCCACCCGCCGGTTCGGTCCGGTGCCGAGCGCGGCCAGCAGGTAGCCGAAACGAAGGAACTCCGGCTGCGTGATCGAACCCTCGCGGTAGAACTGCGAGCGCGCGTGCGGCACGGTCTTACGCGGATCACCGCCGACACCGACTTGGGCCAGCCGCTTCTTCAGCGGGTCGGGAACCCACGGACGCCACGAGGTCAGCTGGCCGGGCCGCCCCATCAACTGGTCGAGATCGGCCTGGTGCGCGGCGTCCACCTCGAGCAGGATCTCGGGTCCGCTGCCGTCGTGCACATACCGGACGGCCCGCTCGAACAACTCCTCGGAGACCGCCTTGAACGGCGCCAACGCCGCCTTCAAATGCGAATGCGGACCGGCCGGCTGCCCGGTCAGGGCGGATTTCAGACGCTCGAACACCATCGCTCCCCTTACAGAACTGCTGAACGGCATCCTGTCAGGCCCCGGGGACACTTCTGCAGGGCAGCACCACCCTTGACCGCTTCAGCCGGTCCGGACGCCGCGTGCGGCCCGCGCCACGGCACGCAACCGGAACGCGCCCGCAGGTGAGCCGAGGCGCTCGAACAGCACCGCCCGCAGTGCCTGCCGGACGGCATCCGGAAGGCCCACGAAGTAGCTGCCAGCAGGCCCGATACCGGCTCGCAGCGGCATCCACAGGTCGTCGAAGTCACGGTATTCGCTCTCGACGGTGAGCGTGGTCTCGGCCACCTGACCGATGCCGGCATCGGTCAGCCACTCGGCGATCTCGCCGGCGCGTCCGAAACGCAGCACCCGGGCCTCGTCAGGCGCACCAGCGTCGAGGCTGAGCGCGGCGTCCCAGAAGGCGCGCAGCAGCTCCATGCCCTGCTCGAAGTCCCAGACGCAGGCGGCCACCACCCCGTCGGGCCGTGCGACCCGGCTGAACTCGGACGCCGCACGGCGGGGGTCGGTGACGAAATGCAGCACCAGCTGGGCGGTGACCAGATCGAATTCGCCGGCGTCGTAGGGCAGTTGCTCGGCGGAACCGTGCCGCACGTCCACGCCCGGGTGCCGGGCCGCGCAGGCGGCCACGAAGGCGTCGGACGGGTCGCAGGCGGCCACATTCGCCGTGCCGAGACGTCGGACGAGTTCCCCGGTCAGCGCGCCGGGCCCGCAGCCGACATCGAGGGCGCGTTGGCCCTGGGCGGCACCGGCGAAGGTGGCGAACTCGGCCGCCAGCGGCCGCGAATAGCGACCCATGAAACGGTCGTAGGCGTCACCGGATACGGCGAACGTACGTGCTCCTGCCACCGGTTCCATGGCTCCTCCTGCGCTGGTTCCCACAGCAGGCTACGTCCGTCACGGCACTGCGAACCTGGGCACAGTTACCACCCAGCCGGGGCCGGTCACCAGCCCCAATGCCGCCGTTGCGCGCTGATCGCCCACGCCGAGATCGCCTCGATGTCGGCGCTGACCGGGAGCGGGCAGCGTCCGGAATCCAGCAGTTCGCGCACCGCCGCCTCGAGCCGTCCGATCTCGGCCGAGACCTCGTCGCGGGGCACCTCGCCACGCTTCACGGCCAGCACCCGCTCGCGCTCGGCGTCCGGCATCGGCAGGGTGAGCCTGCCGGCACTGGCGATCTCGTAGCCCTGATGGGCAAGTCGCAGCGCGTGACTGCCGTACTTCACGTCCCAGCCGTGCTTCGCGATCAACTCGGGCCGGTTCGGCACGTTCCGCTTGGACTGGCCGAGCATCCGTTCGTGCTGGGAATGCATGTAGCCCAGGAACCGCTCCACCGCCTGCCGGGAGAGGAAACTCGATCGCAGCGCGCGCAGTTCCTCGCCGAGCGAAGTGACCTTGACCAGCGACTCCTGCGGCGCGAACAGCGGCAGCATCACCGTCGGATTGCCCTTGATCGCCAGCCGCAGGTATTTCGCCAGTGAGTACAGCACCAGGTCGGTATCGCCGGGCCCACTGCGCGCACCCTCGGGCTGGGTGCGCCAGACGTAGTCGTCGCGATGCTTCCGCACCCCGAGCACGTACTCGGGCGGCTCGATGTAGACGCCCATCTCGTCATGGTCGTCGGTGCCGGCGATGGCGATGCCGTGCACGCCGCTGCCGACCACCGAACGAAGGATCTCGTTGGGTAGTGCGACGCTCGGGTCGCCGTACTCGACGTTGACCGGCGTGACCTGATTGTTCATCGGGTCACCGTAGCGGCCTCACCAGCCGCCGCCACCACCGCCGCCGAAACCGCCGCCGCCGCTGAAGCCGGAACCGCCGCTGGAGGCCGAGGTGGCGCTCTGCATCGACGACGACATGGTCGAGGTCAGCTGGCTCATCGACGACACGAAGCCGCTGCTCAGCACGTTGCCGTAGGCGTAGCCGACGTACCAGGAGTTGTCGGGGGTGTAGACGCCACGGGCGGCCAGATCCTGGAAGATCTTCGCCCAACGTTCGGCGACACCGAAGACGATCGCGTAGGGCAGGTAGCGGGAGAACACGTCGATGCCCTCCTCGAATTTGATCTGGTCGGCCTCGGCAGTGGTCAGGTAGAGCTCGAATCCCTTCGCCTGGGCGAGCACGGCCGAGCCGTCGGCCGTCCGGGCACCGAAGCGGTTGTTGAGCGCCAGCATCACCAGGCCACAGATCACTCCGGCCAGGCCCAGCAGGCCGAACCCGACGAAGCCCAGCCCGAAGCCGAGAACGGCACCCAGCGCGACCAGTCCGATGCCGCCCAGGATGGCCACGCCGCGCACCGTCACCGGGTTGCGGCGGAACCAGTGCAGTTCGTCGGTGACCCTCTTGTAGAGCCGCTGCCGGGTGCCCTCCAGGGTGCCCGAATAGTCGGAATCCTTCAGGTCGTCCGTGCTCACCGTGGAGCCGTTCTGGAACAGCTTCTTGACCAGGTACGACTCGTAACCCCTGAGCTTGCCCTCGCCGTTGAGCCGGGTCAGCGTCCAGTCCTTCTTGCCCTGCTGATCGATCCGCAGATGGCCGCGGACGGCCAGGTCGATGATGGTCGCGGTGATGTCCACGTCGTTCGCGGTGGAGTCGACCAGCACGCCGATCTCGCCCGGACGGGCATCACGCGGCGGGGTGAATGCGACCGCGACGGGCGCCTTGCTCGCACCGTGTCCGATGGCGACCTGCTGCCCGGACGCCGGGGTCACCCCGGGCGTGAGACCGAGGTACACCTCGTCCTGGCTGCCGCGGCGGGTGCGGCGCAGCAGCGGGATCAGGCCGATGACGGTGAGTGCCGCGGTGAGGCCGCCGGTCAGCGGGGTGACCGGGAACATGTTGCCGATCCAGAACCGCTTCTCCAGCCGGGCCTCGGCACCGACGAAGGTGCCGGCCGGGAAGCCGGCGACGATCTGCAGCGAGGTCTCGCTGGGCAGCGATTCCTGGGTGAAGGTGACCGACTTGCCGGACTCCTTCACATCGCTGCACGGCTGATTGGCATTGCCGTTGACGAAGCAGGCCGCCCTGGTCACGTCGACCGGACCGGTGACGGTGGCCGTGATGTTCCGGAACGGCACCTCCCAGCTGCCGCCGATCACATTCCAGTTGAACTCGTCCAGCCCCGACTGCGCCTGGTTGGGGGCGATCAGGCCACGGACGGTGTAGTTGACCACGTACTGCTGGGTGCCGGTGTAGGTCTTGTTCTCGCTGCCGATCCGGACCAGCAGGTTGCCGTCCTTGGTCTCGGTCTGCACCTCGGGGCTCGCTCCGGAGGGGCTGGTCACCTGACCGAGGGTGATGTCGATCATCCGCCAATGGTCGGGGTCGTTGGCGATCTCCTGGCGCAGCGGGAGCGTCAGGTAGGGCCCGTGACCCGAGTCGGAGCCGAAGTTGAAGTCGAACGCGATCTGGACGGCCGCGGTGCCGTCCTTCGCCACATCGGTGGTCACCGTGTACTTGTCGATCCGGTCATCGTCGGAGTCGGCCCGCGCGACGGACGCCGGGAGCACTCCGAGCAGGAAAACCCCTAAACCGACAAGCAGCAGAAGGATGCGTCGCATGCGTCCACGGTAACAACCGGGGGCGCAGCCGACTATCGATCGGCGAGTGTGGCTCGCCTGCGTCCCCACGGCACGGACGCCACAACAACAGAGAGCAGGGCGACCACCACCATCGCCAGCTCGTGCGGCAGGTCAGGACTGGCCGGGGTCGGCCAGGCCACGTCGAGCACCACCGACATGGCCAGCTGCCCGGCCACTGAGCCGAGGGCGAGCAGCAGGACGCCGGTGTGCTGCACCAGGTTGGCCGACACGAAGATGTAGATGACGCCCAGTGAGCCGCCGATGTAGAGCCACCATTCGCCGGGCGGTGCCGCCGGAGGGTGCGCGACCACAGCGTGCACGGCAGCCGCGATCAGCAGCACCACCGTGCCGGAGACGAAGTTCATCAGCGTCGTGGTCAGCGCGCTGCCCACCCGGGCGCGCAGCCGTCCGTTCGCGGCCTGCTGCCAGGCGACGGCGAGACCGGAGAGGAACGGCAGGATCAGCAGCCACCACAGCACCGCCCCGGAGCCGCCGGCGGCCAGCGAAATGCCGATCGCGACCAGGGCCAGCGCGCCGCCGATCAGCCGCGGCAGGGTCACCGCCACCGCACCACCGGGACCGAAGCCGATCCGGTCGAGCACCAGCCCGAAGACCACCTGTCCGGCGACGAAGCCCACGGTGAAGAGTCCGACGCCGATGATGCCGACGGCCAAGCCCTGGGTGGCGACGGTGAGAGCGCCGGCGACGCCGGGCATCAGCATCCACCACGGAATCCGACCGTCGCGGACGCCGTGCACGAGGGTTCGGACGCCGCGGCGTCCGTCGGGGAGCGCTGCAGCCAGGCAGATCAGGATCACCAGACCCGAGCCGAACGAGATCGCCGCCGCCGTCAGCCCGTCGTCCAGCCGCACCCCGAGTTGGCCGTTGATCCTGGCCTGGATCGCGGCGAGCGCACCCATCAATGCGGTGATGGCAAGCGCCGGAGCGGTCCGGATGCGGGTGGGCGGTGGTGCCGGCAACACGGCGCCGGAGTGTCGAGCCGATTCACTCACTGCGCCATTGTGGCCCTCGCGTCCTCCAACTGCGCACACGGCTCGACGTTAACCGCGGCACCGGCTCGCGGACCGCCGGCGGCGAAGACTCGGGCCGCGCGGCGCGGCCAGGATCACTGCTTCGCCAGAACAGTCACGCTCGGACTACTCGACCGTGAGCCCTAGTCAGTCCACTCTCAAGCCGCAGGCCTGGCGTATCTGAAATCGACCGGGAATGGGATGGGCGGCAACTCGTGGGGTAGGTCGGGTGGTCGGCTGTGGTGTGGGTGTGCGGATGGTGATGGTTCCGTCAGGGCTGGCGATATGTCGCCAGCCGGGGTGTTCTTTGAGTTGGTTGCATTGTTCGCATATCCCTTGCCCGTTGGCCAGGCTGGTGGGGCCGCCGGCATGCACGGGGGTGATGTGGTCGGTGTGTCGGATGGGGGCGTCGCACCAGGGGGTGCGGCAGTGGTCGTCACGGGTTTTGATGAACGTCTTCATCGCTTTCGGGAAGTGCCGGCGGGTTGATTCCATCGCGACCAGCTGGCCGTCTGCGGGGCGGACATAAAACCTGCGGATCCAGGCCCGCTCGGTGTTGATGGCGTCGGCGGCGAGTCGGCGGGCGATTCTGGCGGGGATGGGTCCGTAGTCGTTGAGGCGGGCAGGGGTGTCGCTGTCGCCCAGGAGTGCTTCGTCGGTGATCACCAACTGGATCTCGACATCGACCTGGCCGGCCTCTTCTTGGCCGGTGATGCGGGCGATGAGGGCGTCGGCCATGATCTGGTTCCTGGATCGTTGATCCCCGGTGGCGCGGGCAGTGTCGGCGGCACTGGTGAGTGCGGCGTAGGCGGCGACACCGTCCGCGGCGGGCAACAACGCGGAGACGCGGGTCATGCAGTCGGGTGCGGGTCGGATGGTGACGTTCCGGTCGGCTTCGGCTTTCCCGATGCGCTCGACGACGCTGTGCGGGTCGAGTTGGTAGGCGAGTTTGCGGGCTTCGGCCGCCACCTGCCGGGTCGACAACTCTCGTAGTCGAGGTCCGAGTTCGGCATCGACGTGGGCCCGATCGGCACGGGACAGGCACGCCGTTTCCCGGGCCAGGATCGTGACTCGCCACTCCGACACGTCCCCAGCGATGAACGCTTTCATGGTGTGGGGCATCTCGGTGGCGAGGACACCGGCCAGCCCAACGAGGCTGCTGGCCCGGTGGGGTGACTCGTGCCGAGCCAACCCGACCTCACCCGCCACCGAAGCGGCGACACGTTTCACGTTCCGGCCGGTAGCGCGGGCTTCGGCTTCCCGGACCTGCCGTAGTTCCACGGTCAATCGTGCTTGGGCAGCTGCGGCGGCGTTCTTGAGCCGTTCGAGTTCGGTGAGCTGATCGATCAGTTCGACCGGATCACCGCAGGTCAGGCCGGCGACCGCGGTGACCATGTCGGTCAGTGCGGTGTCGTGCCTGCTGGATGCCTCCATCCCCTCATTATAATAGTACAGATGTTTGATTACAATGGCCTGGGTGGGGTTTCTCGAAGTCGTCAGGGACGCCAGGAGGTCGTCGGGGAGTTCATTGTGCCGGGTGGCTCTGACGGTTTCTGGCGCGGCAGGGTCTCGACAAGCTCGACCAACGGTGGCCGGGAGTCGGGAAACGAATCACACCGCTGTAGTTCTCCACAGCTGTGGACATCTCTGTGGACGCCGCACTTGCGGCGTCCGGGCTGGTGAGGTCGTGTTTACCCGGGCGGCACAGTCCCGAAGCGGGAGCGAAACTCGCGCTGCTCACCATGACACAGTGACCCGCCCCGAATCCGGCACCGTGCGCTCGGCCTGCTCCTATTGCGGTGTGGGCTGCGGCATAGTGCTGCAGATCGAGACCGACCCGGCCACCGGACGCCGCCGGGTCGCCAAGGTGTCCGGCGACAAGCAGCACCCGGCGAACCGGGGCCGGCTGTGCACCAAGGGCGCCACCAGCGCCGAGATGCTGGCCGCGCCGGGGCGGTTGGAGCGCGCCATGGTGCGGCCCGCCCGCGGTGCCGAACCCGAACCGAGGGACACCCGCGAGACCATCACCGAACTCGGACGCCGGTTGCGTTCGATCGTGGACGCCGACGGTCCGGACGCCGTCGCGCTCTACGTCTCGGGACAGCTCTCGCTGGAGGCCCAGTACCTGGTCACCAAGCTCGCCAAGGGGTTCATTCGCACCAGCCGTCTCGAATCGAACTCGCGGCTCTGCATGGCCAGCGCAGGTTCCGGCTACAAGCTGTCGCTGGGCGCCGACGGACCGCCCGGCTCGTACACCGACTTCGATCACGCCGACGTGTTCTTCGTGATTGGCTCGAACATGGCCGACTGCCATCCGATCCTCTACCTGCGGATGATGGACCGGGTCCGGGCCGGCGCGAAGCTGATCGTGGTCGACCCGCGGCGGACCGCGACCGCCGCCAACGCCGACCTGTTCCTGCAGGTCAAACCCGGTACGGATCTGGCTCTGCTCAACGGCCTGCTGCACCTGCTGGTCGCCAACGGGCACGGCGACGAGGCATTCATCGCCGAGTACACCGAAGGTTGGGAGCAGCTGCCCGCGTTCCTGGCGGACTATCCGCCGTCCGTGGTGGCCGAACTGACCGGCATCGACGAGGCCGACCTGCACCGCGCCGCCCTGCTGATCGGCGAGGCGGGAAACTGGATGTCGTGCTGGACGATGGGCCTCAACCAGAGCACCCACGGCACCTGGAACACCAACGCCCTGATCAACCTGCACCTGGCCACCGGCGCCATCTGCCGTCCGGGCAGTGGGCCGTTCTCGCTGACCGGCCAGCCGAACGCGATGGGCGGCCGCGAGATGGGCTACATGGGTCCGGGCCTCCCCGGCCAGCGCAGCGTGCTGGACGCCGACGACCGCGCCTTCACCGAGCAGGCGTGGGGTCTGCCGCCGGGCACGCTTCGCAGCGAAGCGAACACGGGCACCGTCGACCTGTTCCAGCAGATGCAGACCGGCGCGATCAAGGCGTCCTGGATCATCTGCACCAACCCGGCCGCCTCGGTGCCCAACCGGGCCAACGTCATCGCCGGGCTGCAGGCCTGCGACCTGGTGATCTGCCAGGACGTCTTCGCCGAGACCGAGACCAACGCCTATGCCGACGCGCTTCTGCCCGCCGCGTTGTGGGCCGAGTCGACCTACGTCGCGGTCAACTCCGAACGCAACCTGACCCTGCTGCAGCAGGCCGCCGACCCGGTCGGTGAAGCCCTGCCGGACTGGCAGATCATCGCCGACGTGGCCTGCGCAATGGGCTACAGCGACGCGTTCGACTACGCCTCGTCCGACGAGGTGTTCGACGAACTCAAGCAGTTCTGGAACCCGAAGACCGGCTACGACCTGCGCGGCGTCAGCTATGCCCGGCTGGCCCGGACGCCGGTGCAGTGGCCGGCGCCGCCCGTCGACCCTGACGGCGGGGCCGATGACGGCCGCAACCCGATCCGCTACCTCAACGACGGGATCAGTCAGCGGCCGCTGGAGCGTCCGGACGGCGTCCGGCCCCGGCTCGCCTTCGCCACCCCGAGCGGACGCGCGGTGTTCTTCGCGCGTCCGCACGTCGAACCGGCTGAGCTCGCCGACCCCGACTACCCGTTCGTGCTGAACACCGGACGGGTGCAGCACCAGTGGCACACCCTGACCAAGACCGGCAAGGTCGCCAAGCTGAACAAGCTGAATCCCGGGCCGTTCGTCGAGGTGCACCCCGACGACGCGGCCCGGCTGGACATCCACGACGGCGACTCTGGTCGTGGTTCATCAAGGCGCGTCCGGGCCGACTCGAAGGGGTGTGACCGGCGCACCGCTGGTTGAATGGACCGGTGAAGACCTACCGGCTGCCCCAGACCGAGCTCGAGGCGTCCAGCGTCATCCTCGGGCTGATGCGGATTCCCTCACTCACCGACGCCGAGATCCGTGCGCTGGTGGGCGCGGCCCGCGAGGCGGGCATCGCCATGTTCGACCACGCCGACATCTACGGAACCCACCGGCACGAGTGTGAGGAGCGGTTCGGGACGGCGCTGTCGCTCAGCTCGGACGAGCGCGAGCAGCTGCTCATCCAGAGCAAGGTCGGCATCCGGCCCGGCTACTTCGACTTCTCCGCCGAGCACATCCTGACCACGGTGGACGAGTCGCTGGCGGCGCTGCGCACCGACTATCTGGACGTCCTGCTGCTGCACCGTCCGGACACCCTGGTCGAACCCGAGGAGGTCGCCGAGGCGTTCAGCACGCTGGCGGCCGCCGGCAAGGTCAGGCACTTCGGGGTGTCGAACCACACCCCGGGCCAGATCGAACTGCTGCGGGCCTACGTGGAGCAGCCGCTGATCGTCAATCAGGTGCAGCTCAGCATCACCCACGCCCCGATCATCGCCTCGGGGCTGGCCACCAACATGGCCGGCGTCGATGCCTCCATCGACCGGGACAACGGCATTCTCGACCATGCCGGCCGCACCGGGATCACCCTGCAGGCCTGGTCGCCGTACCAGCGGGGCTTCTTCAACGGCGTCTTCATCGGCGATCGGGAGAACCACGCCGAACTCAACGACGTGCTGGACGAGCTGGCCGATGCCTACGGCGTGACGCCGACCGGCATCGCGACCGCTTGGATCACCCGGCATCCAGCGAACATCCAGGTGGTGCTGGGCACCACCAAACCCGAGCGGGTCGCCGAGGCCGCCGCCGGCAGCGACGTCACGCTGAGCCGCGAGGAGTGGTACCGGCTGTATCGGGCCGCCGGGCACCCACTGCCCTGAGCTTTCGTCGGTCGAGCATGTCGAGACCTGGCCATGGGCGCCCTGGAGAGGGGTTTCGACAAGCTCAACCAGCGGTGGATGCGTTTGATCCGGGATCTTCGCTCGCCTCAGCCTCAGCCTCGGCTTCCGGGGTCTCGGGCAACCGGTTCGGCATCACGATGGTGACCTTGCCGGATTCCAGATCGAGCGGTTTCGGGCCCCAGCCGCCCTTGCGATAGTCGACCACCAGCATCTTCTCCAGGTCGCGCTGCTGCTGAACATGCCGCGCCCCGGGATTGAAGAGCTGAAAGAAGTCGCTCATCGCCACAGTCTACGCACAGCAATTCGGGGCGAATCCCGGTCAGGGATCGACCAGCCGAGCGACCTCGTCCGGCCCGATCCCGACCAGGGTGTCGCCGACCAGCACGGTGTACAACCCGTGCCGCTGCCGGTACGCCGCCTGTTCCTTACCGTCCGCCGGGTCGAGGACCCGGACGACGGAGTCGGTGAACAGCAGCTTCTCGCGCCACGCCCAGGCATCGCCCAGCGACCTCGGCTTCTGCCCCTGCCACTGCAACTTTCCGTTCCGGGCGTCCACTGCGAACAGGGTTGAGGAATCCGAGAGCAGGGTCAGCCCGGCGACGAAGGCAGCCTTGGGCGAGGTGATCATGCCGAACGCTGAACCGTTGCGGGTCTGCGCCAGTGGGCCGAGAGTCTTCCCGGTGGCCAGGTCGACCCGGACGGCCCTGCCGTCGGACTGCAGGAAGACCGGATCGGTGACGTCGCCCGCCCGCGGGTCACGGTCGGGGAAGGCGAGCCGGGTGTTGAGGGCTGTCTGGTGCAGCTTGCGCAGCGTGTAGCTGTAGCTGACCGCGAGCGGACCGTCGTTGCACCACAGCCGCTCGCCGTCGTCCACCAGCCGCGAACAGCGGGGCATGCCGGCCAGCTTCCCGCTGCGCAGGTCGACGAAGGCGGTGGTCTGCCCGGACCACAGCGCGGTCAGCCCGTCGCCGACCTTCCTGATCCGCGGACGGTCCAGCGCCGGGCCGTCCGGGATCGGGAGCTTGCGGTAGTAGATCCGGTTGTCGCTGAACATGCCGGCATGCTGCGGCTGGTCTGCCAGATCGAGTTGCCAGCGTTGCCGCAGGTCGGCGTCCAGACCGGTCAGGACGGCGTGCGGCGCCGGTTGGCGTTGCTCGACCAGCATGACCCGGTCACCGTCGGCATGGATCAGGGTGAGCCAGCCGGCGAAATCGACGCCCCGGGTTTCGCGTCCGGTGGCGGGGTCGAGCAGCGAGATCCGCCATCGGGTGCCCAGCCCGGTCGCCGGGTCGGTGGCGGTGGACGCCGCACAGACCAGCCGCGATTTCACCGGGCTCGCGGCGCAGAGGCCGTTCGGCAGGTCGGTGCGCCACAGCGCCTCTCCGGTGCGGGCGTCCAGGCCGTGCACGGCGATCCGGCGGTCCTCGGTGTCGCCGCTGAGCACCGCCCAGGTGTTGCCGATCGCCACCACCCGATTCGGATCGAAGGTGCCGTCGACCGGACCCACCAGCTCCGCACCGGCGCCCAGGTCGGGCCGCAGTTCGGCAGGCTGCACCGACCAGGTCGCCGCCAGTTCGGGCTGCGCGGGCTGCGGCGTCCGGGGCGGGTTCGGGGTGCGCCGGCCGCCGTCGGGTAGCAGGCTCAGCGCGACGACCACCACGACGAAGATGCCGACATAGAGGGCGAGCAGCCCGGCGGCGCGACGCACCAGCCGCTGCCGTTCGAGTGGTGCGCGCGACGCCTGCGGGAGTCGCGTCGTCGATGGCGTGGTGGCCGCCCGGGCACCGCGACGTTTGCCCTTCTTGGCCCTCGTCCGGACGCCGTCCGTACCGTCCCCGGCGCCGTTCGGCTTGGCCCCGGCACTGTTCGGCTTGGCCTCGGCGCCGGCCCGCGCGTCCAGTCCGGGCACGCCGCTCTGTCTGGCCGACGGAGCTCCGCCCTGGGCCGGGGCCGCCGAGGGCCAGCGGAAGTCGGGCCCGGCGGACTGTTCGCCCAGGCCCTTGAGCCGGCGCTTTCGCCAGCGTCGTGAACGGGGTCGCCCACCGGAAACCGTGGGAGATTGCCGTGCGGGCGGCTCGTCCGGACCTTCCAACTTCGCCCACTCCGGCGGCCGGGCGAAGAAGTCGGGCCGGCTCATTCGGCTCAGGCTAGCCCCTTGTGGGTCAGCGGATGACCGCTGGAATCCGGACGGGTTACGCGGGCGTAGTCTTCTCCGCATGCCTGCTCTGCGATCTCGTACCACGACCCATGGCCGCAACATGGCCGGCGCCCGCGCCCTGTGGCGCGCCACCGGCATGGGAGAGTCCGATTTCGGCAAGCCGATCGTCGCGATCGCCAACAGCTTCACCCAGTTCGTGCCCGGTCACGTGCACCTGCGGGACATGGGCAAACTGGTCGCCGGAGCGGTGGCCGAGGCCGGCGGCGTGGGCCGCGAGTTCAACACCATCGCCGTCGACGACGGCATCGCGATGGGTCACCACGGCATGCTCTACTCGCTGCCCAGCCGCGAGATCATCGCCGATTCGGTGGAGTACATGGTGAACGCGCACTGCGCCGACGCCCTGGTCTGCATCTCGAACTGCGACAAGATCACCCCCGGCATGCTGCTGGCCGCGCTGCGGCTGAACATTCCGACCGTGTTCGTCTCGGGTGGGGCGATGGAGGCCGGAAAGGCGCTGGTCAACGGCGGCACCGTGCAGACCCGGCTCGACCTGGTCGACGCCATGGTCAAGGCCGTCGACCCGAACGTCGACGACGCCGACCTGACCGCCATCGAGCAGAACGCCTGCCCGACCTGCGGCTCGTGTTCGGGCATGTTCACCGCGAACTCGATGAACTGCCTGACCGAGGTGCTCGGCCTGTCACTGCCGGGCAACGGCTCCACGCTGGCCACCTCGGCCGCCCGCCGCAACCTGTTCACCGACGCAGGCAAGCTGGCGGTCAACCTGGCCAAGCGCTGGTACGACGACGAGGACGCCTCGGTGCTGCCGCTGTCGATCGCCACCAAGGAGGCGTTCAACAACGCCATGCGGGTCGACATCGCGATGGGCGGCTCGACCAACACCGTGCTGCACCTGCTGGCCGCCGCCCACGAGGCCGGCGTCGACTTCGACCAGCACGACATCGACGCGCTCTCGCGGGTCACCCCGTGCATCTGCAAGGTGGCCCCGAACTCGGCCAACTACTACATGGAGGACGTGCACCGCGCCGGCGGCATCGTCGCCATCATGGGCGAACTCGACCGCGGCGGCCTGCTCGACCGCAACGTGCACGCCGTCCACGCCCCCGACCTGGACACCTGGCTGGACGACTGGGACATCCGTGGCGGACGGGTCAAGCCCGAGAACGCGGACCTGTTCTACGCCGCCCCGGGCGGGGTGCGGACCACCGAGGCGTTCTCGTCCAGCAACCGCTGGGAGAGCCTCGACACCGACGCCGAGGGCGGCTGCATTCGCTCGGTGGCTACGCCTTACACCGCGGACGGGGGCCTGGCCGTGCTGTACGGCAACCTGGCCGAGGACGGCTGCATCGTGAAGACCGCCGGCGTCCCCGCCGACCAGTGGGAGTTCCGCGGCCCGGCCAAGGTCGCCGAGTCCCAGGAGGAGGCGGTCGAGAAGATCCTCGGCGGCCAGATCCAGGCCGGCGACGTGGTGGTCGTCCGTTACGAGGGCCCCAAGGGCGGACCGGGCATGCAGGAGATGCTGTACCCGACGTCCTACCTGAAAGGGGTCGGGCTCGGCCCGAAGTGCGCGCTGATCACCGACGGACGCTTCTCCGGCGGCTCGTCCGGCCTGTCGATCGGGCACGTGTCGCCCGAGGCGGCGTCCGGCGGCACCATCGGTCTGGTCGAGGACGGCGACATCATCACCTTCTCCATCCCGAACCGGACCGTCACGCTCGAGGTGGACGACGCCACCCTGGCCGCCCGCCGGGCCGAGGCTGAAGCCCGGGGCTGGAAGCCGAAGGACCGCAAGCGCGAGGTGTCCTCGGCGCTGAAGATCTTCGCGATGCTCGCCCAGTCGGCCGACAAGGGTGCCGCCCGCAGGTCCCCGGACGAACTCTGAGGCCCGCCTGCCGCCGGTCGGTAGGATCTGCCTCACCTATTGCCTGACGCGGAGCGAGGACGTGGAGTCGGTCGTGACCCGGGAGGATCGGTCCGGTGGCAGCGCAGCCGACGGCGGCGCGGCGACACCCTTCAGTGTCGCCCTGATCGACGACCATCCGGTGTTCACCGGCGCCCTCGCCAGCGTGCTCACCGGACAGCCCGACGTCAGTGCCGTGTGGACCGCCGCCGGGCTCGACGAGGGACGTCGCCTGCTGCAACGGGAACAGCCCGACCTGGCCGTCGTCGACGTCCGGCTCGACCGGGACGACGGGCTGACTCTGGTGCGGGAGTTGCCGGGGCTGTCCCCCGCGACCCGGGCGGTGGTGCTGACCGCCCATCCGCAGCCGGCGATCGTCCGCCGGGCGCGCAGCCTGGGCGCGGTCGCGGTGCTGCCCAAGGGCACCGGCCTGCCCGAGTTGATGGACGCGCTGCGCGCGGTGGTCGCCGGCGAAACGCCGGAATTCGAGGCGACCGCCGATGCCGACGAGCACTCGCTGACCTGGCGCGAGACCGAGGTGCTCCAACTACTGGCCGACGGACGCGATCCGCAGCAGGTGGCCCGGCTGCTGGGGCTCAGCACGCACACCGTCCGCGATCACATTCGCAGCGTCCGGGAGAAGCTCGGCGTGCAGACCGTGCTGGCCGCGGTGGTCGAAGGCTCCCGGCTGGGCGTGGTCGAAGTGCATGTCCGCTGAGCCGGCGCCGGCCGGCGCCTCGCGGCCGCCGCTGGCCAGGTCCGCGGTCCGGCGCCATGTGCTGGGTGTGCTGATCGCCATGCTGATGGTCGGCCTGGCCGTGACCTGGCAGGGCCACCAGCGGGCCACCGAGATGGCTGAGCTGACCGCCGTCGAGAACGTCCGGGCGGTCGCGCTCAGCCTGGCCCTGCCGCTCACCTCCGAGGACATCGCCGGCGACGACTCGTGGCACGAGCAGTTCCAGGCCTCGGCAGAACCGCTGATCGAGGCCGGCGAGGTCGTCGTCGTGCACGTCTGGCGACGCGTCGACGCCGGCAACGGCGAGATCCTCTGGTCGACCGACCCCGAACGCCGCGGCACCGTCAAGCCGCTCGGCGGCGCCGCGCAGGCGCTGGATACCTGGACTCCGGTGATCGACAAATTGCACAACGGCACCGAGTCCGAGGGCCCGCCGTTGCCCAATCTGTACGAGATCTACCTGCCCTTCCGGGACGGCACCGCAACGCCCTACGTGCTGGAGGTCTACAAACCGGTTCGCGATTTCGATGCGATCTACCGCGGCCTGCTGGCCGACTGGTTACCGATTCCGATCGCCGGCATCCTGCTGCTCAGCCTGGTCACCTTCCCGCTCAGCCTGCGGCTGGCTCGGACGGCGGCCGGCGCCGAGCGCGACCGGGTGCTGTTCGCCAATCGTGCCCTGCAGGCCCGGGCCGACGAACATCGCCGGATCTCCGAGGTGCTGCACGAACGAACCGTGCAGGACCTCTCGGCGGCCCGGCTGATCCTCGACAACGCCAAGGAAACCGACGACCCGGCGGCCGTCCGGACGGCGCTGGACCGAACCACCGACCTGCTGGCCACCGACGTCGCCGACCTGCGCAGCCTGCTGAGCAGCGGCGAGGCGTCCGAGTGGCAGGCCGCGACCCTCACCGAGGCATTGACCGGATGGATCGCCGGGCTGCCCGACCCGCAGCGCATCAGTTGCGCCCTGCCCGAGCAGCCGTTGCCGTTGGCCCGAACCGAGGTGGCGGTCGCCCTGCGGGTGATCAAGGAAGGCGTGCGCAACGCCGTCAAACACGCCGGTGAGACCCCGATCGAGATCTCGGTCGAAGCCGACGGCGGCGAACTGCGGATCGAGGTCACCGACCAGGGTCGCGGCATGACGGCACCACCTGGGCCGGGCCTGGACGACGCGAGCAGCCCCGGCCTCGGGCTGCGGATCATCCACTATGCCGCCGGCTCCGTCGGTGGCGAGGCACGGCTGGAGAGCCGATCCGGGGCCGGCACGACGCTCCGCGTCCGGTTGCCTTACCAGCCCTGAACCCTCTCCTCGCGCCGGTTGGTCAACCCCCCAGTTTTGGGGAGCCCAAACCACCGACCCATACATCCGCCGATGATTAGGTATTCCTAACCTAACTTTTGACGGCCGGATGTCGGCCGCAGATGGGCAGCAACCGGTGCCGGTCACGGCGCCACCGCCCCACCCTTCCAAGGAGCAGGAATGCAACAGCAGAATCGACGACCGCTGGCGCGCGCCGTCGGCGTCATCGCCGGCCTCGGCCTCGTCGCGCCGATCGCGATCTTGGGTGCTCCCAGCGCCCTCGCCGCGTCCGGCGACCCGGTCATCATCAGCCACGGCGCGGCCGAGGTCGCCGACGCCTACAACGGCGTGATCGCAGCCCCGGACGGCGGCACCTACAACGTCGGCTACCAGGTGGTCGACGGCACCAACCGCGCCGTGCTGGTCACCAAGAGCAACGCCGACGGCACCCTCGACACCAGCTTCGGCACCGACGGCCGGGCCGTCATCGACCTGGTCAGCTCGTTCCACGAGACCATCACCACCAACCCCGGCGTGAAGGAGACCGCGAAGGGCGTCGCCATCGACAAGCTCGGCCGGCTGCTGATCGTCGGTGAGGTCGAGGGCGACCAGTCCGAGGCCGCCACCGCCGTCGACACCGACATCTTCGTCGCCCGGCTGCACCCGGCCGGCACCCTCGACCGCAGCTACGGCACCAACGGCGGCTGGACCCGGATCTCGCTCAGCGACGGCGTCAACCCCGCCGGCGGCGCCGCGGTGACCGACGCCGCGGGCTGGGACATCTTCGTCCGGCCGAACCAGAAGGCGATCCTGTCCGCCGCCATCGGCACCGATTCCGAGGGCACCCGGACCGGACGCGACGCGGCCGCCGTCCAGCTGACCTCGGCCGGCAAGCTGGACAAGTCCTTCGGCGAGGGCGGCGTGGCCACCATCGAGACGCCGTTCAGCGACAACCTGCGCCGCGGGCTGCTCGACTCCGACGGCTCGTACTTCACCACCGCCTACGCCAACGTCGGCTCGAACAATCAGCCGTTCATCCAGAAGTTCACCCCGGCCGGCAAGCCGGACACCTCCTGGGGTGATGACGGCCTGGCCACCGCCTACCCGGGCGGCACCGGCGGCTTCGCCGAGGCCTACGGCATCAAGAAGGACGCCGACGGCAACTACATCGTCAGCGCCTACGGCTACCGCGGCGGACGCACCGGCGCAGCGGCCGGCAACAGCGTCGACGCGCTGCTGTTCAGCCTGAAGCCGAACGGTTCGCTGAACAAGTCCTGGGCCGACCGCGGCCTGGTCGCCTACCACGTGGGTGAGGACGGCAACAACAGCGGCGACCGGCATCGCGACCACGTGATCCTGCCCGACGGGCGGATCGTCGGCGTCGGCGGCACCAGCGGCACCAGCAATGCGCTGATCACCATCACCGCGCCGGACGGCACCCCGGGCACCACCCATGTGGTCGACTTCGGCGGCGCCGACGACTACCTGTGGGGCATCACCACCATCGGTGACGGCTACCAGGTGGTTGCTGCCGGCTACGGCAACGGCGACGCCCAGCTGGTCACCCTCGACCTGTCCCCGGTGGCCTCGCAGACCGAACTGACCCTGGCCAAGACCAGCACCACCTTCGGCGCCGCCAACACCGGCTCGATCAAGGTGAGCGCCGGCGACGCACCGGTGTCGGCGAAGGCGGTCGTCACGGTGGACGGCAAGCAGCTGCAGACCGTGCAGATCGGCTCGTCCGGCATCGCCAGCTTCAGCCTGCCCGCCGGCCTGACCGCCGGTAAGCACACCGTCGAGGCCAGCGTCACCCCGGGTGCGGGCGTGGCCGGGTCGAAGGCTTCGGCCACGGTGACGGTCGCGAAGGCGTCCTCGAAGACGACGCTGAGCCTGCCGAAGAGCGTGAAGAAGTCGAAGCAGGCCACCGCCACCATCAAGATCAGCGGCAGCGGCCTGCCGGCCGGTTACGCGCCGACCGGCAAGGTCACCGTCTACGACGGCTCGAAGAAGCTGAAGACGGTCACCCTGTCCGCCTCGGCGAAGGGCACCGTCAAGGTGAAGCTGCCCAAGCTGAAGGCCAAGAAGCACACCGTCAAGGTCAGCTACGCGGGCGACTCCAACCTGAAGTCGTCCAAGGCCTCGAAGAGCCTCAAGGTCACCAAGTAGGTCCCCCCCTGTCCGCTGGTTGAGCTTGCCGAAATCCCTTTCACAACGGGTTTCGGCAGGCTCGACCGGCGGATCTCCCACCCCCGCCGTTTGTCCACGAACTCCGCTCACTCGACGAAGAAGGTTCCGATGCACGCTCAGACTCACACCTTGCGGCGGGTGATAGCCGTCCTGATCGCCGGACTGATGGTGGCGTCCGGCCTGGTGCTCAGCACCCAGCCGGCGCATGCCGCGGTGACCGTCACCGATCCGAACTCGGGGGCGAGCATCACGCTCAGCAAGAACCGCATCGAGCCCGGGGAGCGGATCGAGATCTCCGGACGCGGTTTCACCCCGGTCCAGGGCAGCAGCGGTGAGCCGCTGGTCGCGGTCCGTCCCTACGACTTCGATGAGGGACCCGCCTGGACCACCGGTGGACGCGACGCCTACCGTCCGGCGAACCCGAGCCAGCCGCCCGGCAGCGAGGCGAAGTACTGGTTCATCACCCACCACGACCAGGACGGCTCGTTCGAGGGCTGGCTGCAGGCACCGGCTTCGCTGACCCCGGCCGGTCCGCTGGGCAACGGCCAGCACTGGCTGCGGATCCTCTCCGGCGCCTTCTTCACCACCACCGGCGACCGGCTCACCGATCCCATCACCTTCCAGGTGCCGTTCACCGTCGCCAGTGATTCGGCGACCCTCAACACCGGGCTGACCAGCCCGACCGGTGTCTTCCAGGCCGGGACGACGTTCCGGCCGGGCGCGCAGCTGACCGTGCGCGGCGACGGATTCACCCCCGGCGCTCAGCTGGCGGCGACACTCGACGGCAAAGCGCTGACCAGCGAGATCACCGCCGACGGCAACGGTGCACTGCCCGCCCAGGCACGCGTCACCCTGCCCAGCGACGTCACCGTGGGCTCGCACACGCTGCGGCTGGCGACCGGCACCCTCGCCGCCCAGGTGTCGCTGAAGGTGACCGCGACGCCGACCGTCACCCTGCTCACCCCGCACGTCCAGCCGGGTGGCACGATCCGGTTCAACCTGACCGGTTACATCGGCGTGGGCGGCGCCCCGCAGAAGGTCGCGGTGGTCGTCAACGAGAAGGTGCTGGCCTGCATCCAGGCGGGCAGCGACGGCTCGGCCACCGGCAGCGCGAAGCTCCCGGCGGAACTCACCGGCACGGTCGTGGTGGGCTTCAACGTCGGGCTGTCCTGCGTGTTGCCGCCGGCCGGCGTGATCAACGACCAGCCGATCTCGCGGATCACCCGGGACGTCACGGTGGACGCCGAGGCGCCCCAGCCGCGGACGGCCACCCTGGCGGTGACCGCGCCCAAGACGGTGCGCTACGGCGCGGCGCGGACGTCGACCGTCACCCTCAAGATCGACGGCGCTGCGGCGTCTGGTGAGGTCGAGGTCGCCCAGGGCAGCTGGACGAAGACCGTCGCGGTCGGCACGAAGGGCGCCAAGGTGACCCTGCCGATCGACGCCGGAGTCGGCAGCCAGAAGGTGACCGCACACTTCGCCGGCGACGCCAATACGGCGGCAGCCACGGCGTCGAAGACCTTCAAGGTGACCAAGGCGTCGTCATCGGCCTCGCTGAAGCTCTCGGCGTCCAAGATCAAGCGCAGCAAGCGGGCCAACGCCACCGTCAAGGTCGGCATCAGCGGCGCGTCGAAGCTGGCGGCCACCGGCACGGTGCGGATCTACGACGGCAAGAAGCGACTGGGCACCTACACGCTCAAGGCGAGCGACAAGGGCAAGCTCACGGTGAAGCTGCCGAAGATCAGCAAGAAGGGCACGCACAAGCTGAAGGCGGTCTACGCCGGCAACTCGAACGTGTCCGGCAAGACCAGCAAGACGGTGAAGCTGAAGGTCACCTGATCGAACCTCCCGGCCGCACAGCGAATCGCCGGTCGAGCTTGTCGAGACCCTGCCAGGGTGGCGACCAGTTCGGCCGGCGATCGGCGTTGTGGGAGTGGACCGAGTAGTCATGTCGATAATGATTCTCGTAGTCTTCCAGCATGAAACTGCTCCGCCCTCTCGTCGTCGCAACCTTGTCCATCGGCCTGGCCGCCGGACTGGTCACCGCGACGCCCCCACAATCCGCTCCCGCCCACGAAGTGCCCGACCCGGTTGGCGAGGTGTGGCACGTCCACGAACGGCTGCTGGTCAGCGACTCGCGCACCGGCGACATCGTCGTCATCGATGACGGCCGGGTCCGTGACCGGATCTCCACCCCGAAGGCACCGATCAGCCTGGCCCGCTCCGCCGACGGCACGCTGGCCTTCGCGCTGCGTGGACGCGCCGCCGACCGGCACCACGTCAGCATGATCGACACCGCCTACGACGCTCAGAGGGCCGAGGCCCGGCTGCCCTATGTCGCCCGAACCTGGGTCACCACCTCGCCGGGTGGCGTCACCGACGGACGGCTGCCGGAGGCGTCCGGGAAGATCGGGATCCCGTCGGAATCGGACGGCGTGCTGCAGTGGTTCGACCCGAAGAAGATCACCGGCTTCGAGGATCCGCGGGCCGGCACGCTCAACCTGGGCCAGCCGGGCCACTACAGCCTGGTGGTCGCCAAGGCCGGGGACGGCGCCGAACTGCTGCATGTGGGCAACATTCGCGGCACCAGCCAGGTGCTCGACATCGCCTCCGGCAAGGTGCTCTCCACCGGCACCGGAAGCTGCCCCGCGCTGCACGGCGGCATGCTCACCGCCGACGGCAGCCGGGTGATCTTCTCCTGCGCCAACGGACTGCGGGTGGTGCCGGCCGATCCGGCGTCCGGTGCCGAGCAGGCGTTCGTGCCGTACCCCGGCAGCCGGCGGGTCGCGGTGATGTTCGGCGGTGCCGACGGGGTGATCTGGGGCAGCACCGGCGGCGCGTTGAGCACCGTGCAACGGATCGACACCAAACCCGCCGTGCCGACCGTCACCGAGGTCTCGATCGGACGCCGCGGCCACAAGCGCACCGTGCTGCGGGTGAACAGTTCCCCCGACGGCGCCCGGCTCTACGTGCTCACGCACCAGGGCTACCTGCAGCTGCGGGACGGCCACACCGGCAAGTTGATCCGGGAACGTCGGGTGATGAAAAAGGTGCCGACCTCGCTGGACGAGACCACCGAGGTGGCGATCCTGCCCGACCTGGCGTTCGGCGAGGACAGCGTGCACGTGTCGGTGCCGCAGTCAGGGACAGTGCGCACCCTTTCGGCCGACCTGCGCGGAGGGGTCTACACCCTGCGGGTGGGCGGGAAGCCGACCCGGATGGTCGTGCTCTCGCACTGAGCTCACGCTCCGGCCAGCACCCGCAGCACCAAGTCGGTGTCGCAGTTGCCGCCGGACATGATCACCGCTGCGGCGGCACCGGGAGCACGTCCGGTGTCGCCCAGCAGGCCGGCCAGCGACAGCGCCCCGGCCGGCTCGGGCATCTGATGGGTGGTCTGCCAGATGATCCGCATCGCCTCCTCGGCGGCAGCCTCACTGACCCGGACGAAGCGGGCCGCCCCGGCGACCATGGCCGCGACCGCATCCGGCACCGGCGTCCGGGTGGCGACCCCGTCGACGAAGGTGTCGGCGTCCGGGGTGCTGACGGCATGCCCGGCCTCGAACGACAGGGCGTGCGCGGGCGCCCGGTCGGCGACCACCCCGACGATCTCGGTGCCGGTCTGCAGCAGATCGCGGACGGCCATGTGGGCGCAGATGCCGGATCCCAGGCCCACCGGCACGTAGATGACGTCGAGCTGTCCGGCCTGGGCGTGCAGTTCGGCCGCGCCGGTGGCGACCCCGGCCACCAGGTCGGGGTGGAAGGACGGCACGAAGATCAGTCCGCGCTCGGCGGCGAGCACACGGGCGTGCTCCAGGGATTCCTGGAAGTCACGGCCGTGGACGACGAGTTCGGCGCCGAAGGCCGCCATCGACGCGTTCTTGGCCGGACTGTTGCCCTCGGGCACGACGATCGTGGCGGACAACCCGTGCTGCCGGGCGGCATAGGCGACCGACTGGCCATGATTGCCGCGGGTGGCGGCGATCAGCCCGGACGCGGCCGCCCCCTCACGCCGCAGCCGCTCGGCGAAGACCAGGCCGCCGCGCACCTTGAACGCCCCGGTCGGAGCGGCATTCTCATGCTTCACCCAGGTGGGCGTCCCGGTGATCTGCTCCAGCAGCGGCCAGCGGTAGGCGGGTGTCACCGGCACATGGGCGGCAACGATCCGAGCGGCGTCGGCAAGATCCTCGGTGGTCAGCATGATCCCGAGCCTAAGCCCCAACCCCATCGGTCGAACTTGCCGTCATCCCCGAGTCGAGACCCCGTCATCCCGGCAGTCAGGTCAGCATCGGCAGCACAGCCACCACTGCGGCGATCGTGCCGAGGCTGGCCAACGTCGACAGTGCGACGACGCTGGCTACCAGCTCCGGATTCGAGCCGTACTCGCGGGCCAGCATGAACGCGTTCACCGCGGTCGGCATCGCGCAGGCCAGGAGCAGGCTGCTCAGCTCCAGGCCGTCCAGCCGCAGCAGCAGACCGATGCCGGCGGCGAGCAGCGGCAGCACCACCACCCGGACGCCGGCTGCGATCAGCACCGGTGCCGTCAGCCGCAGGCTGGCTCGCTGTCCCAGCTGCAGTCCGAGCGCGATCAGCACCATCGGAATCGCCGCCTGGGCGAGCAGTTCGACGCCCCGTGCGACGCCGACCGGCAGAGTCACCCCGGTCAGTCGCACGATCAGGCCGGCCACCAGCGCCCAGGTCACCGGCAGCTTGACCACGGTCAGCACCGCATCGCCCACGCCGCCGTGCGAACCGAGCAGCGCCGGCCCCACCGTGTACATCACCACCAGCGAGGTGACGAAGATCACCACCGCCTGGTCCAGGCCGACCCGGCCGAGCGCCAGCAGCGCGATCGGCAGCCCGAAGTTGCCGTTGTTGCCGATGATCACGCTGGCGACCATCGCTCGCCGGGTCGGCCGGTCCTGCCCCCAGCCGGCGGCCAGCGCGACCAGGCCGATGACGAGGGTGATCAGCAGATAGCCGCCGACCAGTTGCACCGCCTGGCCGCCGGACACCTCGGTCTTCATCACGCTGTCGAAGGCGAGCAGCGGGGTGAGTCCGTACAGGTTGATCTTGCCGACGGTGTCCATGTCGAGCCGGAACGTCCGGGCCAGCGCGACACCGACCAGGGCGACCAGCACCACCGGCAGGATCACCTCGATCAGCGCGGTGAAGAAGGCCACCCGCCGATCGTTTCATCGTCGCCGCGGACGAACCGGCCGCAACCACTGCGCGAGCAGCCGGCGCGGAGCCGTCCGTAACAATGGCAGCCATGACCGACTTCACCCTGACCGCTCCGCTGACCGATCCGGGGACCGCTTGGGCCGAGCTGCGCGCCCACCCCGAGCTGATCTGGAGCCACGGCGCGCCCGACCTGGAACCGGGCCGTGACTACGACGCGAACAACGCGCTCGGCATCGCGGGCCAGGGCCGGATCGAAACCGTCGAACCGGGACGGGTCGAGTTCAGCTGGGCGGGCGACGGCTGGGAGCAGTCCGGACGGCTGGTGCTGTTCGTCGGCGACGACCTGGTGATCGAGGCCCGCGCCATCCCCGACGACCATGCGGACGCCGCCCGCGACTACTGGCAGCGTGCGGTGACGACAGCGTCCGAGTACCTGAACCAGCCCAATCCGGCCGGCACGGCACCCCGCGCGGTGCTGTTCGACGCGGACGGCGTGCTGCAGTCGCCGCGTCCGGGCTGGCTGGCCGACTTCGTCCGGATCGGCGGCCCCACCTTCGTCGCCGACGCCTTCGCGGCCGAACTGGACTGCCTCACCGGCGATGCCGACCTGAAGCCGCGGCTGGAGAGACTGCTCGCATCCGGCACCGGCGGCAGCGTGGACGAGATCCTTGAGGTCTGGCACGAACTCGTGATCGATCCGGACGCCCTCGCGGTCGTCGACCGCGTCCGCGCCGCCGGGCTGCTCGCCGTGCTGGCCACCAACCAGCAGAGTTACCGCGGCGCCCGGATGCGTCAGCACTACGAGATGGATCGGCACTTCGACCACGTCTTCTACTCCTACGAGGTGGGTGTGGCGAAGCCGTCGGCGGCGTACTTCCAGCACATCCTCGACACCCTCGAACTGGCCGCCGACCAGGTGGTGTTCGTCGACGACTCCCCCGGCAACATCCGCGCCGCTCGAGCCGCCGGGGTGCCGTCGGCGTTGCATCGCACCAGCGACGGGGCGGCCGGGCTGGCGTCCGAACTGGCTGCGCTCGGCGTCCCGATCTGAGCGGCGACTCTCCCCGTCCCACTAGGCTCGTTCCGCCGAGAGGAGCCGTCATGTCGCACCACACCAGCCACACCGTCCTGGCCAGCACCGACAGCAGCGCGTTCGCGTCCGTGCGGCAGCGCGGCACCACCCGCGACGAGCGTTTCGCGCTGGGCCGATCGCTGCGCGAACGGGTGCCGATCTCGGCGCTCGGCGTCTGGAACGCCACCCAGGCCAGGACCGACCCGATCGATCTGATCAACGCCTCCCACGAGGGGCGGGTGGACGACCTGGTGCCGATCCGGGTCGGCCGGATGGTGTCCTCGCCATACGGCTTCTACCGCGGCAGCGCCGTTGTGATGGCCTCCGACGTGGCCGCCCTGCCATTGACCGGGATCATGCCGGTGATCTGCGGCGACTCCCACCTCGGCAACTTCGGCTTCTACCGCTCACCTGAGGGCGAGCAGGTGATCGACCTGAACGATTTCGACGAAGCCCACCCGGGCGCGTGGGAATGGGACCTTCGCCGACTGGCCGCCGCAGTGTGGGTGGCCGGACGCGAGAACGGCTACTCCGAGGAAGACATCGCCGAGGCGGTGCGCGCCTGCGTGCTGGCCTACCGGGACGAGGTTGCACTGCTGGCGACCATGCCGCTGCTGGCCCGCTCGTACAACCGGCTGGACATCGAGCGGCTACACGAGACCGCCACCGAGAAGAGCCTGCGCGACGAGATCCGCCGGGCCGGTCGGGAGGCCCGCAAGCGCACCTCCGATCGAGCGCTGCCCCGCTTCACCAACGAGACCGGCAACGGCAGCCGGCAGATCGTCGAGGAGCCTCCGCTGATCCGTCGGGTGACCGGCGAGGAGTACGAGCAGCTCGCCGAGGCCCTGGATGCCTATCTCGACACCCTCGCCCCACATTGGCGGCGGGTGGTCGGCGGTTACCACCTGGTCGACATCGCGCACAAGGTGGTCGGGGTCGGATCGGTCGGGCTGCGCGCCTACGTCGCGCTGCTGGAAGGCAGCTCGCCCGACGACGTGCTGTTCCTGCAGCTGAAGCAGGCCCGTCGCTCGGTGCTCGCTCGGCACGTGCACGGCGACACCGCCCGGCACGCCCACCAGGGGCAGCGGGTGGTCGAATATCAGCAGGCGCTGCAGACCGTCTCCGACCCGCTGCTGGGCTGGACGGAGGCGGACGGCCGGCAGTACTACGTCCGGCAGTTCCGGAACATGAAGGGCACCGTGCCGCTGGACGGGCTGACCGCCACCGCGCTGACCGACTACGCGGGCATCGTCGGGCATCTGCTCGCCAAGGGTCACGCCCGGACGTCCGGCGCGTCGATGATCGCCGGCTACCTGGGTCGTGGTGAGAAGGCGGCCAAGGCGTTCTCCCGGTTCGCCCGGCTGTATGCCGACCAGACCGAGGCCGATCATGCCGCACTGGTGAAGGCCGCTCGCGAGGGTCGGGTGCCCATCGCCGACGGCGCGCTGGCCGCCATGGGCTCGGCCTTCCGCCCGGGCGGGTAGCGAACTGTGACAGCTGTCATCGCCAACCGGTGACAGCGCCCTCTGAGCGAAACGGACGGCTCACGGCACCGTTGAGGCATGGACGCGATCACCCTCACCGGACTCACCAAGACCTACGGCACGCTGACCGCGGTCGACGCGCTCGACCTGGCGGTGCGGGCCGGCCAGATCATGGCGCTGCTCGGCCCCAACGGTGCCGGCAAATCCACCACCACCGAGATGGTGCTGGGGCTGACCAAGCCGGACGCCGGCACCGTCGAGGTGTTCGGCGCCGACCCGATCAGCGCGATGCGCCGCGGCGATGTGGGCGCCATGCTGCAGAACGGCGTCCTGCTCTGGGATGTGCCGGTGCGTCGGTTGCTCACCCTGATGCACGGCTTGTACGCCCACCCGCTGCCGCTGGACGACGTCATCGAACGCGCCGACCTGACCTCCATCCTGAAGAGCAACACCAACAAGCTCTCCGGCGGGCAGGCCCAGCGCGTCCGGTTCGCACTGGCGATGATGGCCGACCCCGGGCTGCTGATCCTGGACGAACCGACCGTCGGCATGGACGTGGATGCCCGCCGCGCCTTCTGGGCGACGATGGACACCCTGACCGCCGAGGGCCGCACCGTCGTCTTCGCCACCCACTACCTCGACGAAGCGGACGAGTTCGCCGACCGGATCGTGGTGCTCAACGACGGCCGGATCGTCGCCGACGGCACCGGCAGCCAGATCAAGGCGGTGGTCGGCGGACGCCGGATCGGCTTCACCGGACCGGCCCGTGACTACGCCGGACTGCCCGGCGTCGCGGCCCAGGAGCAGCGCGGCGCCCGCATCGTGCTGACCAGCACCGACTCCGACGCGACCCTGCGGGCATTGCTCGCCGACGACGCCGTCCGTGACGTCGAGGTCAGCGCGCCGAGCCTCGAGGACGCCTTCGTCTCGCTGGTCTCCTAATTCATCGACCTCGACAAGGACACCTCATGACCACCTTCACCACAGACCGCACGAATGACCTCGCTCCGACTTCCGAAACTCCCGTCCGCGATTCCCGGCCCTCCGGCTCGGCGCGGCGGTTCTTCCACTACGCCGCCCAGAGCATCCTGATCCAACTGCGCGACTGGGCCTTCCTAGGCTTCGTCATCGTGATGCCGACCACTATCTACCTGTTCTTCGCCAGCATGTACGGCGACGAGGGTGGTGACTCCGGCATCAACGTGGCGGCGGTGATGATGGTCACGATGGCCACCTACGGCGGTCTCGGTGCGGCGATGAACGCCGGCTCGCAGATCCAGTCGGAGCGTTCCTCGGGCTGGTTCCGGCAACTGATGCTCACCGCGCTGAGCCCCGCCCAGTTCGTGCTGGCCAAGATCCTCACCGCGATCGCGGTGCTGGTCCCGGCGATCGGAACGGTGTTCCTGGCCGGCGCGGCCCGCGGCGTCCGGCTCGACGCCGGCACCTGGGCCGCCTCGCTCGGCCTGATCGTCACCGCGCTGCTGCCGATGATCGTGTTCGGCCTGGTCATCGCGCTGTGGTTCAAGCCGCAGACCGCCACCGCCGTCACCACACTGGCCATGCTGGCGCTGGCCATGCTGGGCGGCCTGTGGGTGCCGCTGCAGTTGATGCCGGAGGTGATGCAGACCATCGGCAAGCTGTTGCCGTCGTACTGGGCCAGCCAGATCGGCGCCTGGCCGCTGGTCGGCGGCGACTTTCCCTGGCAGGGCGTGCTCGTGCTGGTGGTCTGGCTGGCGGTGCTGGTCGGCGTCGGAGCCCTCGGCTACCGTCGGGCTATCCGCACCTCCCGCCGCTGATCCGGACCCCATCGCAGCCATGACCGACGACACCAGCCTGCAGGCCCCGGCCTTCGTACCCGGGGCCTGCGGCCTGCCCTGGTACCGGCGGGCATTCGCCCAGGGCGCCGGCTACATCCTGCCCAGCTGCGTCTTCGCGCTCATTCCGATCGCCTACGCCCTGGACGCCGGGCCCGCCACGATCGCCCTGGTGACCCTGAACTGCCTGGTCATCGTGACCTTCTTCGTCGGCAGCACGCTGGTCATGCACTGGCCCGAGTGGGCCCGCTGGTTGTGGCTGGCCGGGCTGATCAGCTCGATCCTGGCGCTGGGCCTGTTCCCCGAGTCGCGGCCGCTCTACTTCGCGCCACTGATCACCTGCACCGCAGTCACCCTGATCGCCTGGCGGCACGCGCTGATCGTGGTGGTCGCCGCCACCGTCCTCGGCCTCGGATTCTCACTGCTGCAGGGCGACCTGTTCGGCGTGGTCATGGTGCTGATGGGGCTGGCCCTGGCGCTCACCGTCGGTCTCGGCATCCGCTACGACGCCGCCCGCTCTGCCCTGCGGAAGGCCGAGGAACGCACCGCTGTGCTGGCCGTCGCCGCCGAACGGGAACGGATCGGACGAGACCTGCACGACATCCTGGGCCACTCACTGACCACCATCGCCGTCAAGGCCGACCTGGCCCAGCGGCTGACCAGCCGCGATCCGGGGGCGGCCGCCGTCCAGATCGGCGAGATCGCCACCATCGCCCGGCAGTCGCTGAAGGATGTCCGCGCCACCGCGGCCGGCATGCGTGAGGTGCGGCTGGCGTCCGAGATCGCCGCCGCCCGCTCGGTGCTGACCGCGGCCGGCATCGAGTGCCGGGCACCGGTCGCGCTGCCGGTGATCGGCGACGCCGACAGCGAACTGCTCGGCTATGCGGTGCGCGAGGCGGTGACCAACGTCGTCCGGCACTCTGGGGCGACCATCTGCACCATCGAGGCCGACGCCGACCACGTCAGCGTCACCGACGACGGCACCGGGTTCGCCGGCCCGCACGACGGCAGCGGACTGGCCGGCCTGCAGGGCCGGGTCGAACAAGCCGGCGGCAGCTTCGACGTGCACACCTCGTCCGCCGGCACCGTGCTGAGGGTGCAACTCGCCGCACCGACAACGGAAGGAGCCCGATGATCCGCGTGCTGCTGGCCGACGACCAGGAGATGATCCGGACGGCGCTGGCCACCACCCTCGACCTGGAGGACGACCTCGAGGTGGTCGGTCAGGCCGGTACCTGCGCCGACGCCGTGGCGACAGCCGCCCGCGCCCGGCCGGATGTGGCGCTGCTCGACGTGCAAATGCCGACCGGCGGGCTGGCCGGCGAGGACGGCCTGGACGCCATCGGACCGCTGCTGGCCGCCGCGCCGGGCGTCCGGGTGCTGGTGGTGACCACGTTCGGACGGCCCGGCTACCTGCGCCGCGCGCTGGAGGCCGGCGCGCTCGGCTTCATGGTGAAGGATGCCCCGATCGAGCGGCTGCTGGAGGGAATCCGCCGGGTCAGTCAGGGCCTGCGGCACGTCGACCCCGAACTGGCCGCTGCGAGCCTGAGCCTGGGGGCGTCGCCGCTGACCGAACGCGAGGCGCAGGTGCTGGCCGCCAGCATCGGCGGCGCCGCCACCGCCGAGATCGCCTCCGCCGTGTTCCTCTCCGAGGGCACCGTGCGCAACTACCTGAGTGCCGCGATCGGCAAGCTCGGCGCCCGCAACCGCGCCGAGGCGATCCGCACCGCGCTGGACAACGGCTGGATCTGAGGCCGCGCAACGAGTGCTCGACGGTAGTGCCAGCACTACCCCCACTCTCGCCCGGTCGCCATTCGGTGGTTCACAGCTGACACCTAGGGTTGCCGCATGACCGCGACTTTGCCCGCTCCCACTACGGATGTCATCGCCCGCGCCGTGGGCCTGACCAAGACCTACGGCACCGGTGACGCCCAGGTGCACGCCTTGGCCGGCGTCGATCTGGCGCTGCGCCGCGGCTCGTTCACCGCGATCATGGGGCCGTCCGGGTCGGGCAAGTCGACCCTGATGCACTGCCTCGCCGGGCTGGACGCCTCGACGTCCGGGCAGATCTGGCTGGGCGGCACCGAGATCACCGGCCTGGACGACCGGCGGCTCACCCAGCTGCGCCGCGACTCGGTCGGTTTCGTGTTCCAGGCGTTCAACCTGCTGCCGACGCTGACCGCCAAGGAGAACATCCTGCTGCCGCTCGACCTGGCCGGACGCCGCGTCGAGGCGTCCGAGTTCGACGCGATCGTGGCCTCGCTGAAGCTCACCGACCGGCTCGGTCACCTGCCCTCCCAGCTCTCCGGCGGCCAGCAGCAGCGGGTGGCGATCGCCCGTGCCCTGATCACCAAGCCGCAGGTGCTGTTCGCCGACGAGCCGACCGGCGCCCTCGACTCGCGCACCGGCCACGAGCTGCTCGACCATCTGCGTTCGGCCAGCCGTGAGCTGGGCCAGACCATCGTGATGGTCACCCACGACCCGAACGCCGCCGCCTACGCCGATCGGGCGGTCATCCTCTCCGACGGCCGGATCGTCGACGACCTGGACGCCCCGAACTCCGACACTGTGCTGGACGCCATGCGGAAGCTGGGTGCCTGATGCTGCGGCAGGTGCTGCGGGAGTTGCGGTTCCACCCCTCCCGCTTCGTCGCCACGGTGATCGCCATCGCGATCAGCGTGGCTTTCATGGCCGGCTCGTCGATCCTGGTCGCCACTGAGACCAACGGCTTCCAACGCCTCCAGTCGCTACCCATCTCGACCGCGGACGTCGTGGTCACCCTCGGTCCGGACGCCGACCGGGCCGCCGTCGCCAAGGCGTTGACCGGTGTCGCCGGAGCCGAAGCGGCCGAACCCAGCCTGAGTATGACCACCACGCTGCGGAACGGCCGCGCGACGGCATTGACCGGGCTAATCGTGCTGCCGTCCGAACCGTTGCGCTGGTCGCGGATCATGGAAGGACGCTGGCCACAGGCCGCCGGTGAACTGGCGTTGAGCCGGGACGCCGCCAACGGCCTGCAGGCGCGGATCGGCGACCGGCTGGAGACCGGCTACGCCGACGTCACCTTCACCGTGGTCGGCCTCACCGACGAGCCGAAGTCGCTGTTCCTGCAGACCGGCTACGTCGCGCCGGCCACCTTCGCCGCGTCGGGGGACGACCCGGCTCAGAACGCCGAAACCTGGATCGTCAAGGCCTCACCCGGCACCGACCCGGCCGCCCTGGCCCAGACCGTCAGCGCCGCGCTCGGCAAAGTCTCCGACGTGGAGGTGCAACCGGCCGAGCAGGTGCGCGCCGAGTCGCTGAAGAAGCTGACCGGTGAGTTCGACGCCTTCCGCAACCTGCTCTGGGCGTTCGCGGCGATCGCCGCTGTGGTAGGCATGATCACCATCGCCAACACCTTCACCATTCTGCTGGCGCAGCGCCGCCGGCAGATCGGGCTGCTCCGCGCGGTCGGGGCCAGCGGTGCCCAGATCCGGCGGCGGTACCTGCTCGAAGCGCTCACCCTGGGCGTGATCGGCTCGGCGCTGGGCTTGTTGGCCGGTGCCGGACTGGCGGCGATCGGATCGTCGCTGACCGGCTCGCTGTTCTGGGGGCTCGCCCTGCCCGCCGTCGATCTCTCGGTCGCCTTCGGCGTGGGCGTGGCGATCACCGTGCTGGCCGCCGTCCTGCCGGTGCTGCGCGGCACCCGGGTCCGGCCGCTGGAGGCGCTGCAGCCCGAGCCGGCCTCCGACGAGAAGCGCCGGGCGGGCATCGTCCGCGGCGTGATCTGCGGGCTGCTGGTGGTCGGCGGCGTCGCCGCCGGTGTGCTCGGCCTGAGCACCGGCGCCGCGCTGCAGATAGCGATCGCGGGCAGTGCGCTGGTGGCGATCGGAGTCCTGTTCGGTGCTCCGCTGTTCGTGCCGGGCCTGTTGCGGCTGGTCGGCCTGCTCGTGCGCGGCTTCGGGGTCACCCCGCGGCTGGCGGCGCAGAACGCCGTCCGGAACCCGCGGCGGGCCTCCACCACGGCCACCGCGCTGATGCTGGCCGTCGGGCTGATCGTCACCCTGCAGGTCGGTACCGCGAGTGCCCGCGCCACCATGCTCGACCAGATCGACCGGCAACGGCCGGTGGACATCTCGGTCAGCACCTGGGGCGCCACCAAGTCGCTGCCCGGCGAGCTGGTCGGTCAGCTGCGGAGGGTCTCCGGGGTGGACGGCGCGGCGGCGCTGCCGTCCGCATCCGCCGACCTCACCGGCGCTGCCGACGACTCCTACCAGGGAATGACCGTGCTCGGTTACGGTCCGGACGCCGCCGCGGTCGCGGCCGACGCGCCGGCTGTGATCGCCGACGACCAGATCTACGTCTCGGACAACTGGAACGAGTTGAAGGACGGCCAGCAGGTCGGCCTGAAGGGCCACACCGGCAGCCTGCGGCTGAAGGTGGTGAAATCGCCGATCGTGCCGCTCGGCCAGGCGATGGTGTCGACGGCGAACCTCAACCGGCTCGGCTCCGTGGTTCCGGACGCCATGCTGTGGCTGTCGGTGCCGAACCGGGCCGACGCCGTGGCCGCCGCCACCGCGGTTTCGGAGCTGACCAACGGCGAGCAGTACGAGGTGACCGGGGCGATCATCGAGGCGGTCGCGATGGAGTCGGTGCTGAACGTGCTGCTGGCCATCACCACCGCGCTGCTCGGCGTCGCGGTACTGATCGCGCTGATCGGGGTGAGCAACACCCTCGGGTTGTCGGTGCTGGAGCGCACCCGCGAGTCGGCGCTGATGCGGGCACTCGGTCTGCAGGCCCGTTCACTACGGCTGATGCTGCTGATCGAAGCGCTGCTGCTGGCCGTCGTCGGCGTCGCCGTCGGAGTCGTCGCCGGCATCTACTTCGGCTGGCTGGGCGCCACCGCACTGGCCAAGCAGGTCGCTGCCGACGTCCGGCTGGTCGTCGATCTGCCGCTCACCCTGGGCATGGTGGTGGTCGCCATCCTGGCCGCCGCGCTGGCGTCCGTACTGCCCGGACGCCGGGCCGCGAAGGCCTCCCCGACCGAGGCCCTGGCCGACATCTGAGGGTTGTTCAACCGAACGGTTGACAATGATTCGCCGCCGTCGTACGGTTTATTCAACCAACCGGTTGAAGAGAGAAGAACCATGACGGATCAGCTCGATGCGGCCTTCGCGGCCCTGTCCGATCCCACCCGGCGCGACCTGGTCGCCCGGCTGGCGATCGGGGACGCGACGGTCGGCGAGCTGGCCGCCCCGTACGACATGACCATCCAGGCGATCTCCAAGCATCTGAACGTGCTGGCGGCAGCCGGACTGGTCACCAAGCGCCCCCAGGCCCAGCGCCGGCTCGTCCATCTCGAGGCGGACGCGCTGCGCCGGCTCACCGACTGGGTCGAGCACTACGCCGGCCTGGCCGAGCAGCGCTACTCACGCCTGGAGAACGTCCTCGCCTCACTCGCCGAGGCCGCACCCGAAGAAGGGAACCCATCATGACCGAGCACCTCACCACCGCCACCATCGAAGCCGATCCTGTCGTCCCGGTGATCCACATCACCCGCGATTTCCGGGCCACCCCGGCCCAGGTGATCCGCGCCCACGTGGACCCGGAGCTGTTCACCCAGTGGGTCGGCCCCAACTACCGCACCATCGCCATCGACCACTGGGACGCCCGCACCGGCGGCAGCTGGCGCTACACCGACAGCACCGACGCCGACGTCCAGGCCTTCCGCGGCTGCTTCCACGAGATCAGCGAGAACCGCATCGTGCAGACCTTCACCTGGGAGGGCATGCCCGAGGGCGTCGCGCTGGAGACGATGACCGCGACCGACCTGGGCGACGGCTGGACGCGGCTGCACGCCGCCTCGCTGACCGACAGCTTCGAGGGCCGGGACGCCTGGCTCGCCTCGGGCATGGAGGTCGGCGTCAACGACGGCTACGCCAAGCTCGACGAACTGCTGGCCCGATGAGCGCCGAAGCCGAACGCCACCGCAGCTACGCGGCCCACTTCGCCGAGGTCGTCGGCGCCGTCACCGATTGGACGGCGCCGACCCCGGTCAAGGAGTGGACTGCCCGCGACGTGGTGGCCCACCTGATCGACTGGTTCCCCGGCTTCCTGGAGGCGGGCACCGGCATCGCACTGCCCGCCGTCCCGAACCTGGACACCGATCCGGCGGCCGCCTGGGACGCTCGCCGCGCCGACATCCAGGCCCTGCTGGACGACCCGGTCACCGCGACCAGCAGCTACCGCAGCCAGATGTTCGGCGAGCTGACCCTGACCGAGGCGGTCGACCGGTTCTACACCTCCGATATCTTCATGCACACCTGGGACCTGGCCCGATCCGCGGGCGTCGACGACACCCTGGACGAAGCTGTCTGCGCCGACATGCTGGCGGGCATGGAGCAGATGACCGAGGTGATCCGGAGTTCGGGCCAGTTCGGCGACCAGCAGAGCGTGCCCGCGAACCCGTCCGCGCAGCAGCGCTTCATCGCCTTCATCGGACGTGATCCGCTATGGCAGCGGGAAGCCGCCGGCTGACCGCTCCGGGTGAGACATTCTCCGGAACTCGCCGCTCCGGCCAGCTGCTGATGGTTAGGCTTACCTAAGTTTCCCCTATCGGGGGGTTGTGAGCGAGGAGGAGAAATGACGACCAACAGCGTGACCCGTCCGGGTCTCGGCCGGTGGGCGACGCGGCTGGTGGCGACCGGGGCGGCCATCGCGCTGCTCGGCGGCGGCCTGCTGCCGCAGCAGAGCGCGGTAGCGGCACCGCGACCCGAGGCCGGTAACGGCACCCTGACCATCTCGAAGGTCGAGGTGACCCCGGGCGGCACGATCACCATCAAGGGCACCGGCTTCGATCAGCGTCCCTCCGGCGGCTTCCTCGCCTACAAGATCAACGACGGCGAGCTGAAGTTCACCTCCGGCAAGCCGGACGGCACGCTCGACAGCTCGGGCACGGTGACCACCAAGAAGGCGGCCAACCTGCCCAACGCGTCCGGCTCGTTCTCGGTGAAGCTCACCGTGCCGTCCACGCTTGCGCCGAACGACAACCCGACCACCTACTGGGTGCGGCTGCTGGCCGGCAACGACGGCGGCACGCTGGCCTCGAAGTACGTGCACTTCACCGTGGTGAAGTTCAGCTCGAAGGTGAAGGCGTCGTTCGACTCGAAGACCAAGAAGAAGAAGTCGAAGGGCACCGCCAAGGTGACGGTGAGCACCTCGGCGACCTCGAAGCCGACCGGCACCGTGAACATCCTCGACGGCAGCAAGACCATCGCCAAGGGCAAGCTGGCCAGCAAGAACAAGGGTGTGATCAAGATCAAGCTGCCCAAGCTGAAGAAGGGCAAGCACACCCTGACGATCAAGTACGCCGGCACCGACAAGGTCAAGGCCAGCTCGAAGTCCTACAAGATCACCGTCAAGTAGCGGACACCACCAGGCGGCGCACCGCCGCCCGCAGCACGTCCTCGGCTCGGACGGGTTCGACCCGTCCGAGCAGGACGTGCACGGTGAGCCCGTCGACCAGCGCCTGCAGTTCGGCGGCCGCGGCGTCCGGGCCGCCGTCCACTTCGTAACCGAGGGTCGTCACCTGCGTCAGTACCTCGACCAGCAGCTGGTTCAGGTCGCGGTACAGGATGCCCTGGGCGTCGGCGATCGCACGGTCGCTGACCGCCTGGCCGACGAAGGCCAGCCACACCTCGGACGCCCGCCGGCTCGACTCGTCGGTGGGCAGCACCGCGATCAGGATGCCGGCCAGCACCTCCAGCGGCGGCGCCGACGGATCGACCGCCCGCACCCGCTGCTCGATCACCGCACCGACCCGCTGTGCGGCGGCGTCCAGAATCGCCTCGCGGGTGGGCAGGTAATGCCGCACCGCCCCACTCGACCAGCCGCTGCGCTCGGCCACCGCACGAATGGTGGCGCCGGGCAGGCCGTGCTCGATGATCAGTTGCCAGACCGCGTCGACCAGCTCATCACGGCGTTGCCGATGATCCACCACCCGAGGCATGCGCCAGTTGTAGCACACCTGTGCGAAATTGTCAGATGTCGCACGACTGTGTTATAAAGATGTTTCAGCACATCCGTGCGAAATAGGAGGTGGGGAGATGGATCCCTGGGTCACCCTGGTGGCGGCCGGTGTCTTCGAGGTGGGCTTCACCACCTGTCTGAAGCTCGAGGAACGCAGCAAGTGGTTCATCGTCCCGTTCCTGATCTGCGCCGGCATCAGCTTCACCCTGCTGTCCGAGGCGATGGAAACGATCCCGCTCGGCACCGCCTACGCGGTGTGGACGGGGATCGGTGCCGTCGGCACCGTGCTGGTCGGAGCGTTGGCCTTCGGCGAACGGCTGAAGCCGGCCACGCTGGGCCTGCTCGGCGTCGTGGTGGCGATGATCATCGGCTTGAAGGTGCTGGGATGAAGCGGCAGGGAATGAACGGCTGGCTCTGGCTGCTGGTGGCCGGCGCGTTCGAGATCGGCATGACCACCGCGCTCAAGCTCGAACAGCAGAACTCGCAGTTCCTGTGGGTGTTCCTGGTCTGCGCCATCGCCGGCTTCGAATGCCTCGCTAAGGCGATCAAGACGATCCCGCTGGGGCTCGCCTACGCGATCTGGACGGGCATCGGTGCGGTCGGCACGGTGCTGATCGGGGCGTTCGCGTTCGGTGACCCGCTGGGCCCCGTCCGGGTGTTGCTGCTCACCGGGCTGGTGGCGGCGATGATCGGCCTGAAGCTGGTCGGCGGACGTGAGCCTGCCAAATCCGAAGCGTCAGCGGAGCGGTAACCCCGTTCGCTCAGGCGGCGGCCGGCGCGTTGAACTCGGCCAGCAGGGTCAGCACCCGGGCCTTGATCGCGTCGCGGATCGGCCGGAGCTCGGCCAGCTGAAGCCCGCCGGATTCGGGTAGGTCCCAGTCGTCGAACCGGACACCGCCGCTGAGCGGACGCAGGTCGACGCCGAGGGTGATCACCTTGTCGGCCTGCCAGAGCATGTCGGGGCTGACCGCCTTCGGCTCCTCGTCGCGCAGGTCGACGCCCTCTTCGAGCATCGCGGCGATGACGGCGGGGTTGAGGGCGTCCGCCGGTTCCGTACCGGCGGATTCGACGGCGATCGAGCCGCCGCTGAGCTGGGTCAGGAAGCCTGCCGCCATTTGTGAACGACCGGCGTTGCTGACACACACGAAGAGCACCGAGTTGATTGCCATCGAACCCTCCTTGGTCGGACGAGAGTTGGACTCTCGCAGCCGAAGATGACAACCAGGTGAACAGCGGTCGACGAACGGGCCCCGCTTCCGGGTCAGCCGATCACCACCAGCAGGTCGCCGCCCTCCACCGCCTGGGCGGGCCCGATGGCCAGCCGCTGCACGGTGCCGGCGGTGGGCGCGGTGATCGCCGCCTCCATCTTCATCGCCTCGATGGTCGCCACACCCTGGCCGGCCTCGACCGTGTCGCCGATGGCCACGGTCAGGGTGACCACACCCGAGAACGGCGCCGCCACATGTCCCGGATTGCCGGTATCGGCCTTCTCGGCGAGCGCCACTTCGGACTTGATCGCATGGTCGCGCACCGACACCACCCGGATCTGGCCGTTGATGGTGCAGACCACCTGGCGGTAGCCGCGGGCGTCCGGTTCCCCGATCGCCTCCAGGCCGAGCAGCAGCTTCTTGCCGCGCTCCAACTCGACCTCGTGCTCCTGGTGCACGGCCAGGCCGTGCAGGAACTCGCGGGTGGACAGCACCGACAGCTCCGAGAACTCGTCGACGGCGTCCTCGTAGTCACGGGTCGGTCCGGGGAACAGCAGCCGGTTCAGGGTGCGCCGCGGCTCGCTCTCCAGCGCCTCGGCATCTTCGGCGGAGAGTTCGGTCTCGACCGGTTTCACGGTGCGGCCGGCCAGCGCCTTGGTGCGGAACGGTTCGGGCCAGCCGCCGGGCGGGTCACCCAGCTCGCCGCTCAGGAAGCCGATCACCGAGGCCGGAATGTCGTAGCGGCCGGGGTTGGCCTCGAAGTCGTCCGGGTCGGCGTTGGCCCCGACCAGGGCCAGCGCCAGGTCGCCGACCACCTTGGACGACGGCGTCACCTTGACGATGTTGCCGAGGATCCGGTTGGCCGCGGCGTACATGTTCTCGATGTCCTCGAACCGGTGGCCCAACCCCAGCGCGATCGCCTGCTGGCGGAGGTTCGACAGCTGACCGCCGGGAATCTCGTGGTTGTAGACGCGTCCGGTCGGGCCGGGCAGGCCGGACTCGAACGGCGCGTAGAGCAACCGGACGGCCTCGAAGTACGGCTCCAGGTCGGTGACCACCTGCAGCGACAGCCCGGTGGCCCGCTCGGTGTCGTCGGTGGCAGCCACCAGCGCCGACATCGACACCTGGGACGTGGTGCCGGCCCAGGCGGCGCAGGCGACGTCCACCGCGTCCACCCCGGCGTCGATGGCGGCGATCAGGGTGGCCAGCTGGCCGCCGGCGGTGTCGTGGGTGTGCAAGTGCACCGGCAGGTCGAACCGCTCCCGCAGCGCCCGGACGAGCTTCGCCGCCGCCGGGGCACGCAGCAGGCCGGCCATGTCCTTGATCGCCAGAATGTGCGCGCCCGCGTCGACCAACTGCTCGGCGAACCGCAGGTAGTAGTCGAGGGTGTACAGCTTCTCGCCCGGCGAGGTGAGGTTGCCGGTGTAGCACAGCGCGGCCTCGGCGACGCCGTGGTCGGTCTCGCGCACCGCCTCGATCGCCGGCCGGATCTGGTCGATGTTGTTCAGCGCGTCGAAGATCCGGAAGATGTCGCAGCCGGTGCGCGCCGCCTCATGGACGAACGCCTGGGTCACCTTGAGCGGGTAGGGCGTATAGCCGACTGTGTTGCGGCCACGCAGCAGCATCTGCTGCGGAATGTTCGGCATCGCCTCGGCGAACTTCGCCAGCCGCTGCCACGGATCCTCCTTCAGGAAGCGCAGCGTGACGTCGTAGGTGGCACCACCCCAGGACTCCATCGAGAACAGCTGCGGCAGCATCCGGGCGATGTGCGGTGCGACGTGCAGCAGGTCACGGGTACGCACCCGGGTGGCCAGCAGCGACTGGTGGGCGTCGCGGAAGGTGGTGTCGGTGACGGCGACGGCGGTCTGATTGCGCAGCGCCTGGGCGAAGCGTTCCGGACCCTCCTCCAGCAGCAGCTGCTTCGAACCGGACGGCGGCGGCGCCTGCAGCTCCTGCTTGGTCAGTGCCGGCAGCTTGTCGCGGGCGATCAAGGTGGTGCGGCACTCGCCGTTGGGCTTGTTGACCGCGACACCGGCCAGGTATTTGAGCAGCTTGGTGCCCCGGTCGGCCGGGATCCGCTGGGTGAGCAACTGCGGACGTTCGTCGATGAAGGACGTGGTGGCGCGTCCGGCCAGGAAGTCGGGGTCGGAGATCACCGCCTCGAGGAAGCCGATGTTGGTCGAGATGCCTCGGATCCGGAACTCGTTCAGCGCCCGGTAAGCGCGCCGGGCGGCCGCCCGCAGGTCGCGTCCGCGGCAGGTCAGCTTGACCAGCATCGAGTCGAAGTGGGCGCCCACCTCGGAGCCGCCGAAGACCACGCCGCCGTCCAGCCGGACGCCGGCGCCGCCGGGGCTGCGGTAGACCGAGATCCGGCCGGTGTCGGGCCGGAAGCCGTTGGCGGGATCCTCGGTGGTCACCCGGCACTGCAGCGCCTGGCCACGCACCTGGATGTCCTCCTGCCGCAGGCCCAGGTCGGCCAGCGATTCGCCGGCGGCGATCCGCATCTGGGACGACACCAGGTCGACGTCGGTGACCTCTTCGGTGACGGTGTGTTCGACCTGGATCCGCGGGTTCATCTCGATGAACACGTAGCGGCCGTCCGCACCGAGCAGGAACTCGACCGTGCCGGCGTTGGTGTAGCCGATGTGCCGGCAGAACTTCACCGCGTCGGCGCAGATCGCGTCCCGCAGGGCCGGGTCGAGATTGGGTGCCGGCGCCAGTTCGACGACCTTCTGGTGCCGGCGCTGCACCGAGCAGTCCCGCTCGAACAGGTGGATCACCTGGCCGGTGTGGTCGGCCAGGATTTGCACCTCGATGTGCCGCGGGCTGATCACCGCCTCTTCCAGGTACATCCGGGCGTCGCCGAACGCGGCCTGCGCCTCGCGCATCGCCTCGACCAGGGCCGGCTCGAGGGTCTTTGGGTCATCCACCCGGCGCATGCCGCGTCCGCCGCCGCCGGAGACCGCCTTGACGAAGACCGGGTAGCCGATCTGCTCGGCCGCGGCCAGCAGGGTGGGAATGTCGTCCGAGGCGTCCGCACCACGCAGCGTCGGCAGCCCCGCCTCGCGCGCGGCGGCGATGGCTTTGGCCTTGTCACCGGTCAGTTCCAGGATTTCGCGACCCGGACCGATGAAGGTGATGCCGTTGTCGGCGCAGGCCTGGGCGAAGCCGGCGTTCTCGCTGAGGAAGCCGTAGCCGGGGTAGATCGCGTCGGCCCCGGCGTCCAGCGCGGCCGCGATGATGCCGTCGGCGTCGAGGTAGGCCCGCACCGGGTGCCCGACCTCACCGATCTGGTAGCTCTCGTCGGCCTTCAACCGGTATTCGGCGAGCCGGTCCTCGTAGGGGAAGACGGCCACGGTGCCGATGCCCAGCTCGGTTGCGGCGCGGAACGCCCGGACGGCGATCTCGCCCCGATTGGCCACCAGGATCTTGCGGAACATGTCGTCTCCTCACAGGTCGGCGGAGGTCGGCGATCGCGCTTCGGCGACCCTGCCGACCGCGACACCCACTGCCGGACAGCCTGACACAATCCCTCGCCACGCGGGAGTTCCTCGTGACTGACTGACCAGTTGGGCATTTTGGTCAGTTGGTTCTACACTGGAGACATGACACAGGCATCGAGTGACACACGCAGGGCACTGATCGTCGGCGCGGGCATCGCCGGGCTGGCCGCCGCGTCCGCGCTGGCCAAGGCGGGCTGGCAGCCGGTCGTGATCGAGCGAGCAGCACAGCGTCGCCGCGGCGGCTACTTCATCGCCATGTTCGGCTGCGGCCGCACCGCCGCGAACCGGATCGGCCTCCAGGGCATCCGCAACCGCGTCCCCGACCGCGCGCACACCTACCTGGTCGATCGGGCGGCCAACCGCAGGCCGGGCCTGGGCTTCCAGGACGTGCCCAACGGTCCCTGGATGATGCTGCGCGGCGACGTCGAGCGCTCCGCGTTCGATGCGCTGCCCGACCAGGTGGCCATCCGGTTCTCGACCACACCCACCGCCCTCACCCAGGACGGCGAAGGCGTGGCGGTCACCCTGTTGAACACCCAGACCGGGGAGTCGGCCGTGGAACGGTTCGACCTCGTCGTCGGCGCGGACGGCATCCGCTCGACCGTGCGGCAACTGGCCTGGGGCCCCCACGAGAACTACCTCAACCGGCTCGGGTTCATGATCTGCGCCTTCGAACTCCCCGAATCGCTGCCGGGCCTGAAGCAGCAGGAGGGCGCGATCCTCTCCGAGCCCGGGCGGTCGTTCTGGGTGTTCCCGTTCGCCGACCATGCACCCACGGTGTTGTTCTCGTACCACGCCGACGATGTGGACGCCGAGCGCGCCCGGGCGAAGCAGGTCGGCGTGGCGCAGCGACTGCGTCAGGTCTACGGCCCCGAGCCGTTGGGTGACCTGATGGGTGCGGCCATCGAGCATCTGGAGAACACCGACGAGTTCCTGTTCGACTCGGTCGAGCAGGTCACGGTGGATCACTGGCATGACGGACGCGTCGTGCTGCTCGGCGACGCCGCCTGGTGCCCCACGTTGTACTCGGGGATGGGCGCCACCTCCGGGCTGGCCGGCGCGGACGCCCTCGGCCTCGCACTCGCCAAGTACCCCGACGATCTGGAGACCGCACTGTCGAAGTGGGAGGAGACCCTCCGTCCCGCGATCGCCGACTTCCAGAAGTCGGCCTACCCGATGCGTGAGCTGTTCACCCAGACCTCTCCGCAGGAGCAGCGGAAGCAGACCTTCACCATCGCGCTGCGCCGGTTCATGTTCAGATTTCCCCTGCTGATGAAGCTGATGATGCGGTCGAAGAGCTTCCAGCTGCGCAACGGCGACTTGGCCGCAGACTTCGCGTGAGCGAGGCTTGGGCCATGACCAGCAGCGTGACCGAAGCGCAGCCGAGCCCCCGGACCGCGAAGGTGCTTGCCGCCGCGGAAGAACTTGTCGTCAAGCAGGGCTTCAAGGGTGTGACGATGGCCGCGGTCGCTCAGCGCGCCCACGTCGGCAAGGGCACCCCCTATCTGTACTGGCGTGCGAAGGAAGACCTCTTCTTGGAGCTGATCGCCCTCAATCTCGCCGAGCTGCTGCGGGGCCTGGCGGCCCGCGTCCGGGTCGAGACCGGGCTGGCCCGGGCCGAGGAGCTCTGCCCGGCGGTCGCCGAGGCCTGGCTGGCGCATCCCCTCGTCCGCGCCCTGCAGATCGCGGACAACGACGTGCTCGGCGCACTCCTGGACGACCCCCGCGCCCATGCCGTCGCCGCCGAGCACGGCGCTGCCGCGGTGCTGCGCCGGCTCCTCCCGGTCTGGCGGCGGCACGGCACCGTCCGAACCGACTGGTCGCTGGAGGACCAGGCGAGCGCCATCGAGCTCGTCCTGGTCGGCTACTTCACGATCCAAACCCACGGCATCTCGCCGCAGCCGGCGTCCGATCGGCTGTCGATCCTGCGCCGGAGCCTCGCCACGCTGCTGCAGAGCGACTCGGCCGGCGAACCCGCCGGCCGAACGCTGGCCGATGAGATCGGCGACGTGCTCGATGCCCATGCCCGAGATCTGAGCGAGGCGGCACTGAAGGCAAGGGCGACTGCCTCGTAGGCAGGGCTCGGCGGCTGGCCACGACCCCGGCACACCGCCGTTCGGGCGTGGGGCTACGCCGCTGTCTCCTGGCAGACTTGGCCGATGCCCCCTCCCACGTTGCCGGTCGAACCCGAGCACACCATCGGCGACCGCGACCTCACCACCTGGCGCACCCCGGTCGGACGCTGGCTGCAGGCAATGTTCGGCGCGCTCAGCGAGCGGCTGCGCAACGTCGAGGCTGCGGCGCTGGTGCTGCTCGCCGCAGCCGCCGTCGTTGCGGTCACCGCCACCTGGGCCGCCGGCGAGATCTACGAGGCGGTGACGGCTGGGAACAGCGTCGCCCTGATCGACCAGCCGATGCTGGATTGGATGATCAGCGTCCGGACGCCGGAACTGAACGCGGTGATCGCCACCTTCAGCGCGTCCGGCGGCACGATGTGGATGACCCCGATCACCGCCGCGGTGCTGCTGGCGATGTGGCTGCGTTGGCGGCGCTGGACGCCGCTGGTGCTGATGGTCATCGCGGTCGCCGGATCGCTGACCATGACCGTGGTCGGCAAGCGGCTGAGCGGACGGGCCCGGCCGCCGCTGGAGCTGTCCATCCCGCCGCCGGAGACGTCGGCGTCCTTTCCGTCGGGGCACTCACTGAACTCGCTGGTGATCACCGGCATCATCGTCTACGTCCTGCTGGCCTACCTGACCAGCACCCTCGCCCGGTTGGCGACCGTGACGATCGGCGCGCTGTACGCCTTCGCGATGGGCATGTCGCGGGTCTACCTCGGACACCACTGGCTGACCGACGTGCTCGCCGCCTGGTGCCTCGGCATTGCCTGGCTGACGTTGGTGATCACCTGCCACCGGCTGTGGCTGACCCAGCATCGTGACCACAAGCTCGGACGGCGTGCGCTGACCTAGTGCCAGAGTTCGCGGACGGCCGCGGCAGCCTTGCGGCCCGCGTACCGGCCGCGTTCCCGAGCGCCCGCCAGACCCGCCTCTGACATCGCGTCGAGCCCGGGACGGTCGTCGGCGATCGGCACGACCTCGGCGCCGTCGGCCCGCAGCCGGGCCGCCTGATGACCCGGACGCCGCACGCCACGCACCGACCGTCCCTGCGGCGCCAGGATCAGCACCCGCCCGCAACCGGACGCCAGATCGGCGTTGGCCGGCGAGCGCAGGCCGCCGTCCAGGAACGGCCGGCCCTCGATCGTGACGGCCGGCAGCACGCCCGGCAGCGCGCAGCTGGCGGCGACCGCCCGGGCCGGTTCGACCTGCGAACGGGGCGTGAAATAGGCCGGACGGCCGGCGACGGCGTCCACCGCCACCACGATCAGCGCCGCGGGCCAACTGGTGGTGCCGATCGCCCGGGCGACCAGGTCGACGAACTCCGCCTCACCCAGTGCCACCGGACGGCCGGCGCCGCGTCCTAGCCAGCGCAGGGCGTGCCGACGACTGGGCCACAGCTGGGCGGCCAGCAGCCGCAGCCCGGCGGCCGTTCCGACCCGGACGCCGGCCAGCTCGGCGATGTGATCGCGCAGGCCCTCGGCGTCGCCGCCGGCGAGCAGCCGGGTGGCGAGCAGAGCACCCGCAGAGGTGCCGATCACCCGCTCGGCGCCGCCCAGCACGTCCGGTAGTTCCTCCAGGACACCGCGCAGCCAAGCCATTCCGGTGAGTCCGCCGCCGCCCAGCACGACGGCCCGGTCGGGCGTGGGGTCGTCAGCTGATCCGTTGCCAGACAACCGGCTCCTTGGCGTTGGTCACCGACACCACGTAGCGCACGTCGACGGCCGGCAGCGACTGATCCACCTGGTACTTCTCGCCGTTCTGGGTCAAGGTGCAGCGGAACCGGAACTTCAGCTTGGTGGCAGCGCGGGCCTTGGTCGGTTCGGCCACATCGAGGGTGTAGGTGGCGTTCTTCCACGGGTCGCCGACCAGGGTCCACTTGATCGACTTGGTGTCGACCTTCTGGCCCTTCTCGATGGTGACGCTGTTCGGGCAGCCCTTCGGGGCCGGATCGCGCTTGGCCAGGCACTTCTTCAGTGCGGCGGCCGCCGTCGCGTTGGCCTGCTTCTGGCCCGCCGCGGTGAGCACCGGGCTCAGCCCGGCCCGGACGTCGTCGCCGACGGCGTCCACCGTCACCCGGTTGCCGTCGAAGTCGAGTTGTCGCAGCTTCTCGGCGAACACGTAGGTGCCGGGGAAGACCTCCAGGTGTGCCGGGTCGGTCAGCGCCTGCCCGTTCAGGGTGGCCCGCAGTTCGCTGGGCAGCGGCCCCGGGTCGATCGTGGAGGTGACCTGCGCGAGTCGCCACCCGGCCTCGGTGTGGGTGGTGGAGAAGGTGAGAGTGGCGGCCTTCTCGCCGAACTTCACCTCGGCGGGCACTGACACGGTTTCGCCGCCGTTGGCCTCCGGCACGTTGACCACGCTCAGCGGGGCCAGGCGCTGCGACTCGGCGAGGACGTCGTGGGTGAGCAACTTGGTGTCGGTGGGCCGGTTCAGCGCGTATTCCAGCGCCCGGTCGGCGTCGGCGGCGATCAGGGCGTCGAGATAGCCGGCGACCGCCTGCTGCGGGGTCGCGGACGGCACCGCGGAACTCTCCGCCTGGGGCCGCAGCAGCCAAGCGATGCCGGCGATCAGACCCGCCACCACCAGGAAGGCCAGCGCGGCGATCCAGCGGGT
>NZ_JASGEN010000080.1:0-63159 GCF_047606365.1 Micropruina sp. | reverse complement strand
GGTGCGTCCGGCGAACCGGACGCACCCCCGTGGTCACATCGGGATCAGACCGCGTTCTTCTTGGCGGCCGCCACCAGGTCGGTGACCAGCGTCGCCTGATCCTTCGAACGGTAGAACTTCGAGATCGCCGTGCTCATGTCGGAGTTCCAGGCCTGGCTGACCGCCGCACCGTGCGCGATCGAGGGTGCGATCTTGTCCGACTTGAACGACGCCATGGCGGTCTTCTGGTACGCCGGGAAGTCGTCGGACGGCACATCGGTCCGGGCCGGGATCGAACCCTTGGCCAGGTTGAACGCCTTCTGGCCCTCAGGCGAGCCGATCAGCGACAGCCAGTCCTTCGAGCCGCCGGGGTTCTTGGCGTTCTTGGGCAGGGTGAACGAGTCGGCCAGGAAGTCGAAGACACCCTTGGTGCCGGGCACCGGGAAGTAGGTGTAGTCGACGCCGTCCTTCTTGTTCTTGAGCGTGAACTGAGCCACCGCCCAGTCGCCCATCACGTTGTAGGCGGCCTTGCCGTTGATCACCGCGTCGGTGGCGCCCGGCCAGTCGTCGCCGTCGGAGGCGGTGTTGGCATAGCTGAGCAGCTTGGCGTAGTGCGCCACCGCCTTCTTCACGCCGTCGGAGCCCCAGTCGCCCTGTGCGGTGAACAGCTGGGTGTAGCCGTCGACGCCCAGATCGGCGATCAGCACCGTCTCGAACAGCTGCAGCTGGGTCCAGGTGCCTCCCACGCTCAGCGGGGTGGCGACGCCGGCGTCCTTCAGCTTCTGCATGTCGGCGAGCCAGGCGTCGATGTCCGCCGGTTCAGCGGAGGCCCCGGCCTTCTTCAACACCTCAGGGTTCGCCCAGACCACGTTCGCGCGGTGGATGTTGGACGGCACCGAATAGATGTTGCCCTGCACGGTCAGCAGGTCGAGCAGGTTCTGCGGGAAGACGCTGGCCCCGCCCAGTGTGGTGATGACGTCGTTGACCGGCTCGATCTGATCGGCGCGGATGTAGTCCTGCAACTCGGCGCCGGCATGGCCCTGGAAGGAATCCGGTGGGTTGCCGTTCTGCAGGTCGGCGGCCAGCTTCGCCTTCGCGTTGCTGCCGGCGCCGCCGGCGACGGCGAGGTTGACGAAGGTGTCGTTGGGGTACTTCTCCTTGAACAGCTTCTCCAGGGCCTCCAGGCCCACCTTCTCGGAGCCGTCCGCCCACCAGGTGAAGACGCCGACGTCGCCGCCCGCACCACCGGCTGGCGCCGATGCGGCAGAGCTTGGGGATTGACTTGCTGTCGGCGCGGCTGAGCTGCAGCCGGCCAACGTGAGTGCGGCCGCAAATGCCACGGCCACGAGTGGTTGAGCACGCATGGAGATCCTCCGTTGGATCGCTCGTGGGAGCCCAGCTTCTCGGGCCCCGTTGCTTGTCAAGCTAGGCTCGCGCGCGATCCAGCGTCAAGGAGAACCCCCTAGTCGTTGCCGGGTTGTTATCGAATCCGTCCGTGCGACACAAGGACCGGTTCAGTGATCCGGAATCGCCGGTTCGGACACCCATCGCCACAGCCAGCCGGCACCGACCAGACCGACCGCGCCGATGGTCACCGCGGCCGCTCCGAGCGGTGCGACGGCCGCGATCGCGGTGATCAGCAACGGCCCGGCGGCTTGTCCCAGGCCGGTGGTCAGCCGCCAGCCGGCCAGGAACTGCGGACGGCCGACCGCAGGCGAGGCGTCCGAGCCGATGGTCATCACCACACCGGCGGAGATCCCGTTGCCCAGGCCGAGGACGGCGGCGAACAGGGCCACCGCGGCAACCGAATGCGCGAACGGCAGCAGCGCGAAGCAGAGACCCATGATGACCATGGACGGCACCGAGACCCAGCGCCGTCCGAACCGGTCCATCACCGAACCGCCCACGTAGAACAGGGTCATGTCGATCGCCGACGAGAGCGCGAACACCAGGCTGGTCGCGGCCGCGTCCAGGCCGATCTGCTCGCACCACAGCGGCAACAGGGCGTCGCGCGCCGTCCGGACCAGCATCAGCGCGGCGGCGCCCGTCCCGGCGGTGGCGAAAGTGCGGGCATGCTGACGCAGCACCCGCAGCATCTGCACCGGCTCGTCGGGCTGGTGCTCGGGCATCGGCAGATCGGGCAGGGCGAGAGTCACGGTCGCGGCCAGCAGGCTGGTGCCGGCCGCCACCAGGTAGGCCGCCTGCAGCCCCCAGACGCTGACCACGGCCGCACCCATCAGCGGACCGAGCAGCGACCCGATCCGGAACACTCCGCCCAGGGTGGACAGGGCGCGAGCTCGGTACTCGAGCCCGACGGCGACGGTGAGGTACGACTGCCGGGCGAGGCTCAGCATGGCCCCGGACAGCCCGGTGACGAACACCGCACCGGCCAGCACCCAGGTGTTCGGCGCGAAAGCGCAGGTCAGCAGGCAGAGGATGTCGACGCAGAGTGCGCCGACCAGTGACTTCTTCTCACCGAACCGGTCGGCGATCACCCCGGCGGGTAGGGCTCCGACCAGGTTGCCGATGCCCATCAGGGCCACCACCAGCGCCGCCTCCGGCACCGAGGCGCCCAGTGCGCGAGCGGTCAGCGGCACCAGCGGAATGATGGCGCCGAAGCCGATGAACGACACCGCGGTCGGCAGGTAGATGACGACGGCGAGGCGCCGCCAGGGCGCACCGTGATTGCCGTCGAAAGCCACCACCGCAACATATCCGCAGCCTGTGGGCGGCCGTTGCATCGGGTCGCTCTGCGACCGCAAACCACAAACGGGTGGGCGGCCCTTCTCTAGTCCTCGCTGACGGCAGCCCTCCCGGGAGCAAGGCTTCGGAAGTTTGCTGCTTGGAGAACGCCTGCCTTCTGGCCGTTCTTGCTGGGAACGATCCTGAGACTCACGGACATCTCGTGGTCACCCGGGTGCACGTAGTAGCACTCGTCCGTCTCTGGACAGTAGATGCAAACGGCGTCAATGGCGCTCTTGTCGACAGGTTGGATGTGGAGACCGTTGCGATCTGACCACATCGACCTGAACTGGACTGAGACCACGCCCGTCCGGCTCGACCGGTACTTGACTTGCAGCCGGTGGAACCGGCCATCCCGGTACGCCACCAGATCGAACGGTGCATGCTCGGTGGCGGGGAACAGGACGATGAAGCCTTGCGACACCAAGTCGGCGTGAGCTTTTGCGACGCCCAAATCGCCCTTGTCTTTGGTGTGGTGCGGCGTCATGAAGGGGAGAGTAGCGGAAGACCCATCCGACGGTCTGGTGGGTTCAGCGGCGTTTCTGCTTGAACGCCGACCATGCGTCGGAGCTGGGCGTCAAGCTGACCCCTAGAATCGTCCACGGACGGCTCCCCGGGAGGGCGACAGGCGACGATGCGCCTCGCTACGCTCTCGCTCGCGCTGTCTGCATTGCCTCGGTAGCTCAGTTGGATAGAGCAGCCGCCTTCTAAGCGGCTGGCCGCGAGTTCGAGTCTCGCCCGAGGCGCCCACAACTACTCAATTGCTCTTCTGAATAGCGCGGACGCCGACCAGCAGCCCGACTGCGGCGAGGGCGAGGGCGGCCAACCAGCCCCATGACACCGCGAGGTTCCCGAGATCGCCGGCGAGCAGGGCACGCTCGGCCTGCACCACCCAGTTGATCGGATTGACCGCGGAGACCGCGCGCATCCAGCCCGGGGCAGTGTCGAGCGGCAGCAGCATGCCGGACAGGATCAGCAGCGGGAAGATCAGCGTCTGCTGCACTCCCCAGAACAGCCATTCCCGGTCCTTGGTCTTGAGCGCGAGGGTGTAGGACAGGGCTCCCAGGCCGACGCCGAACACCGCCAACAGCGCGAGCCCGATCAGCAGGCCCAGCGGGTGGATGGTGAAACCGAACGGCCAGGCGATCAGCACGATGATCACCGCCTGCGCCACGATCGGCGCAATCTCTTTCAGGGCCCGGCCGATCAGCAGCGACGAGCGGGCCAACGGGGCCACCAGGGTGCGTTCGTGCGAGCCGGTCATCATCTCGTACTGCAGATTCGAGCCGGTCGCGCCGGTGCCGAACAGCACGATCATCACCAGGACGCCGGGCACGAACCACTGCAGCGTCTCGCCGACCGGTTGCCCGGACGTGCCGATCAACAGCGGCCCGAACAGGCCGAGGAAGACCAGCGGTTGCACCAGGCTGAAGATCAGCGTGAACGGGTCGCGGACGACGGGTTTCAGTTCCCGGATCAGCACGTTCCAGGTGTCCCGTGCCGGGTTGGCACGTACCGCGGTGTCGAGGTTCTCAGGTTGCACGGTGGTCATCGGCTCACTCCCGCCTTCTCTTCGAGTTTCTCGGATTGCTCGTCTTCTTCGGCGTCCGTGCCCTCGCCGGCCTCGCGCAGCGTCCGTCCGGTCAGGGCCAGGAACACGTCGTCGAGCGTGGGCGGTACTCCGGTGGCGGAGCGGACGACGATGCCCGCCGCGTCCAGGGCGCGCACCATCGCCGGGAGTAGTGCGTCGCCCTCGGGTGCCGTGACCGTGACGGACGCCTCGCCCGAGCGAGCCACCTCACGATCGGTCAGCCCCTGGACGACGGCGACGGCCGCCGCGGCGTCCGATTCGTCGGCGAAGCCGAGGGTGACCACGTCGCCGGCCAGATTCGCCTTGAGGTGTGCCGCGGTGTCGTCGGCGATCACCCGGCCCTTGTCCATCACCATCACCCGCTCGGCGTACCGGTCGGCCTCTTCCAGGTAGTGCGTGGTGAGGAAGATCGTCGTGCCATGACTGGCCCGCAGTTCGAGGATGTGCTGCCACAGATTGGCTCGGCTCTGCGGATCGAGACCGGTGGAAGGCTCATCGAGGAACAACAACGGCGGTGCGTGCATCAAACCCAGGGCGACATCGAGCCGGCGCTTCTGCCCGCCGGACAGCTGCTGCACCGCACGGTTCGCGAAACCGGCGAGGTCGAGCGACTCGATGAGGTCGTCGGCGCGAGACCTCGAAGCCGCCTTCGACATGCCGTAGAAGGCACCTTGGCTGAGCAGCTCGTCGCGGGTCCGTTGCGCGAAGCTGCCGCTGGTGAGCTGACCCACGTAGCCGATCCGGGCGCGGACTTCGGCCGGCCGGGTCAGGATGTCGAAGCCGACCACACGTGCGGTGCCCGAGGTCGGTGGGATGAGCGTGGTGAGCATGCGCAGGCTGGTGGATTTGCCGGCGCCGTTGGGTCCGAGGAACGCGACGAGTTCGCCGCGGCCGACTTCGAAGCTGAGGTCGGTGACCGCCTCGACGGTCCGCTTCCTGACGGTGAAGCGCTTGGTCAAACCCTGCGCTTCGATGATCGGTTCATTCGCCATGGCTTCACGCTAGATTCCAATGCGGACAGATCCAGTCCGCGATTTGCGGCAATCTTGGAGCATGGCCGATACGACGACCCGGGCCCTGGCGCTACTGAACCTGTTGCAGGCGCATCGCCACTGGCCGGGCGCCGAGCTCGCCGAACGGCTCGGCGTGACCGAGCGGACGGTGCGGCGCGACGTCGAACGGCTGCGCGAACTCGGCTATCGCATCGAGTCGACACCCGGGGTCGCCGGCGGGTACCGGCTGGAGGCGGGCAGCGCACTCCCGCCGCTGCTACTCACCGATGAAGAGGCGGTGGCGATGGCGATCGGGCTGCGGGTCGCGGCGTCCCAACGCCTGGTCAGCGGGCCGGAAACCACCATCACGGCGCTGGCCAAACTGGAACAGGTACTGCCTGCGCCGCTGCGTCGCCGGGTCAAGGCGCTCGCCGAAACCGTCCAGCCCGCCGGGATCAACGCCGGGGCCGCCGTCTCCAGCGATGTGCTGGGCGAGTTGGCGCTGGCGATCCGCGACCACGAACGGGTGCGTTTCGGCTACACCTCGGCATCCGGGCGGCAGACCCGCCGCCGGGTCGAACCGCACGCCCTGGCGCCCGCGGAGCGGCATTGGTACCTACTGTGCTGGGACCTCGACAGGGACGACTGGCGCACCTTCCGGGTCGACCGGCTCGCCGACGTCGAGCACACCACCGTGCTGTTCACGCCGAAGCCGCTGACTGCCGAAGAGATCGAGGAGTTCATCCTGGTGGCCCGCTCGTGGGTGCGGCAGGCGGTCGAGGCGGACGCCGTGATGACCCTGCCGTACGACGAGATGCGGCGCTACTTCGGGCAGTGGGGCCAGGGGGCGCAATCCGAGGACGAGATGCACACCCGCTGGCCGATCGGCGGCAGCGACTTCCGGGAAACCATGTACGGCCTGTCCTGGATCCCGACCGGCGTCGAATATGTGACCGATCTCGCCGAACCGGCCCGCGGTGAGCTGCGCGAGACGCTGGAGCGAATGCTGCGGGCGCTGGATGCCGCGCCGCCGGCGCCGCGTCCGGTCGGTGCGGAGTTGAGCCGGACGCGGGTGTAGCCGTCCTTCTCGGCGGAACCTCTACCGACAGCTGCCCGGACGTGCTGGGCTGGTGGGATGGAGCTTCTGGTACTCGGCGGAACCGCCTTCCTGGGGCGTGAGATCGCGGCCCAGGCGGCCGGACGGGGCTGGTCGGTGACCTGCGCGGCGCGGGGCCGCTCCGGGTCGTTCCCGGACGACGTCCGTTCCGTGGTGCTCGATCGGGACGCCGACGACGGGCTGGCGCCGCTGACCGACCGGGCCTGGGACGCCGTGATCGACCTGGCGCGGCAGCCCGGGCAGGTACGCCGCGCCGTCCGGGAGTTGACGACGCGACACTGGGTCTTCGTGTCCACGGCGAACGTGTACGCCGACCAGGCCACCCGCGGCCAGGACGAATCCGGACCTCTGCTGCCACCTCTGGACGCCGAGACGATGACCGAGCCGGTCCAGTACGGCCCGGCCAAGGTGGCCTGCGAGAACCTGGTGCGCGACACCGCCAGTTGGATGATCGCCCGCGCCGGTCTGATCGTCGGGCCGGGTGACTCATCGAGCCGGCTGGGCTATTGGCCGTGGCGGTTCGCCCACGACCGGACGGCGTCGGTGCTGATCCCCGCCGATCCCGACCAGCCCGTCCAACTCATCGACGTGCGTGACCTGGCCGGCTGGCTGCTGGACTGCGCGGAGGGCGCCGTCCGCGGTGCGTTCAATGCCTGCGGCTCACCGACCACCCTGGGCGAGGTGCTGGACGCCGCCCGCTCAGTCGCCGGGCATCGCCGACGGGTGCTCGCCGCCGACCGTGACTGGCTGATCGAGCACCGGGTGAACCCGTGGATGGGGCCGCGCAGCCTGCCGCTGTGGCTCGGCGGCGACCACGCGCTGTGGGGTTTCCAGGACCACCGCAACGACCGGGCCCTGGCGTCCGGGCTGCGGCTGCGTCCGCTGGCGGACACGCTCACCGACACCCTCGCGTGGGAGACCGGACGCGACGAGCCGCGGGCCGCAGGCCTCGACGACGCCGACCACGACGAACTGGTTCAGGCACTGTCCGCGGACATCGCGGCTCGGCCATGACCCGCTGCGGCATCCGCGTCAGAGTTGCTCAGCCGGCCGTCTCGTCGAGCAACTGCAGCAGATCGTGGGCGGCCAGTTCGACCTTCTTGTGATGCCACTCGGAGGCGCGGAAGACGCACGCGATCAGTGCGCTGCGATGCACCCGCCGGAAGTCGCCGATGACGAAGGCGTAGCGGGCCTTGGTCTCGTCGTTGGCCCCTCCGGTGAGGCCCAGGTGCCACGCGGCGTAGTCGTCCCAGGAGTGTCGTTCCAGGAAAGCGTTCTCGGCCTCGGCGTCCGGTTGGACGTCGCGCCATTGACTGTCCAGCACGTACTGCCGGGCACGGATCAGCCGGCGAGCGTGCTCGACCGCCGTTTCGTTGAGCTGATAGCTGGCCATGCGGAACGGTAACCGGCTGTTGCACGGGGTCGAATCACCCGCAGCGGTGGGCTTGAGCTCCGAGGGTGCCGCCCCGACGGCCCGGTAGTCTTGCCGGCATGTCGACGGACACCATCGCCCGGCACCGCCGGTTGCTCAACGGGATCCCGTCACAACCCGACCTTTCAGCACCGCTGCCCAAACGGATCCTGACCAATCCGTGGACCTGGATCGGTGTGGTGCTCACCGGCATCTACGCGGCCTGCCTGTGGTCGCAGTACGCGCTGATGACCGCCGACACTCCGGTCCGGGGCGGTGTCGTGCCCGGCATCAACCACTCCGCCATCCGCGATTCGTTCTGGTTCGCGATGCCCACCCTGCTGTTCTGGATCGTGCTCTTCGTGATCGCCGACCGGTTCCGTCCGCAGCGGCTGCTGGTCTGGTACCTGACCCTGGGCTGGGGGGCGGCCGTCGCCACTTTCCTGTCGCTGCACATCAACACCTGGGCGTCCGAACAGCTCTCGATCGTGGCCGAAGGCACCCAGGCCGACCCCACCACCGGAGCCCGGGCGGCGATCTACATCGCCCCGTTCGTCGAAGAGGCGGCGAAGGCCACGGTGTTGTTCGGGGTGGCGCTGCTGGCCCGCTACCAGCTGGTGACCAAGCTGAACGGGGTCGCACTGGCCGGGTTGTCCGCGGCGGGCTTCGCGTTCACCGAGAACATCATTTACTACTCGCGCGCGATCATGTATTCGACCTCGCAGATCAACACCGGTGATGCCGAGTCGGCGATCCACGAACTGGTCTGGCTGCGCGGCTTCTGGACGGCGTTCGGGCATCCGCTGTTCACGATGATGACCGGCCTCGGACTGATGGTGGCGCTGCGCACCCACAGCAAGGTGGTGCGTGTGCTGGCTCCGCTGATCGGCTACCTGATGGCCGCGCTGCTGCACATGATGTTCAACTCGCAGGCCACCTTCGCCCAAGGGATGATGCGCTACATCATCTACTTCGCGGTGGCATTGCCGCTGGTGGCGTCGGCCACGATCTACGCGGTGCGGCAGCTGTTCACCGAGAGCCGCAAGATCCGTGCCCGGCTCACCGACTACGTCCGGATGGGTTGGCTGAACCCGGTCGACCCTGACGTCACGTCGCGCGTCCGGCACCGGGCCTGGGCGTTGATGGTGGCGGCCACCCGGGGTTGGACGGTGCTGCGGGCCACCCTGAGCCTGCAGCGGACGCTCACCGAGCTCGCCTACCTGCGCGACGCCGAGGTGAAGGGCGTCATCGACACCGCGGGACAGGCCCGCGCCACCGAGTTGCTGTATCAGACCCGGTCGTTGCGCGGCCTGGCCATCGACGATCCGCGCGGGCAGAAACTCAGCCTGCCGACGCTGCGCAAGCGGCAGCCGGTCGACTATCCGCCGCCGAGTTATCCGGGTCCCGCCGGACTGGGCGGGAACTGGCCCGCAGGACCGGGCGCCGCACCACTAGGATCGCAGCAGTATTCCAGGGTGGACCCGAACTGGGGCCCGCCCCCCGGGTGAGGAGTGGCATGAGCGCTGGCCAGCTGGCGAGTTCGCTCAGGCTGCTCGCGGACGCCCTCGACCGCGCCAGACTGCCGCTGGACCTGCCCGGACGCGGTGCGGCCGAGACCCTGCGCCGCGACCTGGGCGCTCAACTCAACGACTACCTGCTGCCGCGGCTGGAGCGCCTCGACGCACCCATGCTGGCCGTGGTGGGCGGCTCCACTGGCGCCGGAAAATCGACGCTGGTCAACTCGATGATCGGCCGCACGGTCAGCCGTCCGGGGGTGATCCGGCCCACCACCCGCTCGCCCGTCCTGGTGCACCATCCTGACGACGCGCACTGGTTCGGCCCCGAGCGGATCCTGCCCGGGCTGGCCCGCACGCTGGAGGCCGCCAACGACACCCGGACGCTGCAGCTGGTGCCGGAACCGTCGCTGCCACAGGGCCTGGCGATCCTGGACGCGCCCGACATCGATTCGGTGGTCGCCGAGAACCGGGCGCTGGCCGCCCAGCTGCTCGCCGCCGCCGACCTGTGGCTGTTCGTCACCACCGCCGCCCGCTACGCCGACGCCGTGCCGTGGGACTACCTGCGCTCGGCCGCCGAGCGGAGCGCCGCGCTCGCCGTCGTGCTGCAGCGGGTGCCGCCGGCTGCGATGACCGAAGTGCCGGCGCACCTGGGCCAGTTGATGGCCGATCGCGGGCTCGGTGACTCGCCGCTGTTCGCTGTCCCGGAGACCGTCGCCGACGCCGAGGGTTTGCTGCCGGATTCGGCGGTGGCGCCGATCCGGGAGTGGCTGGCCGGGTTGGCGGCCGACAGCCAGGCGCGGGCCGGCGTCGTGCTGCAGACCCTGGGCGGTGCGATCGCCGCGCAATGCCGGACGGCGCCCCAGGTGGCGCAGGCCGCCGACGAACAGGACACCGCTTTGGCGCAGCTGCGCTCCGACGCCGAGGGCGCCTATCGCGAGGCGGCGCGCACCCTCGGCGTCCAGACCGCCGACGGCACGTTGCTGCGCGGCGAGGTGCTGGCCCGCTGGCAGGACTTCGTCGGCACCGGCGAGTTCTTCCGCGCCGTCGAGCAGAAGATCGGCTGGCTGCGCGATCGGCTGATGGCGTCGCTGCGCGGCGAACCGAAGCAGGTCGGCGAGGTCAAGCTGGCCGTCGAATCGGGCATGGAGGTGCTGATCCGCGAAGAGGGTGAGGCGGCCGCCGAACGGGCCGCGGCCGCCTGGGAGAACGATCCCGCCGGACGGCAGCTGCTGGCCGCGACCAAAGTCGACCTCCAGAGCGGCTCGCCCGACTTCCAGGCCCAGGTCGCCCTGGCCATCCGCAACTGGCAGGCCGACGTGCTCGAGCTGGTCACCAGCGAGGGCAGCTCGAAGAAGTCCCGCGCCCGGTTCTTGGCGCTGGGCACCAACGGGGTCGGCATCGCACTGATGATGGTCGTCTTCTCCACCACCGGCGGCGTGACCGGGATCGAGGTGGGGGTGGCCGGCGGCACCGCCGTGCTCGCCCAACGCGTCCTCGAAGCGGTCTTCGGTGAGGACGCCGTCCGCAGGCTCGCCAAACGCGCCAAGGAAGATCTGGACGCCCGCGTCGAGGCGCTGCTGGCGACCGAACTGGCCCGCTACGAGGCGGTCCTCGACGAGGTCGGCGTCCGTGCCGAGGTGGGCGACGAGATCAGGGCCGCGGTGGCGGCGGTCGACGCGGCACGCGGTACCGAGGTCGGCACAGGGCTGCCCACGCTCGCCGAGGTCGAGGGCTTCAGCGGCTCCGCCCGGCAGATCCACGATCGGCCCGAGCTGGTCGCCGGTGGGCAGGGCGCGTCCGAGGACGTCGTGGATGCCGAGTTGATCGCCGATGAGGACGGTGACCGCGGGTGAGCCGCACGCTGGCCCAGCGCCTGCGGGCGCTCGACGAAACCGTGGAATTGAGCCGCGGACGGTCCTCGGACGACGTGGTGACGCGGGCTTCGGCCGTGTTGAAACGGGCGGGGGAGCGTTGGACTTTCACCGGTGATCACACCGTCGTCGCGCTGGCTGGGGCGACCGGCTCGGGCAAGTCGACCTCGTTCAATGCGATCAGCGGCACCGAGTTCGCCAGCACCGGGGTGCGGCGTCCGACCACGTCGACGGCGATGGCCGTCGCCTGGGGCGCCGAGTTGCCGGGTGACCTGCTCGACTGGCTGGACGTGCCCCGGCGTCATCTGGTGCCGGCGCGGCGCAGTGCTTTCGCCAATCTGGTGCTGCTCGACCTGCCCGACCACGACTCCACCGAGACTGCGCACCGGATGACGGTCGACCGGCTGGTGCCGCTGGTCGACATGCTGATCTGGGTGGTCGATCCGCAGAAGTACGCCGACGCCGCCCTGCACGAGCGCTATCTGCGGCCGCTGGCGCAGTACGCCGAGGTGATGATCGTGGTGCTCAACCAGGCCGACCGGCTGCGGCCCGATGAGCTCGCCGACGCGATGGCCGACCTGCGCCGACTGCTCGACGACGAGGGCCTGGCCGCCGCCCGGCTGATGGCGATGTCGGCACTGGAGGGCACCGGCGTGCCCGAGCTGCGGCAGGTCCTCGCCCGGGCCGTCGCCGACAAAGCTGTGGTGAGTGCCCGGATCGCCGCCGACGTGACTGTGGCCGCCGACGAACTCGCCTGGGAGCTGGGCAGCACGCCGGCCCCGGTGCTCGACCGCAAGCAACGCGACCCCTTGGTGAAGGCGCTGGCCGACGCCAGCGGTGTGGGATTGGCGGTCGACAGCGTCCGTGACGCCTGGAAGCTGCGCGGTGGGCTCGCCACCGGGTGGCCGTTCGTGAAGTGGGTGGCCCGGTTCAAACCCGATCCGCTGCGGGCGCTCCGGCTCGATCAGAGCGATCGGCAGCTGGCGCCGACCGCGATCAGCCGGACGTCGCTGCCGAGCGCCAGCCCGGTGCAACGGGCCCGGCTCGACCGTGGGCTGCGTGAACTGGTCGACCAGGCGTCGGCCGGCCTGCCGAGGGGCTGGGCGGCGGCGGTCTCGATGGCCGCGCGGAGTCATGAGGCGCTGCTGATGGACCGGCTGGACACCGCCATCGCCGGTGCCGACCTGGAACTCGACCGGGGGACCGGCTGGTGGTCGATCATCCGGGTTCTGCAGTGGGTGCTGATGGTCGCCGTGGTGGCCGGTGGGCTCTGGGCGCTGTTGTGGGCGTTCGCGCCGGCGCTCGGCCTGGTCGACCTGCCCACCGTGTACTGGTGGGGTTGGCCTGCCCAATTCGTGCTGCTGGCCGGCGGCGTGGTCGGCGGGCTCGCGCTGGCCGGCCTGTCCAGGCTCGCGGTTTCGATCGGTGCCCGGGCGAAGGCGAACCGGGCCGAACGGATCCTGTACCGGACGATCGCCGCGGTCACTGAGACCGAGCTGCTGGAGCCCGTCTCGGAGGAGCTGGATCGGCACCGACGTGCCGTGGCCGCGGTCCGCAACGCCCGCTGACCCCGCTGGTCGAGCCTGTCGAGACCCCTAGTCAGCGCGATTTTGAACACTTTTCGCGCCACGTGCCCACACTGAGGATGACGAATCCCACAGTCTTCAGGAGGGCACCATGGACGCCACCATCACCGTCACCGGCAACGTCGGCAGCGACGTCGACGTGCGTACCGACGACAGCAACGAATGGGCCTATGCCGCCTTCCGGCTGGCCTGCACGCCGCGCTTCGTCCGCAACGGCACCTGGCGCGACGGCGAGACCACCTGGTTGAACGTCAACTGCCGCAACCGGCAGCTGTCGCTCAACGTGCAGGCCAGCGTCAGCAAGGGTGACCCGTTGATCGTCACCGGACGCCTCACCACCTGGAGTTGGACGAACAGCGAGACCGGTGAGGTGCGCGAGAAGCTGGTGCTCGAGGCGATCGCCGTCGGGCACGACCTCGGCCGCGGCACCACCCGGTTCAGCCGGGTTGAGCGGTCCACGCAACAACCCCCGGCCGATGACCCTTCGGTCTTCAACGACCTGGAGGGCACCGATGGTCCCGACGAGCCGGCGAATCAGGCCGACGGCAAGAGTGCGGCGGCCTGAGTCGATTGCGCCCGGAGTCCGGGCGGGTGGGCCCGACTTCGGGGCGGGATCCGGTGGCCGGCGCGGGCGCGTCCCCCGAGCCTGCCGGCCACCGGTTTCTCGGCGTCAGTCGCGGGTGAGCCGGCGATGCTTACTGGCGTGCGGACGGGCCGCCTCGGCACCCAGCCGGGCGACCTTGTTGTCCTCGTAGTCGGCGAAGTTGCCCTCGAACCAGAACCAGTTGGCCTCGTCGGCGTCGCTGCCCTCCCAGGCCAGGATGTGGGTGGCCACCCGGTCGAGGAACCAGCGATCGTGGGAGATCACCACGGCACAGCCGGGGAACTCCAGCAGCGCGTCTTCCAGCGACTGCAGGGTCTCCACGTCCAGGTCGTTGGTCGGCTCGTCGAGCAGCAGCAGGTTGCCGCCCATCTTCAGCGTGAGCGCCAGGTTCAACCGGTTCCGCTCACCACCAGACAGCACGCCGGCCAGCTTCTGCTGGTCCGGTCCCTTGAACCCGAAGGAGGCGACATAAGCACGCGACGGCATCTCGAAACTGCCGACCTTGATGTGGTCCAGCCCGTCCGAGACGACCTCCCAGACATTCTTCGACGAGTCGATCCCGCCGCGGGACTGATCGACGTACGAGATCTGGACGGTCTTGCCGACCTCCAGACTGCCCGCGTCGGGCTGCTCCTCGCCGACGATCATCTTGAACAGCGTGGTCTTGCCGACGCCGTTCGGGCCGATGATGCCGACGATGCCGGCCCGGGGCAGGGTGAACGACAGGTTCTCGATCAGCAGCCGATCGCCGAAGCCCTTGCTGAGCTTCTTGGCGTCCAGCACGTCGGAACCGAGCCGCGGGCCCGGCGGAATGTTGATCTCGGCCAGGTCGACCTGACGGTTGCGCTCGGCCTCGGCGGCCAGTTCCTCGTAGCGGGCCAGGCGGGCCTTGTTCTTCGCCTGCCGGGCCTTCGGGTTGGCCCGCACCCACTCGAGTTCCTTCTCCAGGATCTTGGCGCGCTTGGCGTCCTTCTTGCCCTCGATCTGCAGGCGTTGCCGCTTGGTCTCCAGGTAGGTGGAGTAGTTGCCCTCGTAGGGGTGCAGCCGGCCGCGGTCGATCTCGCAGATCCACTCGGCCACGTTGTCCAGGAAGTACCGGTCGTGGGTGACGGCCAGCACGGCGCCCGGGTAGGTCTTCAGGTGACCCTCGAGCCAGTTCACGCTCTCGGCGTCCAGGTGGTTGGTGGGCTCGTCGAGCAGCAGCAGATCGGGCTGCTGCAGCAGCAGCTTGCACAGCGCGACCCGGCGTCGCTCGCCACCCGAGAGCACGTCGACGACGGTGTCCCCGGGCGGGCACTGCAGGGCGTCCATCGCCTGTTCGAGCTGCGACTCCAGATCCCATGCCTGCCGGTGGTCGAGCTCGGTCTGCAGGTTGCCCATCTCTTCCATCAGGGCGTCGAAGTCGGCGTCCGGATCGGCCATCTCCATGCCGATCTCGTTGAACCGGTCAACCATCCCCTTGGTTTCGGCGACGGCCTCTTCGATGTTCTCCATCACCGTCTTGCCCTCGGTCAGCGGCGGCTCCTGCAGCAGGATGCCGACGGTCGCCTCCTTCTTCAGGAAGACATCGCCGTTGTCGGGTTGGAGCAGCCCGGCCATCAGCTTGAGCATGGTCGACTTGCCGGCACCGTTCGGGCCGACGACGCCGATCTTGGCGCCCTCGAAGAACGACATGGTGACGTTGTCGAGCACCAGCTTCTCGCCCAGCTTCTTGCGGACGTTGTGCATGGTGAACACGAACTCGGGCATACGGAACCTCGTCAAGGAAAGGGGAAGTCGAACAGAGCGCACACGAGTATATCGAGCCTCGCGGCAGCAGCTGCCCAGGCGTCAGCCGTTCAGCAGTTCGGCCAGCGTCACGGCCCGCCGTCCGGTCAGGTCGGCGAGCTGGGTGCGGCACGAGAAGCCGTCCGCCAGCACGATCGCGTCGGCCGGTGCGGCCTCGACGGCGGGCAGCAGGTGCAGACCCGCGACAGCCACCGAGATGTCGTAGTGGCCGCGCTCGACGCCGAAATTGCCGGCCAGGCCACAGCAGCCGGTCACCGTCACGATCTCTGCACCCGTGGCGCGCAGCAGGGCAGCATCGGCCGCCCAGCCGAGCACGGCGGTGTGGTGGCAATGGGGTTGCGCGACGATGGTGCGACCGGCCAGGTTGGGCGGCTGCCAGCCCGGCGTGCGACCGAGCAGTTCGGCCAAGGTGTGCAGACCGTTCGCCACCCGCGCCACGCGGGGATCGTCGACGAGTTCGGCGGCCTCATCGCGCCACACCGACAGGCAGGACGGCTCGAGGCCGACGACCGGGACGCCGGAATCCACCAGTGGGCTCAGCACGTCGAGGGCCTGCCGTATCCGGTGGGCGGCGGCGTCCAGTTGGCCGGTGGTGATCCAGGTGAGCCCGCAACACGCGTGCCCGCCGACCAGTTCGGGCCGGTAGCCGGCGCCGGCCAGCACCCGGAATGTCGCCGCCAGCTGCTCACCGTTGAAGCCGCGGGTGAACGAGTCGGCCCACACCGCCACACGACCCTGGTCGTTGTCCACGGCCGCCGGCTCGCCCGCGGACGACAGGGTCGAGGCTTGGGAGAGGGGCCTGCGCCGCAACGGCGGGATTCGACGCCGGGCGTCCACCCCGGCCAGGCCGAGCAGCACCCGCCGCAGCCCGGGGGTGCGCAGCGCGGTGTTCGCCAGTGCGGCGACGCCGGGCACCGCGGTCATCATCCGCGTCCAGCGAGGCAGCCAGCCCAGGGTGTAGTGGGTCAGCGGCCGAAGCCGTCCGGAGTACGCCCGATCCAGCACCCGGGCCTTGTCGCGGGCCAGATCGACACCGGTGGGGCATTCGGTGGCGCAGGCCTTGCAGGCCAGGCACAGGTCGAGCGCCGCGGTCACCTCGGGGGAGCGGGGCGAGGCGATCAGCGAACCGTTCGCCAGCTCCTGCAGCACCCGGGCCCGGCCCCGGGTCGAATCCTGCTCGCGCCGGGTCACCTGGTACGAGGGGCACATCGCGTCGGCCGCACCGGACGCCACACACCGGCCGACCCCACTGCACCGATGCACGTCGGCCACCGCCCGCGCCATCGGATGCGGAACGGAGGCCAACCGCAGCGAAGCATCCAGCGGTGCGGGATCGACCAGCACTCCCGGGTTGAGCAGATTGTCCGGATCGAACAGCTGCTTGACCGCGGCGAACAGCGCCAGGGCCAGCGGCGAGTACATCCGCGGCAGCAGTTCCGAGCGGGCGCGGCCGTCGCCGTGCTCACCCGACATCGAGCCGCCGTGTGCCGCGACCAGGTCGGCCGCCTCCTCGACGAACCGGCGATAGGCGGCGGTGCCACCCCGCAGACCGATCGGAAAGTCGATCCGGCAGTGCACGCAGCCTTCGCCGAAGTGCCCGTAGGGAAGTCCGTGCAGACCGTGCCGGGTCAGCAACTGCTCGAACTCGCGCAGGTAGGCGCCGAGACGTGCCGGCGGAACAGCGGCGTCCTCCCAACCGGGATGGGCCGGCTCAGCCAGGGCCACCCCGGCGTAGCCGGCGGCATCGGCGCGCAACCGCCACCATCGGCCCGCCTCCCGGGAATCCCGCGCCACCACGGCGCCGAGCGCGGAGCCCAGGCCTGCCAGCTCCCGGGCTGCTGCCACGACCGCGTCCGGATCATCGGCGGCCAACTCGACGAACAGCCAGCCACGTCCGGGCGGCAGTTCGTGTGCCGGCTCAGTCCCACTGCGCAGCGCGGGTTCGATGATTCGGGCGTCCAGCCCCTCACAGGCCCGCGGCCGGTACCGGAGTACCTCGGGCATCGCGTCGGCAGCCTCGGCCAGCGAGGCGAAGCCGAGCACCACCAGCGCGATGTGCGCGGGTTCCTGGGAAAGCCGGACGGTGGCCCGGCGCACCACGGCGAGGGTGCCTTCGGAGCCGACCAGAAAGCGGGCCACATCGAAGCCGTGCTCGGGCAGCAGGTGTTCCAGCGAATAACCGGACACCTGCCGGCCGAAACGACCGAACTCGGTGCGGATCACGCCCAGATTGGCCAGCACCAACTCATGCAGGGCGCGCAGCGTCGGCGACGGGTGGGTGCGCAGGTCGGCGCCGGGCTCGAGCAGCAGCCGCTCGCCACTCCCGGTGATCACCTCCAGCCCTGCCACCACGTCGCTGGTGCGTCCGTAGCCCAGAGCGCGTGGCCCGCAGGCGTTGTTGCCGATCATGCCGCCCACCGTGCATCGGGACGCGGTCGACGGGTCGGGCCCGAATCTCAGTCCGTGCGGCCGTCCGGCGGCGGTCAGGTCGGCTTGGACGACGCCCGGCTGCACCACGGCCACGCCAGAGAGGGGATCGAGCGATTCGATCCGATTCAGGCGGCGGGTGTCGATCACCAGGCCCGGCCCGACCGCGTTGCCGGCGCACGACGTCCCGGCGCCACGCATCGTGACGGACAGTTGTCGTTGCAGGGAGTCGTCGACGGCCGCGTCCAGCTCGGCGAGGTCGCTGGGCACGAAGACCGCTTCGGGTACCACCCGGTAGAGGGAGGCGTCGGAGGAGTAGAGGGCGCGGCTCAGCGTGGAACGGTCAAAGGCGGGGCGGCCCACCCGGTCAGTCTGCCACCTCGAGCACGGCGTTCATGGCGCGGCCGAGAGCCTCGTAGTCGGCGGGTTCGACCGCGTCGACCAGTGCGGCGCGCACCGATGCGACATGGTTCGGAGCCGCGGACTTCAGCAGATTCAGGCCGGTGGCGGTGAGCACCGCGATCACCCCGCGGCGATCGTGCGGGCAGCTCTTGCGCAGGATCAGCCCCTTGGCCTCCATGCGCGCCACCGTGTGGGTGAGCCGGGAACGCGACTGCCGAACCCGATCGGCGAGCTCGGACATGCGCATCTCCAGCTGGTCGGCTTCGGAGAGGTTGACCAGGATCTCGTATTCACCCAGATCGAGCCCGAACGGCCGCAATTCGGCATCGAGTCGTTCGTTGATCCGACTCACCCCGGCCAGGTACGCGCGCCAGATCGCCTGCTGTTCGGCGGTCAGCCACAAGACGGTGTCGGATGCAACAGTCACAGGGTAAGTTTAACATCACTTGTTGAAGCGTAAACCGAAAGCCTTGCGGGCCGGGCGCCAGGGGGCGCTGGCTAGGGAAAAGCAGGTCCTTGCCGGCCGCCCCGATCGCCTCGACGGCCACCGCTTGCCAGGCATCCGTCGCCGGCGATTCCGGTATCGGCGAACCGGATCGTCCCCCGCCGTGCCGGCTCGGTCCTGATCGCAGTATCGCGCCCTAGAATGGCCGAAATTCGGCACCGACGCCGTGGCCAGACGGGAGTGACATGAACACCCATGCCGACGCCATCCTGCACGACAAGCCCACCTCGGTCGGCGCCCTGCTGAACTGGCGGGCCGAGAAATCCCCGAACGCCGAGGCGTTCCGCTACCCCGACGGCAACGACGTGTGGCAGTCGTTGACCTGGGCCCAGGCCCGGCAGCGCATCCACGAGGTAGCCGCCGGACTGCTCACCTTCGGCGTGGGTCAGGAGGAGCGGGTCGCGATCGCAGCCCCGACCCGGATCGAGTGGATTCTGGTCGACCTGGCGATCAGTGCCATCGGTGCGGCGACCACCACCATCTATCCCAACACCGCGCCCGACGACTTCCAGTACATCGTGGCGCATTCGGCCTCCCAGGTGCTGGTGGCCGAGGACGCCGCACAGGCAGCCAAACTCGACGGCGGCGAGGCGCAGGTGCGGGCGGTGATCCTGCTGGAGGGCGAAGGGGACGGCGAACACACCCTGTCCTGGCGCCAGCTGATCAGCCGCGGGAAGAAGCGACTCGCCGAGCAGCCGGACTGTGTCGACGCGGCCCGCGACGGCATCGGCCTGGACAGCCTGGCCACCCTGATCTACACCTCCGGCACCACCGGCCGTCCGAAGGGCGTCGAACTCACCCAGCGCAACTGGATCTACGAGGGATTCGCGGTCGAGCAGCTGGATCTGATCGACTTCAAGGACTTGCAGTACCTGTGGCTCCCGCTCTCCCATGTCTTCGGCAAATGCCTGCTCGCGATCCAGCTGGCCATCGGGTTCGCCTCGGCGGTCGACGGCCGGGTCGACCGGATCGTGGCGAACCTCGGGGTGACCAAACCCACCTTCATGTGCGGAGCTCCGCGGATCTTCGAGAAGGTGCGGGCCACCGTCCTGTCCACGAACTCGACCGGCCTCAAGGGCAACATCGCGCGCTGGGCGTTCGCGGTCGGGAAGCAGAGCCACCCCTATCGGCTGCAGGGACGTCCGCTGCCGTTGCCGCTTCGGCTGCAGTACAAGGTGGCCGACAAACTGGTCTTCCACAAGTTGCGCGAGCGGCTGGGCGGACGGATGCGGTTCATGGTCTCGGGCTCGGCCAAGCTGAACCAGAAGGTGCAGGGCTGGTTCTATTCGGCGGGGCTGCTGGTCGTCGAGGGCTATGGGCTGACCGAGACGACGGCGTTCTCGTTCGTGAACCTGCCGGTCGAGCCTCGGTTCGGCACCGTCGGCAAGGTCGCTCCCGGATCGGAGGTCCGCATCGCCGACGACGGCGAGGTGCTGATCAAGGGCCCGGGCGTGATGCGCGGCTACCACGCTGCCGACGACATGACGGCCGAGGCGATCGTGGACGGCTGGTTCCACACCGGCGACCTGGGCGAACTGGACGCCGAGGGCAACCTGACCCTGACCGACCGCAAGAAGGACCTGATGAAGACCTCCGGCGGCAAATATGTGGCGCCGCAAAAGGTGGAGGGTGCACTGGTCGCCGCGATCCCGTTCATTAGCCAGGCGGCCGTGGTCGGCGACGGGCGCAAGTACATCTCCGCGCTGTTGACGCTGGACGCCGACAACGTCAAACGTTGGGCAGCGGTGAACGGAATGGCCGACGCCGACTATGCCGAGATCGTCGCCAGCGACAAGGCGCACCAGGCGGTCCAGGAGTTCGTCGATCGGGCCAACCAGAGCCTGGAGCGTTGGGAGACGGTGAAGAAGTTCGTCATCCTGCCGCAGGAGTTCAGCGTCGACGAGGGCGAGGTGACGCCGAGCATGAAGGTCCGCCGTTCGGCGATCGCGAAACGCTTCGCCGACGAGATCGACTCGATGTACGAGCGCGAGTCGGACGACGAGTGAACCCGGCCGCAGTCGTCCGGGTGCCGCTGCGCTGGGTCGATCTCGACGCGCAGGGCCACGTCAACAACGCGCTGATCGCCGACTACCTGCAGGAGGCGCGCGTCCGGTTCCTGCTGGAGGGCGAGAACGCCGCCCTGCTGGGCCACGGCACGTTGGTGGTCGGCCATCAGGTGGAGTACCTGGCGCCGGTCGAGTTCCGCACCGAGCCGGTGGAGGTGCGGCTCTGGGTCGGCAATGTCGGTGCCTCGCGGTTCACCATCGGCTACGAGGTCGTCCAGGACGGTGTGGTCGCCGCCCGGGCTCGGACGGTGCTGTGCATCTTCGATTTCGACGCCGGCCGTCCGCGCCGGATGACACCCACCGAACGGGCCTGGTTCGTCGACCGCAGCAGTCCGCTGGAGCCGCTGCGCCCGCTGGGTAGGTGGCGGGCGGGTGAGCGGGCACACGCCACCCCGCTGACCGTCCGGTGGACCGACTTGGACGCCTACGGCCACGTCAACAATGTGCGCTTCTTCGACTACGTCGCGGAGGCGCGGGTGCAGATGTCGAGCGAAGCCGACCAGGCCGGCAACCGGATGTCGGCGGCGGCCGAAGCCGGCTACCTGTGGATGGTCGCCCGTCAGGACGTCGACTATCTGGCCCAGCTCGACCATCGGCTGGAGCCGTACCAGAGCCGGGTCGCGGTGGCCGAGATCGGCCGCACCTCGATGACCCTGGTCGCCGAGGTCACGGACCCGCTGGCCGGCACCACGCACGCCCGCGCTCGGACCGTGCTGGTCTGCGGCGACCGGACGGGCCGTCCGATCCCGGTGCCCGACGAGTTGCGGAGCGGGTTGGAACTCTGGCCCGCCGAACACTTCTGACCGGACGCGGACGAGCTTGTCGAGACCTCGTGATCGGATCTCGACAAGCTCGATCAGCGGTGGTCCGACGAGCTCGTTCAGCGGTGGTTCAGCCGGCGAGTGATGCCTTGTCGTCGGCCTTGCCGGCGAAGCGCTCCAGCAGGTTCGACAGGTCGACCCCGGTGGTGTTCTTCAGCATCTCCATGGTCTGCACCACGTTGTCGTTGACCTGCTTGGGCAGGGCGCCGGCACCGTCGGTGGACACCACGGTCAGCTTGTCGATGTTGCTCATCGGAGCGGCCACCTCGCGAGCCACCTGCGGCAGCACCTTCACCAGCATTTCGAGCACGGCCGCCTCGTTGTACCGGGCGTAGGCGTCGGCGCGCTTGTTCATCGCCTCGGCTTCTGCCTCACCGGTGGCCAGAATCGCCGCCGCCTGGGCGTCGCCCTCGGCGCGCAGCGCCTCGGCCTCGGCGATCCGGCGAGCCTTCTCGGCCTCGCCCCGCTTGGCGCCCTCGATGGCCTCAGCCTCGGCGAGCGCCGCCCGGCGGGACTTGTCACCCTCACCGGTCAGCCGCGCCTTCTCGGCCTCGGCCTCCGCGGCGGCGATCGCCGCCGCCTTGTTCGCCTCGGCGGTCAGGATCGCCGACTGCCGCTTCGCGGCGGCTTCGGTCTCGACCCGGTAGCGCTCGGCGTCCGCCGGCTTGCGCACCTCGGTGTCGAGCTGGCGCTCCTTGAGCGCGGCCTGCCGGACGGCGACCTTCTCCTGCTCGGCCAGGATCGCCTGATCGCGGTCGGCCTGGGCGAGCGGACCGGAGGAGGCGGCCTGGGCCGCGGCGGCATCGGTCTCGGCCTTGATCTCGGCCCGCTTGAGCATCAACTCGCGCTCCGAGATGGCGATCTGCTGTTCGGCCGCCAGCCGGGACTGCTCGGCTGCCTGCCGGGACTGGGCCTCGGCGACCGCGGCCAACTGCTGGACGCGGGCCGCCTCGGGCCGTCCGAGATCGGACAGGTAGGTGCCGTCGTCGGTGATGTCCTGGATCTGGAAGGTGTCCAGCACCAGGCCCTGGCCGGTCAGCGAGGATTCGGCTTCGTCCGCCACCCGCTGCGCGAACGCCGCCCGGTCGCGGATAATCTGCTCCACGCTCAGCCCGCCGATGATCGCGCGCAGCGAGCCGGCCAGGGTCTCCTGGGTGAACGTCTCCACCTCGTCCTGCTGCTGCAGGAAGCGCTGCGCGGCGGCGCGGACCGAGTCCTGGTTGCCGCCCACCTTGACGATCGCGACGCCGTCCAGGTTCAGCTTGACGCCCTGCCCGGAGACCGCGCCGCGGATCTGCACCGGGATGCGACGGCTCTGCAGGTCGAGCACATGCAGTCGTTGCACGAACGGCACCACGAAGACGCCGCCGCCCATCACCACCTTCTGGCCGGACAGATCGGTGGAGACCCGTCCGGTCTCGGCGTTGCGGATCTCCTTGCCGCGGCGTCCGGTGACGATGTAGGCCTCGTTGGGGCCGGCCACCTTGTAGCGGCTGGCGATCAACAGGCCGAGCAGCACCACAACGGCGACGAGGCCGACGATCGGGAGGATCAGGGGATTCATCTAACTCCTTCGGAGAGCGGTCGGGACTTCGGAGGACTGTGGGGTTTTCAGCGGTAGGTCGGGACGACCTTGACCGAGGTGGGCGAGAGCACGTCGGTGACAGTGACCGGGGTGCCGGCGGCGAGCGGCTCGATGCAGCGGGCATTCAGCCGGGTCAGGTGACCACCGTTGACCACCTGGACGAGGCCGTAGCCGTCGCCGGGAATCTCGCTGACCACCGTGCCCTGCAGCCCGACCAGGGCCTCGCTGGACGGCGTGCCGCCCTCGCCGGAGGAACGCAGCCGCAGCGTGATCCAGCCGACGGCGACGCCGAGCAGCAGGCCGGCGACAACGCCGCCCGCGGCGGCCAGCCAGGTGTTGTCGATCAGCGCCAGGATGGCGGCACCGACGAAGCCGACGCCACCGAGAAAACCGGCCATCGCCGCTCCGGTGAACCACTCGCCGCCACCCAAGGCATCGAAGGCACCGTCCAGCAGATCGCCGGCCACGAGAGCCACCAGCAACAGCACGATCCCCACCACGCCGATCGCGAGGAAAACTGTCACCGGGCTCCCTTCGTGAGAACCCAGGATACCGGGTTGGGGTATCACTTCCCGGGCGGGCGGGGTGCTCGGGAGATCCATTCACCCGAGTGCAAACGAAGATCGAGCTTGCCGAGATCCGGTGAGGGCTCTCGACAAGCTCGACCAACGATGGGCCGCTCGATCAGCGGCGGGATGCCGTACTCAGTGGGTGTCCTCGGCCTCGACCTCGGAGCGGTCACCGGACCACAGGGTGTGGAAGGTGCCTTCCTTGTCGATCCGCCGGTAGGTGTGCGAGCCGAAGAAGTCACGCAGGCCCTGGGTCAGGGCGGCGTTGGTGCGGTCGGCCCGGACCAGGTCGTAGTAGGACAGCGCCGAGCTGAAGCCCGGGATCGGCACGCCGGCCTCGGCCGCACGGGCCACCACCCGGCGCCAGGAGCCGTTGCTGGCCGCCAGTTCGGCACTGATCGACGGCGCCTCGAGCAGGGTCTCCAGGTTGCCGGCCGCGTACTCGTTCGAGATGCGGTCGAGCAGCTTCGCCCGGATGATGCAGCCGGCCCGCCAGATCCGGGCACAGGCGGCCACATCGATGTCCCAGCCGTACTCCTCGGCGCCGACCTTGATCAGGTGCAGGCCCTGGGCGTAGGCGATCACCTTCGCGCACCACAGCGCCTGCCGGACGTCGGCGATGAACGCCTCGCGATCGTCGACGGAGATGACGCCGTCGGGACCCTGCAGCGCGGCGCGGGCGGCGGCACGCAGCGACGTGCTGCCGGACGCTGCGCGGGCGAAGACCGCCTCGGCGATCGCGGCGGCCGGGACGCCGAGGTCGAGCGACGACTGCACCGTCCAGGTGCCGGTGCCCTTCATGCCGGCGGCGTCGACCACCACGTCGACCAGCGGCTTGCCGGTCGCGGCGTCGACCTGGCGCAGCACCTCGGCGGTGATCTCGATCAGGTACGAGTCCAGGTCGCCGGTGTTCCACTGGGCGAAGACGTCAGCCGCCTCGGTGGCCGACAGGCCGGCGCCCTTGAGCAGGTCGTAGGCCTCGCCGATGAACTGCATGTCGGCGTACTCGATGCCGTTGTGGATCATCTTCACGAAGTGGCCGGCGCCGTCCTGACCGATCCAGGTGCAGCACGGCTCGCCGTCGTACTGGGCCGAGATCTTCTCCAGGATCGGGCCGATGTGGGCGTAGGAGTCTTTCGGACCGCCCGGCATCATCGCCGGGCCGAGCAGGGCGCCGGTCTCGCCGCCGGAGATGCCGCAACCGATGAAGTTGAAGCCCAGCTCGGCGATCCGCTTCTCTCGGCGCCGGGTGTCGGGGAAGTGGGTGTTGCCGCCGTCGACGATGATGTCGCCCTGGTCGAGGTGCGGCAGCAGCGAGTCGATGGTGGCGTCGGTGGCCGGGCCGGCCTTGACCATGATCAGGATCCGGCGCGGCTTCTCCAACGAGTCGACGAACTCCTCGACCGTCTCGGACGCGATGAAGCCCGCCTCCGGGTGGGCGGCCACCACGGCCTCGGTCTTGGCGTAGGTGCGGTTGAAGACGGCGGTCTTGAAGCCCTTGCTGGCGAAGTTGCGCGCCAGGTTCGAACCCATCACCGCCATGCCCACCACGCCGATCTGCGCGGTGCCGGTCTTGTCGCTCATCTGCTTCCTCACTGTTCGGGGAGTTCTCAGCGATCATTCCACCAGATCGCCCGCCCGGCGAGGTGGCGTCCGCGATTGTGTCTCGCGGACGTCGACCGCGTCCGCGGGGTGAGGCCCGAGGCCGCCAACCCATGCGTCGACTCCACCGACCCGCGCCGAATATCCGGTGATATTGAATGGAAATGGGGCGCTGCGAAGGCGCCACCGATAACTACCGGCAACGAGAGCAATAAGGCAACACTGCACGAGCCAACGCTGAACATACGTCCGGTTCGAGGCGGAATCAACCGCCTTCCGCGCATATTCCGATCCGTGGTCATACCGGGCCGCATTCATGGCCGACCTGACCCTTGACAGCCCTAGCCGCGAGGTCCACGATGCTGTGCGGTGCAAGCGCGGGGGGAGTGATAAAGGGAGGCAGTAAATGACTCGTCAGAGTTTCTCGACCATGATCAAGGCGGTGATTACCGATGCCTAACAAAGATGACGAATTCTTCCAAGTAGGTACCAGCGAACAAATACATCCGACGACGGCGTCGATGATCACCGGGGAGATCCTGGGCAGCTTCCTGGTCTGCTTCATCGGTATCGGCATCGGTTTGACGGCGACCACCTGGAGCTCGCCGGAGAGCAGCTACTTCGCCGGGATCTGGCCGACGGTGTTCACCTGGGCGCTGGCGATCGGCCTGGCCATCTACGTGGCCGGTCCGTTGTCGGGTGCCCACTTCAACCCGGCGGTGACCTTGGCGATGGCGGCCACCGGCCGGCATCCGTGGCGGCTGGTGCCTTTGTACATCGTCTGCCAGTTCATCGGCTGGTTCGTCGGTGCGGCCGGCCTGGTGCTGATGTTCCGCCCCGCGATGGAGGCAAAGGCGGTCGAGTGGGGCGTGGACTTCCACAGCGAACGCATCGGTGCGTTGCTGACCACCTACGCACCGAACCCGGGTTTCGCCGGCACGGTGGGTTATGACAACTTCAACTTCTGGATCGGCTTCGCGGCCGAAGTGCTCGGCACCGCGTTCCTGCTGCTGTTCATTCTGTCCACCGGCGCCGACTCGCAGAACCGCCCGCCGGATTGGGCCGGCGGTCTGATCGTCGGTACCGCGGTCGGTCTGCTGCTGCTGTTCTTCGCGCCACTGTCGCAGGCCTCGTTCAATCCGGCCCGTGATCTGGGTCCCCGCGTCATGTTGTTGTTGATGGGTTTCGGCGATCACGCGTTCCCTGGAACAGGGGTATGGAGTTGGTCGGTGATCTCCACCACTATCGGCCCGATCATCGGCGGTGTGGCCAGTGCGTTGATCTTCGACAAGTCCGACCGGGCGATCCGTGCGCTGCGACCCAAGGAGAATGCCTGATCAGGTGGCGATACCCGACCACAGCGGTGTTGCTACGATCACGAGCGACGGCGCCCTCCCGGGAGGGGTTCGGTGGCAACCGGCCCCACAACGGCGGAGGCCGTCGCTCGTGATCGTTGTCGGGGCTCCCTTCCGGGCCCGTCGATCGACTCGGAAAGGCAGGCACAGTGGCCCGTCGACTCACTCGCGCCGGCGACGGCCGTCCCACCCCACCGGTGCGGATGGTGCATCTCGGGTTGGGTAACTTCTTCCGGGCCCACCAGGCCTGGTACACCGAGCGGGCCTCGGACGCCGACCGCTGGGGCATCGCGGCGTTCTCCGGCCGCTCGCTCGGCACGGCCTCGGAGTTGGAGCGCCAGGAGAACCTGTACACCCTGGTGGCCGTCGGCGCCGAGCACAACGACTACGAAGTGATCAGTTCGATCGCAACCACGCACAGCGGCACCGACGTCGACGCCCTGCTGAGCTACCTGGCCGACCCGCAGGTGACGGTGGTCACCATCACGATCACCGAGGCCGGGTACCACCGCAACGAACTGGGCCGGCTCGACCTGGAGAACCCCGACGTGGCGTCCGATGCCGCGGCGATCGCCGCCGGCAACCTGCATGTCGTCCGGACCGGTCCCGGCAAGCTGGTCGCCGGCCTGATCGAACGCCGCCGCGCCGGTGCGGGGCCGATCACCCTGATCAGCTGCGACAACCTGCCCGACAACGGCACCGTGCTGTCGGTCGTGCTCGACGACCTGGCCGCCGACGCGGCACCCGACCTGCTCAGCTACCTCGACACCGAGGTGGGCTTCATCACCACCATGGTCGACCGGATCACCCCACGGGCCTCGGACGCCGTCCGGCAGGCCGTGCTGGACGAGCGGGGCGTCGACGATCTCGCCGCGGTCGCCACCGAACCGTTCAGCGAATGGGTGATGGCCGGCGAGTTCCGTGGTCCGCATCCCGATTGGGAGAGCGCCGGCGCGCTGATCACCGACGACGTCGTCCCACATGAATTGCGCAAGCTGTGGCTGCTCAACGGGGCGCATTCGCTGATGGCCTATGCGGCCACGATCAAGGGTCACCAGACGGTGGCGGACGCCATCGCCGACCCGATCGTCCGGGGCTGGGTCGATGAATGGTGGGATGTCGCGCAACGGCAACTCGCGCTGGAGGACGACGTCGTCAGCGACTACCGGGCGGCACTGCTGGAGCGGTTCGGCAATCCGCGGATGCGGGACCAGCTGAGCCGGATCGCGGCCGACGGCTCGCAGAAGATCGCCGTCCGGATCGTGCCGGCGCTGGTCGCCGACCGCAAGGCGGGCAACAGTCCGATCGGCGCCGAGCGTGCCGTCGCCGCCTGGATACTGCATCTGCGGGGCCTCGGTGCGCCGTTCAACGATGCCCGGGCCGACACCGTCCACCCGCTCGGCGAGGGCAGCCTGGAGGACGCGGTGCGCAAGGTGTGCGAGTTCCTGGAGATCACCGATCGCGATTCCCGGGCCAGCATTCTGGCTCTCGCCACGAGAATGGAGGGCTGAGATGGCGCAGGCACCCCACGACGCTCGGGTGGTGATCGGCCTCGACGTCGGCACCACGGCGGCGAAGGTCTCGGCGTTCGCGCTCGGCGGCGGCTGGCGGGCCAGCGCCGACAACGAGTACCCGCTGCAGCAGCCCCGTCCGGGCTGGGAGGAGCAGGAACCCGAGGTGATGTGGCGGGCCCTGCACGAGGGCTTGGTCGAGATCGCCGAAGCGTGCGGCGCGGCGCCGGTGATCGGCATCGGCGTGTCGACGGCGCTGCACGGCCTGATCGGGCTGGACGCCGAGCGCCGTCCGATCACCCCGCTGCTGACCTGGGCCGATTCGCGGGCAGCGGAGCAGGCGATGCGGCTGCGCGGCACCGAGCTCGGACGCCGGCTGCACCGGGCGTCCGGCACGCCGATCCATTCGATGTCGCACCTGACCAAGTTGATGTGGTTCGCCGAGGAGGACGCGGCGACCGCGGCGTCCGTGCACTGGTGGGTGGGGCTGAAGGACTACATCCTGCTGCAGCTGACCGGGGAACTGGTCACCGAGGTGTCGCACGCGTCCGGCACCGGGCTGCTCGACGTGAACACCAAAGACTGGAATCCCGAGGCGCTGGAGGTCACCGGCGTCCGGCGCGAGCAGCTGCCGCCGGTGCGTCCCACCACCGAGGCGTTGCCGGTACGGGCCGACCTGCTGGCCGAACTCGGGCTGCCGGACGGCGTCCGCGTCGTGCTGGGGGCCGGCGACGGACCGCTGGGCAACCTGGGGGTGGGTGCACTGGAACCGGGCGTGGTCGGGCTGTCGCTGGGCACCTCCGGCGCGGTCCGGATGGTCACCGACCGGCCCTACGTCGATGATGCCGGGAAGCTGTTCTGCTACAACCTGGCCGAGGACGCCTGGGTGATCGGCGGCGCGATCAGCAACGGCGGCATCGTGGTCCGCTGGGGCGGTGACGTTTTCGGCGTCGACTTCGCCGCCGAGCCCGGCGGCAACCCGGACGGCATGCTGCTCGACCTGGCCCGCAATATCCCGATCGGCGCTGAGGGCCTGATCTCGCTGCCGTTCCTGATGGCCGAGCGGGCGCCGCTGTGGAACCCGACCATTCCCGGCGCCTTCCTCGGCGTTCGGCGTAGCCACGGACGGGAACACTTCGTCCGTGCGGCCGTCGAAGGGGTCGCGCTGATGCTCTCGACGGTGGTCGACGAACTCGACCGGGTGAGCCCGATCCGGCAGATCCGGGCCACCGGCGGCGTGTTCCGCTCACCGGTCTGGCGCGAGATCCTGGCCGCCGCGCTGGGTCGTCCGCTGGTGGTCACCGACGGTGCGGACGGCACCGCGCTGGGCGCGGCGGCGCTGGCCCTGTACGGCTTGTGCGAGGCAGCCTCCCTGCGCGAGGCGCTGATCATGCTGGGTGCCGACCCCGATGCGGGTTCGGACGAACTGATTCCCGACCCCGACGACGTCGCCGCCTACCGTGCCATCCGCGCCCAGATCCCAGCGCTGCTTGCCCGCTACGACGAGGTGCGAAACCTGTTCTCCTGACGGAGGCCGGGATGACCAGAGAGCTGGATGACTGTGGACGAGCCAGCCGGAGTTAGCGGCGGTAGGTGAGGCGTCCGGCCCAGACGGTGGCTAGCACCGGGTCGGGCAGGTCGCGCCCGTGGTACGGGTTGTTGCGCGATTTGGACGCCGACGCGTCCCGGTCGACGACCGCGCGGGCGGACGGGTCGACCAGCACCAGGTTGGCGGGCTCGCCGACGGCGATCGGACGGCCCTGGGTCGCCGTCCGGGACAGCCGAGCCGGGGCGTAGGACATCCGCTCCACCAGGGTGGGCCAGTCCAGGCGTCCGGTGTTGATCATCACCTCGAGCACCACCGCCAGGGACTGCTCCAGGCCGAGCATGCCGGGCAGCGCGATGTCGAAGGGGTGGTCCTTGTCCTGCCGGGCGTGTGGGGCATGGTCGGTGCCGACCATGTCGATGGTGCCGTCGGCCAGCGCCTCGCGGACCGCCTCGATGTGCTCGTCGGTGCGCAGCGGCGGGTTCACCTTGAAGGTGGTGTCGTAGCTCTCCACCTCGCGGGTGGCCAGATACAGGTGGTGCGGGGTCACCTCGGCGGTGACGTTCACCCCGCGGGCCTTCGCCCAGCGGATCACCTCGACGCCCTCGGCGGTGGAGACGTGGCAGACGTGCAGCCGTCCACCGGCGAGCTGCGCCAGTTCGACGTCGCGGGCGATGATCACCGACTCGGCCAGGGCGGGCCAGCCGGGTAGACCCAGCCGTCCGGAGATCTCCGATTCGTGGCAGCAGGCGCCGGTGCCGGCCAGCCGGGTGTCCTGGGCGTGCTGGGCGATCACCCCGTCGAAGGTCTTCGCGTAGGTGAGCGCGCGGCGCATCACCAGCGAGTCCATCACGCATTTGCCGTCGTCGGAGAACATCCGGACGCCGGCGGCGGAGCGGTTCATCAGCCCCATCTCGGACAGCTCTTCGCCGGCCAGTCCCTTGGTCACCGAGCCGACCACGATCACCTCGGCGCTCGCGGTACGCCCGGCCAGCGCCTTCAGGTACTCGGCGGCCTCGGCCGAATCGGTCACCGGATCCAGGTTCGCCATGGCATGGACGGCGGTGTAGCCACCGCGAGCGGCGGCCAAGGTACCGGTGGCGATCGTCTCGGCGTCTTCGCGTCCGGGCTCGCGCAGATGGGTGTGCGAGTCGACCAGGCCGGGCAGGGCCAGCAGCCCGTCGGCATCGATCTGCTCGGCGTCGGTCACGTCGGCGGCCGGCACGAACACCCCGTCACGCACACCCAGGTCACCGGTCGTGCCGTCGGCCAGGGCAGCGCCGGTGATCAGCAGGTCTCTCATTCGGGGCTTCCTCCCAGCAGGTGGTACAGCACACTCATCCTCACCGAGACACCGGCGGTGACCTGGTCGAGGATCAGCGAGTTGGCGGCGTCGGCCGCCTCGGACGAGATCTCCAGGCCGCGGTTCATCGGGCCCGGGTGGCAGATCGCCGCGCCCGGTCGCAGCCGGGCCAGCCGCTCGGGGGTGAGCCCGTACAGCTCGGTGTATTCCCTCGCCGTGGGGAAGAAGCCGCCGTGCATCCGCTCCCGCTGGACCCGCAGCATCATCACCACATCGGACGCCTCGAGCGCCGCGTCGAAGTCGTCGGTCACCTCACAACCCCACTGGTCGACACCGGTCGGCAGCAGGGTCGGGGGAGCGACCAGGATCACCTTCGAGCCCAGGGTGCGCTGCAGCAGCACGTTCGAACGCACCACCCGGCTGTGCAGCAGGTCGCCGACGATGGCGATCGTCTTGCCCTCGAAGTCGCTGTCACCAGACTCCAGGGCCCGGAAGTGCCTCCGCATGGTGAACGCGTCCAGCAGTGCCTGGGTGGGGTGCTCGTGGGTGCCGTCGCCGGCGTTCACCACATGCGCCTTCACCCAGCCGGCCGCCTGGGCGACCGCGCCGGAGGAGCCGTGCCGGATCACGAAGCAGTCGGTGCCCATCGCGTCCAGGGTGAGCATGGTGTCCCGCAGCGACTCGCCCTTCGAGGTGGACGAGCCCTTGCCGGTGACGTTGATGGTGTCGGCGGACATCCACTTGCCGGCCATCTCGAAGCTGGTCCGGGTGCGGGTGGAGTCCTCGAAGAACATGTTGATCACGGTGCGGCCGCGCAGCGTCGGCAGCTTCTTGATCGGCCGGGACTGGATGGTGTGCATCTCTTCGGCGGTGTTCAGGATCGAAGTGATCTCGGCCAGGCTCAGATCGCCGGCGCTCAGCAGATGTCGCATCAGACCTCCGTCAGGCTGATCGTGACGGCGTCGGCCTCGTCGATTTCGGCGAACCGCACGTTGACCCGGGCATCCGGTGGCACCTGGACCTGTTTGCCGACGTGGTCGGCCTGGATCGGCAACTGCCGGTAGCCGCGGTCGATCAACACCGCCAGTTGGACGATGCGGGGCCGTCCGACTTCTTTCAGGGCATCCAGCGAGGCGGCGATGGTGCGTCCGGTGAACAGCACGTCGTCGACCAGCACCACCGTCAGATCGTCGATCGAACGCGGGATCGTGGTGCGGCCGACCGCGCGGGTCGGCTGCCGGCGCAGGTCGTCACGGTACATCGTGACGTCGAGTTCACCGACGCCCACCTCGACCCCCTCGATGCTGCGGATCGCGTCGGCCAGCCGACGGGCCAGCAGCACGCCGCGGGTCGGAATGCCCAGCAACACCAGATCTTCGCTGCCGGCATTGGCCTCGACGATCTGGTGGGCCATCCGGGCCACGGCGCGCGCGATGTGATGGCCGTCCCACGTGAAGTGGGCGGGTTTCTTGGTCACGCGGATGCTCCTGTAGAGGTTGGTTGCGGGCCGGTCCGGACACCGAAACGACCCGCCGACACTCTATCGAGAGTGGTCGCGCTGGTGCCTGCCGCGGTCCGCCGTCCGATGCGCGCACGCCACCTGAAGGGGTGATTTGTGGCCCAGAGTGAGCGGTGTGTTCATGAGAAGGGGGTTGCCCGACGGCTGCCGGCGATGGCTGGATGAACGGGTCGGTCTCGGCCGGCGGCGCCGCTCAGCACCCCGCGCGCGGCGTCCGTTCTTCCACTGAGGAGGCCTCATGCCTTTCCTTCGCACCACCCTGGCGGCGCTCGCCGCAGGGCTCACCATCACCGGACTGCTCGCAACTCCGGCGTCGGCCACGGGGGCCGGCGACCGTGGCAGACACCACTCCGACGCGGTGGTGATCGCCCATCGCGGGGCGTCCGGTTATCGCCCCGAGCACACCCTCGCCGCCTACAAGCTGGCGGTCAAACAGTGCGCCGACTACATCGAGCCCGATGTGGTGACCACCTCCGACGGCGTTCTGGTCGATCGGCACGAACCGGAGATCGGCGGCACCACCGATGTTGCTGACCATCCCGAATTCGCCAGCCGCAAGACCACCAAACTGCTCGACGGCAACCCGGTGACCGGATGGTTCACCGAGGACTTCACGTTGGCCGAACTGCGTAGCCTGCGCGCGGTCGAGCGGCTGCCCGACCTGCGCCCGCAGAACACCAAGTACGACGGCCTGTACCAGGTGCCGACCCTGAAAGAGGTGCTCGCCTACGCCGCGAAGACGCGGACCTGTTCAGGCAAGCGGGTCGGTGTCATTCCCGAGATCAAGCACTCGACGTTCTTCCGGCAGCAGGGTTTCGACCTGGAGCCGAAGGTGGTGCGACTGCTGCATCGCTACGGTTTCGACAGCCCACGCGACCCCGCCGTCATCCAGAGCTTCGAGATCAGCAACCTGCAACGGCTGAACCGGATGACCCGGGTGCGGCTGGTGCAGCTGATCGACTGCGCGGGCGGCCCGTACGACCAGATCGCCGCCGGACGGCAGGTGACCTACGCCGACATGGTGACGCCGCGCGGCCTGCGGGCGATCAGCCGGTACGCCGACCAGGTGGGTCTGTGCAAGGACGTGATGATTCCGCGCAAGGCCGACGGCACCCTGGATGCGCCCACCCCGGTGATCCGGGACGCCCATCGCGCCGGCCTGACCGTGGTCGGCTGGACCTTCCGCCGGGAGAACAACTTCCTGCCCGCGGAGTTCCGCAGCAGCAGCGACCCGGCTGCCGTGGGTGACCTGGTGGGCGAGATCCGGACCTTCCTGCGGGCCGGGATGGATCAGTTCTTCACCGACAATCCCGACCTGGGTGTCGCGGCCGTCCGGGGCCGGCGCTGATCCTGGCTGACGGTTGAGGTGCGCCCGTCGTCCGAGCCAAGTGTTCGGACGACGGCGCCTCGACTCGACCAGATCGGGTCGTGACGTGGCTGGCTTCGTGCAATACCCTGTGTCCATGTTCGGACTGATCCCGCTCAAGACCCTGCCGGGCTGGCCCGAGGCCGCCGATCCCACCGCGATCCAGTCGCTGACCGTGCTGCTGGGGGTGCCCGCCGCGATCGCGCTCGTTCTGCTGCTGCTCGTGATGGCGCCGAGCTGGTTCCGGCCCGACCGCAAGGACTCCTGAGCCACCGTCCGTCAGCCGGCGGCCTCCTGGCAGCGCAGGGCGCGCTCGACGTCGTCGCGCCGTTCGCTGACCATCCGGCGGACCGAGTCGGTGAGCTCGGTGGTCGCCATCCACTCGTCGATCCGGGCCAGCAACGCCCGGTCACCCAGCGGACGCGGGAACAGCAGTTCGCCGACGTTCTTGCGGATCGCCAACGACCGTTGCCCCCAGCCGTTGCGCTGGGCCGCGATGTCGGCCATCACCTCGAACCAGGGGTCCACGTACGGCCGCAGCACCTCGTCCTGATCGAGCGCCCAGAAGTGCGCGCAGATCTGGGTGTGGGTGGCGTTCGGCACTGAGGCGTCCTCGATCGCCAACCGCCAGGCTTCGGCTTTCGCCGCAGCGTCCGGACGCGCGGCGCGAGCACCCGCGGCCTTCTCGGCGCCGGTGGCGGTGTTGTCCCGGGCCAGTTCGGCATCGATGCCGGCATCGTCCAGGCCGCCGAGCTGGGCGAGCTGGGTGACGAACCTCCAACGCAGGTCGGTGTCGACGACCAGGCCGTCCGGCACCTCCTCGCCGGCCAGCCAGGCGCGGAGCAGGTCGGCACCGGCCGAGGTGGTGAGCGAACCGGCGAGCGCGCGCACGATCGCCAACTGGTGATCGGAGCCAGGTTCGGCGTCCTTCACCAGCCGCACCAGACCGGCCGTCCAGCGGGTCGCCAACGCGGCCCGAGCGGCCGGCGGCGTGTAGTACCGGACGGCCGCCTCGGCCTGAGCCAGCACGGCGGTCACCGCGGTCAGGTCGGTTTCGACCGCCACCCCGCGGGTCACCAGGTCGACGTAGTCGGACGCGGGCAACTGGGCGTCGCGGCACATGTCCCAGGTCGCGCCCCAGAGCAGCGCCCGGGCCACCGGATCACGGAACTCGTGGATCCGCTGGACCACCACGTCCAGCCCGCGATCGACCCGGATCTTCGCGTACGACAGGTCGCCGTCGTTGAGCAGCACCACCGCCGGCGCCGGGACGCCGACCAGCGCCGGCACGTCGGTGCGCTCGCCGTCGATGTCGAGTTCGACCCGGTGCACACGCTCGATGCCGTCGTCGGTCGGGTCGTAGCAGCCGATCCCGATCCGGTGCCGGCGCAGGGTCGGCCACTGCTCGGTGGCGTGCTGGACGACGGTGAACCGGGAGAACCGTCCCCGTTCGTCGATCTCGTACTCGCAGGTCAGGGTGTTCACCCCGGCGGTCTGCAGCCATTGACCGGTGAAGAAGGACAGGTCGCGCCCGGACGCCTCCTCCAGCGCGCGCAGCAGGTCGGTCAGCTGGGTGTTGCCCCAGGCATGCCGTCCGAAATAGGTCCGGACGCCGGCCAGGAACGGTTCCAGGCCCACGAAGGCCACCAACTGGCGCAGCGCCGAAGCGCCCTTGGCGTAGGTGATGCCGTCGAAATTGAGTTCGACCGCTTCCAGGTCGACCATGTCGGCGGCGATCGGGTGGGTGGAGGGCAGCTGATCCTGCCGGTAGGCCCAGGTCTTGCGCTGGTTGCAGAAGGTGGCCCACGGATCGTCGCCGCCGTGCACCTTGCGGATCTCGTCCTGGGCGAAATGGGAGGCCCATTCGGCGAACGACTCGTTGAGCCACAGGTCGTCCCACCAGGTCATCGTGACCAGGTCGCCGAACCACATGTGCGCCAACTCGTGCAGGATCGTGTTGTCCCGCGCCTCGTAGGCCGCCGAGGTGACCCGCGAGCGGTACAGGTATTCGTCGCGAATGGTGACGCATCCGGAGTTCTCCATGGCGCCGGCGTTGAACTCGGGGACGAACACCTGGGCGTAGTCGCTGAACGGGTACGGCTCGCCGAAATGTTCCTCGAAGACGTCGAAGCCGCGCGAGGTGGTGGCGAACAGCCGGTCCACGTCGAGGTAGGGCGCCATCGATGCCCGGCAGGAGAGTGAGAACGGAATCTCAGCTTCCCGGCCGCGGTAGCTGGTGCGCACCGTGTGGTACTCGCCGGCGATCAGCGCGGTGATGTAGGTCGAGATCGGCGGGGTCGGCGCGAACTCCCAGCGGCCCAGGTCGCCGGCCACCACGGGCTCCACCTCGGGCGAGTTGGACAGCACCGTCCAGTGCGCCGGTGCGATCACCGCGAACTCGAAGGACGCCTTCAGGTTGGGCTGGTCGAAGCAGGCGTAGACGCGGCGGGCGTCCGCGACCTCCAGCTGGGTGTAGCAGTACACCCGGGAGTCGACGGGGTCGACGAAGCGATGCAGGCCCTCGCCGGTGTTGCTGTACCGGCAGACCGCGGTGATGGCCAGCACATGGTCGCCCTCGGTGAGGGTGAAATCGAGCCGTTCGCCGTTGAAGCCGGCGGTGTCGAGGGCGGTGCCGTCGAGGGTCGCCTCGACGATCGAATCGGCGATCAGGTCGACGAAGGTGGTGCCCGCGGTCGAGCTGAAGCTGATCGTCGAGGTGGAGGTGAAGGTGCTTGGCGAGCCGGTCAGATCGACGGTGACGCGGTAGCGGCTGGTGCTGAGCAGTTGGGAACGGGTGTGGGCTTCATCGCGGGTGATGTTGGCCGGGTACATGGTCCTCCAGGTGTGGGAGTCGCGCCAGGCGGTCACAGTACTCCTACTGCGTGGACGCGATGAAGGCGGCGAGCCGATCCCGATAGCGGTCGCGAATCTCGTCGTCGAAGGGGTCGATGTTGTTGATCGCGAGCGGAGGTTCGTCGCTCAGCCCGGCGCGGTGGAGGGCCAGCAGTGCGGCGCCCGTGGCCACCGGTTCGGTCGCGGTGGTCAGAGTCGTCGGAACGCCGGCCAGCGTGGCCTTGATCCGTGCCCAGAGCGGGGTGCGATGCAGCGGATTCCCGGCGAGGGTGAGCTGGCTGGGACGGCGTTCGGACAAGGCAGTTTGGGTGTCGAGCACCCATTGCGCCTGGTAGGCGAGCGACTCCACGGCGGTGACTCCGAGGTCGGCCGGCGAACCGATCATTCGGACGCGGGCTGCCGAGTCAGGATCGGGGCATTGGCGTCCGGAGGGGTAGGGCAGCAGCCAGGCATCGCCGGCTAGTGCTTTGTTGGTTTCGGTCGCTTCGGTGAGCAGTTCGGAGACGTCGCCGCCGGTGTGCCGATCGGCCAGCCACTGCAGGAACCCGCCGGCGGATCCGGTGCCGGCGAGCAGGCCCTCCGTGATGCCGTCGACCGCGCGCACCACGCTCATGCCCTGGGCACGCACCGCCGGCCGGTCGGGGACCTGACCGACCAGGTTGAGGACGGCCTCGGCGGTACCCACCGAATCGGCGACCTGGCCGATGGTGCGAACACCTGACGCCCAGGCAGCCACCTGGTGATCGTGCCCGGCGACCACGACCGGGGTGCCGGGCCGGAGGCCGGTCTGTATGTGTTCGCGCGCTTGCGCTGGTGGCTCGCCGGGTAGCGCGACCCGAGGAAGTTGGTCGGGGGTGAGCCCGACCTCGCCAAGCAGTGTCGGATCGAAGCTGCTGCTGAGCGGTTCTCCTGAGGTTGGAAGGCGGTAGGCCAGGGTGCGTCCGGCGAGCGTGTGATCGGTGCGGAACTCCCCGGTCAGAGCGAGGTGGACCGCGTCTGCCACCCCGACCCAGCGACGCATCGCGGAGAAGACGCAGGGCCGCTGAGCGCGTAGCCACAGCCAGACGGCCAGCGAGGGCTTCGGTCCCGGGCGGACCCCGGTCGCCTCGAACAATGCGTCGGCGCCCAGCCTGTCGGCCAGCGCACGGATCTCGGTGTCATCGCGGGCGTCCTGCCAGGAGAGGAGGGGCGTGAGTGCCCGTCCGTCGGCGTCGAGCGGAAACCCGGACTCCGCCATCGAAGCGATGCCGACCGCATCGACCGGACCTGCCTGGGTTGCTGCGGTCAGACCCCTGATGACCACGGCCAGCAGCTCGTCGAGTCGTGCCGGCGTCGGGCGAGTGAGCACCGTCGTGCTGAGGCCGCGCTCGACTCGAACGACCTTGGTGTTGGTCGTTCCGATGTCGATGCCGACCGCCGCCGTCATGGTCACCATGGTGACGGCTTGCCGCGATCCGGCACCACTACTCGAGGTTTGTCTGAAATCGACCCCAGAGTTGATGTCCGCCTCGCCGGAACCAACCGGATCTCGCCTCCCGTTGCCGAGCCGATGGAGAGCGCGCCGCGCACTCTGGGGTCGATTTCAGACAACTCCGTGAGTACGGTCTGCCAACGCGTCGTTGACTAGAGCGATGAACGCCTCTGGCTCGTCCTCAATGGCTGTCGCGGCAAGCGGGAGGACCCGCCAGCCGCCAGCCGCGAGCCGGGAGTACCGCCAACGGTCGCTGACGAACGCTGGTCGACCGTGGTGGAACTCCCATCCGTCGATCTCGATGACCAAGCGTGCGGCGAGGAAGACGATGTCCACGGTGTAGCTGAACTTTCCGGCGGTGACGACATGGTTCGTGCACCAGCCGGTGATTCCGGCGGCGCGGAGTAGTCGGTGGGTCCGCCGCTCGGCCTCGGACCACGGCTCATCCCGAGAATCCTCGATGAGTTCGCGGCGCAGACCGTTCTGTGGCCGGTGCGGCATCAGAGCCAGTGCCTGTCGCAGGTCGTCAAGGTTCATCGCCCTGCGGCGTAGCCCCTCGTCGATGGCTCTGCCGCCCAGCGGCGGGAGGAGGTCGAGCACCGACACCGCGGGTGCGGCGATGCGCAGCCTGCCCCGGTCAACGACGAGGTCATCAGGAATCGTGCGGAGTTCCCATCGGTATCCGGGCGTCGATGCCTTCACCTTCGCACTGACGGCGGCGGTCACTGAATCAAGGGGACACTCGGGCCACCAGAGCAGGCGGGCCGCGGCCGCACCCGTGAGCACGCAGTCTGGGCGAAACTCGGCAGCGGCGAGGATGCGCGCCTCCCAGGAAGGATCAGGTGGCGCGTAGACGCCGGGCAGCAATGCGTGCAGCCGGCCGGTGCGGACCTGATAGTCGAGGTGGTGCTGAATGGAGCGGTGAGACCGTCGGGACAGGATGCCGCCTTCAGCCTGCAGCAGTTCAGAAATGACCTTCACACCCTAGAAGGCAGTTTTCGAGACCCGTTTTGTGACAGCCCCCACGGTCTTTTCGTGTAGATCGTCTGAAATCGACCCCACAGTGAGTGCTCCCGGGAGCGGAGGTCGGCTTTCCACGCCTGAGTTCGCTCGCCACACAGGCAACTCTGGGGTCGATTTCAGACGATCTGCGAGTAGCCCCATGCGTTGCTGAAGCCAGCCTGTGAACCGGAGGCGGGCGGACTGATGCACCGCACTACCGTGAGCGCATGACGCAACGTGTGGACATGTGGTTCGACTCGGCCTGCCCTTGGGCGTGGATGACCTCGCGCTGGCTGCTTGAGGTCGAGAAGGTGCGTGACGTGGAGGTGTACTTCCACGTGATGAGTCTGTCGGTCCTCAACGAGGGCCGCGACCTGCCCGAGGACTACCGGGCAATGATGGATCAGGCCCTGCCGCCGGCGCGGGTGGCGCTGGCCGTTCAGCGTGACCATCCCGAGAAGCTGCGGGACTACTACACCGCCATCGGCACCCTGCTGCATCCCGGCGGACGGGATCTCGCCGACGAGACCGTTGCCGAGGCGCTGGCCGAGGTCGGCCTGCCGGCATCGCTGCTCGAGGCAGGTCACACCGATGCGGCCGATGACGAACTGAAGCGTTCCCATCACGAGGGCATGGATCCGGTCGGTGACGAGGTCGGCACCCCGGTCATTCACATGAACGGCATGGCGCTGTTCGGTCCGGTGATCTCGCCGGCACCCAAGGGCGAGCAGGCCGGTGACCTGTTCGACGGCTTCGCCAAGCTGACCGCCTACCCGGGCTTCTTCGAGGCCAAGCGCACCCGGACCGTCGGCCCGATCTTCGACTGAGGCTCCGCCGCCGCGTTGGTTGAGCTTGTCGAAACCGGGTCTCGACAAGCTCGACCAACACCCGGCTAGCTAGGCAGTTCGGCTATGTTGACGGCATGCGCGTTCATATCGCGGCCGACCACGCGGCCTACGACCTGAAGGAGTTCCTGGCCAAGGAACTGACCGGCGCCGGCTACGAGGTGGTCGACCATGGTGCGCATTCCTACGACGCCACCGACGACTATCCGTCGTACATCCTGCCGTGCGCCGAAGCGGTCGCGGCCGAGCCGGAGAGCCGAGGCATCGTGCTGGGCGGCTCGGGCAACGGCGAACAGATCGCGGCCAACAAGGTCAAGGGCGTGCGCGCCGGGCTGGCCTACAACACCACCACGGCCCGGTTGGCCCGCGAGCACAACGACGCCCGGATCGTCGCACTCGGCGGACGCATGCAGTCGCTGAGCGATGCCTTGGAGATGGTGACCGTGTTCCTCGAGACACCGTTCTCCGGAGACCCGCGGCACGCCAGACGGCTCGCCATGCTCGATGAGTACGAAGCACAGCACGCCCGCTGACGGCGTCCGAGCGGGGGAGTAGCCATGCCCGAGGGGCACGTGATCCATCGGCTCGCCGACGGCCTGACCGAACGCTTCGGCGGCCGCACGGTGCGGGTCAGCAGCCCGCAGGGCCGGTTCGCCGACGAGGCTGCACTGCTCGACGGTGACGTACTGAACGGCGCCGAGGCGTACGGCAAACACCTGTTCATCGACTTCGGACCCGATCGGGTGGTGCACATCCATCTCGGGCTGATCGGCAAACTCTGGCTGCTGGACGGTCCGCCCACCTCACCCGCCGGCCCGGACACCCTGCGACTGCTGATCGCCAGGGACGTCCATCGCGCCGAGTTGCGCGGCCCGCAATGGTGCCGGCTGATCACCGACGAGGCCCGCGACGAGGTGATGGCCAAGGCCGGGGACGACCCCATCCGTCCGGAATGCACCGGTGAGAAGGCCTGGGCGAAGATCTCCCGGTCCGGACGCAGCATCGCCTCCCTGCTGATGGACCAGGCGGTGACCGCCGGCGTCGGCAACATCTACCGCGCCGAGGTGCTGTTCCGGCATCGGATCAACCCGTTCAAAGAGGGCAGGACGATCTCGCGCCGCACCTGGAACGCGGTCTGGGCCGACCTGGTGGTGCTGCTGCGACTCGGCGTCCGGGACGGCCGGATCGACACGGTGCGCGACGAGCACATGCCCGAGGCGATGGGCCGCGACCCCCGCGTCGACCGACACGGCGGCGAGGTGTACGTGTACCGCCGCGCCGGCCTGCCCTGCCTGGTCTGCGGCACCCCGGTGCGCACCCAGGTGCTCGAAGGCCGCAACCTGTACTGGTGCCCACGCTGCCAGCGGCGGCGCTGACCGGGCCGGGCTGATGCGCTGGGGTGCGTTCGCGATTCGGGTCCGGGACGACGGCACCGGGTTCGCGCTGCTGCACGACGAGGACGTCTGGGCCGACTTCGAACTCGACGGCCTGCAGCCCACCGGCCGGTTCACCGACGATGCCGACGAGGTCGAACACGGCTTCACCCTCGGCGACGCCACCTGCGCGGTGCGGCACGCCGTGGGCGAGGCCTGGACGATCCGCTGGGCGCTGCGCGCCGGCGACAGCCCGGCGCAGGGGGACGGTTCTTCCGGTCCACCGCCCGACCCCGAAGCGGTACGAGGGGACGGTTCTTTCGTTCCACCGAGCGAACTCGGGACGCCGCCACGGTTGTCGGTGCGCCCCGGGCCAGGCTGCGTGGCCTGGGCCTGGCCGGCCGGCGCCGAGGGCCTGATCGCGATCGCGCCGTCCGGACGCGCCGCACCAGTCGTCGGCCTGCGGCTCACCCAGGGCTGGTTGGAGGACGCCGACGGCGCGTTCGCGCTGGCGCCGTCCGATCTCACCCTGACTCCCGGACGCCGCTGGGTCGGCACCTTGCGCGCCGACCTGTACCCCTCCATGGACGCTCTCGGCGCCCGGCTGCCACCGTGGCTGGCTCCGCTGGAGCTGAACGCCGGTCAGCCGTGGGAGTTCCGCGAGCCCGACCAGGCACTCGTCGTGGCGCCCCCGGTGACCACCCGCGCCGAAGGGGACGCCGTCCAGGTGATCGCCGATGCGGGACGGGTCGGGGTCAGGGTGCATTCGCCGCGCGGGCTCACCTCGCTGACCCTCTCGTTCGCCCCGCAGTTCGACACCTTGCTGGCTGCGGGCGCCTCCCGCGTGCTGCGCAGCAGTGCGCCGGTGACGCCGGCCGGCGGGTTCGTGGTCGCCGAGGCGCTGGGACGGGCGCTGATCAGTCAGCCGTCCGCCGCCGAGCGGCTGCTGGATGATCGCGACTGGAGCCAGGAGCCCGATCTCTTGTCGATCGCCACCGGGATCGTGCGGGGCCAGCGGTCCGGCAATGCCCGGATGGTGCGGGCGGCCCTGCGCCGGCTGGGGCTGGTGCACCCGCAGTTGGGCTACGGCCGGGTGGTGATGGCCGCCTGGCTGGCCACCCTCGCACTGGGTGAGGACGCCGGCGACGAAGCGCTGGCGTTGTTGTCGCGTCCGAGCGGCTCGGAATGGGTGGCGCTCGAACTCAACGTGCTGCATCTGCGCAGCCGGGAGGTGTCGGGTGGTGCGTTCGCCGGGCTGATCAATGCCCTCGGCGGTGACCTGCCGGGTGAGCCGGTCGGGTTGGACGCCGTCCGGCAGGCGCAGCTGGTCGGGCTGCTGCAGCTGTGCCCGGAGGAGTGGCCGATGGCGCCGACGGCGTCGGTATGCACGATCAAGAACTCGCGCCGGCTGCTCGCCGGGGTCGCGGCGTCCGACTTCACGCAGCCCGACGATCTGGAGGTGCTGGCCTGGCTGGCGCTCGGTCAGTCACTGGTGTGAGCGGGTGAAGGTCCACTCGGGGTCGGTGAGCATCCGGGCGCCGGAGAGGCCGGCCACCATCGCCACCACGACCAGTGCGGTCGAGACGCCGGACTCGATGGCGGCGTTGATGTCGGTCCGGTCGAAGTAGATCAAGGTGCGCAGCGCGGACGAGCCGGGGATCACCACCAGCAGGGTCGGCACGGTCATGATGATCTTCGTCATCGAGAACCAGCGGGCGGCCAGCGCACAGCCGAGACCCATCACCACGCAGGCGGCGAAGATCGCGACATGCGGCTTGATCCCGTTGTCGAGCAGCAGTTGGCGGACCAGATTGCCGAAGATCGCGACCACCCCGGACGCCACCGCCGTCCACAGCGGGGCGTTGAACATCGTCGCCCAGCCGAACACCGCCAGGAAGCTGGCGGCCACGATCGCCGACCAGACCAGCACCGGTGGTCCGTTGAGCGGCCCGACCGGATCGGGCGAGACTCCGGTGAGGGACGCCACCAGCCACACCCCGATGGCGATGGCCAGCACCACCATGGCGGCGTAGGTCATCCGTGGGACGCCGGTGTCGAGGTCGAGCCGGGTCAGGTCGAGGCCGGCGGTGACCAGTGGGAAGCCGGGAATCAGGAAGATCGAGGCACAGACGAAGCCGGCGGCGAAGCGGTCGCTGGGCGCACCGAGCGTGAGCGTGAGGAGTTGGGCGAAGCCGACATAGAGCGCGGACGCGAGCGCCGCCGAGGTGAGCACCACAGCCAGCTGGTTGAACTGCAGCCGGGTGAGCAGGCGATGCAGTCCGTAGGCGATCGCCGAGGCCGGCAGCACCGCGAGCACCTCCCGCCAGCCTCCGTTGGCCAGGATCGCGACCGACGCGCAAGCGACGGCGACCAGCATCACCAGTAGCCAGGAGGGATAACAGAACGCGTGCTGCTCGATCTTGTCGAGCCGGCGGTCGATCTGCTCGGCCGACTCGTGGGCGGGCAGTTCATGGCTGAGCTGATGCAGCCGGGCGATCCGATCGGCGTTGACGCCCGGACGGGTCTCGCCCACATGGGTGCGGAACAGGCCGCGGCGTCCGACGGTGAGCACGATCTGGGTGAAGGTGACCTGGGCGTCGAGCTGTTGGATGCCGATCGAGCGCGCGACGGCCTCCATCACCTCGCGCACCCGCAACCCGCTGGTGCCGGCGCCGAGCATCAGGATGCCGGCGCGCAGCACCACCCGGGAACGCCGGACCAGATCGGTGGGTTCGAGCCGGTCCTCGTCGCTCGCCTGCTCGTCGGTCGGGTCCACCGGATCGTCCGCCATGAGATCACGCTAACTTGGTTGACCGGGCGACGATCCGTCATCCCGCGACTGATCCGAGATCCCGGCGTTCACCGGGATGACGAGCTAATCCGTCATCCCGGACTTGATCCGGGATCTCCGTTCAGACAGCGCGACGAGCGAACCCGTCATCCCAGACTTGATCCGGGATCTCCGTTCACAGCCGGCGCGACGTCAGCCGAGCAACTCCGGATACTGCCGCGCCTCACCCAACACATGCTCGGCCAGGAAGGCCGACACCGTGCCGTACCAGATCGCCGCATGCTGCGGGCTGAGCACCCAATGGTTCTCATCGGGGAAGTACAGGAAGCGGTGCGGCGTCCGGCCCTCGGCGTCCAGAGCGAGCTGGGAACGGCTCAGTAGTTCCCACCACAGCCGCAGGCCCTCGCCGATCGGCACCCGGTAGTCGCGGTCGCCGTGCACGACCAGCATCGGCGTCCGGATCTGCTCCACGTAGCTGTGCGGTGAATGTTCGCGCAGCATCGCCTCACCCACTTCGCGGGCCCAGTAGTAGGCGTGGTCGGTGGTGGGCCCGAACTGGTCGAGGCTCCACAGGGACGCGTGGCTGACGATGGCGCGGAAGCGGTTGGTGTGCCCGGCGACCCAGTTGGCCATGTAGCCGCCGAACGAGCCGCCCATGGCTGCCGTCCGGCTCGCGTCGATGTCGTCGCGGGCGACCGCGGTGTCGGTGATCGCCATCAGATCGGTGAACGGCTCGGCGCCCCAACGGCTCCAGCCACGAGCGATGAAGTCCTCGCCATAACCGGTGGACAGGGCCGGATCGGGCAGCAGCACCGCGTAACCCTGGGCGACCAGCAGCCACGGGCACCAGCGCCAACTCCAGCCGTTCCACGAGTTGAGCGGACCACCGTGGATCCACAGCAGCAGCGGCGCGGGATGCTCGGCGTCGGCCCCGGACGGCAGCGCCAGCCACGCCCGCACCGTGCTGCCGTCGGCGACCGTGGTGCTGATCTCGGTCAGCGTGCCGGGCAGTTCGGGCGCCGGTGCCGGGTTCCGGAGCAGTTCGGACGCCACCGGCGCACCGGTGCTGCGGGCGGCGTCCAGATCGATCCGGACTACCTCGGATGGCGCCGCGTACGACGTGCGCAGGGCGTACACCCAGCGGCCGTCGGGAGAGATCTGAGGGTCGGTGAAACTGGCATCGTCGCTGGTCAGCCGGGTGACGACGTCCGAGGCGAGGTCGAGCAGGAAGACCGGTCCGCGGCCGTTCTCGTCCGCGGTCAGGATGATGCCGCTGCTGTCGGGCAGCCAGGCGTGGCAGGTGGGCCAGCGGTCCCACTCGGTGGCGACCTGCCGGCTCTCGCCGGTGCCGAGGTCGAGCAGATGCAGCTCTTGGTGCGCCGAGCGCTCCGGGCTGGTCAGCGGTGCGCGGCTGAACAGCAGGCGGGTGCGGTCGGGGGAGAGCCATGGCTCATAGGCCTCGACCCCCGGCTCGTCGACCAGGACGGTGCTACCGCCATCGGAGAGGTCGATTCGGACCAGTCGGCTGTACCGATCGCCGGCGCTGCCGATCCGGGACTCGACCGCCACGGCGAAGCTGCCGTCGGTCGCCAGGTCGAAGTCCTCCCACTGGTGCGCGGACGCGGTCGGTGTGAGATCACGCAACTCAAGCCGGACGGGGTCGGCGCCCGCCTCAAGTGCCGAGGCCGGCAGGTCGGCGGCCATCAGATGCTGGGAGCCCGGCCCGAGGTCGTGGTCCCAATGCCGCACCGGGTAGCTGGCGTGCAGGATCGCGCTGACGCTGTTGTCCTTGCGCTCCTTGCGACGGCGGTCGTCGTCCGCCTCGTCGGTGGACGCGGCGAGGCGCGGCGCCGCGGCCAGCACCTGCGTGCTGTGGGTCTGGACCTTTCCGTAGCCGCCGAGCCGATTGCCGATCAGGCTGGCCTCGCCACCGGCGGCCGGCAACAACCACAGGGCCGCGGTGGGCTCGTCGTCATCGTCGGCGTCCGGATCGGGACGGGCGGAGGTGAACAGCAGATCGCCCGCATCGGTGAACAGTGCGGAAGACTCGCCCTTGCGTGACCGGGTCAGTCGCCGGGCCGGCTCGGTGCCCGTCGGATCGACCTCCCACAAGGCATTGCGGTACTGGGTGCGCTTCGAGTTGAGGGTGGCAACGGTGGTGACCAGACGTGTGCCGTCAGGGGAGAGGCTCAGTCCGGAACACCGCGGCAGCGCGAGGTAGACATCGATGTCATCAAAAGGTGTTGCCATTTCAACCACCCTAGTACGGCGGGTGGTCAGAACGACCGGCGAGGGGAGTGCTGCCCTGTCCGGTTTCCCGATGGCCGATCGACTGGCCTAGACTCAACGCGGTGCCCGCTGAGCGCGGACGTCCGGGGCGTAGCGTAGTGGCTAGCGCGCCTGCTTTGGGAGCAGGAGATCGCAGGTTCGAGTCCTGTCGCCCCGACCATTCGTTTCCCCGGCTGGATGAGGCCTTCAAGACCTCCACGAGACCTTGGTATCCCGCAGAGGTACCCTGTAGGTATGACTGATGTGGCGACGATCAAGGTGCCTCGTGTGGTGCGTGATCGAGTGCGCGACGCGGCCCGAGCGGCACACCTGACCCAGGCGCAACTCATCGAGGAGATGCTGGACGCCCGGCGCAAGGCTGAGTTCTGGGCTGCACTCGAAGCTGAGACCCCTGACCAGGAGTATCTGGACGAGCTCGGCGAGGCCGACACGGCGTTCGCCGGCGACGCCGAGGAGTCCATCGCCCGATTCGAGGCGGGGCAGTGACCGAGTCGATCGCCCGCGGTGACGTCATCTGGGCGAACATGGACCCGACCGTCGGGCGGGAGCAGGCCAAGCACCGGCCCTGGTTGGTGCTGTCCGAGCCAGCTCTTCATCGTGCCCGCGGCTTGCTGATCGCGGTGCCGCTGACGCACACAGACCGCGGATGGTCCACGCATGTGAAGCTCACCTCCCGCGACGCGACACCCACCGTGGCGATGTGCGAGCAAGTCAAGTCAATGTCGATTGGTCGCGTCACCCGCGTTGATCGCGCGCCATACCCGTCTCCCCAGGTCGACCAGGTCCACCAGATCCTGACACTGCTTACCGGCGGCCGGTAGCGGCACTTGGGCCGGTCTACTCCCGGTCGATGACGATCTCGACGTCGTCGCGGGGCATTGAGTATCGTGCGGTCGTCCGGGGAACTGAGGTGAGATCGGCATGACCGCCAATGCTGATGCGAGCGAACCTCTATGGAGTTGGGACTTCCGCAAATGGTTCGCGGGTCGCACGATCTCGACTCTCGGCACGGAAGCAAGTGCCGTGGCAATACCGGTTCTGATCTTCCAGCAAACCGGGTCGCCGGCTCTCACGGGTTTGGTCTCGGCCTTCATCGTTCTTCCCTACCTGGTCTTCGGTCTTATCGCCGGTGGGGTGGCCGACAGGATGAATCGGCGCTGGCTCATGGTCGCCTCAGATCTCGTCGGTGCGATGGCGCTGGTCTCGATTCCGATCGCTCACCTCGCGGGCCTGCACTCAACGGCGCACATCCTCGTCGTCACATTCGTGGTGTGGACAGCATTCGTATGGTTCGACGCGGCATCGTTCGGCGCGTTGATAGCGGTGGTCGGCAAGTCCAAGCTTGCTGCGGCCAACTCGGCTCTGTGGAGTTCCGCGACGGTGGTCGGGATCGTCGTGCCGGCCTTTGCCGGCATCGTCATCGCCCTGTGGGGGCCCGAAGTGATTCTGGTGGCTGACGCGCTGTCGGCTGTCGCGTCCGCCCTACTCATCATGCGGATCAGGACGGATCTGAGGCCGGCGGCCGTCGTTGACGGAAGCTCCGAGAAGCTGTGGCGGTCGATCCGCGAAGGGCTCCGATTCATCTGGGCTTCGACAACGCTGCGACTTGCCACGCTCGGCATGGCGGCACTCACATTCGCCGGCGGGCTGGCAATGGGCTTGCTGGTCGTTTTCTTCGCGCGAGCACTGGACGCCCCCGAGGGGGCTTTGGGCGTGTTCTTCGCCGCTGCGGCGGTCGGCGCACTGCTGGCCAGTCTGACGCTCACGCGATTGAGGAGACGCTTCGGCCCGGGACGGTTGATGATTCTGGCGTTTCTCGGTTTTGTTCCGCTTCTGGTTCTTTTCGCCTTCGTCCCGGCTTGGATCGCTTCGCTGGTGATCTGGACGGCCTGGAATTACCTTCGCACGCTGGCGACGATCAACAACATCACGATCCGCCAAGAGGAGACGCCGCCCGAACTGCAAGGCCGCGTCAACATGACCGGCCGGATGATCGCACTCTCCGGCACGCCGGCAGGCGCTTTGGTAGGCGGCGTACTGGTGGAGTTCGTCCCGATCCAAGTGGTCTTTGCGATGGCCGCCGTGCCCGTTCTCGCGGTATCGCTGGTTTTCCTACGTTCTCCGCTCTGGGAGCGGACTGCGAGCGGCGATATCCGTCGATAGTCGCCGCTCGACGCATTCACGGACTAGCGCACGATCAGCATCAATGGTGGCAAAACTGGCGCGCAGGTGCCGGCGGTGTCGATGGCGGTGGTGTCGAGTGCCTGGATGAGGGATCCGGCGTAGCTTCTGTCGACTCCGACGTCATGGGGTCGTGCGTCGTTCGGAGATGATCCGCCAGCCATCCGGCGAGTGCTCCAGACAGAAATGGGCACCTCCGGGGAGGTCACTTTCGAGATTGTGTGGGTTGTTGTCGCTTGGCAAGCCGGTCCGTCCGGGAGCGATGCTTCCCAGGGTCGCGATGATCGCGCCACCGTGCATGACAACGAGCACCATCTCGCCCGCATAGAGGCTGACCAGGTCTTCGAGGACGGGAAAGACACGACGCGCGATCTCGTCGCCGCTCTCACCGCCGAGGACCCGCGCTTGTAGATGACCGGCCAGCCAGCCCAGGAGGGCTGTGCCGAGCGCTTGGGTGGTGTAGGGCTCCTCGCCCAATTGGTACTCATGCAGACCCGGCCGAACGCCAACCTCAAGACCCAGGATGTCGGCTGCGATCGTGGCTGTCTGCTTCGCGCGAGACAGTTCGGAGCACACCACTGCAGCTACGCCCTGGTTACGGAGTGCGTAGCCGAGGCTGCGCGCTTGGTCTTGACCGAGGTCAGTGAGGATGCCGCCGCTCTTGTCGCTCTCGGCAGTGCTGGGGTAGGCAGCCTCGCCATGACGGGCGAGAATGATCCGGGTCGTTGGGTGGTTGCTGCTCACCGATGCACAATAGCGACGGCCAGTGACTCTCAAGCCCGGATGCGGCGGCATGTGACCCCGGGCGAAGGCACTCCTCAGGGCCCTCGTCCTGTGGCCGAGCCTGTTGCTGGACGCCAGGGTGTCCGTGCGCCATGCTCGCCTCTATGCCGCAGCCGGTTCGACGGGGAGACGAGGAGAAGCGGCTGCATCGGCAGGCCAACCTGCGACTTCCGATGGTCCCTCTGGTTCGGGAAGGCCATCTGGCCCCGCCACCTGGCGATGGTCAGTGGGACCGGCTCCCGATTGCTACCGGACGCGGGCCGTCGGGGGAGTGCGTGGCGCTCTGGGCGGCTACAACGGGTGGTCCCAGGCGGCTGGTGACCTGGCATGGTGCCGGGACTGAGCCGGAGCGGTCATTGGTTCTAGAGTCGCCGCTTGATGGAGTGGGCTTCCTTCAGCCAACCGCGGACGGCGGCGTACTGCTCGTCTCCACGAGGAAGCCCCCTGGCGCCGCTGTCTCTGCGCAGCGCTGGAGTAGTGAGGGCGAACTCGTTGCGGATGGCGATTTCGGCGACGCCGTTGAGCATGTCCTTGTCACCGACTCCGGTTCGGTCTGGGTGGGGTACTTCGATGAGGCTTTGACCGGACGAGAGCCCGAGGGTCACGGACTCGTGCGGTTCGATGATGACCTGGAGCCCGAGTGGTTGTATCCGTGGAGCACAGCACTGCCGGCGGTCGATGACTGTGAAGCGATGAATGTGGTGGGTGACACGGTCTACGCGTGTCCGTATAGCAACCACCACCTCATCACGGTGGCCGGGGCTGAAGCGAAGAACCTTGGGCCGTCGCCACACCGCGGCGCCCAGGCGCTGCTCATCGAAGACAACCGGGCGCTGTTGATCGGTGGCTACGGCGCCGACTATGACCTGGTGACCCTGCTCGAACTGACGGCCGAAGGGCCGAAGCGGAGGGGTGGGCAGGGCCGGTTGGTGATGCCCGACGGGCTCGAGGTTGGCCACGTGCGGTGGACCTGCCGGGGCGCAGAGGCCTGGACGGAGCTTCGTGGAACCAGCTATCGGATCAGCCTGTCCGAGGCGGCCCAGGCCCTCGGCTGATTCTCTGACGGCTATCGGCGGCGTTCGCTCCACTTCACCGGGTCGGGAGCCCAGCAGGCCAACTGCTCGTCACGTTCAGTGATCAGTCTGGCCGCTCGCAGGCGTGCGAGCACCTCACGCCGGACGTCCCGGACGCGATCGCCGGACTGCTGTAGCGCGTCCGGGCCGGCACTCGACCACCAGCGGTCGAGTGCGTCGAAGACTTCGGGTGCATCCCGCTGGTCGATGAGGTCGCCGGTGACTCGCGCGAGGCCGGTCTGACGTCCGGAGCGGTCGGCGCGGTAGGCGTAGCCGCACAGGATGAGGGCGGCCAATCCGGCACACCCGAGCAGGGCGAGGCCTGCGATGGCCGGCAGCGCAGCGAAGGCGCTGACCTCGCTCCACCGGAAGGCGAACACGCCCGCAGCGGCTAGCAGCCACAGACAGCCGAAGGCGAGATGGATCACCGCAGGCACCCGCGACCCCCACAGCGACCCGTTGGCGCGACGCGGTTCGAGCCAGCACAACAGCGTCACCGCGACGACGGCGAGCAGGCCGGACGGCAGCATCGCGTCCTGCACGGCGAGTGGGCTGGTGCGCGGGGTGGTCAGCAGCGCTACCGCGACCACGCCGGCGAAGAGGGCTACTCCCAGCGCCACCCGGTGCATAGTCGTCGAGGTGAGCACCCGTGGGGCGGTGGGGTCCCGGCGGTCGTTCGCCGCCGCGACCGCTGCGGCCCGGGCCCGCTCGTGTGCCGCGCGGGTGCGCGGATCGGCGGCCATCACCGCGACCCGCCACGAGTCCTCGACGGCGGCCTTCGCGTCGCGGTAGTCGGCGTCGAACAGGATGAGGTCGATCCGGCCGAGCGTGCGCTCGTCCATTCCCGTCACCGAAGGGTGCTGTGCTCCAGCCATGGTGCCCTCCCTTGTGCGATGCAAACCTCGGATCGCTGTGGTCCAGAGTAGGCCTCCGGGCCTATTCGCGGACTTCTGTCATCGGTGCAATCTGAGGCTGGGACCAAGAGGGTTTCGACAAGCTCAACCAGCGGTGGATGTGTTGGTCAGCGCCTTCCTAGGCGACTCTCGAGCACATCGCGCCAATACGCGGGGATCAGATCGAGCGCGTCCTCGATGGGCCAGCCCGGCGCGGACTCCAGCAGATGTACCAACGTCCATGCCGTGCCGAAGGCGTCCGAATCGTTCGCCGGGAATGAGGCCGCCAGCGCCCGCGCCTCGTCGTCGCTGAGTGGTTTCGACACCTGATCCGCCAGATCTTCCCAGCGCTCAAGCCCGGATGCGCCGGTTGTTGCTTGCGAATCGCTGGGTAGCGGTCCGAGCGCGGCGAGGGCAGCTACTGCTTCGCGTATCACGCTGCCCTCACCTGCCCCTCGGTCTTGTCGCAGCTCAGTCTGCTACCTCGGGAACCTTCCAGACTTCGGCTGTGGCGGTGCGATCAACTACCTCGTGATCACCGCGCGAGCGGGCTCACGGCGGGCGTTCAGTCGAGACAGGGCCACCCAGGCCACCAGGCCGGCGGTCCCCATCAGCATGGCGAGAATCGGCTGCATGCCATGCTGGAGTCCTTGACCGTAGGCCACGACACCGAACAACAGCAGCCCGCTGCTCGTCATGCCCCAACCCCACAGCGCGAGCGCGCAGATGAGTCGGCGGGCCCAGTCGCTCTGCCACTCTGCGTTCATACTTTCAGTCTCCGTCGGTGCCGGGCGAGGGTCAATAGGCAGGCCCGACCGATATCCGAGCACTCGGACGACGGCTAAGCCAACAGTTGGCGGCTACTGGTCTCCCTCTGTGGGGGCGTTCGATAATCTCCGGGTATGCCCGACAAGTCGGAAAGGCGGGCCGCGCGCGCCGAGGTCCGGACCTATCACGAGGCCGAACTGACCAAGCTCGTCGCGCGGGTAGGTGACGCCATTGATCGCCATCGCGCTGGGGAACTCGATGCCTATGACGTCGATGAACTGCTGCATCACTATTCGCTCTCGGCGAAGGAGTTGTGGAAGTTCTGCAACCTGGGGAACGTCGAGAGCACCGCCCACTACATCGAACGCGAACCACCAGTGGACTGGTGGGAGGTAGGCAAGCCCCGGCGGCGCTGATTCTGTCCATGCAGCGACCTAGGGTGGACGGATGACACAGCACACTCTTCGGGTCGCGGACGTCGACCTTCCCGATTGGCGCTGGATTCTGTCGGCGCTGCGCACGCACTTCCAGACCGACGGGTTCACCGCCGGTGCCCTCTTCGTCGCCGACGTCGCCCAGATCGCCGACGAGCTGAACCATCACCCGGACGTCGCACTGCGCTACGGCGAGGTGATCTTCACGCTGAGCAGCCACGATGTGGGTGGCGTGACCGAACGCGATGTGCAGCTGGCCGAAAGGATCAGCGGCCTCGCCGCCAAGCGTGGATTCGTTGCCCACCCGGAACGCGCCCAAACGTTGGAGTTCGGCCTGGACACCCCGGCGTATGACGTGGTCCGCCCGTTCTGGGCGGCCGTGCTGGGCCTGGACGACGACGGTGGAGATGAAGTCGTCGACCGCGCCGGCCTCCTGCCGGCGTTGTGGTTCCAGGGAACCGACTCGAAGGCGGCCGACCGGCAGCGGTTCCACCTCGACATCACGGTTCCTCCGGAGGTCGCGACAGCGCGCATCAATGCGGCTCTGGCCGCCGGTGGCACCCTGGTCTCCGACGATGAGGCGCCCTCGTTCGTCGTTCTCGCCGATGCGGACGGCAACAAGGCCTGCGTGTGCACCGCGCTCGGCCGGGACTAGCGTCGCCGGTCAACGGGACAGACTTCTGTCAGATCGTGCAGGGGCGAGGTTGCGCCTAGCCGGCGTGGAGCGCCACCTCTGAAGGAGCGTCGCACGCCGTGGTGAACTGCCGGTTCCAGCGCATCAACGGCAGGCCTTCGCGATGGACGCTGCCGCGGGTGACGTCCCCGACGATCAGGGACTGGTGATGCACCGGAGTCACCGACGAGAAGCGGCACCAGAGGCTGACCAGGGCGTCCGGTAGCCACAGCGGACCCTCCGGCGACGTTTCGGCGCCGGCAGCGATCAGCGCGGCCAGACGCTCATCGCGTGTCGTCGGTCCGGTGAGCCGCTCCACCAGCGGCAGGTGTTCGACGGCCAGCACCGAGACGGCCCACGGCACGCCGCGCATGATGGCCGGCAGTCCGATCCGGTGCTGTCCGACCGCGACGGCGAGGCTGAACGGCTCCACCGAGGCGGTGAGCACGGAGGCGGCGATGAAGAACTGGTCCACGTCGTCGTCGCGGACGGTCACCAGGGTGACGCCGCTTCCGTAGAGGGCGAAGCCGTCGTAGAGCGACGGGTTACTGCTGGTCACGGGCAAGACAAATCCTCTCGTGCGCTCCTCACGCTAGAACCTGCAGTCGACTTGAGGTCAAGTGCGTCTCGCTGGGTGGTGTCGTGGTCGTCATGTCTGCGTCGATGGCTCAGTCCAGGGGTAGGCCCTCGAGGCGCCGCGGCCCCGGTCCGGCGGCGGCGAGCGCGTCGTCCGGATTGAGCAGCCGGCACGCCTTCATCGACAGGCAGCCGCAGCCGATGCAGCCGGTCAGTTCGTATTCCAACCGTTCCAGCCGTTGACGACGCTCTTCGAGCTGTCGCTTCCACGCCTGCGAGGCCCGTTGCCAATCCTCCTGACTAGGCATTCGATCCAGCGGCAGGCTGGTGAAGGCCTCGCGGACGTCGTCCAACGGGATGCCGATGTTCTTCGCCACCGAGATCAACGAGACCCGGCGCAGCATGTGTCGGGGGAATCGTCGCTGGTTTCCGGTGGTGCGCGTCGAGGCGATCAGTCCGAGTTCCTCGTAGTAGCGCAGCGCCGAGACAGCGACCCCGGTGCGACGGCTCATCTCGCCGATGCTCAGCAGCTCACCCGGCTCGTGGTGACCTTCCATCAAGCCTCCGATCGGGCATACCTCAAGTTCTCTTGAGATCCTAAGCTGCGTAGTCGGGCAGGCTCCCCGGTCTCGCGCTGCGAGCTCAGTGCTCGCGCGCCGCGCAGCAGCCGTCCGTGCAGTGGTCCTCCGGCTCTCGCTCGCCGGTGAGGACGGCGGCAGGCGCCGCGCAGCAGGCGTCACCTCGCCAGGCTTCGATGCCCTCGTGGACGGCGAACGTGGCGATGACCAGGGCCGCGGCAGAGTCGGCCCACGTCCAGCCGAACAGGCCGTTGAGAAGCAGGCCGACCAGCAGGGCTGCTGACAGGTAGGTGCAGATGAGTGTCTGCTTCGAGTCGGCGACCGCGGAGGCGGAGCCGAGTTCGCGGCCGGTGCGCCGTTCGAACCAGCTGAGGAAGGGCATCACCAGCAGGCTGAGCGCGGCCAGCACGATGCCCACCGGGGAGTGCTCCGGCTCACGCATACCGGCCAGCGAGAGCAGGGCGTCCACCGACACGTAGCCGGCGAGGCCGAAGAACGAGACCGCGATCACCCGCAGAGCGACCTTCTCGCGCCTTTCGGGATCGGACGCCGAGAACTGCCAGGCGACGGCTGCGGCCGACAGCACCTCGACGATCGAGTCGAGGCCGAATCCGACCAGCGCCGCCGATGAGGCCGTGCCGCCGGCGGCCAGCGCGATGATCGCCTCCACGACATTCCAGGCGATGGTGATCGCGACAATGATCCGGATCCGTCGGCGCAGAAGTGCCGTCCGCTCCGGGGCGAGGGTGGTCGTCATTGCGCCGGGCGGCAGTCCGCGCAGCAACCGGGCATAGTGCAGGACGGATCGAGGCACGGCTCACCCTCATCGACGGCCAGGGTCACGTTCACCAGCGCCGACAGTGCTCGGGCCAGATGCGGATCGGCGATCTCATAGCGGGTCCTGCGCCCCTCCGGCACGGCGACGACGATTCCGCAGCCGCGCAGGCAGGCCAGGTGGTTGGACACGTTCGTCCGCGTCAACTCCAGCTCCTCAGCGAGCCTGGCGGGGTAGCCGGGCTGGTCGAGAAGCGCCAGCAGGATGCGTGAGCGGGTGGCGTCGGACATCGCCCGACCGAGGCGGTTCATGACGTCCACGCGAGAGGAAATAGTCAGCACATGCTGACCATACAGCAGTTGCTGACCATTGACAGGCAGCTCTCCAAATGAGTGTAGTAAATAACTCGTTCAGCGAGTAAATTGCCGCCATGGCTTCCTCACAAGCGCGGCACTGGCGCACCGCAGCGCAGGCGCTGGCGATGGTTCGGCGACGCCAGCAAGTGACGCGCACCGAGTTGGCAGACATGGTGGGCCTGCGTAGCGGCCCCACCTCGGATCTGGTGAAGCGGCTGGTGCAGGCCGAGTTGATCAGCGAGCGGTCGGCGGAGCAGGCCGGCCCGGGGCGTCCGACGACCACCCTGCACGCGAGTCCGACGGGGCCCGTCGCGCTCGTCCTCGACATTCGCCACGGGGACTGGCGGCTGGGCGCCAGCGACCTGGACGGCAGTGTGACGATCCATGAGGTCGGCGGCCACGACGGGATCGCTCCCGACCAACTTCTCGACATGCTCGCCCAACGGCTCCGCCGACTGGCGGCCGGCTACGGCGATCGGGTGGTGGGCGCGGGCATCACGGTTCCCGGCCTGGCGGTCGATGGCCGGCTCAGCATGCCGATGCTGGGTTGGCAGGACATCGAGACCACCCCGTTGACGTCGGCGCTCGATCGGCCCATGGTGCTGGGCAACGATGCGACGATGGCGGCTGTCGCGGAGGCACGCATGCATCCGGCGGAACTGAACTCGTTGCTGCACATCGTGGTGGAGGTCGGCGTCGGCGGTGCTCTGATCGCTGACGGGCGGCCGACCCCCAGTGCGCACGGTCTGCACGGCGAGTTCGGGCACCTGCCGTTCGGCGACCCGGCGTTGCGGTGCCCGTGCGGCGCCAAAGGATGCTGGACGGCCGCCTTCGACTTGGCGGAGGTCGCGCGCCGCACCGGCGTCGACGCTACTGCCGATCCCCGATCATGGCTGCAGAAGCTCTACAGCCATCCCGACGATTCGGATGCGATCAGGCACGCCATGACGTCCCTCGCGGCAGATCTCGGACGCGGCATCGCCGGACTGATCAACGCGCTCGATCCCGCCCTGGTCACGCTCGGAGGGCTGGCCGACCTGGTGCGGTTCGCCTCGGTGGGCGCCTTCTACGACGCGCTGAACGGCGGGCTGATGTCCGCGCATCGGGCCAGACCGCCGCAGATCGTCCAGGCCATCGCCGGTGACGACGCCACCCTGGTCGGCATGGGTCTATCGGTGTTCGACCACGTGCTGGACGCCGAGCTGCTCGCCCGCTGGGCCTCGCGCGGGGCGGGAGTGGCATGAGCACCTCACCGGCAGCCGGTGCCTATCGCCGCACGTCCGTGACCTGGGTTGCGTTCGGAGCGCTGTTCGCGTTCGGCATCCTCAATGCCGCGCTGGGTCCGGTGCTGCCGTATCTGCGAGCGGCGCAGGGGGCGTCCTATCTGCTGGCCTCGTTGCATCCGGTGGCGTTCGCGATCGGCGTGGTCACCGCGGGGGTGCAGGCGAATCACTCCGCGGTCGCACGCAAACCCGCCATCATCGTCGGCCTCGCCGTCGCGGCCCTGGCCGGGCTTCTGCTCGGCTACGGGCACGCCATTGCCGTCACCATCGCCGCCGCGTTCCTGTCGGGGGCATTCGCCACCGCCGCATTGATCCGGACCTGGGCCGTCCTCGCCGACGCCCACAACCAGCACCGCGCAGCCGCGATGGCCGAGGGCGAGGTCTATGTCAGCCTCGCCGGCATCGCGACCCCGATCCTGATCAGCCTGTGCGCCGCCACCTTCCTGGGCTGGCAGTCGTTCTTCCTCATCGCCACCGTGATCGTCGCCATCGCCGTGGCCGCGGTGTGGCTCACCCAACTGCCTCCGGTGCTCGGCCGCGACGTCGACCACGCTGAGGTCTCGGCCGCCCACGTCCGGATCTCGACCCGCCGGACGCTGCTCACCATCATCGCCATCGTGGCGGCGGAGTGGACGCTCACCTTCTGGGCGGCCACCTTCCTCGACGAGTCGGTCGGCATCCAGCAGGATGTCGCGGTCGCGCTGGTCAGCGTGCTGTTCGCCGCCAGCCTCGTCGGACGGCTGCTGGCCAGTCGCCTCGCGCTCAGGCTGCCCGCGCTGAGGGTGCTGCACCTCGCGCTGGCCTGCGCGCTGGTCGGCTCGCCGATCCTGCTGCTCGCCCAGAACGCGGTGGTGGCGACGATCGGGCTGAGCATTGCCGGCATCGGGATCGGTGCCACCTTCCCGCTGGCGTCCTCGCTGCATGTCGGGGCGAGCCGCCGCTCGTCCGATCAATCCATGGGTCAGGTGCTGATCGTCGCCGGCCTCGGCCAGGTCGCGCCGCTGTTCACCGGCGCACTGGCCCAACTCGTCGGCCTCCGCGCCGGAATGCTCATGCTGCCCGGCTTCCTGCTCGTGGCCGTCCTCACCTCACGTCCGCGAAGGTGACCAAAGGAACCGTCCCCGCGGTCTGCCACCGGTCGGCGTGGCCACCACGACACGATGTCAGTGCCAGGACGCCAGCTGAAGTGCCGCCTCCTGATAGCCGACCACTCCGCTCGCTACTCCGATGACGAGGTCGTAGGCGTCGTCATCGGGTGCCTCGAGCGCGATGTCGTTCAGGCCGTAGAAGACCACGGTGGCCAACCAGCCGAGCCGCTTGCTCCCATCGATGAGGGCATGGTTGCGGACCAGGGATTCCAGCAGGACGGCCGCCTTCTGATCAGTGGTGGCGTAGGCGTCCGTACCGAAGACGGTGATCTGCGGCCGATGGGTGGCGCAGTCGAGTAGGCCATGGGACGACGTTGCGCCCGTTTGGCGTCATTGCACCTGTTTGAACAGGGGCAATCACCGCAAAAGGGGGGGCAACGTCAGCCGAGGGTGAGGTCAGTCGTAGATGACGTCCAAGCCCTGCTCTCTGAGTTGGGCCAGGTTGTCGAGCATGGTCTTGAGCACCTCGGGGGAGTGGCCCTCCCAGTCCTGGAGTTCGGCCACCACACGGACGCCGTCGCGGGTTCGGTACGACTGGGTCGGGTTGCCGGGGAAGCGCTTGTCGGTGACGTTCGGGTCGTCCTCGAACGGTCCCAGCGGCTCGACGACATAGATGTGACCACGGCCCTCGACGCCGGCCAGAGCGGTGGCCAACTCGGCGCCCCACGCCGCGGTCTCCACCAGCGCGGAGAAGTAGATGTTGTTCGACACCCGGCCCTGCTGGAAGTTTGACCCGTAGCCGGGGACGAGTTCGGTGCCGGTCGCCAGGTCGGACTTCGTGCCGTGGTAGAACGGCCCTTCGACCTCGGCGCAGTTGTCGTAGGTGACCGGAATGCGGGTTTCCGCTTGGTCGTCCATGGGTATCACTCCTCGTCGCGAGGCTACTCCGTCGGTCGAGACCTTGACTTGTCCAGGTCGACCAGAATGATGTGCCGCGTCCATGCCGTTCAGCTATTCGAATGGAGAGACGGGTGAGACACTTCACCTCGGAGTTGGGTTCCGAGCAAAGGAAAGGGGTGGTTGTGGTGCCGTCCGAGGGTCACGACGAAGCGCAGGACGATGGCGCGCTCGGAGGTGTGCCGGCGGCTGAGGTGGTGACCACGATGGCTGAGTACGCCCGTGAACTCACCACTCCCGTCGACGAGGACGAGCGGCTGGATCTGGGCGTAGCGATGGTCGTTGAGTTGATGGACTCGTGCGACGCGGCCGGCGTGACCATGATCGAGAAGGGCCACCTCAGCACCGCCGCTCCCACCGCCGAGTTCGTCGCCGAGGCGGACCGACTGCAGCACGAACTGCGCGAGGGCCCCTGCGTCGACACGGTCCGGACGCAGAGCACGGTGATCAGCGACGACGTGGGGATCGACCGGCGGTGGCCGCGGTGGGGTCCGGCGGTGGCGGAGCAGTTCGGCGTGAAGTCGATGCTCTCGCTGCTGCTCTACACCGAGGAGTCCTCCTACGGGGCGCTCAACCTGTACAGCGTCGAGGCGGGCAGTTTCGGCAGTGATGACATCGTGGTCGCCCATGCGCTGGCCGCTCACCTCACCGCCGCGCTCGCCGACGGACGCCGCCTGGACAACCGCGCGGCCGCGCTGGTGAACCGCACGGTGATCGGCCAGGCTGAGGGGATTCTGATGGAACGCCACAAGATCACCGCCGACGAGGCGTTCGACATGCTGCGTCGCGCGTCGCAGCGGAAGAACCGGAAGCTGGTCAGCATCGCAGAGGAACTCACCCGCACCGGAGAGCTGCCGGCTTAGCTCCCGATCGGACGTGCCACAGAATTAAGTGATGCGCCGGCTGTGGTCTCAACCGGCGCATCCCGCCTTTGTTCCAGCCCGGGCTCGAACAGCGACAGGTCCCACAGGGACAATTGTCGGTTACCCACTCAGGCCGCAGGCATGCACCCAACGGCCCGATTTCTGCCGCGTCGAGTTCAGCGGCGCAGCCAGACCGTGGTCTCGCCCGGCAGTTCACCCGCCGTGAGCGGCCGGCTGGACAGCAGCACCTCACCGTTGGGCAGCGCCACAGGATCGGTGCCGAAGTTCGTCACCGCGCACCACCCGTTCGGGCGCGCGAAGCCCAGCACGGACGCCGACACCTCCAGCCACTCCAGGGCCTCGGCGCACTCCAACTCATGCCGCAGCGCGAGCGCCCGCCGGTACAGGTTCAGCGTCGAAGCCGGATCGGCCGACTCCACGTCCACGGCGTAGTCGGCGTACCAGGACGGCTGCGGCAGGTGGGCGCCGTCCGGACCGAAACCGAACGAGGAACCCTCGCGGGTCCAGGGCAGCGGAACCCGGCAGCCGTCGCGCCCGATCTCGATCTCGCGGTTGCGGAAGAACGCCGGATCCTGGCGGGCGGCGTCGGGAATCTGGCCGGCCTCCTGCAGGCCCAACTCCTCGCCCTGATACAGGTAGGCCGATCCGGGCAGCGCCAACACGAACAGGGTGGCGGCACGCGCCCGGCGCAGGCCTCGTTCGGCGTCCACCGCGGCGGGGTCGCCGCCTTCAAGCAGCCACTGCTTGCCGTCGTTGCCGCGTCCGACCTCGCCGGCACCCGGTGCGCCGACCCGGGCCGGAACCGGCGGCAGGCCGTAGCGGGTGGCGTGCCGCACCACGTCGTGGTTCGAGAACACCCAGGTGGTCGAGCCGTCGATCTCGGCGGCCGCCTTCAGGTTGCGATCGATCACCTCGTGGAAGTCGTCGGCGCAGAAGTCGGCCCGCAGCAGGTCGAAGTTGAAGGTCTGGCCGAGGCCGGCCGGTGAGGAGTAGCGGGCCTGCCGATGCGGCTGCACCCAGGCTTCGGCGACGGCGGTGCGCGGCGGGTCGTACTCGTTGAACACTGCGCGCCACTCGGCGTACACGTCCTGCACCTCATCGCGGTCCCACAGCGGGTGCTGGCCGTCGCCGGCATCGACCACCCCGTCGTCCACGCTGATCATCGCGTCGAAGGTGGGGTCCAGGTTCTTCTTCAGGCCGTGCGCCACATCGACCCGGAACCCGTCGACGCCACGGTCGCTCCAGAACCGCAGCGTGGCCAGGAAGTCGGCGTGCACCTCGGGGTTGTCCCAGTTGAGGTCGGGCTGCTCCTTGGCGAACAGATGCAGATACCACTGGCCCTGGCTGCCGTCCGGCTCGGTGACGCGATGCCAGGCGCCGCCACCGAAGATGGACCGCAGCTCGGTGGGCGGCAGTTCGCCGTTCTCACCCTTGCCGTCGCGGAAGATGTAGCGCTCACGTTCCGGCGATCCTTTGCCGGCGGCGACGGCGGCCTTGAACCATTCGTGCCGGTCCGAGGAGTGGTTGGGGACGATGTCGACGACCACCTTGATGTGCGCCGCGTGCAGCGTCGCCACCATCTCGTCGAAGTCGTCCAGGGTGCCGATCTTGGGATCGACGTCGCGGTAGTCGTCCACGTCGTAGCCGCCGTCGGCCAGCGCCGACGGGTAGAACGGGCTCAGCCAGACAGCGTCCACACCCAACTGCTGAAGGTAGGGGACTCGCGAGGTGATGCCCTTCAGGTCACCGATGCCGTCGCCGTTCACGTCGGCGAAGCTGCGCGGATAGATCTGGTAGACGACGGCCTGGCGCCACCAGTCGGGGGCGGTGAAGACATCGTGCGAGGCGAGCGGCATGAGGCGCGCTGTCCTTCCTGAACGGGTGCGGTGTGCGGTAGCAGAGATGCTGACCGGGTGGACTCGACAACCTGATTCGACAATTGGATCAAGTCGTCATCTGCACCACCCTAACAGCGCACGCGGATGCGTCAAGAAGCCCCGGACGAGCGGGTGAGCAGGCGGACGCCGGCCTCAGGCGTCGAGCGGTTCCTGCCCGGTCTCGATCACCCGGCGAGCCAGTTCCCGCAGCTTCAGGTTCCGATTCTGGCTCGCGGCCTTCAGCCGTGCGAAAGCCTCGGTGGGGCTGATCCGGTGCCGTTCGATCAGGATGCCGATGGCCTGGCCGACCATCCGGTGGCTCTGGACGGCGATCTGCAGGTTCGACTCCCGGTCGGCGGCCTCCTGGGCGACCAGGAACCGATCCACGGCAAGGGCGAACGCCTGGGCGAGCAGGTCGGCGACGATCATCTCTTCGACCCTGATCCGGCGCGGACGGGGGAACTGGATCCAGGCCCGGCAACCCGCCTTGCTGCTGCGCGGCACCAGCAGGATGCCGGGGCGGAGGCTGGTGGTGTCCGGGTTGGGCTTACCGGCCAGGCCGACCCGGACCTGCTCGGGCAGCGTCTCGGCGGTCAGTTCGACGCCGCCGCTGATCAGCAGGGTTCGGTCGTCCACGATGATCTGGGTGGTGCTGTTGCCGTCGAACAGCGTGTTGAAGCCGTTCTCGGCCACCGCCAGCAGAGCGTCGAAATCGTCGATCGAGCTGAAGTCCGCGCTGATCTGCGCGGCCATGGTGCGTCGCTCGCGCGCCTCCTTCTGGCGGGTGACGTCGCGCAACGTGCAGACCGCAACGGTCCTACCGTCGCGGGTGGTGACCCGCGCGCTGCTCACCGAGACCCACAGCGGTTGCCGATCGCGACGGAAGAACCTGAGCTCCCCGGCGAAGTCGACCCCCTGCTGGGCCGCCTCGTGCATCTGCCGGATTGCTGCCAGCCCTTCGGCGTCCTCCTGCACGGTCGGCCACCACGGATAGGGCGGTCGTAGCGGGCCGTCGTCCAGCGAGTAGTCGAGCAGGTCGGTGAACCGGGAGTTGATCTCCAGCACCAGGCCGCTGCTGTCGAACAGCACCGCGCCGTCCTGGATGGCGCGGATCACCGCGTGCCCCCAGTCGGTCTCGGCGATGCGTTCCAGGTCGGCGAGCCGGACGGCGGGCGGCTCGGGGGCGGTGATGACGCTCGGCGGCAGAGTGGCCGACTCGACGGAACCGGCTTCGAGCAACTCGCCCACGGCTCCCTGGGCAAGCACATCGACGCCCTCGGCGGTGAGGCCCGAGCGCGACATGAAGATCACCGCCAGAGCCCGGGTGATCGAGTCCAGGTACTCATCCAGGGAGGTATCCCAGGGAGTGCCCTCAGCGCCCGCGATCAGCAGGATGTGGGTGGCGCTGCCGTCCAGGGCGTCGCGGATCGGGAAGGCGTGCAGTCGTGGCGACGGCGCGTCGATCGCGTCGTGCTGGCTGTTCCGCGCGGCGAGGCAGGCGCGCGCCAACGTGAGGGCGCGCAGCGGATCCAGCTGCTGCCCGACGGCCGCCAGCGGCGCCGGGGTCGGCTCGGCCTCGAG
>NZ_JASGEN010000079.1:0-3627 GCF_047606365.1 Micropruina sp. | reverse complement strand
GTTCTTCGGCTGGGGCACGATCGCCATCGGCACCGTGCTGGGCGGCCTGCTGGTCAACCTGGGTGAGGCCGTCCTGCCGCGCGATTGGGCGCTGCGGTCGGTGTTCCTGGTCGCCGGGGTGGCCCAGCTGGCGTTACTCGGCTACGCCGCGAGCCGGATCAACACCGCCGAGATCCGGGCTGCGGAGAAGATCGCTGAAGCTGAGCAAGCTGCGGGGTAGGGAGCTCGGCACGTCGTCATCATTCCCCGGCTTGCCGTCATCGTCATCCCGGGCTTGCCCCGGCTGGAGCCGGACTGTGGTGCTCTTGACCGCACTCCTGACGCCTGGTTCGAGTTCAAGCCGGATCGTGGTTGATCTGGCGCGCACGGGCATGGCTGGTGTCAACCAGAAACCGGTTCGACGCCTGCCGACGCGCCGTCGAGATCGCCAAGGCGGGGATTCACCGGGCAGCGGGCGAAGCTGCTTCAGGCCGGTGAGGACATCCGGAACAAGTTCATCCGGTACGCCCTTGTCGCCGGAAGGACGCGGGTGAGCGCCCGCATGCCGTAGCGGTAGCGCGCAGGCCAGGTTGCGGCCACCCTCGGCTGCGGAGAACCGAACGTTCGTGTGTCCAGCAACTGCAGGCCCCACGCGGAAAGCTCGCCGGGGTCGTCGCAGATCCACTGCATCGTGGCATCGACTCGCTTCATCGCACCGTTGTGGCGCTGGCTCTTCATCATCGTGCGGCCGCCGGTGTCGAACGCGAGCAGAGAGCCCGGGAATCGTTGCGCCAGTTGGTCGATCGCTTGGTGTACCTGTTCAGCGGAAAAGTAGAGGAACATCGCCTCGGCGACGAAGAGCCACGGTCCGGACGGCGCCGCGACCGGATCCATCCAATCGAGATCGAACGCAGAGCCGGCCAGTGTCGTCCGGCGCGCATCGTCGTCCAGGAACCTGCGCCGCAACTCCACGACATCCGGCAGATCCATGTCGAACCAACGCACTGTGCCGTTGTCGACACGCTCGAACCGAGTGTTCAGGCCGCATCCGATCTCCACCACGGTGCCGTCGGGGTGCTCGGCCAGGAAATCCCGCACCCAGCCGTCGAAGATCGATGTGCGCAACACCGACCCCGGCAATGAACCGCCGCGGAACCGGGCGAAGTCGTAGTCGATGGACGCCACCATCTCGCGTGCTCGCTCATCGCCCAGAACGGATCGTCGAGCCGCTGCATCCTTGGCTCGGCCGTACAGCGGGATCAGCAAGGTCTCCTGCACCTCGCCCAACCTAGGAACGATCATGGCGACGCGACCTCATTTCCGGTGCCTAACTCTAAATGAGAATGATTCTCGTCTATAGTAGCCTGACGCGGTGGCTTCCTTCCGCTGCTCCGGTTCAGTGCCCAGAGGTGGTCGGCTGTCCCCAGCAGGTTGCCGGGGGTGGGCATGATCGCCGCGTCGAGATTGTCCTTCTGCTCCGCCGGTGTACGCGGGGTTGCGACGGTGGCCTGGCTGCTGTTGGTCGGCAGTGCCGCGACTCTGTTGCTGGTGGTCGCCGACACCGCGATCCTGGGTCACTACGACACCGGGGAACTGGCGGTGATGGCGCGGGCGGCGGCCGTGTTCGTCTTCGTCAGCGCACTGGTGGCGCCGCTCGGAACGGCCGTCCAGATCGTCGTCGCGCAATGGGTGGGGACGGTCTTTCTCGCCCTGTGCACCGCGCTGGTCGCGCTGCCGGTGCTGCTGCTGCCGGGCTGGTACCTGCTGCTGTACACCGTCGACCCCGCCGTCGCCCAGCTCACCAGCCCGTGCTGCCGCTGTTCTGGGTGATGGTCCCGCTGATCATCATCTCGATCAGCTGGGCGGCGGTGATCCGGGCGGTCGGCGACACCCGCTCGATGATGCTGATCGGACTGGGCAGCCAGCTGGTGGTCGCCATGCCGGTCTCCTGGCTGCTCGGCGTGGTGGCCGGCTACGGGCTGGCCGGCGTGGTGGCCGGAATGACCTCCGGCTGGCTGGTCAGGACTCTGCTGTCCCGGTGGCGTCTGTCACGCGTCGCGGCGCTGCATCCTCCGGAAGTCGGGAAGCGGCGTGCTGCTTGATCCCGAGCCGCAGCGAACGCGTCCAGCTTCCCAGGGCAAGGTCACCGACCCATAACAGCAGCGCCAGGCCGGCGATGGCCGCACCGATAGCCGGGATCGCCGAGTAGTCGTACCCAGCGGTCAACGCCAGCCCGCCCAGCCACGGTCCGAGGGCGATACCCAGATTGAAGGACGACACCGTGCCCGACACCGCCAAGGTCGGAGCGTCCGGGGCGAGGGCGAGGACGCGAGAGTTCAGCGCCGGGCTCACCCCGAAACCCACCATGCCGAGGAGAACGACCAATACCGTGACCGCGCCGGCATGGCGCGCTGCGAGAGCGATCAGCAGCGAGGCGACGAGCAGCCCGGTGAAGCCGACGCCCAAGGTTGCCCGTGGGTAGCGGTCCGCGAATCCACCACCCATCGCGATGCCGACGAGAGCGCCGAGCCCGTAGCCGAGCAACACCGCCGGAACCCAGCCGGCGTCGAGCCCGGCGATCTCGATCAGCATGGTGCCGAGGTAGCAGAAGGTACCGAGAAGCGCGGCCTTGGATGCCGCGGTCATCGCGTAGGACAGCCACAACCGGGGCTGATGCAGGCCGCGCAGTTCACTGCGGACACTGGTCGGCTGGCCCGGCCGCAGGCCCGGTACCACCGTCACGATCACGATCGCCGCGATCAGGCAGAGTGCCGCCACCATCCAGAACGCTCCGCGCCATCCGAGGCGCTGCCCGATCCAAGTGCCCGCCGGCAGGCCCAGCACCGTGGCGACGGTGAGTCCACCAGTCACGATGCTCATCGCCCGGCCGCGGCGTTCTTCGCCGGCCAGGGCCATGGCTGCGCTGCCGCCGACGGCCCAGAACCCGGCATAGGCGAACGCTCCCAGGAACCTCATGACGAATAGCAGGCCGTAGCTGTCGGTGAGCGCGCTGAGGATGTGGCTGACGGTGAACGCCGCGAGGAATGCGAGTAGGGCGAGCTTGCGCGGCCAGCGCAGGCTGAGCACTGCCAGCGCGGGAGCGCCGACCACCATGCCGAGCGCGAAGGCGCTGATCAGAAGGCCCGCCTGTGGGATCGTCACCCCGAGATCGGACGCCATCCCCGGCAATAGACCGGCCAGCATGAGCTCGCTGGTGCCCTGGGCGAAGATGCCGAAGGCGATGGCCCAGACGGTGGGCGGCATCGCACCGCCTCGTGCTGTCATGCTCTGCTCCTTTGTGTAGCGATCGCTAGATATATGCACCGTAGTGCATTAGCTAGCGATCGATATAAAATGACGGGATGGCTGCCACTGTGACGCGAGGACGTCCGCGCTCCTTCGACCGCGATGCGGCACTCGACCGGGCGATCCGGCTGTTCTGGTGCAAGGGCTACGAGGCGACGTCGGTGCGTGACCTCAGCGAGGAACTCGGGATCGGCCAGCCCAGCCTGTACGCCGCCTTCGGCGACAAGCGCACCCTGTTCGACGAGGCCGTCGCGGTGTACGACCGCAGATACGGCGGCTTCATCCGGGCTGCTCTCGACCAGGAGGCCACCGCCGTCGTGGCGATGCGCCGCATCCTCGCCG
>NZ_JASGEN010000078.1:0-4490 GCF_047606365.1 Micropruina sp. | reverse complement strand
GTAGTCGAGCCGGACCAGCCGCGGGCCGCGCGACGAGCCGCCGCCGACCGCGGTGAGGCCGCCGTAGCCGCCGCGCTCGAGCGCCTTCTCGTCGAGGATCTCGACGTCGATCCGGGTGCCCTTGACGGCGTTCTTGGCCGACTCGGCGAAGGTCTCCGGGTAGAGCGCGTTGGCCGGGGTGTTCACCCAGTCGCGGGCCAGGCAGACCGCTGCTGCCAGCGTCCTGGCGGCCTCGACCGCGCGCCGGGCCTCCGGTTTCGCCGAACTGCTGACCACGGTGATCGAGCCGATCGCCTCCTTGGGCTCCTGGCCGCTCAGTTTCACGAAGCGGTAGGAGCCGAGCAGCGCACCTTCGGCCGCACCACGGACCACCTCGGGCTCGACGGCGTCCAGGCAGACGGCGACCCGCAGTGCGCGATCGCCGGCCAGTCCGGACGCGACCCGGACGCCGTTGCCGGCGGCCCGGCGAATCTGTTCGGGCGTCACATCGGTCTCGCCCAGCCCGACCGCGACCAGCCGGACGCCGTCGGTGCCGGTCAGCGTCACCGTGCTGCCAGGCTTCGCCTCAACGCCCAGATCGCGCGCGACCGCCAGCAGCGGACGCCCGTACAGCTTCGCCGTCCGGCGTTCGATCTCGTCGGGGACGCCGACCAGGACCGGTTTGCCGGCACTCTCGGCCACCCCGAAGATCACCACGTCGGCGTCGCGCGGGCACGAGGTCGCCAGGGTCAGGGCGGGAAGGCTGAAGGAGGTCACTGGGTGTCCTATCGGTGCCGGGGAGGAATCACCCGTCACCTTAGTCGCAGCCATCTGCCTGCGACGCAGTGGTCAGGCATGCGATCCTGTGCCGATGACCAGTTTCGCCTTCGCCACCGCCGCCCGGATCGCGTTCGGTCCGGGATCATCCGCCCAGTTGCCGGACGCCGTCGCCGAGTTGGGCGCACGTCCGTTCGTATGCACCGGGGCCACCCCGGACCGGTTCGCCACCCTGCTGGAGGGCCTGGACGGCGCCCGCAGTTGGCCGATCACCGGGGAGCCGACGCTGGACGACATCCGCGCCGGAGTCACCGCCGCCCGCGAGCACGGCGCGGACGTCGTGGTCGGCCTCGGCGGTGGTGCGGTGCTGGACGCCGCCAAGATCATCGCCGCGCTGGTGCCCAACGACGGCGACGTCCTCGACTACGTGGAGGTGATCGGTGCCGGACGTGCGATGACCCAGCGGCCGCTGCCGTTCGTGGCGGTGCCGACCACCGCCGGCACCGGTTCGGAGGTCACCATGAACGGGGTGGTGACCTCGCCCGAGCACGGGGTGAAGGTCAGCATGCGGCATCCGACGATGCTGGCCCGGGTCGCCCTGGTCGACCCGGAGCTGACGCTCGGCTGCCCGCCGGCGGTGACCGCCTCGTCCGGGCTGGACGCGCTCACCCACTGCCTGGAGTCGTTCGTCTCGCCGATGGCGAACCCGCTCACCGACGGCTTCAGCTCCGAGGGCCTACGCCGGGCCGGCCGCAGCCAGCGCCGCGCCTACACCCACGGCGACGACCTGGAAGCCCGCACCGACATGGCGCTGTGCGCGCTGCTCGGCGGCCTGGCCCTGGCCAACGCGAAACTCGGCGCGGTGCACGGCCTGGCCGGCGTGGTCGGCGGGCTGACCGGGGCGCCACACGGCCTGACCTGCGCCACCCTGCTGGTCGAATGCTGCCGCGGCAACGTCGCGGCGCTGCGCGACCGGGCTCCCGAGGATCCCGCGCTGGCCCGCTACGCCGAGGCCGGTGCGCTGCTGTCGGGCACCGCCGGGGTGGACGCCCTGCTGGACTGGCTGGCCGAGACCGTCCGGGTGCTCGAGGTCCCGACCATCGGCGAGCTCGGTGTGACGTCGGAGCAGTATTCGCAGATCTGCAAGCAAGCCGCGGCCTCGTCCTCGATGAAGGGCAACCCGATCATGTTGTCGGCGGACGAGCTGGAAGAGATCCTGCGCCGCTCCGCCTGAGCGTGGCTCGCCACCGGAGATCCCGGCGTTCGCCGGGATGACGGGATGGTCGTCCCGGGCTTGACCATCCGTCATCCCGGGCTTGACCCGGGATCTCGGTTCCGCTGGCTCGACGCCGAGTCCGCTCGTGATCGACGTTCCGTAAGCTCGCACCCGTGCACGACGACCAGCCGAGGGTTCGCCTGCTCGGCCCGGTGCAGATCGCGGGCCGGGACGGACGCCTCATCGACCCGCCCGGCGCCCGGTTGAAGGCCTTGGTGGTGGCCCTGGCCCTGCAACCGGGCCAGCCGCACAGCGTGCAGACACTCACCGACCAACTCTGGGCGGACGAACCGCCGCGGGCGCCGCGGGCAGCGATCCAGACCCTGGTGTCGCGACTGCGGGCAGTCGCCGCCGACGGCCTGGTGACCTTCGGTGCTGCCGGCTACAGCCTCGCCGTCGCCGCCGAACAGATCGACCTGGGGCGGGCCCGGGCCCATCTCGTCACCGCCCGGACGTCCACCGACCCGGCGGCCGCGCTCGTCGAACTGGACTGCGCGCTGGCCCTGTGGCGCGGCGAACCCGGCGCCGATCAGGGCGACGCACCGATCCAGGAACTGCTCCGCGCCCAGGCCGACGCGTTGCGGCTCGACCTGATCGCCGAACGAGCCCGACGCGGCGCCCAGGCCGGCGATGTCGTCCGGGCCTCCGCCGATCTGGGGCAGCTGGTTCAGGCGCGTCCGTTCGACGAGGCCGCGTTGGCTTCTTATCTGGAGAGCCTGGCCGCCCAGGGTCGGATCCCGGAGGCGCTGGCCGCGTTCGCCGAGCACCGCGAGCGGTTGGCCGACGAGCTGGGCAGTTCGCCCGGACCTGCGCTGATCGAGCTGAACACCCGGCTGCTGCGTGTGGCCGAACCCGACCCGCAGCCGAGGCGGCGGGTCGGCGTCCGGGCCGCACCGAACGAACTGATCGGACGCGACGAGGACCTGCAGCGGGTCGAGGTGCTGCTGCGGCACTCCCGGCTGGTCACCGTTCTGGGCACCGGCGGGCTGGGCAAGACCCGGCTCGCCCAGGCCCTGGCTGAGCGATCCAGCCGACCGGTGGTGATCGTGGTGGAACTGGCCGGCGTGCGCAGCGATGAGGACGTCACACTCGCGCTGGCGTCCACCCTCGGCATCCGGGAGAGCACGACCGGCCAGCGGCTCGGCGAGGCCCTGCCGCGCGCCGACGTGCGGTCCCGGATCATCGGCCAGCTCGCCGAGCGGCCCACCCTGCTGGTGATGGACAACTGCGAACACCTGGTCGAGGGCGCCGCGGCGTGGATCGCGGAGACGCTTGCGGCCGCACCCGACCTGCGGGTGCTGGCCACCAGCCGCAGCCCGTTGGCAATCGGTGCCGAGGCGGTTTATCCGTTGGAGCCGCTGGCGGCCAGCGCCGACGGTCCGGCGGTGCGGCTGTTCCTGGAGCGGGCCCGCGCGGTCCGTCCCGGCGCGAACCTGCCGCTGCCGGCGGTGCAGCGGCTCTGCGGTCACCTCGACGGGTTGCCGTTGGCGATAGAGCTGGCCGCGGCCCGCGTCCGGTCGATGACCGTGGAGCAGATCGAGGCCAGGCTGGGGAACCGGTTCGCGCTGCTCGCCGGCGGCGACCGCAGCGCACCCGAACGGCACCGCACCCTGCAGGCGGTGATCGAATGGAGCTGGCGGCTGCTCAGTGTCGACGAGCAGAACGCGCTCCGCCTGCTCAGCGTCTTTCCGGACGGCTTCTCGGCCGAGGCCGCGGCGGCGGTGACCGCCAGCGACTGGGCCGACGACCTGCTGGACGGACTGATCGGCCAGTCGCTGCTCACCGTCGCCGAGGAACCGCTGACCTCCGGCCTGCGCTACCGGATGCTGGAGACCGTCCGCGAGTTCGGCCAGGCTGAACTCGCCGCCGCCGATCAGCAGGACGCCGCCCGCGAGGCGCTGTTCCGTTGGGCGCACGACTTCGCCGACGGCAACCTCTCCCGGCTGCCGGATCTGGCGGTGGTCCGGACGATCACCCTGGAGCAGGACAACCTGGTCACAGTGCTGCGGCAGGCGATCGCCGGCAACCGTCCCGCGCTGGTGGTGACGTTGTTCGCGCTGCTCAGCTACTACTGGACCATTCGCGGCGCGCACAGCGAGGTGTATGCGTTCTCCACCGAGGTGCTCGAGGCCGTCCGGCACTACGAGCCCGACGAGCCGCATGTGGACGCGACCGTGCTCAGCTATGCGCTGCTCACCGTGACGACCCTGGCCGAGCAGAACGAGGCCTGGGCGCGGGCCTACGCCCGGCTGCGGTGGCTGGTCCGGAGGCATCCGGTGACCGCGCCCGATCTGGCGGCGATCGCCGAATTCCTCGCCGCGGGACCCGACCGGGAGCGGGCCGCGGCGGTGGTGGCGCGGATGCGGGAGTCCGACGACGTGAGCACCGCGCTGCTCGGCGAACTGTTCACCTCCCAAGAGGCGGAGAACGCCGGGCGCCCGGACGAGGCGGCCGCGGC
>NZ_JASGEN010000077.1:0-14850 GCF_047606365.1 Micropruina sp. | reverse complement strand
CCGGACCGCTCGCGTTCGGCACCGCAGGCTTGCGCGGCGCGCTGGGCCCCGGCCCGGCCCGGATGAACCGGGTGGTGGTCGGACGCGCCGCCGCCGGCCTGGCCCGCTACCTGACCGACCAGGGGCGTGCCGGCGGCCGGGTGATCGTCGGTTTCGATGCCCGCTACAACTCCGACGTGTTCGCCCGCGACACCGCCGAGATCCTGGCCGGCGCCGGCTTCCGAGTGCTGTTGTGCGACGAGCCCCACCCCACCCCGGTGGTGGCGTTCGGCGTCCGCTACTACGGCTGTGTCGCCGGCGTGATCGTGACCGCCTCACACAACCCGCCGCAGGACAACGGCTACAAGGTCTATCTCGGCGACGGGTCGCAGATCATTCCGCCGGCCGACACCGAGATCGCCACTCGGATCGAGGCGGCGTCCCGGCGACCGCTGCAGACCATTGCCCGCAGCGACGACTTCGAACTGCTCGGCGACGACCTGGTCGAGGCCTACGTCGACCGGGCCGCCGCGCTGGTCGCCGGCAGTTCCGAACGTGACGTCGTCTGGGTGCACACCGCCCTGCACGGCGTCGGTTCGGACGCGATGGCCCGAGCGGCGTGCGCGGCGGGCTTCCCGTCCCCGATTCAGGTCGCGGTGCAGGCCGAGCCCGACCCGGCCTTCCCGACCGTCGGCTTCCCGAACCCCGAGGAGCCGGGTGCGATCGACCTGGCCGTCGATCTGGCTCGCGAGATGGGCGCCGATCTCGCGATCGCCAGCGATCCGGACGCCGACCGGTGCGCCGTCGCCTGTCCGGTCGACGGCGACTGGCGGATGCTCAGCGGTGACGAGCTGGGCTGGCTGCTGGCCTCGGCGAGCCTGGAGGCGGGCGTCGAGGGAACCTACGCCTGTTCGGTGGTCTCCAGCACCCTGCTGGCCGACCTGGCCACGGCCCACGGGCAGCCGTTCCGGCAGACCCTGACCGGCTTCAAGTGGATCGCCCGGGTACCTGAGCTGGCGTTCGGCTACGAGGAGGCGATCGGCTACTGCCTCGACCCTGAGGCCGTCGCCGACAAGGACGGCATCACCGCCGCGCTGCGGGCGCTCGAGCTGGCCGCCCGGCTCAAGGCGGCCGGCCGCACCCTCGCCGACCGGCTCGACGACCTGGCCCGTGACCACGGCGTCTGCCTCACCGAGCCGCTCAGTTATCGGGTGGAGGATCTGACGGTGATCGGTGAGGCGATGGCCCGGCTGCGTCTCGCCCCGCCGCAGGCTCTGGCCGGCGAGCCGGTCGCCGTCGTCGACCTGGCGACCGACAGCGACGATCTGCCCGCCACCGACGGTCTGCTGTTCACCGGCGAGCGGGTGCGGGCCGTCGTCCGGCCGTCCGGCACCGAGCCCAAGTTGAAGTGCTACCTGCAGGTCAGGCTGCCGCCCGCCCCGCACGACCTGGTCGGGGCACGAAGTGAGGCGTCGGCCCTGCTGGCCCGGCTGCGCACCGACCTGGCCGGCGTCCTGGCGCTGTGAGCGCGCCGCCACCTGGCGCCGATCAAGCCGCCCACGCGCAGGCGTCCGCCCTACTCAGCGGGCCACGTCACGACCCGGACGTGGCTCGGCGCCTGGACGGCTGACCGACAAGACGCGGCTTGCCACCCGTCGCCCACTCGGCGAAACTCGCGGGGTATCGACCATGAAAGACCAATGCGAAGGAGCTGCAGCATGACCGAACTGATGGACGCCGCGCTGATGTATGGCCCCGGTGATATCCGCGTCGAACAGGTCGAGAAACCGGCCTGTCCCGAGGGCGGCTTCGTGGTCAAGGTGATGGCGGTGGGCATGTGCGGTTCGGACATCCGCAACCTGACCACCGACTCCCGCAAGGGCGTCTACCCGCACATCTACGGTCACGAGGTGGTCGGGCTGGTCGACCAGGTCGCGCCGGGCGTGAGCGGGTACGAGGTCGGCGAGATGATCTACGTCTACCCCGTCGCGCACTGCCTACGGTGTGATTTCTGCCGCAGCGGGCACAGCGAGCAGTGCCCGAACGTCGAGGAGTACACCGAGCAGCCGGGCGGCTTCGCCCAGTACATCGCCTACGGCCCCAAGCGCGTCGAGCGCGGCGCCACCTTCAAGGTGCCCGACGGCGTCGACCCGGTGCGGGCCGCACTGGCCGAGCCGATGTCGTCCACCTACGCCTGCGTGGACAACATCAACGTGACCATCGGTGACTCGGTGGCGATCCTCGGCGCCGGCCCGATCGGGGTGTTCCTGGCGATCCTGTGCCGAATGCGGGGCGCCAGCAACATCATCCTGGTCGACGTGAACGCCGACCGGCTGGACAAGTCGGCGGCGTTCGACGAGATCGACCACCGGGTCAACTCCAGCGAACTCGACCCGGTCGAGGAGGTGCTGCGGCTCACCGGCGGACTGGGCGCCGACAAGGTGATCTCGGCCAACCCGTCCACCATCGCCCAGCAGCAGGGTCTGCTGATGACGAAGCGGGCCGGCACCATGGTCTTCTTCGGCGGCGTCGCCAAGGGCGCCCTGACCGAGGTGGACAGCAACCTGGTGCACTACCGCGGCCTGTGGATCTACGGCCACTACGGCTCGAACACCATGCAGGTGCAGAAGGCCTTCGAGCTGGCGATCGACCCCAAATTCCCAGCCGACCGGCTGGTCTCGCATGTGCTTCCGCTCAGCGACATCAACCGGGCCATCGAGATGACCCGGACGGGTGAGGCACTGAAGGTCATCCTGACCCCCAACGGCCAGTAGCTCAGGCGATCGGGGCCCACTCCGGTCCGGTCTCGGCCAGCTTCGGGTCGAGCTTGGTGAAGATCGGGGTGGGCTTCGTCAGCGGCGTCCCGACCGCGATCGGACGGGACTCCCAGGTCGCCTGCTGGTTGACGTAGTCGCCGCGCAGCACCGGGTAGGGCGCCTCGGCGCCCGGCTCGGTGACCTCGGTCAACTCGGGCTGGGCCGCCCAGATGCCCTCGCCACCCAACGCTTCGAAGACCTTCTGCGCGGCGTGCGGCAGCAGCGGGGTGAGCAGCGTGTTGCAGTCCTGGACGACCTGCAGCGCGACGTGCAGCACGGTGTCGCGGCGGACCGGGTCGTCCTTCAGCTTCCACGGCTCCTGGTCGGAGATGTACTTATTGGCCAGGCCGACCACCCGCATCGCCTCGGTGGTGGCCAGCTTGAATTTGCACCGGCTCCAGGCGTCGCCGACGACCGCGTAGGCGTCCTTGGCGGCCTGCAGCAGCGCCTCGTCCGCCTCGGTCAGCTCAGCTGCTGCCGGGATCGCGCCGACGTTCTTGTGCGCCATCGAGATCGACCGGTTGATCAGGTTGCCCCACTCGTTGGCCAGCTCGAAGTTGATCCGGCGGACGAACTCCTCCCAGGTGAAGTCGGTGTCCTGGTTCTCGGGGCCGTTGACGGCGATGAAGTAGCGCAGCGCGTCCGGGCCGAAATCGCGCAGGAAGTCGCGCACATAGATCACGTGCCCGCGCGAGGAGGCCAGCTTGGAGCCGGACATGGTCAGGAACTCCGACGACACGATCTCGGTGGGCAGGTCGAGCAGCCCGAACGCGGACGGCTCGCCGCCCTTGTCGCCCTGGCCGTTGGCGCCGAGCAGGATGCCGGGCCAGATCACCGAGTGGAAGGTGATGTTGTCCTTGCCCATGAAGTAGTACGAGCGGGCCTCGTCGTTGCTCCACCAGCGCTTCCAGGCGTCCGGGTCGCCGGACCGCTTGGCCCATTCGATGGACGCCGACAGGTAGCCGATGACCGCGTCGAACCAGACGTAGATCCGCTTCATCGGGGCGTCCTCCCAGCCCTCGAGCGGGATCGGCACCCCCCAGTCCAGGTCGCGGGTGATGGCTCGGGGCCGCAGCTCGGCGAGCAGGTTCTCGCTGAACTTCAACACGTTCGGACGCCAGTCGGTGCGGGTCTCCAGCCATTCGCCGAGCGCACCGGCCAGCGCCGGCAGGTCGAGGAAGAAGTGCTCGGTCTCGATGAACTGCGGAGTCTCGCCGTTGATCCGCGACCGCGGGTTGATCAGGTCGATCGGGTCGAGTTGGCGTCCGCAGTTGTCGCACTGGTCGCCACGGGCGCCGTCGAAGCCGCAGATCGGGCAGGTGCCCTCGATGTAGCGGTCGGGCAGCGTGCGTCCGGTGGACGGGCTGATCGCACCCTGCTGCCGCTGCGCGACGATGTAGCCGTTGGCGTGCAGCGCGCGGAACAGTTCCTGGACCGTCGCCCGGTGGTTGAGCGTGGTGGTGCGGGTGTACAGGTCGTAACAACAACCCAGCCCGGCCAGGTCCTCGGCGATCACACGGTGGTACTTGTCCGCCGTCTGCTGCGGGGTCAGACCCTCCTTCTCGGCCTGCACCTGGATGGCGGTGCCGTGCTCGTCCGTTCCCGACACCATCAGCACGTCGTTGCCGGCCATTCGCATGTAGCGCGAGAAGACGTCCGAGGGGACGCCGAAGCCGGAGACGTGGCCGATGTGCCGCGGACCGTTGGCATACGGCCAAGCCACCGCGGTCAGGATGGGAGAAGTCATGATGCGCATCCTAAAGGCTCGACGCATACGGACCCGACGAGCGCCCATCGGTGGCTGGCCCGGGTTGGATGAACTGGGAGTTAACAAGGGGTTACGGTGGACTCTCAACCAAGTGTTTCCGCGGTGACGAGATTGTCCCTACGATGAACACGTGTCCCCCGAGCTCATACTCTTGGCGCTCGTCGTCGTCACGGCTCTGGCCTTCGACTTCACGAACGGATTTCACGACACGGCCAATGCGATGGCTGCGTCGATCGCCACTAAGGCGTTGACCCCGAAGACCGCTGTCGTACTGTGCGCGACCCTGAACCTCGTGGGCGCTCTGCTCTCGGTCGAAGTGGCCCTCACCGTGACCAACGCGGTGATCAATCTGCAGAATCCGGACGGCTCGCCGCGCGCTGAACTGCTCGCCGACGGCGGCACCCGGCTGCTGCTGATCCTGCTCGCGGGCCTGGCCGGAGCCATCATCTGGAACCTCGCCACCTGGCTGTGGGGCCTGCCCTCCAGCTCGTCGCATGCACTGTTCGGCGGCCTGGTCGGCGCCACCCTGGCCGGGCTCGGCTGGGGCGGCGTGAAGTGGGTCGGCGAGGGCAGCAAGGTGGACGGTGTGGTCGGCAAGGTCATTCTGCCGGGCCTGATGTCGCCGGCGATCGCGCTGATCGTCGCCCTGGTCGGCACCAGTCTGGTGTTCAAGGTCGCCGCCAAGCTCACCGAGCGGTACCGCACCCAGGGCTTCCGCTGGGGCCAGGTGGGCGCGGCCTCACTGATGTCGCTGTCGCACGGCACCAACGACGCCCAGAAGACGATGGGCGTGATCACCCTGGCGCTGATCGCCTCCGGGCACTGGGACAGCACGCACGAGGTGCCGTTATGGGTGAAGCTGGCCTGCGCCGTCACCATCGCGCTGGGCACCTATCTGGGCGGCTGGCGGATCATCCGCACCATGGGCAAGGGGCTGGTCGAGATCGAGCCGCCGCAGGGGATGAGCGCCGACATGGCGTCCGCCTCGGTGATCCTGGCCTCCAGCCAGCTCGGTTTCGCGCTGTCCACCACCCATGTGGCGACCGGTTCGATCCTCGGTTCCGGTGTCGGACGCCCCGGCGCGCAGGTGCGTTGGGGAGTCGCCGGCCGGATGGCGTCCGCCTGGCTGACCACGCTGCCGGCGGCCGCTGCCGTCGGCGCTTTGATGTTCCTGATCGGCAACGCGCTCGGACCGGGCATAGGTGCCAGCGTGGTGTTCCTGCTGCTCTGTGCGGCCGGCGGCTACATGTGGCTGCATTCGCGCAAGGAACCGATCGGCCATCACAACGTCAATGACGACTGGGCACCGGCCCCGAAGGACAGCAAGCCGGACAAGAAGGAGGTGGGGGTCTGATGTGGCTCACCGCCCTCGATGACGCGTGGCGGATCCTGGCCGCCGGCCTGATCCTCGGCGCCGGCCTGCCGATCCTGTTCGCGCTCGGTGTGAGATCCATCGCCTGGGCCAACGGCGACCTGCCCGACACCGGCCGAAACCCCTTCGGCAGGGTGCTCGCGGTCGTCCTGTTCGCCGTGGTGCTGCTCGCCATCGCCATCGGGATCGGCTACATCGTCGCCCACGGCTTCGGCTACACGCTCACCTTCGACGGCCTGCTGCCGTCCTTCGTCAAGCGCTGACCACCTATGGGTGCGGCGCTCCCCCACCCCTCAGCCCGGGCGCTACGACGCGGCCCGCGGCCCCACCTCGCCGGCTCTGTCATCGCGATCGCCTGCCTGCTGACCGGCTGCACGGCACCACCGTCAGCTCCGGCCGATCCTCAACCACGGACGCCGGTCGCCACCTCCAGCACCGCCGGGGCGCCGGCCACCCCGTCCGGATCGACTGCCGCCAGCACCCCGGGCTCGGCTCCCGCCAGCAGCCCCGGCCGAACCACCGCCACCCCGAAGCAGCCCGGGAAAGTCCTTGCCGGACGCACGATCGTCGTCGACCCCGGGCACAACGGACGATACGAGAAGTCGTTCAACACCCGGCAGGTTCCGGCCGGCAACGGAAGAACCAAGGCCTGCAACTCATCGGGCACCGCAGGCAAAGGGCTGTCCGAACATGCCTACACCTGGAGCCAGGCGCAGAAGCTCGCCGCCGAACTGGAGCAGCGCGGCGCCCGGGTGCTGCTGACCCGGACGAATGACGCGGGCCTCGGGCCCTGCGTCAACAAACGTGCCCAGGTCGCCAACGACGCCAAGGCCGACCTGCTGATCTCGATCCATGCCGACGGCAACGAGGCCAGGCAGGCTCGCGGGTTCCACATCATCGTCTCGACGACGATGGCAGGAGGGTCGTCGCTGGAACAGCGCTCCGCCAGGCTGGCCAGGCTCGCCCGCACCGCACTGGCCCAGCGCACGACGATGCCCCGGTCGAACTACATCGGATCCGGCACGGCACTCAGCCTGCGTTCGGACATCGCGACGTTGAACCTGCTCACCCGGACGCCGGGGATCATGCTTGAGATGGGCAACATGAGGCATCCGGCCGACCTCGCCCTGCAGAAATCGAGAGCCTTCCAGCACCAGGTCGCCGACGCGCTCGCCAACGCCGCACAGCGCGCACTCACCCGCTGACCCGAAGCGCCGGTCGATGCCACCCATCGCTGGTCGGACTTGTCGTAATCCCTTGCCAGGGTGGGAGCCCGGGTCTCGACAAGCTCGACCGACGACGAGTCAGCGCCTCCTCAAGCGGCTTCGGGGACGGCAGGCTCGCGCCGCGCGACCAGCGTCCAGGCCAGGAAGAACTGGGTGAGCGGACCGATGGCCAGGGCGAACACCAGGGTGCCGAGGCCGGCTGTGCCGCCCAGCGCCAGGCCGATCAGCAGCACCACCACCTCGATCAGCGAGCGGACCAGCCGCAGGCTGCGTCCGGTGCGGCGGGCCAGGCCGGTCATCAGCCCGTCGCGCGGGCCGCGTCCCAGCTGGGCACCGATGTAGACCGCACCGGCGATGCCGTTCAGCACCACCCCGGCCAGCATCAGCGCGATCCGCGGCGCCCAGTCGTCCACCACCGGCAGCCAGGCCAGGGACGCGTCGACCGCCAGCCCGATCACGATCGCGTTGGCCAGCGTGCCGACGCCCGGACGCTCCCCGACCGGGATCCACAGCAGCAGCACCACGAAGCTGAGCGCGATGGTGATCTGCCCGAAGCTGAGCGGCAGCCAGTGGGTCAGGCCGATGCTGAGCACGTCCCACGGGGCCACACCGAGGTTGCCGCGCAGCATCAGCGCGATCGAGAACCCGAACAGCACCAGCCCGACGAACAGCTGGACGACGCGGCGCGGCAGGCGACCGGTGCGCAGCTGTCCCAGCGGACCCAGATTGGAGATCTCGATCGGACGGCTCGTGCTCATGAAGCCATCTTGGCGAGGCAATGGCCTTGTTTGAAAGAGCCAATCGTGACACGGTGGCCCGGTGAGTGGCTCCATTCCCACCGGACGGGTGGCCAATCTGGTCGGCGACGTCCCCTCCCCCGCCTTCAGCGGGCTGGCGACGCGACTGGCGTCGGTGATCGCCGACGGCCTGCTGCCGCTAGACCAGCGGCTACCCAGCGAGCGTGACCTGGCCACCGCGCTGGGCCTCTCCCGGACGACGGTGACCAGGGCCTACGGCATGTTGCGCGAGGCCGGCTACGCGGCCGCCCGGCAGGGCTCCGGCACCTGGACGCGGGTGCCCGGCGGCCCGGCCCGCGGCCATGATCGCGCCCTGCTCCCCCAGCCCGACCGGGCCTCGACGATGGACCTGAGCTGCGCGGCGCCGGCGGCGGTTCCCGGCCTGGCCAGCGCCTATGCGGCCGCGGCAGCGGCCCTGCCGGCCTATCTCACCGGCCATGGCTATTTCCCGCTGGGTCTGCCCGAGTTGCGTGAGGCGATCGCGGATCGCTACCGGCGGCGCGGGCTGCCCACCTCCTCCGATCAGGTGCTGGTGACCTCGGGGGCGATCGCCGCCATCGCCGCAGCCGCGCAGGCGCTGCTCGGTCCCGGCGATCGGGTGCTGGTCGAGTCGCCGGTGTATCCGAACGCGGTGACCTCGCTGCGCCGGGCCGGGGCCCGGGTGGTGGCCGTCCCGGTCGATCCGGACGGTTGGGACCTGGACGCCATGGAAGCGTCGCTGCGCCAGGCGGCACCTCGCGCGGCCTATCTGATCCCGGACTATCAGAATCCGACCGGGCTGCTGATGGACGACGCCCAACGCGATCGGCTCGGCGCCGCCCTGGCTCGCAGCCGGACGGTGGCGATCGTCGATGAGAGCCACGCCGACCTGCATCTGGAACAGCTGCCGGTCCCGGCACCGATGGCGGCACACAGTTCGTCCGCGATCACGATCGGAGGCTCGTCCAAGGCGTTCTGGGGCGGACTGCGGGTCGGCTGGCTGCGAGTGCCGGACGGCCGCCAGCAGCTATTCACCCGGGCCCGGCTCGGACTCGATCTGGGCGCCCCGATCCTGGAGCAGTTGGTGCTGACCGAGCTGCTCACCGGTCCGGACGGCGACGCGCACCAGCAGCGCGCACGACTGCGCGCCCAGCGGGATGCCCTGGCATCAGCACTGGCCGAGCGGCTGCCCGAATGGCGCTTCCGCATTCCGGCCGGCGGGTTGTCGCTGTGGTGCGAGCTGCCCCGTCCGGTGGCCGCGGCACTGGCGGTCGAGTGCGAGCGCCGCGGCCTGGTGATCACCCCCGGCTCGGTGTTCGCGCCCGAGGGCGGGCTGGCGTCGTTCGTCCGGCTGCCCTACACCCGGCCGGAGGCCGACCTGCGGACGGCCGTGGATGTGCTGCACACCGCCTGGACGGCGCTCGACGGCCAGCACGACGTGGCTGATCCGGTGCGCATCCTGATCGCCTGAGTCTGCCGACCAGCACTCTCGGAAGAGCGCTGATCAAAGCCATCCATCGTCATCCCGGACCCGATCCGGGATCTCGCCCGTCTGAGATCCCGGGTCGGAGCCCGGGATGTCGTCAATGACCAGCGACTCCTAGGCGTGGTCGGTCACGTGCAGGATGTCGTCCGGGCCGAACGCCTGCGGCAGCACCTGCGCCATCGTCCGGACGCCTTCCGGGGTGTCCAGCAGCAACTCCGCCCCGCCGAACTCGTAGAGCAGTTGGCGACAGCGGCCGCACGGCATCAGCGGCTCGCCCAGCCCGTTGACGCAGGCGAAGGCGAGCAGGCGTCCGCCGCCGGTGGCTGCCAGCTCCGAGACCAGGCCGCACTCGGCGCACAGGGTGAGGCCGTAGGAGGCGTTCTCGACGTTGCAGCCGGCCACCAGCCGTCCGTCGTCGACCAGCGCCGCCGCCCCCACCGGGAACCGCGAATACGGCGCGTAGGCCCGGTCACACAGTTCGCGCGCCCGGGTCCGCAGGGCGTCCCAATCGATCTCAGCCATGGTCACCTCGAGTGTGTCGGTAGTAGCGGATCTCACTTCGCATACGGGACGCCGTCGGCGGCGGGGGCGCGGGTGCGTCCGATCAGGCCGGCGACGGCGATGATCGTGGCCAGGTAGGGCAGCATCAGCAGGAACTGGCTGGGCACCGGTGTGTTCAGGGTCTGCAACTGGGACGCCATCTGCACCACGAAACCGAAGAACAGCGCCATGGTGGCGGCCAGCACCGGATGCCAGCGGCCCATGATCACCGCGGCCAACGCGATGAAGCCGTTGCCGGCGGTCAGGTCCTTGCTGAACGAGCCGATCGAGCCGACAGTGAAGAAGGCCCCGCCCAGCCCGGAGAAGACACCGGCGACCAGCACCGCCTGCCAGCGGACGCGTTTCACCGAGATGCCGACCGCATCGGCCGCTTCCGGGTGCTCGCCGACCGCCCGCACCCGCAGGCCCCAGCGGGTGCGGTAGAGCAGGAACCACACCACGACCACCGAGATCACCGCCAGGTAGACCAGGATGGTCTGGTCGAACAGCACCGGCCCGAGCAGCGGGATGTCGCTGAGCAGCGGGATCGGAATGGTGTCCATCGTCGGGGCGTTGTTCAGCGCCCGCGAGTTGGGCTGCACCAGCTGGTCGAACAGGAAGCCGGTGATGCCCGAGGCGAGCAGGTTGATCACCACGCCCAGCACCACCTGGTCGACCAGGTATTTGATCGCGAACAGGGCCAGCACGGCGGCCATCATGACGCCCGCCAGCACCGCCGCGAACAGCGCCGCCGGGATGGACTTGGTGACCGACCCGACCAGGGCAGCGGCGAATGCTGCGGTCAGGAACTGGCCCTCGATCGCCACGTTCACCACGCCGGCCCGCTCCCCCAGCGAACCACACAGCGCGCCCAGGATCAGCGGGGTGGCGGTGAACACGGTGCCGGCCAGCTGGTTGGCCACCGGGAAGGGCAGGTCCTTGCCGGCCGCCGCCCAGGTCAGGAAGCCGATCACCACCGCGAGCCCGGCGATCACCCCGGCCAGGGTGCGTTGCCGGCCACGCAGCCGTCCGGACAGGAAGCCGGCAGCCACCAGCAGGCAGGCCACCGCGGCGACCGCGACGACCGGCGCACCGGGAATGACGATCGTGGGCAGCTGGACGTCGGCGAAGGCGTCCGACAGCGCGAAGCTTGCGCTGCCCTCGGTGCCGAAGAACAGCACCCCCAGCATCACCCCGACGATGCCGATCAGCGCACCGGTGGAGATCCGGGCGCGGCGGGCGTCGCGGGACTCGATCACCTCGAAGTCGAGTTGCTCGGGGGCATCGGTCAGGCTCGGTGCACGCGATTCGGTGCTCATGCGTCCACCCCCGTCAGCGAGACGCGGGTCTTGCGGGCCTTCAGGAACGGCACCAGCGTGGCGACCAGCTGCGGTGCCGCGACGAACAGCACCACCAGCGCCTGCAACACCAGGGTCAGGGTGAGCGGCGTCTGCGCCACGCTCTGCATCGCCAACCCACCGGCGCTCAGCCCGCCGAACAGCAGCCCGGCCAGCACGATGCCGAGCGGCCGGGAGCGGCCCAGCAACGCCACCGTGATGGCGTCGAAGCCGACCGTGCCGACCAGTCCCTCGGTGAGCGGCACCGGCACCCCGTTCACCGACGGTCCGAGCGCCGCCTGGACGCCGGCCAGCCCGGCCAGCGCACCGGCGATGGTCATCGTGACGATCGTGGTGGCGCCCACGTTCATGCCCGCGGTCCCGGCGGCGGACGGGTTGGCGCCGACCGCCCGGATGGCGAAGCCGACGGTGGAGCGCTCCAGCAGCCAGCCGACGGCGACGGCAGCCGCCAGCGCCACGAAGAAGCCCAGATGGAGCTGCCCCCACAGCTGCGGGAAGGCGGCGGAATCCGGCACCTCGGGTGAAATCGGATCCGCACGACCCGGACGCTGGAAGGCCGTGGTGGTCAACGCCCAGGCCAGCAGCCCGGCGGCGAGGTAGTTCATCATGATCGTCACGATCACCTCGTGCGCGCCGGTGCGGGCCTTCAGCCAGCCGACCAGGCCGCCCCAGACACCGCCCACGATGAGACCGGCGGCCACCGCCACCACCAGGTGCACCACCGGTGGCAGCGACCAGGCGAAACCGACGTAGGCGGCAGCCATCGACGCCACGATCGCCTGCCCCTGGGCGCCGATGTTGAACAGTCCGGCCCGGAACGCCAACCCGACCGCCAGGCCGGCGCAGATCAGCGGAGCGGCGGCCGCGGTGGTGGCGGCGAGCGCCTCCGGTGAGCCGATCGCGCCGTTCAGCAGCGCCGCGTAGGCGGTGGAGACCTTGGTCCAGGCCGCGCCCAACGCCAGCCCGGGTGCGGTGAACAGGTAGGCGAAGTTGCTCGACACGGCCGGGTCGGCGGCGATCATCAGGATCGCTCCGACGATCAGGGCCAGTACGAACGCGGCGAGGGTGATCACCCAGTCGCGCCAGCGGGACCGGGCCCATTCCCGCACCCGTGACGTGCGCAGTGTCTCGGCCATCATTCGCCCTCCCCCTGCTCGGCGTCCCGGACCAGGGCAACCGCCTCGTCGTAGGGGACGCCGGCCATCATCATGCCGAGCACGTCGCGCGGGGTGTCCGGGGCGACGATGCCCACCACGGTGCCGCGGTACATCACCAGCACCCGGTCAGCCAGCGCCTCGACTTCCTCCAGTTCGGTGGACACCAGCAGCACGGCGGTGCCGCGGTCGCGTTCGGCGACGATCCGCTTGTGCAGGAATTCGATGGCGCCGACGTCCACCCCGCGGGTCGGCTGGGAGGCCACCAGCACCGACAGGTCCCGGCTCAGCTCGCGGGCCAGCACCGCCTTCTGCGCGTTGCCGCCGGACAGCGACGAGCCCAGGTTCCGCACGTCGGGCGTGCGGATGTCGAACTCGTCCCGCAGCGCCACCGCGTTGCGGTCGATGGCGCCCAGGTCCAGCGACAGCCCGGACGCGAACGGCGGCCGGTCGTAGCGGTTCAGCACCAGGTTCTCGGCGATGGTGAAGCTGCCGATGAAGCCGTCGTGCTGCCGGTCCTCGGGGACGAAGCCCATGCCCGCGACGATCGTCTGCCGTGGCGTGGCGTGGCTGATGTCGACCCCGTCCAGCTCGATCCGGCCGGACAGCACCGCGGTGTTGCCCAGCAGCGCGTCGGCCAGTTCGGACTGGCCGTTGCCCTGGACGCCGGCGATGCACAGGATCTCGCCGCCGGACACCTCGAAGTCGATGCCGTCCACCACCACGGCACCGGCTGCGTTGGCGACGGTCAGCCCGCTCACCTCGAGCCGGACAGCACCGGGCGCGGCATGCTCCTTGGCGACGCTGAGGTCGACGGCCCGGCCGACCATCAACCGGGCCAGCTCCTGCTCGGACGTCCCGGGCTCGGCCTGGCCGACCACCCGGCCGCGGCGCAGCACGGTGATCCGGTCGGCGATGGCCCGCACCTCGCGCAGCTTGTGGGTGATGAAGACGATGCCGCGTCCCTCGTCACGCAGGTTCTGCATGACGACCATCAGTTCGTCGATCTCCTGCGGGGTGAGCACCGCGGTGGGCTCGTCGAAGATCAAGTACTTCGCGTCGTTGGCCAGTGCCTTAAGGATCTCCACCCGCTGCTGGACGCCCACCGGCAGGTCCTCGATGACGGCGTCCGGATCGACCGGCAGGCCGTAGCGGGCGGACAGCTCCCGGACGGTCGCCCGCGCGGTCTTCATGTCCACCACCAGGCCGGGTTCGCGACCCAGGATGAGGTTCTCGGCGACGCTGAACACCTCGACCAGCATGAAGTGCTGGTGCACCATGCCGATCCCGGCGGCCATCGCCTGCTTCGGGTCGGCGAACTGTCGCGGGGTGCCGTCGATGACGATCTGGCCGCCGTCGGGCTGGTAGAGCCCGTACAGCACGTTCATCAGCGTCGACTTGCCGGCACCGTTCTCACCGAGCAGGCAGTGGATCTCACCGGGCCGGACGTCGAGGTCGATGGCGTCGTTGGCGACGAACGAGCCGAACGTCTTGGTGATGCCCTTGAGTTGCAGGCCGGCCGATTCCGCCGGCGGCGATGACGTGGAGCTGGTCATTCACACCGTTCCTTCCCGATCGGTGCCCTTGGGAACGTCAGAAGGGGGCGCGGCACGCGCCCCCTTCCGTCGGTCCTGCGGCAACTCTCAGGCGGTCGTCTTGATGGTGCCCGCGATGATGTCGGCCTTGATCTTGTCGAGCTCGGCCTTGGTCTCGGCGGAGACCTTCGAATCCCAGTCGTGGAACGGGGCCAGGTAGGCGCCGCCGTTGGCCAGCGTGCCCACGTAGACCTCGTTGCTGAAGTTGTTGTCCTTGGCGGCCTTGATCGCCTCGAAGACGGCCACGTCCATCGCCTTGCCGACCGAGGTCGGGATGACCGCGCAGTACTGCTCCTGGCTGACGCAGCCGTCGGTGTCCACCCACAGCGAGGCGACCTTGCCGTTGCTGGCCTTGGCCACCTGCAGGGCGCCCTCACCGGACGGGCCGGCGACCGGGAGCAGCACGTCCGCGCCCTGCGCCATCAGATTGGACGCCACCTTCTTGCCGCCGGGCAGGTCGCCGAACGGATCCTGGCCGCCGATGAAGGTGCCGTCCTTCTTGTCGATGTCCCAGCCGAGCACCGCGACGTTGGCGCCCTTGGCCTTGTTGTAGTAGGCGACGCCGCGGGCGTAGCCGTCCATGAACGAGGTCACCGACGGGTAGGGCGCGCCGCCGAAGGTGCCGACCTTGCCGGTCGTGGACAGCGAGGCGGCGGCGTAGCCGGCCATGAACGCCGGTTCGGCACTGTTGAACAGCAAGCCCTTGAGGTTGCTCGGTGCGGTGTTCTTGCCCTTGTCGTTGGTGTAGGCGAAGTCGACGATGGCGAAACTGGTGTCGGG
>NZ_JASGEN010000076.1:0-6625 GCF_047606365.1 Micropruina sp. | reverse complement strand
CGCGAGCACCTCTCGCGAGCCCCGCCCACGGGCGCCGCCAGCTCCGATCAGAGCCGCCCCCGGATATGGGGCACGAGTGCCGGCGACTTCGGCGACACGCTCGAACAAACGTATGAATGACGCGCGTCGTGGCCTACTCTGTGCCCATGGCTGGCAGGAATCCGTTCGACAAGACACCGCGGCGTGGCCGCCCACCCAAGCAACCACCGAAAATGAGCGTGGGGCGCCCCAGCAACGCTGAGGTGGCCCAGCAGCTCGAGATGGCCAAGATCACTCAGCTTCCCGACGGGCCTGCCGACGTCGAGGGCCTCACCCCTCGGCAGCGGCGCATCCTGGAATTGATTCACCTGGCGGTGAGCACCCGGGGCTACCCGCCGACGATCCGCGAGATCGGCGAGGCGGCCGGGCTGGCGTCGCCGTCCAGCGTGTCGCACCAGTTGCGCGCGCTCGAGGCGAAGGGCTACTTGCGTCGCGACCCGAACCGCCCCCGCGCGATGGAGGTGCGGCTGCCGGAGTCACTGTCGAAGACCGAACCGGCAGTTGAACCCGAGCATGATGTCGTCGACGTCACGGACATCGGCGAGGCCCTGCCCGAGGCGGTGAACGTGCCCGTGGTCGGCCGGATCGCGGCCGGCGGTCCGATCCTGGCCGAAGAGCGCGTGGAAGATGTGTTCCCGCTGCCCAAGCAGCTGGTCGGCGAGGGCACGCTGTTCCTGCTCGAGGTCAAGGGCGATTCGATGATCGAGGCCGCGATCTGCGACGGCGACTTCGTGGTGGTGCGGCAGCAGCCGTCCGCCAACAACGGCGACATCGTGGCGGCGTTGCTCGAAGACGAGGCGACGGTGAAGACCTTCAAGCGCACCGACGGGCAGGTGTGGCTGCTGCCGCACAATCCGGCCTACTCGCCCATCGACGGCAATCAGGCCTCGATCCTGGGCAAGGTGGTCGCGGTCCTGCGCCGGGTCTGAGCAGCCTCGACCAGCGGGTCGGCGCGTCCCTAAGAGGCGAGCCGCTGGCCGGATCGGCGAGTGGTCGCGTCCGACTCACTCTCGGCCGGTCCGACCTGGGCCCAGATCGCATCCAGCGAGAGGCCGAGGACATCGGCGATGGCGGCGATGGTCGGGAAGGACGGAGTTGCCACCCGTCCGGACTCGATCTTGCGGAGGGTCTCGGGCGAGACGGCGGCGTCCAGCGCGACCTCGAGCATGGAGCGATCTCCCCGCGCCTTGCGCAGCAGCGAACCCAAGCGGCGTCCGCGCTCGATCTCGGCGGGACTCAGCGGCAACCGAACCATGTCCGTGATTCTAATACCGGTATAACATGGCCGGGATAGTTATTGGACGCCAGCCAGAAGAGGCATTGCATGATCGAGATCTTGAGCCCGGCTCGGCTCACCCAGGCCAGAGCAACCGGAGCCATCGCGGCCAACACCCTGCAGGCTTTGAAGTCCCGCTGCACCGTCGGCACGAACCTGCTCGACATCGACCGGTGGGCCAAGGAGATGATCCTGGGCGCGGGTGCGCAGTCGTGCTACGTCGACTATGCACCGTCGTTCGGACGCGGACCGTTCGGCCACTACATCTGCACCGCCGTCAACGATGCGGTGCTGCACGGCCTGCCGCACGACCGGACGCTCGCCGACGGCGACCTGCTGACCCTCGATCTCGCCGTCGTCAAGGGCGGTGTCGCCGCGGACTCCGCGATCAGTTTCATCGTCGGGCAGGCGCGACCGGCCGAGAGCGTCGCGCTGATCGATGCCACCCAGCGTGCGCTCGATGCCGGGATCGCGGCGGCGGGCCCCGGTGCTCGGCTCGGCGATATCTCCCACGCCATCGGCAGTGTGCTCACCGAGGCCGGCTATCCGATCAACACCGACTTCGGCGGGCACGGCATCGGTTCGACGATGCACCAGGATCCGCATGTGTCGAACACCGGACGGCCCGGCCGCGGCTATCGGCTGCGGCCCGGCCTGCTGCTGGCGCTGGAACCCTGGGTGATGACGGACACGGCGGAACTGGTCACCGATGCCGACGGCTGGACGCTGCGCAGCGCGACCGGCTGCCGGACCGCACACAGCGAGCACACCATCGCGATCACCAAGACCGGCGCCGAGATCATGACCCTGCCGACGACGCCCTGAGAAGTACCTAATGAGGTTCGACAAGCTCAACCACCGTCGATCGAGCTTGTCGAGATCCTGGCGAGGGTTTCGACAAGCTCAACCACCGGTGATCGACGAGGGAACTCAGCTCGTGGCGGTCCGAACGACCACATAACCGCGCAGTCGGTCCAGGGACGGCTGGAAGCCGGTGACCGTCAGGGTGACCCGGCCGAGCTTGATCTTCGATCCGGCCTTGACCGGCAGCAGGACGCCCGCCTCCCCCGGTTTGGACAGGCCCGGCCAATGCCGGATCACCGCCGAGCGGGCGGTCAGCTCCACCACCGCCATCCGGTTCCCGGTGCCGATCCTCGCCGATGTCCCGGTGTCCTCCGGGCCCGCCGGAAGGTAGATCAGGCCCGCCTCGGAGGCTGGTGACTTGACCTTGGTCAGCACCGGGTCGAACCCGATCCTGGCCCGGCCGTAGGCGGATGCCAGCCGGCTCATCGCCCAGCATTCACCGCCGATGAATGCCCGGTCACCGTCGCGCAGGCTCACCGTCGACCCGAAACCCGACTCGTCGTTGCCATCGCGCCAGATGGAGACCTGATCGACGCCCTCCAGCCGGTTGACGTAACCGACGCGGGCCGAGCCGAGGGTGCCGACCGTCCCCTGCACGATGGTCAGGTACGGCTCGCGTCCGGTCGGCGACGTCGACGGTGACGGTGTCGGGTCGACAGGTCCCGCGCCACAACCGGCGGCGAGCAGCGCCACCGTGATTCCCGAGCCGAGGGAGAACAGGTCGCGGCGTCCGATCGAAGTCATGGACGTCATTGTCGGACGCACCCGGCTCAGCTCGCCGTCCGAGTGTCCTGAAGTCGCCGCAGTGCCCCGATCGCGGTCTCCCGGTCGGTGGTCATCCAGAAGTCCGGCATGGACGCCCGCAGGTAGCTGCCGTACCGGGCGGTGATCAGCCGCGGGTCGAGCACCGCCACCACACCCTTGTCGCTGAGTCGGCGGATCAGCCGTCCGGAGCCCTGGGCCAGCAGCAGGGCGGCATGGGTGGCTGCCACGGCCATGAACCCGTTGCCGCCGCGGTCGGCCACCGCGCGCTGCCGGGCCTGCATCAGCGGCTCGTCGGGACGCGGGAACGGAATCTTGTCGATGATCACCAGCTCGCAGGTGTCCCCGGGGACGTCGACGCCCTGCCACAGCGACAACGTGCCGAACAGGCTGGTCTGCGGGTTCGCCACGAAGGTGCGGGTGAGCTCACCGAGTTGGGCGTCGCCCTGACAGAGGATCTCCTGGTCGGGCAGCTCACGGCGGCAGTAGGTCGCGGCAGCCTCGGCGGCGCGCTGTGAGGCGAACAACCCCAGCGTGCGACCGCCGGCCGCCCAAACCAGTTCGGCCACCTCGGCGAGAGTGGCCGGAGCGATCCCTTCCCGGGTCGGGGGCGGCAGCGTTTTCGCCACATAGAGAATTCCTTGGCGCCGGTAGTCGAAGGGCGAACCGACATCGAGCCCTCGCCAGCGGGGCCGCTCCGGTTCGCCGTCGTCATCTCCGTCCTCGTCGCGGTCGCGGGAGTACGGCTCGGTGAGGCCGACCGAGGCGGCGACCGCATCGAAGTTGCCGCCGATCGACAGGGTGGCCGAAGTGAGCACCGCCGGCCGCTTGGCGAAGATGCCCTCACGCATCAGGCCGGCCACCGACAGCGGAGCCTGGTTCAGCTGCCTGCCGAACCGCTCCCGCTCGGACACCCAGATCACGTCGTGCGTGGCCAGCGCCGCCATCTGTTCGGCGATGTCGAAAACCTCCTTGGCCGCGGCGGCCGCCTGTTTGCGCTCGTTGTCGGAGTCGTCGCCGCCGGACATGCCCGAGACCACCCGGCGGGCCACATTGCGGACCAGTTGCAGGGTGTCGGCGAGCGGGCCTTCGGCGTCCTCGATGCGGGCCAGCGGCGCGTCGTCCAGGGCGGCCCGCAGCGCCTCGCCGGCGTCCAGGAACTCCAGGGCGACATCGTCGTCGAGCCAGGGCAGGCAGCGGCGTCCGACCCGTTCGATCAGTTGCGGGCTGAGTTCGTGCGAGGCTGCGCCGGTGACCCGGCTGACCAGTTCGTGCGCCTCGTCGACGATCACCGCGTCATGCTCGGGAAGGACGGTGCCGCCGTGCATCGCGTCGATCGCCAGCAGGGCGTGGTTGGTGACCACCAGCTGCGACGTCCGGGCCTGGTCGCGGGAGCGTTCGACGAAGCACTCCGAGCCGTAGGGGCAACGCTGGGCGCCGAGGCATTCCCGGACCGGGATCGACACCTGTGCCCAGGCCGGCCCGGTGTGGGTCGGGGCGTCGTCGCGGTCGGCTGCGCCCTTGGATTCGGCCTGCTGTTCCACCCATTCCCGCAGCGCCACCACTTCGGCGCCGACCTTGGAGTTCGCGTCGGTCGCCACCGCCGTCAGCGCTTCGGCCAGTTCGCTGCCGCCGAGCAGGCTCTCCTGTTCGGAGCCGAGGCTGTCGCGGACCCGGTACAGGCAGGCGTAGTTGGTGCGACCCTTCAGCACCGCGTGGCTGACCCGTTTGCCGGTGACCCGCTTGCAGGCCTCCAGGGCGGCGGGAATGTCCTTGTGGGCCAGCTGCGACTGCAGGGCGAGGGTCGCGGTGGCGATCACGATTCGCTCGCTCGGCGACTGGACGAGGCGGGCCAGGGCCGGCGCCAGATAGCCGAGCGACTTGCCCGTGCCGGTGCCGGCCTGGACGAGGAGGTGGTCTCCCCCGGCCAGCGTCTCGGCGACCGCGGACGCCATCTCGTGCTGGCCCGGACGCTGAGCGCCCGCGATGCCCTCGACCGCTGCGCCGAGGATCGCTTCGGTCAGGTCGGTCTCGGGCATTGGTTCAACTTACCGCCCGCGACCGACAGGCTCGGTGAACGACGGGCGGTCGGTGAAAAGGGTCTCGACAAGCTCGACCAGCAGGGGTCGAAACCGATCCGGGTCAGCGAGCGAAGGGGGCGAGTTCTCCCGCCAGTCCCCGGTTCACCCGGGCAGTGACCGCGGTGCCGTCGGCGGTGTGTTCCAGGGTCATGATCTCGCCGCTGGTGTGGATCTTGTCGATCAGGTCGCCGCGGGCGTAGGGCACCAGGGCGGTGACCTCGACCGCCGGACGCGGCAGCCGCTCCTCCACCCGCCGGGTGAGATCGTCGATCCCCTCACCGGTGCGGGCCGACACGAAGACGGCGTCCGGGTATCGGGTGCGCAGACCCGCCAGCGTGGTGGCGTCCGCTCGATCGATCTTGTTGATCACCAGCTGCTCGGCGATGTTCCCGGCGCCGATCTCAGCGAGCACGGTACGCACGGCCTTGATCTGGCCCTCCGGGTCGGGGTCGGAGCCGTCCACCACGTGCAGCAGCAGATCGGCCAGCACCGACTCCTCCAGGGTGGAGCGGAACGCCTCGACCAGGTCGTGCGGCAGATGCCGGACGAAGCCGACGGTGTCGGTCAGCGTGAAGACCCGGCCGTCGGTGCTCTCGGCCCGCCGGGTGGTGGGATCCAGGGTGGCGAACAGGGCGTTCTCGACCAGCACGCCGGCACCGGTGAGCCGGTTCAGCAGAGACGACTTGCCGGCGTTGGTGTAGCCGACGATGGCCACCGACGGGATCTCGTTGCGCTGCCGCTCCTGCCGCTTGGTGGCGCGCACCTCGTCCATCTCGCGCAGCCGCTTGCGGAGCACCGAGATCCGGGTCCGGATCCGGCGGCGATCGGTTTCGATCTTGGTCTCACCGGGGCCGCGGCCACCGATGCCGGCACCACCCGCGGCGCGTCCACCGGCCTGCCGGGACAGGTTGCCGCCCCAGCCGCGCAGCCGCTGCCGCAGGTACTGCAGCTGGGCCAGCTCGACCTGGGCCTTGCCCTCGGCGCTCTTGGCGTGCTGGGCGAAGATGTCCAGGATCAGGGCGGTGCGGTCGATGACCTTGACCCCGACCCGGTCCTCCAGGTTGCGCAGCTGGGCGGGCTCGAGTTCGCCGTCGCAGATCACCGTGTCGGCGCCAGTGGCGATCACCACCTCACGCAGTTCGTCCACCTTGCCGCGTCCGATGAAAGTCGCGGGGTCGGGATGGCTGCGGCGCTGGACGAGTGCCTCCAACACCTCCGAGCCGGCGGTTTCGGCGAGCAGTTTCAGTTCCGCCACCGAGTTCTCGGCGTCGGTGACGGTGCCGGTCGCCCAGACGCTGACCAGCACCACCCGTTCCAGCTGCAGATCGCGGTACTCGACCTCGGTGATGTCGGCCAGCTGGGTGGACATGCCGGCGACCCGGCGCAGCGACAGCCGCTCGGCCAGGTCGAGTTGATCACCGTCGAAGTCGCCGATCTCGGGATCGTCGGCGTCGTCGTAGCTCGGATGCGTCACAGGTTCACTGTGCCACGCGCGACGATGACCGCGGGACCGGTCAGCCGGGCACCGGCCGGATCGAGATCGACGAGCAGCGAGCCGCCGGGAGGATCGACCCGCCAGGTGCCGGACGCCTCGCCCGCGGCG
>NZ_JASGEN010000075.1:0-16271 GCF_047606365.1 Micropruina sp. | reverse complement strand
GTTCTTCGGCTGGGGCACGATCGCCATCGGCACCGTGCTGGGCGGCCTGCTGGTCAACCTGGGTGAGGCCGTCCTGCCGCGCGATTGGGCGCTGCGGTCGGTGTTCCTGGTCGCCGGGGTGGCCCAGTTGGCGTTGCTCGGCTACGCCGCGAGCCGGATCAACACCGCCGAGATCCGGGCTGCGGAGAAGATCGCCGAATCTGAGCAAGCCGCGGGTTAGCGGCTACGGCCCTTGTCAGCCGGGCAGGGTGATGCCGAAGGTCCGGGCGTAGAACGCCAGCTCGGCCTCCAACGCGGCCTGGATCGTCTCCGCCCTACGGAAGCCGTGACCCTCGCCCTCGAAGACGATCAACTCGACGTCCAGGCCCTTCGCAGCGATCGCGGACGCCATCGTTTCAGCCTGGTTGGGCGGCACGACGGCGTCCTCGGCGCCCTGCAGGATCAGCATCGGGCAGTTCAGCGCGTCGACATGGTTGATCGGCGACCGCTCGGCGTACACGTCCGCAGCCTCGGGCCAGGGACCGACGAGTCCATCGAGGTAGCGTGCCTCGAACTTGTGGGTGTCGGACGCCAGCGCCGCGAGGTCGCCGATGCCGTAGCGGCTGCAGCCTGCGGCGAAGACGTCGGACGTGGTCAGCGCCCGCAGGGTGGTGTACCCGCCGGCGCTGCCGCCACGGATGGCGAGCCGGTGCCCGTCCACCCGACCCTGCTCGGCCAGAGCGTGGGCGCCGGCGACGCAGTCGGCCACGTCCAGGACGCCCCACTCGGCGCGCAGCCGGTCCCGATAGGCACGGCCGTAGCCGCTGCTGCCGCTGTAGTTCACGTCAAGGACGGCGAACCCGCGGGTGGTCCAGAACTGCACCGCCAGGCTGAAGCCGGCCGTGGAGAAGGCGGTCGGGCCGCCGTGGCTGATCACGATCAGCGGCGGGAGATCGGGCGCGATCTCGACCGACGGGTTCGTGGGCGGGTAGAACCAGCCGTGCACCTCACCGGCGGGACCCTGCCAGGTGACCGGCTCGGCGACGCTCACCCAGGCCGCGTCGAGGCTGCGCGGGGCTGCCGTGTCGACCGTTCGGACGCCGTCGGGGCTGAGTTCGATGATCGCGTCCGGGGCGTCGGGGAACTGGACCAGCGCCACCACGGTGTCACCGGCGGCGTCCAGGCTGTCGCAGTCGATCACGTCCGGCGCCAGGGCACTGTAGCCGTGGCCGGTCAGCAGCATCGGGGCGCTGCGGCCGTCGATCCGGGGACGCAGCACCACATCGCCGGCGCCGGTCAGTGCGAAGGGGCGGCGTCCGAACACCCAGAACGGTTCGACCAGGTCGGCGCCCGCCTCGGTGAGCTGGGTGAGGTGATCGGTAGGTGCTGTCGTCTGGGGCTCGGCAGGAGATCCCGGCGTTCGCCGGGATGACGTGGGGGCCGGCGGCGCGGTGGGCGCTGGCGACGCGGTGTGTCCGTCGCTCGCGTACAGCTCCCAGAAGCCGGAGCGGTCCGAGCAGAACAGCAACTCCGGTCCGCGCCACAGCGGGTGGACCGCGGACTCCCCCGGTCCGCCGGCGATGGTGCGGACGTCGTCCAGGACTGCCCCGGACGCCGACACTGCCAGCCGTCCGGTCCGGATCAGGCAGGCATCCCATGGCATGTCGGGGTGTCGCCACTCCATCCAGGCCAGGCGTCCGTCCCGGCTCAGCTCGGGGCAGGCGTAGAAGTCGGCGCCCTCGGCGATTACGGTTCCGCCGCCCTCGTTCGATCCGTCCAACCGCAGCACGACAAGGCTGTTCACCGGCTCGCCGGGCCCGGAATGGTCTTCGCGGACGGCGAGCACGATGCCCAACTCGGGCCACACCCGCAGGTCGGCGAAGCGCTGCCGCGAACCCTCGAGGGTCAGCGCGTGCGACCCGTCGGCATCCAGCCGCAGCAACTGCCCGGACGGGTCGGAACTGATCACCACCACGCCATTGCGGGCGTCCCAGGCCCCACCGCCGTATTCGTGCACCCGGGTCCGCACGCTCAGCCCCGGCGCCACCTCGGTCACCACACCGCCCCGCTCGCGCAGCAACGCGACCCGCCCCGCCTCGGCCGGACGGCCCTGCGTCCAGTAGAGGTCGGCGCCGTCATAGCGCGGTTCGCCGAGCCGGACGCCGCCGCTCGCCAGGTCGGCAGCCGAGATCGGGGACGGCCAGGAACCATGGGGCACGGTGGTCATGCCCCCCACCGTAGAGGCCCGAACCTGCCGTTCGCTTTGGTGGCGAGATCCCGGATCAAGTCCGGGATGACGGAGCCGGCTGTCCCGGGACGACCGACTCCCGCCGAAGAACTCTGCCCACGGAGATCCCGGATCAAGTCCGGGATGACGAGCACCCACCCCGGGATGACGAACCCCCAGCTCGCCATCCCGGCGAACGCCGGGATCTCGTGTCGACCCGACGACGCGGCAAAGTGGGCCGCAGTACGACTGAATCACCTAGTCATAGCGGCTTCTGATCAATCGCTGAGACATCGTCATTCGAGCGCTGGACCTCTTCACCAAAGCAGCCTCCGGGCACGCAGCTAACTACTATCGTGCGTAGTAGCAAACGTCTGGAGAGGCCCGATGTCCCGCGTCCTGAACAAGAAGCTACGCAAGAAGCTCACCACCGCTGCCGAGGCAGCCAAGCTGATCAAGCCCGGCACGAACGTCGGCATGAGCGGCTTCACCGGTGCCGGCTACCCGAAGGAGGTGCCGGGTGCGCTGGCGTCCGAGATGAAAGCTGCGCATGAGCGCGGCAAGGACTTCCAGATCGGCCTGTTCACCGGCGCCTCGACCGCCCCCGAGCTCGACGGCCTGCTCGCCGAGGTCGACGGCATCAGTTTCCGGACGCCGTACCAGTCCGACCCGATCATGCGCCGCAAGATCAACGAGGGGACGGCCGAGTACGCCGACATCCACCTGTCGCACCTGGCCCCGATGATCTGGGCCGGCAGCATGGGCAAGCTGCACACCGCCGTCGTCGAGGTGACCGCGATCAAAGAGGACGGCCTGCTGGTGCCGTCATCGTCGATCGGCAACAACAAGACGTTCCTCGACCGGGCCGAGCAGATCATTCTCGAGGTGAACTCGTGGCAGTCCGCCGACCTGGAGGGCATGCATGATATCTACTACGGCACCCGGCTGCCACCCGAGCGACAGCCGGTGATGCTCACCCACACCGGCGACCGGATCGGCCAGCGCAACTACCGCGTCGACCCCGACAAGGTGGTGGCCGTCATAGAAACGGACGCGGCCGACCGCAACACGCCGTTCAAACCCGCCGACGCCGACTCGAAGAAGATGGCTGGCTTCTACCTGGAGTTCCTCACCCACGAGGTGAAGCGCGGACGCCTGCCCAAGGATCTGCTGCCGCTGCAATCGGGCGTCGGCAATGTGGCGAACGCGGTGCTGGCCGGGTTGCTCGAAGGACCGTTCGACTACCTCACCTCGTACACCGAGGTGATTCAGGACGGCATGGTCGACCTGATCGATTCGGGCAAGATGGTCGTCGCCTCGGCCACTGCATTCTCACTGTCGCCCGAATATGCCGAGCGGATGAATGCGGAAGCCCGGCGTTATCGGGACAAGATCGTGCTGCGGCCGCAGGAGATTTCGAACCATCCCGAGATGATTCGGCGACTCGGCATCATCGCCTGCAACGGCATGATCGAGGCCGACATCTACGGCAACGTGAATTCCACCCACATCATGGGCTCACGCATGCAGAACGGCATCGGCGGCTCGGCGGACTTCACCCGCAACGCTTTCATCTCGGCGTTCGTCACCCCGTCGATCGCCAAGGGCGGTGCGATCTCGTGCATCGTGCCGATGGTCAGCCACCACGACCACACCGAACACGACGTCCAGGTGCTGATCACCGAACAGGGCCTGGCCGACCTGCGGGGCAAGTCCCCCAAGCAGCGGGCCCGGCTGATCATCGAGAACTGTGCGCATCCGAGCTACCGGCCGATGCTGCGGGAGTACTTCGAGCACGCCCAGAAGGTCTGCAACGGCATGCACACCCCGCACGATCTGCGGCAGTCGCTGAGCTGGCATCAGCGCTTCCTCGAGACCGGGACGATGCAGCCGGCCTGATCATCGGCCCTGGTCCGTGACACAACGTGGTGTCCGGCACCAGGGCCCTCCCTAACTATCTCTGCCCTCCCGTCGACGGGAGGGCAGAGATAGTTAGGGAGGGTTTTACCGGATCGGTCCGGGGTGGGCGGGCTCGGGGCGCTACAGGGCGAGCAGGGCCCGGAGTTCGGCGACGTCATGCACCACGGCGGTCGGTTCGATCGCGGTGAGTTCCTCGATGCTGGCGGCACCCCAGGTCACGCCGACGCTGCGCATGCCGGCGGCTTGGGCGGCCTGCATGTCGACCACGGCGTCCCCGACGTAGACGGCGTCGGCGGGATCGGCGTCCACTCGGCGCAGGGCGTGCAGCAGCGGTTCGGGTGACGGTTTGTGCGCGGTGGTGTCCTCTTCGGTGGCGAGCAGCGGGACGCGTCCGGTCAGGCCGACGCATTCCAGGCTCAGCAGAGCCGAGTCGTGGCGCTTCGAGGTGACCACCCCGAACGGCCGCTCCGCGGCGTGCAGTGCCTCGATCAGTTCAGCCACACCGTCGAACGGCCGCACGTAGGCGTGGTGGTTGGCGAGGTTCCATTCCAGGTAGTGGGCGGTCAGTTCGTCGGCGCGTCCGGGGGCGAGCCGGGTGAAGGTCTCGTTCAGTGACCGTCCGATCCACTCCTTGCATTGGTCGAACGTCGGTTCCCAGCCCAGCAGCTCCGAAACCGTGCGTTTGAAGGTCGCCACGATCAGCGGAACGGTGTCGGCGAGGGTGCCGTCGAGGTCGAACAGAACGGTGGAAGGAGGAGCGAAATTCACCGGTTCAGCGTAATGGCCCGGGCGTCCTCGGCCTGACACCGTCACTTCTCGGATACATTGGCCGGTCCAACTCGGCCCGCACATTCCTACCCTGAACCGCCGTCTCGCCCATTAGGGTGTTTTCAGCGGATAGCCCCGCCCAGTGATGAGTGGGGCCTCGGGGGGCCGAGCGTGACGGGCGGGCCACCGGTTTGCGACGACACGAACAGGGCACGACAAGGAGGAGCGATGGCTGACACCCCCGCCAAGCCACGCGGACGCCGACCCGGCGGCGCAGACACCCGAGGTGTCATCTGCCGAGCCGCACTCGCATTGTTCTCGAGCATCGGTTACGACAAAGTGTCGCTGCGGGCGATCGCCCGGGAGGCCGATGTCGACCCCGCGCTGATTCACCACTATTTCTCCAGCAAGTCCGATCTATTCGCCGAGGTCGTGCTCGATCTGCCGTTGGACGCCGAACGTCTGGTCGCCGATGTGCTGAGCGGCCCCCGCGACCGGATCGGTCCCGCCGCCGTCGCCGCGTTCCTCGCCGCCTACGACGCACCGGACGGCGCCCGGGAGCGGTTCACCGCGATGCTGCGCTGGGCCGTCGCACAGGATGTCACCCAGCGCCCGCTCAGCGAGTTCATGTCCAAGGAGGTGTTCGGGGCGATCGCCGAGAGGCTGGGCCACAGCGACTTCAAGCTGCGGGGCCAACTGGCGGTCAGCCTGGTGCTGGGCATGGCGCTGAGCCGCTACGTGCTGCCCGTGCCGACCCTGGCCAGCATCGAGGACCGGGTGATCATCGAGAGCCTCGGCCGGGCGATGCAACAACTCCTGGTCGAAGAGTGGTGAACTGCTGATTCGATGCCTCGGTAGGCTGGTCGCGGACTCAGGAGGACGATGAGCTGGCCAGCACCCACCGGAGAACCGGTGAACCCCAACCGGGGCCCCTCGGGCACGCCCGCACCCTTCCCCAACAGCTATCCCACCCCGCCGCAGATGCCCGGCGCCGGGACTGCTCCGGCGTTCGCACCGAACCAGGTGGCACCCGCCCCTGGTGTCGCGCCGGCATCCGCGCCATCCGGTGGTGCGCCGTCCGAGGCCACCTCCGGACCGGTCGCAGGTGGGCAGCTGGCGCCGAGCCAGCCAGGACACATCGACACCCTCGCTCCCCCGCCGCCGCAGGCCAGCGGGCTGGCGCCGCTCAGCACCCGCACCGGGCAACCGGTGCGTCCCTGGACGGTGTGGCTGTCGGCCGCTCTGCTGTTCGGCGGGGCGATCGTCGTCATCGTCGGCCTGCTGTTGGCGATGTGGGAGATGGCGTCCCCGTGGCAGCAGGTGGGCGAGAACGAGTGGAACAAGGTCGACAAGTTCAACGAGGCCACCTGGCTCACCGCACAGTTCCCGTCCGAGCCGGCCAGCGGCATGCGGGTGTTCTTCGCCATCGCGTGCTGTCTGCTCGCCGTGCTGGTCGCCGGTTCCGCGTCGGTGATCGGCTACTACGCGTTCGCCGGCTACCGGTGGACCCGGATCGGCGCGTTGGTCGCCCTCGGTGTCTCGCTGCTGTCGCTGTTGCTCACCCCGATCGCGGCGATCTCGATCGGTTTCGTCGCGCTGGGGGCGGCACCGTTGTGGTTGCCGGCCACTAGCCGGTTCTTCGCCCGTTGGCAGTTGGTCCGGCACCCCCAGATCAGTTACTCCGAGCCGATCGACCAGGTTTTCTACGGTCCGCTGCCCCGCTACCGCTAGGGCTTTTGCTGAGCTGACGGAGGGCTCGACCCTTGGGGGCGTACCGAAGCCATCGGACGCGGTCGAATACTGGGTGCGTGCCCTTTCCGTCTGCTGCGGCCGCGTCCGCCGCGCGTACGTGGATCGGGACGTCCGGCTGGACGTACGACAGCTGGCAGGGGCCGGTCTATCCGGATGGGCTGGCGGCCAGCCGCCGACTCGCGTTCTACGCCGAGCATTTCGACACGGTCGAGTTGAACGCGAGCTACTACCGCTGGCCCGCGGAGACCTCGTTCCGCTCATGGCGCCGTCGGCTGCCGGCAGGTTTCGCGTTCACCGTGAAGGCGCCGCGCGGACTGACCCACGCCAAGCGGCTGCATGAGCCCGAGGAGTGGCTGGCCAGGATCAAGCGGTCGCTGGCCCTGCTCGAGGACCGGTTCGGCGTCCTCCTGGTGCAGCTGCCGCCCGGCATGCCGCGCGACGATGCCCGGCTCGACTACTTCCTGCGGGTCGTGCCGGCGGGGATCCCCGTCGCGGTCGAGTTCCGTCATGACAGTTGGCATACCGAGGCGGTGTTCGAGCTGCTGGAGCGGCACGGTGCGGCGTATGTGGTGATGAGCGGAGCCGGGCTGCCGTGCACGCTGCGGGCCACCGCCGGCTTCGTCTACGTCCGATTCCATGGTCCCGACAATCAGCACCTGTACGGCGGACGCTATGACGACGCCGCGATGGCCTGGTGGGCGGACCGGATCGCCGAGTGGCGGACGTCCGGCCACACCGTCTTCGGCTACTTCAACAACGATGCGGACGGCAACGCCTTCCACAACGCGCGCACGCTGCAGCAGCTGCTGCGTGCGCGTGGGCACTGACTGCCGGCCTTTGGCGCAGATTCGCCCGGCCGGGTCGGTTCAGCCTCGCGCCGCCGGGGTACGCCTCGGGCATGACGACATTCAACGACCAGCACCGCGGTGTTCCGCCGCGTCAGCACCTGCTCGATCGCTCACCAAGCGGGCACCGCCATGTCTGGTGAGCGCGTCAACGGTGGCGGCCGCATCAACGGAGATGACCGCGCCAATGGTGCCCCGAGCCCGCTGGACGCCGCCGCGAGCGGCGTCCGGAACGCCCCACGGCAGCACGGCGGCCGGCTGACCACCTCGACCGGCGCCCGGCTGGGCGACACCGACCATTCGCTGAAGGCGGGCCCGCGCGGCCCGATCTTGCTCGCCGATCATCACTTGCGCGAGAAGATCACCCATTTCGACCATGAGCGGATCCCGGAACGGGTGGTGCATGCCCGCGGTGCGGCCGCCCACGGCGTGTTCATCGCCAATGGCGCGGCAGAGCGCATCTGCCGTGCTGATTTCCTCCGCCGTCATGTGCAGACGCCGGTCTTCGTCCGGTTCTCCACCGTGCTGGGTTCCCGCGGTTCAGCCGACACCGCCCGTGACACCCGGGGATTCGCGGTGAAGTTCTACACCCGGCAAGGGAATTACGATCTGGTCGGCAACAACATTCCGGTCTTCTTCATTCAGGACGGGATCAAGTTCCCCGATGTGATCCATGCCGGAAAGCCACACCCGGATCGGGAGATCCCGCAGGCCCAGTCGGCCCACGACACGTTCTGGGATTTCGTTTCGCTGCACACCGAGGCGCAGCATCACACGATCTGGAATATGTCCGATCGGGGCATCCCGCGTTCGTACCGAATGATGGAGGGGTTCGGGGTCCACACCTTCCGGATGGTCGACGACTCCGGCAACACCAGCCTGGTGAAGTTCCACTGGAAGCCGCTGCTCGGCGTCCACGGCATGACCTGGGAGGAGGCCCAGTTGCTGGCCGGTGCCGATCCCGACTTCCATCGTCGCGACCTGGCCGACGCGATCGATACCGGCAACTTCCCGGCGTGGGATCTGGGCGTCCAGGTGATGCCGGACAGCGAGGACGAGATGTTCGAGGGCATTGATCTGCTCGACCCGACCAAACTGGTGCCCGAAGAACTGTGCCCGGTGAAGGTGATCGGCACGCTCACGCTAACCGGGAATCCCACCAACTATTTCGCCGAAACCGAACAGGTGGCGTTCCACGTCGGCCAATTGGTGCCCGGAATCGACGTCACCAACGATCCGCTGCTGCAGGTCCGGCTGTTCAGTTATGTCGACACCCAACTGACCCGGCTGGGCGGACCGAATTTCAACCAGTTGCCGATCAATCGCCCGAATGCACCGGTCGATGATCTGCTGCGCGACGGTATGCATCAGCAGAATGTGCACACCGGTATCGCTCCCTATCTGCCGAATTCCTTGGACGGCGGCTGCCCGTTCCGCGTCGCCGAGGATGCGGTCATCGACGTGCCGCAACAACTGCCGGCCAGCCGGCGGGTGCGGGCGAATCCGGTCTCGTTCGCCGATCATCACAGTCAGCCCGGATTGTTCTTCCGGTCGTTGACCCCGGTCGAACGCGACCATGTGATCGCCGCTTACACCTTCGAGTTGGGCCACTGCAACGACGTCGAGGTGCGTCGCCGGCAGGTGGAGCAACTGGCACTCATCGACACCCAGTTGGCCGCAGCGGTCGCCGCCGGGCTCGGCCTGCCGATGCCCGAGGACGCTCCCGATTCGATCGACTCCGATGCGGTCTCCCCCGCGCTGTCGATGATCGCCGGCGAATGGCCGACGACCGGCCGGACGGTGGGGGTAATCGCAGGCGACGACGGCGCCGGCCTGCGGGACGCTCTGGCCGTGTTGCATACAGCCGGGCTACGGCCGCTGCTGATCGCCCCCATCGCGGGAACGCTCGCCGGAGAGCAGGTGGATCACAGTTACGCCGCCGCGGTGAGTGCCGAGCTGGACGCCGTTCTGCTCTGTTGGCCCGCGCCGCCGGCACCCGATGCTCGACCCAGCCTGGACGCCAAGGCCGACGGTTCGGCTGCCTCGACCGACCCCCGGGTGCGGACCCTGCTCGAACAGGCCTGGCGGCATGCCAAGCCGATCGCTGCACTTCCCGAGGCCAGCACGGTGCTGGACGACGTCGGGATCGACCCGGCCGGTGTGGGCGTGCTCGTCGGCGACCCGGCGACGGTGGCGTCCGGACTGTCGGAGCTACTCGCCCGGCATCGGGTCTGGGAACGGTTCGAGCCAGCCTCCAGCTGAGCGTGCTCGCGCCGATTGCCGTCGGTCGAGCTTGTCGAGACCCTGGATTCCCGGGCATTGGAGGGGTTTCGACAGGCTCAACCAGCGGTGGTTGCTTCGATCGTCGGTCATTGCGTTCCCTCGTCGGTCGAGCTTGTCGAGACCCCGCCCAGCGCGCCCTCCGTCATCCCGGCGAACGCCGGGATCTCCGTCCCGGGTGTGTGCTGGTGAGATCCCGGGGCAAGCCCGGGATGACGGTTGACCGGCCACGGATGGCGGGCTGGCGGGCCGGGAATGACGGGGTCGGATGCAAACGGCGGCAGCGGTTTCGGCAAGCTCAACCAGCGATGGGGCCTGGGCACCGTTCCGCTGGTGGTTCGCGAGGCGGTTCCGTTAGCCTCCGAGCGGTGGACGAGCTGCGGCGAACGGTGCCTGCCGGGCGGCCGGGTCTGGCGGGATCGCTGACCGGCCGACGGGCAGGGTCGACGTCCGGATCAGGAGGTGTTGGGTGAGCGGCCTGCTGATCGCCGGCACCAGTTCGGACGCCGGGAAATCGCTGATCACCACCGGGTTGTGCCGCAGCCTGCACCGGCGTGGGCTCGCGGTCGCACCGTTCAAGGCGCAGAACATGTCGAACAACTCGATGGTCTGCCCGGACGGCTCCGAGATCGGACGCGCCCAGTACCTGCAGGCACAGGCCGCCCGGGTTGAGGCCACCTCGGCGATGAACCCGGTGCTGCTCAAACCCGGCACCGATCGGCGGTCGTTCATCGTGCTGCGCGGTGAACCCGCCGGAACCCTGGAGGCCGGCGAGTACGCCACCGGACGCACCCGGCTGGCTGAGGCTGCTTTCGCCGCCTATGCCGAGTTGGCGGCCGGCTACGACGTGGTGCTGTGCGAAGGTGCGGGCTCCCCGGCGGAGATCAACCTGCGCGCCGGCGACTATGTGAACTTCGGTTTGGCAAGGCGCTTCGATATGCCGGTGGTGCTCTGCGGGGACATCGACCGGGGTGGTGTGCTGGCCGCGATCTTCGGTACCTGGGCGATCGTCGACGACGCCGATCGGTCGCTGCTCGCCGGGTATCTGATCAACAAATTCCGTGGTGACCAGTCGGTGCTCGATCCCGGTCTGGACGAACTGACCCGGCGCACCGGGTTGCCCTGTCACGGGGTGCTGCCCTGGCTGCCCGAGGTGTGGTTGGACAGCGAGGACGCGCTCGCGTTTGCCCGCTGGCCGCGGCTGGCCGGGGCGTCCGGCACGCTGCGGGTCGCGGCGATCCGATTCCCGCGGGTCTCCAACGCCACCGATCTGGACGCCCTGGCCGCCGAGCCGGGCATCCGGGTGACCGTGACGGCCTCGGCCGCCGACGTCCTCGAGGCCGATCTGGTGGTGCTGCCCGGCACCCGCTCCACGCTGGCCGATCTGGCCTGGCTGCGGGAGCGCGGGCTTGCCAACGCTCTGGCGACGCGGGCCCGGCAGGGCCGTCCGGTGCTGGGTATCTGTGGCGGGTACCAGATGCTGGCGGCGATGATCGACGACCCGGTGGAGTCGGCGCGCGGGCCCGAACCCGGGCTGGGACTGCTACCTGCACGGGTGCGGTTCGGCGCTGACAAGGTGCTGGGCCGTCCGCAGGGATCGTGGCGCGGGCATGATGTGGAGGCCTACGAGATCCATCACGGGGTGGTGCAGGCCGACGGCGGCGAGCCGTTCCTGGACGGCATCCGGCACGGCAGCGTGTGGGGCACGATCTGGCACGGGACCTTCGAGAACGACGACTTCCGGCGGGCCTGGCTGAGCGAGGTCGCCGCGGCGTCCGGATCGTCGTGGACACCGACGCCGGGCGCACTCGGTTTTCGGGAGCGACGCGAACGCATGCTGGACGGCCTGGCCGATGCGATCGAGCAGCATCTCGAGGTGGACGCCCTGCTCGGACTCATCCGCTGACCGCGTAGTACCGTCAGTACACGCTCGCTCCGCTGCCGTTCCTGGCGCGACGGCCATGGGTCCCGATGACGAGGAGAACCGGATGAATCAATCGTCCAGCGGTCAGGTCGGCTCGGGTTCACCCACCTATCTGGCGGGCCTGTTGCTGCACGGACGCCGTGTCATCGTGGTCGGCGGTGGCAAGGTCGCCCGGCGTCGCGTCCCGAAACTGCTGGCAGCGGGGGCCCGGGTCGAGCTGATCTCACCCGAGGTGGACGCCGCGTTGCGTTCGCTGGCCGACTCGGGCGGCCTGGTCTGGCAGGCCCGCGAGTTCACGGCGTCCGACCTGGACGGCGCCTGGTACGTGCTGGCGGCCACCGATTCGGCCGAGGTCAACGCTGCGGTGACGGCCGAGGCCGAGCAGCGGCACACCTTCTGCGTGCGCGCCGACCACGCCGACGCCGGTTCGGCCTGGACGCCGGCCACCGGCGAGACGTCCGGAGTGACGGTGGCGGTGATCACCAGCCACGACCCGCTGCGTGCCCGCCGGATCCGCGACCGCCTGGTCGAGGTGGTCGTCGAGGAAGAGCTGTAGGGCTCGATGTCCCGGCTTCGGCCGGGATGACGAGTGTCTTCCGCCGCATGCTGGACGACGCCTGGCCGCGCTTGTGCCGTCCGGGCTGGCCGTGGTTCGATCGAGCGGTCGCAGTGTTCGGGAACCCGGTGCGAATCCGGGGCTGTCCTCGCAACTGTGAGTGGAGAGCCGACCTCTCATCGATGCCACTGGAGTGATCCGGGAAGGCGGGAGTCGGCGGTCGATCCACGAGCCAGGAGACCGGCTGCGGCGCTTTGTCCGCAACGCCCCACGATGGATGGGGCCTCGAAAGGAAACGGCTATGCCCGCACACGATTCGTCGACCCCTGCCCTGACGAGGGCCGACGCATGACCACCACCGCGAACCTCGGATTCCCCCGCATCGGGCGCGACCGCGAACTCAAATGGGCGCTGGAGAAGCACTGGCGCGGCGAACTCGACGCCGCCGGCCTCGCCGACGTGGCTGCCCGGCTGCGCGCCACCCACTGGCAACTGCAACGGTCCAAGGGGATCGAGCACATTCCCAGCGGCGACTTCTCCTACTACGACCAGGTGCTGGACACCGCGGTCACCCTGGGTGCCGTCCCGGAGCGCTTCGGCGCGCCGTTCGACCTCGCCGGTTCGGACTCCGACGCGCTCGGCAGCTACTTCACCATGGCCCGGGGCGGCAACGGCGTGCCGGCCCTGGAGCTGACCAAATGGCTCGACACCAACTACCACTACCTGGTCCCCGAACTGGCCGCTGACCAGGCGTTTCGCTACTCGTCGAAGGCGACCGCCGCGCAGGTTCGTGAGGCGCTCGCGCTCGGCATTGCGACCCGTCCGGTGGTGATCGGTCCGCTCACCTTCCTGCGGCTGGCCAAGCGCACCGACGGCGGCGACACCATCGAGTTGCTGGACGCGATCCTGCCGGCCTACACCGACTGGCTGACCGATCTGGTGGCGTCCGGCGCGACCGAGATCCAGCTGGACGAGCCCGCGCTGGTGCTCGACCTGTCGCCGGCCGAGATCGATGGCTACCGCGCCGCCTACGCCCGGCTGCGGGACGCCGTCCCCGCCGCGAAGTTGACCCTGGCTACCTATTTCGGTGGCCTGGGCGACAACCTGGAGCTGGCCGTCGGGCTGCCGGTCGACGTGCTGCATGTCGACCTGGTCCGCGACCGGGATCAGCTGGACGCCGTGGTCGCCGCCGCGCCGGCCTCGCTGGGCCTGTCGCTGGGTGTGGTGGACGGCCGCAACGTGTGGCGCACCGACCTGACCGCGGTCTACGAGCGGCTGCTGCCGGTCGTCCGCGAGGCGGGGTCGGAGCGCGTCCAGCTGGCCCCGTCCTGCTCGCTGCTGCACCTGCCGGTCGATCTGGCTTCAGAGACCGGTGACGACGCCGAACTGGCCTCCTGGCTGGCCTTCGCCACCCAGCGGTTGGACGAGGTGGCGCTGCTCGCCGGCGCACTGAACGGCGACGCGGACGCGCTGGCCGGCCTGGCCGAGAGCACTGCCGTGTTGGCCGCCCGCCGCACCTCGCCGCGGGTGCTGCAGCCGGCGGTTCAGGAGCGGCTGGCCGCCATAACCCCGGACTGGTCGCGCCGTGCCGCCGCCTACCCGCAGCGGGCCGTCGTCCAGCATGCCCGGCTGGGGCTGCCGCTGCTGCCGAGCACCACGATCGGGTCGTTCCCGCAGACCGCCGAGGTGCGTCGGCTGCGTGCCGCGCACCGTCGAGGCGAGGTGGACGCCGAGGCGTACCGGGCCGGTTTGGAAGAGTTCACCGTGGCCTGCATTCGCAAGCAGGAGGAGCTCGGCGTCGACGTGCTGGTGCACGGCGAGTTCGAGCGCACCGACATGGTGGAGCATTTCGGGCTGAAGTTGGACGGCTTCACCACCACCTCGCACGGCTGGGTGCAGAGCTACGGCTCGCGCTGCGTGAAGCCGCCGGTGCTGTTCGGCGACGTGGCCCGTCCCGAGCCGATGACCGCCGATTGGGCCCGGTTCGCCGCGGCGCAGACCGACCGGCCGATGAAGGGCATGCTGACCGGTCCGATCACGATCCTGCAGTGGTCGTTCGTCCGCGACGACCAGCCCGAGTCGGCGACCGCCCGGCAGGTGGCGCTGGCGCTGCGCGACGAGGTGGTCGATCTCGAAGCGGCCGGGCTGCCGATCGTCCAGGTCGACGAGCCGGCGCTGCGCGAGGGCCTGCCGCTGCGTCGCCGGGACTGGGCGGCGTACCTGGATTGGGCGACCGAGGCGTTCCGGCTGTCGGTCAGCGGCGTCCGCAACGACACCCAGATCCACACCCACATGTGCTACGCCGAGTTCGGTGACGTGATGGACGCGATCATCGCCCTGGATGCCGACGTGATCTCGATGGAGGCGTCCCGGTCCGGCGGCGAGGTGGTGGCCGAACTGGCCGAGGCCGGCTACCCGAACGAAGTCGGCCCGGGCGTGTGGGACATCCATTCGCCACGGGTGCCGAGCGCCGACGAGGTGGATACCCTGCTCGACGCGTCCCTGGCGGTGCTGCCCGCCGAGCGGCTCTGGGTGAACCCGGACTGCGGACTGAAGACCCGCGGCTGGCCCGAGGTCGAGGCCTCCCTGGCCGAACTGGTCGCCGGTGCCGCCCGAGCCCGCGCCCGCCTGGTCGCCCAGGCCTAACCACCCTGGCCTGGCCCACCCGCACTAGGGCCCTCCCTAACTAGTTCCGCCCTCCCGCATGCGGGAGGGCGGAACTAGTTAGGGAGGGCTTTGTCGGGTCGGGGGCTGGCGCCTGCGAAGTAGGCGTCAGACGGTGACGGACTCGGGCTTGCGGGTGATCCGGAGGTGCCACTCCCCGGGCTCCTCGACCAGGTACTGGACGTCGATCCGGGCACGCTCGGCGAGCTGGCCGAGCAGCGGGAGCGGGTTGTGCGGGGCGATCAGCACCAGCGCCTGGCCGGGGGCGATCGCGTCGAAGGCGCCGAACACGGTGGCGTGCCGGATCGCGTGCGGAATCGGCCGGACGTCGAGCACCGGCGCCTCGGCGTCATGGCCGCCGCAGCCGCAGCCGCCGGCGGTCTTGATCTCGATGTTGTTGGTCATCGTTCCTCCTTGTGGTGGTGGTTTCTGGGCTGGTTCATGGGTTTCGACAAGCTCAACCAGCGGTGGTGGGTGCGACATGCTGGTTTCGACAAGCTCAACCAACGGGGTGACGGGGAAGACATGCTCAGCCACCGGTGACGTGGACGAAGCCGTGGGCGCCGCGTTCGGCGTCCGACATGACGTGGCTGACCAGCGCGTAGTTGCCGGCTTCGGGGAAGACGGTTTCGACGAAACCGCCCTGGGCGGGCTGCAGGGCGAGCGCCTGCGATCCGCCACCCCGGTCGCCGAACGCGTCCCGTCCGCGTTTGAGCAGGTAGCTGCCCTCGCTGAACACGGTGTCGAACTGGGCGCCGACGATGTGGAAGCTGCTTGGCCGGTTGGGCCCGACGTCCAGCACCCAGAACCGGACCCGCTCCCCCACCCGGGCAGCGAGTCGGTGCTGGTCGTAGCCGTTGGCGACGCCGTTGAAGGTGACGTAGTCGGGGTTGCGCGAACCGACCGCGTCGGCGTCCACCTCGGTCGCCGCCTCGGGTGTGGTCGCCCGATCGGTCAGGTACGCCTCGGACTGCACCAGCACGTACGAGCGGTCGACCTTCGGCAGTCCTTCGGGTTCGATCACCACCGCGCCAGCCATTCCGGCGGCGATGTGCGCGCTCATCGGATGCGTCGAGCAGTGGTACATCCACACGCCGGCCTTGGTCGCGGTGAATCGGTAGGTCAACCGTTCGCCGGGCTCGATGGTGCGCATCGGACGGTCCGGCGCCAGCGAGCCGGCGTGGAAGTCGATCGAATGCCCCATCGAGCCGTCGTTGACCAGGGTGATGTCGAACACGTCGCCGACCCGGCCGTGCAGCGTCGGACCGATCGGACGTCCGTTGTAGGTCCAGCGCCGCTGCCAGATGCCGGGCGCGACCTGTAGCGGCACCTCGGTCATGGTGAGCGTCAACCGGT
>NZ_JASGEN010000074.1:0-37308 GCF_047606365.1 Micropruina sp. | reverse complement strand
GACGGCGACCGCGGTCGCCGAGTTGTTGAACAGCAGCGGCGCGAGGGCCGCGGTGAGTCCCGCGATGCCCAGCCCGTGCAGCATGGTGCGGCGGGTGAACGCCCGACCGGGCAGACCCGACTGGTCGTCGGCGGGTGAGGTGTTCATCGGCGTGGTCCCTTCGGAGCGGCAGGACCGGACTCGACCCTGGCGACGATGTGGTGCTGCCCGGCGTGCAGGCCGGTGACCCGGACGCCGGTGAGGCCCTTGACCCGGGCGGGGGTGGGTCGGAGGGCGAGCGCCTTGGCGTCCAACCCCGCGCCGTGCTGGCCGACGTTGCCGTCACCCCAGGTGAACACCGCGCCGTTGGTGGTCAGCGCGGCACCGCCACGGGCGTGCGCGACGATGTCACGCACCCGGCCCTGCCCCGCCGGGAGCTTGACCGCGACCGGCTCGAACCGATTGACGTGATCCCCCACCCCGAGTTGGCCGGACGCGTTGGCACCGAAGGACAGCAGTTGGTGCCGACTGGTCAGCACCAACGTGAAGTCCTCGCCGGCGGCGAGCCGCATCGGCCGTCCCCAGGCCGACTTGAGCCGGATCGTGCCCCCGCTCGGACGCCCCGCGGCGTCCAGACCGAAGACGACCAGTCGGCCGTCGCGCAGCGCGACCGTGACGTGCCGGTTCCCCGCGGCGACCGCGACGGCGGCGCTGCCCTTGGGCAGGACGGCCCGTGCCGGGCGGGTCTGTGGCAACGCCCCGACTGCCGGGTTGTGCTTCGATCGGCGTCCCAACTGACCGAAAGTGTTGCGACCCCACAGGTACACCGCGCCGCCCCCGGTGACGGCCGCGGAGATGCCGTTGCCCGCCGCGATGGCGCTCACCCACCCGGGGATCCGCTTTCGGAGAAGCACCGGCTGGTGCCGGTCGACGACCGTTCCGTCACCCAACTGGCCACGGTGATTGTGGCCCCAGGCGAAGAGGCGACCCGATCTGGTGGTCGCCACGACGTGGTCGACGCCGACCGCGATGGCGGCGATCTTGGTGCCCTTGGGCAGCTTCACCCGGGTCGGGCTCCAGCGCAGCGAGGTCGTTCCGTCGCCGAGTTGGCCATGCTGATTGCCGCCCCACGCGTAGACCTTGCCGCCGCGGGTCAGCGCGACGGTGAAGTTCAGCCCACCCTGAACGTCCACCGTGGCCGACGGCAGCTGGGTGCGCGTCGGCGCCAGCACCTGCGCGGTGTGCCCCAGACCCAGTCCGGCCCGCGCGTTGTAGCCCCAGGTGAAGGCGGGCAGGCCGCGCTTCTTGGCTGCCGGGCGTGGCACCGCCTTCAATGCCGCGGGTGCGGCCCCGGCAAGGGCAGTCAGTGGTCGAACGGCCGCCATGGTGTCCACGAGTCCTCCTCGATAGCTGAAGGTTGTGGACCAAGCCTCGATCCGGTTCGCGTCGGCGGCCCTGTACGAAATGATCAGTTCGCCCGGCTGCGCTACCGCCCAGGCCGGCGGGAATGACGGGTATCTCCAGAACTGAGGGCGCACCCGGATTCCGGCGCAAACCTGGTCGTTTCGGCCAGGAAGGACAGCCCGGGTTTCCGATGGAATCGACTCCTACACAGATGCGGATCGCATTCCGGGATTCCGCGACGAGGGACGGGAGCCATGATGAGGCTGGGCAGGACCGGACACGACGTGATCGACAGCGGCTTCTTCCACGACGCCGATCTGGACTACGCCACCCGAGGGGTGCTGGGCCGCGCCGTGCACGGCGCCAGCGAGATCGGGGAGGTGCTGGCGACGATCGCCCGGGTGCGGCACGCGTCCGACTGGGCGACGCAGTGGCGACTCACCGCGGAATCCGCCCAGCACCAAGCCGAACGCGCCCTGACCGACGGCCATCGGGTCAGTGCCCGGTACGCCTTCCTGCGGGCCGCCACCTACTGGTCCTGTGTGCTGGACGGCTTGGCCGGCGAGGCGGACGATGGGGCGTTGCTCGCCGCCTTCCACACCGGCCGGCGCTGCTGGGACGGCTTCATCGACTGCTCCGCCGGAGCCCATGTCCGGCTGGATATTCCTTATCAGGGGACGATGCTGCCCGGCTACCTGCTGCGTCCGGACGCCACCGGAGAGCCGCGTCCGACGCTGGTGATCACCAACGGCAGCGATGCCTCGATCAGCGACCTGTGGGCGACCATCGCTGCCGGCGCTCTGGAGCGCGGCTGGAACGCGTTCGTCTACGACGGTCCCGGACAGCAGTCGATGCTGTTCGACCAGTCGAGCTACTTCCGTCCGGACTGGGAGGCGGTGCTGACCCCGGTCGTTGACACGCTGCTGGCTCGCCCGGACGTCCGCGCGGATCAACTGGCGGGCTACGGCCTCAGCCAGGCGGGCTACTGGCTGCCGCGAGCGCTCGCCTTCGAGCACCGGCTCGCCGCGGCCGTGGTCGATCCGGGGGTCGTGGACGTCTCGACGTCGTGGACGGAGCACCTCAGCAAGGGCATGATCAGCCAGCTTCGGGAGGGTGAGCGCAAGCCGTTCAACCGGGCGATGGCCCTTGCCGTCCGCCTACCGGGGTTGGCCAGAACGCTGACCTACCGGGCACGGCCGTATCGGCACTCCGACTGGTTCGATCTCTACCGCACCGTGCTGGAGTACCGCCTCGATCCGCAGGTTGCCGCCCTCATCGACACTCCCCTGCTGATCACCGACCCCGAGGGTGAGCAGTTCTGGCCCGGGCATTCGGCGACATTGGCCGACCTGGTGTCCGGGGCCGAAGTGGCGCACTTCACGGCGACCCAGGGGGCCGAGCTGCACTGCCAGCCGCTGGCCCGGCTGCTCACCGAGGCGCGGGTGTTCGACTGGCTGGAGGACCGGCTGGGTCTCAGCGAGCCAGCGCCCCAGGATGCCGCAGCAGATACGCCGTGAGGTCGTGCCGCGAACGCACATCGAATTTGGCGTAGATGTTGGACAGGTGGAAGCCGACCGCGCTGCGGGTGACGAACAGCTCACCGGCGATCTGGGCGTAGCTGAGGCCTTTGACCAGCAGCGCCAGCACGTCCCGCTCGCGATCGGTGAGCTCGGGCAGGAATCCCTCGGAAGCGCCGGTCGCGCTCGACGGCGCTGCCGCCACTGCCCGCAGACGCTCCACATAGGGGGCAGCACCAAGTCGCTGGTAGCCGTCCAGCGCCCGCGTCGTCGCCTCGGCGAGCGACTGCTGATCGGAGACTGCGGCTAGGTCGGCCCACATATGCGCCCGATACAGCAGCAGTTCGTTGCGGTCGTCGTGAGCGGCCTGAGCAAGCAGCTCCCGGGCGGCCGCGGTGTCGCCCTCGCGCTTCGCCAGCAGTCCGCGCAGCCAGGCCAGGACGGCCGGACCCGACGGGGCCGGCGAACTCGCCTCTGCCATGATCTCGACGCACCGTCGGGTCACCTCCGGCTTGCCCGCCCAGAGCGCAAGCAGGCCCGCGTGCACAAGCAGCAGCCCGTCCGACGGCCTGGTGACGAGCTCGATGAGTGCGTCCAGATCGCGGTAGTCGGCCACCAGATCAGCCACTTCGTGGGGTAGTTCACCCGCGCTGTGGACGCGCACCACCCGCGCCACCAACAGCATCAGCCGGCCCTCCGGCCAGGGCGCCTTTCGCGACATGGCGATCGCCACGCCAAGGTGCCGGTCCGCGTCGACGAACCGGCCCAGGCCGGCATCGACCAGCGCGGGACCGAAGTCGGGCGCCCACCGCAGCGGTTCGGACGCGTCGGCGGTCAGGCCGGCGGCGACCCTGGCCAGCGGCCACTCCCCCGCCAGCCACTGGGCGAGGCCCAGTTGGGTGCGGAATGCCGACACGTCGCGGTACCGCCCGAGTCGGCTCACCAGCGTCTCGAAGTCGCGTGCCGCCTCGCGCACCTGGAGGGAGTAGAGCCGGTAGACCGCACGCCACCCCAGCAGGCCGAGCAGTTCCTCGGGGACGGTGGTGGGCACGTCCGGCAACGACGAGAAGAAGTCGACGAGTTCGGCGTCGCTGGTCGAGCGCCGGCTGGCCACGAAGCCGCGGGTCGGCGAGTCGATCCCGCGCAGCGCCGGGTCGGACGCCTCGGCGGCGTCTGCGAGGGCGATCTGTTCCTCGATGCGTTCGGTGGCCTGCCCGGTCAGCATCCGCAGATACGCCCGCAGGATGGCCACCCGCTGACGGACCACCGGATCGGAATCGGACCACTGTGGCGCCGGGACGCTCTCCAGCAACTCCAGTGCCGCCGCGATGTCACCGGCCCGGAATCGGGTCAGCGCGACCGTCACAGCTTCCGCCGCGGACTCGGGCGTCGTCACGTCCAAGGCCCGGCGAGATCCGGCCAGTGCCGCATCCCACAAGCTCTCCAGCCGGCGGCGTCGCCGCTCGTCCGGGGAGGCTGTGATGCCGGCCGCTGCACGGTAGTAGTGCGCGGCCTGGCGATAGGCGCTGTCGGCGTGCAGTGCCGCGGCGCGCTCAGCCAGGTCGGCAGCCAGATCGTCGTCGGTGGAAGCGAGCGCCGCCAGCCGGTGGTCCAGGGCGTCCTGGCCGCTGCTCAGGGTCGCTGCCTTCCGGTGCAGTTCGCGCCGGCGCGGCACCGCGATCAGTTCCAGCACGGCCGCACGGGTCAGCGCATGGGTCGGCCGGGCCGTCAGCAGCCCGGCCTGACTGACCTGCACCAGGTCGGCGTCGACCAGCTCCTGGAGTGCCTGGTGCGGCTCTGCACATCCGGAGGCCGCAACGATGTCGGGCAGTGTGGAATAGCCCGGGCTCAGCACGACGACGGCTTCGACGATGGCCCGTGCAGCGGGACTGAGTCGCTGCAGCCGGCGCTCCACCGACGACGAGAACGCCCGCGGCACCGGCCAACTGCCGGCCAGGTCCTCCAGTTCGGACGCGCTGAGTTCCTCCAGCAGCGAGGTCAGGTAGAGCGGATTGCCACCGGTGTGGCGCCACAGCTCCGGAATCGTGCCGTCCGGAATCTCGGGACGCCGGTCGCGCACCAGGTCGGAGGTCTCCTCGATGGACAGCCCGCCGAGGCTGATCCGGTGCAGCCGTGAGCGGGAGCGCGCCAACTCGTCCAGCATCAACGCGCCCGCCGGGCCACCGGAGCGGTGGCCGAGTGCGACCAGGATCGCCGTGCCCTCCAGCCGGTGCAGCACGAAGCGAAGCGCTTGGATCGACTGTTCATCGGCCCACTGGACGTCGTCCAGGCACAGCAGCAGCGGGCCGGCGTGGGTGTGTTCGTCCACCCATTCGGCGAAGACCTGAGCGGCCAGCGCAGCCGGTGGGACTGCTGCTCCCAGATCAACGCCCAGGTCGCGCATCACCGAATAGGGTGCGGCCGCGATCTCCGGCTCCAGCACGTCCAGAGCTACCACGACGAAGTCGGACGCACGCGTCCGACAATGCGCCAAGAGGGTGGTCTTGCCACTGCCCGGCTCGCCCTCGACCAGAAGCACCGACGGAGTCCCGGCCCGCGCTCCGGCCACCGCGGTGTCCAGCAGCAGGCGGTGGGCGTCCCGCAATGGTGGCATCGGCTCCTCCAGCTTTGGCCAGAGTTTGTCACGGCCGCGCCGCAGCCTCAGCGAAATGGCCAGATCGTCTTCCGGGAGCGCTGGATCGTTCTGGCGTGAAGCGGTTTGGCTATCGCGTGGTCACGATAGGTGTGCGGAGTCGATCGACCGCCGAGCGTCGGCGGAGTCGTCCCCGAATCCGACACACAGCCGCAGCAGCAGGTCGGCGAGCATGAACCGCACGGTCTGGTCGGTCACCGTCCGCGACAGGGTGAGGACGATCAGGCCATGCAGGGCCGCCCAGATCTCGCCCGCCCACAGGAAGCTCCCGTCCGGACCGGGGTCGGAGAACCGCTCTGCCTCGACGCAGTCGTCGACGCCCTGCCGGAGCTTCGCGAAGACCTCGCCGCCGGCGTCGTCCTCGGTGGGCGGCCGGTGGTTGAACATCGCCCAATACAGCTCGGGCTCTCCGACCGCGGCGCGCAGGTACGCCGCGCACCCGTCCGCCAGCTTCGCGACGGGATCATCGGCAACCCTCGACTGCTCCATCGCTGCCGCCAGCCGCGCGAAACCCTCCCTACGGACGGCCGCGTGCAGTTCGCTCATGCTGCCGAAGTGGGTGTAGATGGTCATCGTCGACGTCCCCACCTCGGTCGCCAGACGTCGGGTGCTCAACGCCGTCGGCCCTTCTTCGGCCAGCAGCCGGGCGGCGGCCTCGATCAGCGCAGTGCGGATCGCCGGGTCGGCCATGCGAGGACTCATGCGGCGACGATAACATAACGTCGATACGCTATCGCTTGGTGAACGAGTGGTCATTCCGGCGGAGCGATCAACCGCTTCGGGGACGGCGACGGGTCGGCCCGGACAGCCGTCATGATCGAGGTGGCCGGCATCCACGGGCGGACGCCAAGGACGGATCGGAGCGGGCTTCGCCGATCGACCGTGAGCAGCAGGCCGGTGCCGCGATCCCGGAAGCTCCACCGGGTGTCCTCCCACAGCGCGGCAGCCGCCCGTTCCTGGCCGGGGAGGTACCAGACGTGCTCGACGCCGATGTTGCGCAGAATGCCGTCCCTGGGGACGACGTGGAGCACGCTGTTCGCGAGGCGGATGGCAGGAGGCATCCGCACCACCTCCATGCTCCGCAGCAACCCTTCTTGCCGCAACGCCAGGCCCGCGAGGACGGCACCGGACGGGCTCATCGCGAGACGGTAGTGGTGGACGGGTGTGCCGGTCGGGGCCCATTCCAGCCATTGCCGCAGTGCGCTCGGCGTCCAGACGCGCGCGAAGTTGCAGTCGGCGGTGGCCGCGGTGACCCGGTCCGCGATCTCGGGCAGCTGCTCCGGGGACGCCGCTCGGATCTCCAGTCCGCGCGGCGGGCGCACCCGGCGAGCGCGCATCGGGACCGGCACGCTGGATGACGGTCCAACGAAGGCGCTCGCCCAGCGGCGCGCAGCCGCGATTGAGCCGGCGTTGCCCTTCTGGATGTCGGCGAGGACAACGACATCCGCCCCACCAGCTGCTCGGCCCGCTCGATGCGCCACCGGCCGAGCGCCGCCCCGATGCCACGGCGGCGCCGCTCCGGGTGCACGATGAGCGATCCCAGCACGGCGTAGGACCGTTCCGCTCCCTCGTACCAGCACCTGCCGAGGGTCATCCGTGCGGAGCCGACCAGGGTGCCGTCCACCTCGTCCACCGCGACGACACCGACGGAGCGGGTGAGCCCCGGCCCCTCCGCGCGGACATGGGTGTGGATCCGGAATGCCACCGCCCCGCCGTCGGCGCTCAGGGCTCCGAGCGCTTCCACCTCATCGAGGTCATCGGGCTCGGCGGCGCGGAGCAGGAATCCCCCGCTCATCGCGACACTGGCCGCACGGTCCGCCAGTCCGGCTGCTCGATGACGGTCATGCGGTCATCTTCGCACCGCCGTCCAGGCCCCCGCGGTACGTGCGGGCGGCCTTCCCTCACGCTGAGGACGGCGACGACATCACCTGGCCCCGTCGTCCTCGGCCTCGATCTCGACGGCTGCCGGGGTCAGACCCGGGGACCCTGTTCGTCCGCGTTCACCAGGAGGGACGACGCGTCAGCTGACGGTCGCCCCAGGTGACGCGGCAGGAACTCGGTGTCGAGACCGAACCAACGGATGGTCCGGTGATCGCCCGGATTGGCATGCAGTGTCTTCTCCTCGGACGCGAAGGCATCGAACAACGCCAGCGACGATTGGCGGTCGACGTGCTCGTCGTCCCACGGAAGCAGAAACTGCACCGGGACGGAGATCTTCCGGGCGCCCTCGATCAGCGCGTCGTCCACGGCGAAACCACCACCGAAGATCGCGGCCCTGATCCGAGGTTCGACCGCCGTCAACGGGATTCCGATTCCGGTTCCGAGCGTGATGCCGCCGCCATAGCCGATCGGCGCCTCGTGGCCGATCTCCGGCAATTCCTGCAGGGCATCCAGAGTCGCCTGCCACTCCGGGACGGCGCGTTCGGCAAGGGAGGCGCCATAGCGGAGGCTGACGGCGGAAACCTGCTCGGTGTCGCCGGCCAGCATCGCCTGGCGGAGTTCGGCCCGGGCCCGCTCGTCGGCCGGCGAGCGCGGACGATCACCGTGTCCTGGAGCATCGATGGCCACGACGTGATAACCGCAGCCAGTCACATACTGGTGTGCCCGCGCCACCTGCGCCGGCGTCTTCTTGTGCAGGCCGCCGCCGTGGCCGAGCAGCACAACGGCCGCCCGCTCAGCGCCGGAGGTGGGCGACCAGATCACGCCGGGGACTCCGTCGACGATGAAGTCGCGCTCGACGACACCGTTCGCAGATACCTCGGCAAGGAACTTCAAGGTGTGCATAGGTCATGCCTTTCAAGGAGTGCTTCGTTGTTCGCAGCGCTCCCGGCGACCCCTACGTCAATCGCCCGACCGTGACGACGAGGGAGCACCCACATCAATCCGTCGTTTCATGGGTCTCACCTCCTTCTGAAGTCACAGTCCATCGTCAGGCTACTCCACCGTGACGGGTCGAGCGCCAACCCCGGCACTCAGTGGCTGTGGGGAGGCTGCACAAGCGGAAGCGTCGACCGGAGCGGGGCCGCCAGTGCCTGGGTGATGGAGTCGGGGATTCCAAAGCCAGGCAACCCCTCGAGTTCGGCTTCCCATCCCGGATCCACCTGACCTGAGCAGTCGCAGTCCAGATACTCTTCTGCGCCGAAGCACTGTGTGGCCAGGTCTGACTCAAAGTCTGGAGGCGCGAGCCGAGCCAGGAGCCGGATCATCGGTCCGGTGACGCTGCTGGGACGGGCCCGGAGGTCCGCCGCCAACAGCCGCGCAAGCATCGCGACAGCAGCTTCCGCGTCCTGCGGGACAGCTGTCGCATGCCTCTCGTACAGGGACGCCGTCAGCGGTTCGATCTGCCACGGGCTGGCCGAGTGATTGAACCCGGCCAGTTCGAGAACCTCGGGCTCTTCGACTCCTTCGAGAAGGAGCGCGACGGCGGGATCTGGCCAGGCACCCGCGCTGAGGAATCCCATGCGTTCAGCTGCCCGCGCTACGCGCAGCGCCTCGTCAATTTCGGCCAGGTCCACGGCGAGCCAGTCTAGGTGCGCGCATGCAGCCCGAGGCGATGGCCGAGCGCCTCCCTTTCGGCGGTTGACCAAGATGGCGTGAGCGCTGACGCGGCTTCCCGCCCGTCTTGCGCGAGCCGCACTGGGGCAATCGTGCCAGTGGCCGTCCGTGCATGACGAGGGGCGCGAAGTGCGCAAACTAGTCGCCGGAACGTCTTGCGGCTCCGGAGGGGAGGGCTGGAGCGGTGTCTCCGGGGGTAATGAGTCCTGATTCGTAACTGAGGATGACCAGTTGCGCTCGGTCACGGGCGGAGAGCTTGGATAGGAGGCGGCTGACGTAGGTGCGTGCGGTCGCCGAGCTGATGTGGAGGCTCGCTCCGATTTCGTCGTTCGACTCGCCCAGGCCGATCCGGGTGAGGACTTCGCGTTCGCGGTCGGTGAGCGAGTCGAGCAGTGCTGAGCGAGTGCTAGTGGTCGCGCCTCCTGCCAGCGTGCTCATCACCTTTCGTGTGATCGCCGGGGACAGCAGAGCGTCGCCGGCAGCGAAGGCGCGGATGGCGCTTCGCAACTCGCCGGGAGCGATGTCTTTGAGAAGGTAACCGGCCGATCCTGCTCGGATCGCGGCCAGCACGTTCTCGTCCTCATCGAAGGTCGTCAACACCACAACCCGCACGTTCGCAAGCGAGTGATCGGCCACGATCGCCTGGGTCGCGGCGATCCCATCCATCCGCGGCATACGGATGTCCATGAGGACGACATCCGGCTTGTGCTCTCGGACCACACTGATGCCAGCCCTGCCGTTGTCGGCTTCGGCGACGACCTCGATGTCGCCGTCGTGTTCGGCGAGGGTGCGCAAGCCTGTTCGGACAAGTTCTTGGTCATCGACCAACACGACACGGATCATGGCAACCTCGCGGGGATCGTGGCCTCGACGGCGAACCCGGCGCCCGCAGACGATCGAGTCGTCAATGAGCCGCCGAGCAGCCGAACCCGTTCACTCATACCGGCCATCCCATACCCGCCCTTTGCACCAATTCCCGTCGCCGATCCACGCCCGTTGTCGGTGACGCTGATGTGAAGCTGACCGTCATGGATGCCGGCATGCACTTGGGCGCGGGTGGCGTCAGCATGGCGGATGACATTGGTGATCGACTCCTGGATGACGCGGTACGCCGCGGCATCGACCGGGGCAGACAGCTCCGAAGGCGTTGCGGTGATGTCGGTCGTGACCTCGATCCCGGCACCCTTGGCAGCGTCCACCAACTCTTGCACCGCCGACAGGGAGAGAATGCTCCGCGTCTCGTTGCGATCGGAAGTCGAGCGAAGAATGCGCACCATCGAGCGGAGTTCTTGCAGCGACCGCGTGCTGGCCGTTCGGATGCGGTCGAGGGCGTCGCTGACAGTGCGGTCGTAGTGTCCGACCGCTTCTGCTCCGACGCCCGCTTGCAGTGAGATAACGGACATGGTGTGTCCGAGTGTGTCGTGCAGTTCTCGGGAGAGGCGTTCACGCTCGCTCCGCATCCGCGAATCCGCTTCGCGTGCGATCTGTGCTTCGGTAAGCCGGGCGATTTCGGCCTGCTGAGTGGCCCGGAGGCGGCGGGCTCGAACGCTATGTCCGAGTGCGATCGCCGCGGCGAACAGCGCGATGTTGGAGACAGACTCGTAGCCGAGAAGAAACCCGATCGCCTCGCCGCCGTCGTAGACCCGATAGAACATCGAGACGGCGAACACGACGAACGCTGACCCCACCGACCACAGCATCAGCCCGGCTTCGGCTGCGGAGAACAGGGCGGCCAGCACCGGGACGGCGACGCCGATCGGCGGGTAGTCGAGGGTGTAGTAGGCGAACATTCCGAGCACAGTGAGCACCAGCACCGTTCGCGGCATCCTCCGGCGCAGCAGCATCAGGGCACCGATGCCGGCCGCGAACAGGTAGGCAATGGCATCGGGCGATTTGCCTCGCCCGAGCCTGTGGCGATGATGAGGGCGAGCGCGAGAGCGACCGCCGTTCCCAGCAGCGCATCGAGGACCCACGGTGCCACGTGTCCGGTGCGGCGATCATCGCCCACCGTCCCGCGCACAGGCGCCGAAGATCGTTCAGCCATACCTCCAAAGGTTACGAGCAGAGCGGCCTCGCAGTCATGAGCCTCCGGGCGATGCCCAGTGTCGCTTCTCGACGTATAGAAGACGGGACAGGAGGCGACACAGGTCGAGAGCCGAGGCCGATGTGAGGACGAGAGCGCGTTTCTAGCGTTGCTGGCATGAACACCATCAAGTCACTTCAATGGCCTCTCATCGCTGGCCTCGGGGCGCTCGCGCTGGTCAGGCCGCTGGTCAACATCGTCGAGCATCAACTCGATGTCAGCGACCCTCCCGCCGTGCCAATCGTCATCACTCTCGTCATCTCCGCCGTCTGGATCGCAGTCGTCGGCCTGAGTAAGACCGCCCGTCCCGTGCTGACCCTGCTGTTCACCGGGCTCACCTACGCGGTTCTCTCCATCATCCTCAGCGGCATCCTCTCCCCGATCCTCACCGGAGAGCTTCAGGGCCCGCTCGCCATGCCCATCGCGATCATCCCGGTCCTGCTCACCAACGCGGTGTGGGGCCTGGCGGCCGGCGGACTGGCCCTTCTGGTCCAGCGTCTGCGCGGCGTCCGGTCGCGCGATGCCGTCGAGTCTCGCTGAGCCCCGCGCCCGTAGGGCAGAACATGACCAACACAGCCTCCAAGTCTGCCGACCCGCACGACTCCGATGAGCGCGCACGGAAGCCGACGAGGCACGCACCGATGCCGCCAGCCGAGAACTGAAGGCTCGGGTTCAGCGGCCGAGGCCGCCCGAGCCCGCACCGTTCGGCACGCCGGAGCAACCACCCGTGATCGGGTCGGCCTCGGCGGGGAACGCCCGACGAACGGCAACTCCCATGCGCAAGCTCGGCGTCGGGATACTCGGCTTGATCGGTGGGCTACTCGTTGGCCTCCTTGCCGTTTCATTGTGCCCAGCGATCCTCCGCTGCTCGTGGCGCTTCTTCTCGGCGCGGTCACTCTCACGCTCGCTGTCGCGGGCGTCGTCATCGACCACTGCTACCTCGTCCGTCGTGCTCGGAAGTCCCCAACCGACCGGCCCTAACTGTCCGCGCTTGCCTCCGTGGTCCAGGTCCGTGTGGGAGAGGCGATCAATGAAAGGAAATGCACATGCGAAAAGTTGGAATCGGCGCGCTCGGTGTCATCGGCGGGGTGTTGCTCGCCCTCATCGTTCAAGACCTCCTGGCGACCGCCTTCCTCAGCAACGGGACCATCCCGGTCGGCCTCGGCATCGTGCTGGGCTTTGTCATGCCTGCCTTCGCCGTTCTCGGGGCTGCGATCGCGGTCCTGGTCTACAACCGGAGTGCGAACGCAAGTCGGAGAAGGCCACCGATGAGTGCGTATGACCGCGGCGAGCTGTACCGCCGCGTGGTGCTGAAGATCGGTGGAGCGAGAGCTGTCTTCACTCGGCGGCGCCGAGGCACAAGGGATGACACTCTGGACCGTCAACGGACAACCGTTCAGCCCCGACACCATCGTTGCGCGGCCGCAGCTCGGAGCGACTCAGAAGTAGACCATCCGGGCGCAGAACGTCGAGCATCCCTTTCACACCCACCCTTGCCCCGTTCCAGGTCATCGGACGTGACGGCAACGACGACCCCGGCCGCCTCAACCAGCGTTGGAAAGACACCGTGAACCTCGACAACGGCGGCAGAAGCGGAACTGCTTGTCCGCTTCGACGGCTACCGCGGCAAGCACGTCTTCCACTGCCACAACCTCGAACACGAGGACATGACGAAGCCCAGGCGAGAAACCTGCTCTCACCTGGGCTTTTACGTCGGGCTGACAGGATTCGAACGAAAGCCCCAGCCACCGAAGGCCGGAACCCCCACTCACGATTGCCGCTCACGGGATGGCCACCGTCGCCGGGCGTCCAGATCGTGGAGAACCGCCAATGGTCAGACGCGACCACAGACCCGCTGTCGACATTGACCCCAAGTGGTAGGCCCGGCGCGGCGGCGAACATCTTGATTGACACCACGGCCCCGGGAAAGTCCATGGGCAAGAAGGGCGGCAGCCACGCACCCGTGTCAATCAAAGGCTCGTAAGGACTAAACGTGCGGCCGTCCGGACCGTTGTCGACGAATCTGTTGAAGTCACGGCGGATCGTCTCTAAGAGCTGCTCCGGCGTCATCGTGCCAGCGCCGGAACGCGGCAGGACATCCACACGAGCGGGGTAAAAGGCGAGGTTGATTGGACCTCGCGCATCCTCGATTGCGTGAATGATGCACCCACCAAAGAAGAAGAATCGCCCTTGCAGAGTCGCTTGCATAGCAACGGGCGGACGGGAGCTGATGAGCTCCTCCCACGCTCAAGGCCCGGAAAGGCGGGTGTGGGCACGGGCGGGCTGACGACCGGGGGCTGCCGGCGGCGTAAAGATCGTATTCAGACGCCCGTTGGTCCCCCGCCCGGTCACCCCGTCGTGGTGTGCGAGCCCCTGGCGGGATCGCGAGTTGTTGGTCAACCTTGAACTGAGCAACTGCCGCATATGTCTGGTCATCGTAGACCCGCGTCACTTTGACGTCGTACTTCAGATCCCTCAGCGCTCGCTGGATGGATGCGACGGTTTCTGGGTCGTTGGGTTCGTCGACGACCAGATTCCCATCCCCGTCGAATCCGTCTTTCGTCATGCGTCCATAAGCGAGACACTTCTCGAATTGCGGTAGTCCAGCAAAGCGCGGCGCAATAGTGCCACCCAACAAGCCCTTCCTCAAATCCGGTATGCGCAAAGCCGCACGACACGAGGTGTTAGCAGGCATCAACTACAGTCGCAAAATTCCTACCGATGCAACTACTGGCACGCCAACCCTGCACCCTCGCTGAATCAGCGGAACTCTTGGACACCGTCCAGCGAGGTCCTGGTCCGCACCGTGGAGACTGATGTGGCGTTCCAGGTCGGGCGGCGTGTGCACCTGCTCGGAGTCCGGAACAGCGGGATCCCGACGCCCCTGACCATCTCATGATCTCGCTGGTCGCGACCTCGGAGCGATACCCGATGGATTCGTAACTAACTCGACGCATCGCTCTCGACCAACGACGCAACAGCGGTTTCGGCGGGTCACTGTCGTCCCGACACGATCATAGCCTGATGCTCCGGGTCACCCACTCCGCCACTGCTGCGAACACGATGCCCAAGGGAACCAGCAGGAGCGCATACGCAGCACCCATGTCGCGGATCCAGATCAGGCTGTAGGTCCATGAACCAGGCAGCGCGCTGGTCCAGAGGGCGAAGGCGATCAACGTCAGTCCGATCCGTGCCAGCAGCCCGAGCAGCGAGGGTCGCTTGCCCTCATCGTGGGTGGTGGTGAAGGCACCCAGTGCCACGAGTGCCGCGGCGATCAGCGCCCCCGTGGCGAACCACGCGAAGGAGCCCGCATCGATTCGCTCCAGGAGTTGTTGGGGTGTCTCGTCGCCGGTCAGCGCACCTTGCGCGGCGCCAACACCGAGGATCGCCGCATAGAAGGTGATCGCCTCGCCGGGAATCCACTTGACGATCGTCGCGGGAGCCTTCGTGTCCGCCGTGCTTGAGCGCACGCGATTCTCCACGGTCGCAGTGTCGGAACCAATACTGAACGCGCTCACTGTGTCCCCCCGATCTTCGAGCACAGCGTGACAGAACACCTGCGACCTGGCAACGGTCTCCCCGATCCACCACGAAACGCGTGCGCGATTCCTCGGAGTTCGGCGCCAACCAAGTAGTTGACTACTCACGTCCCCGCAGACGCCAGCCCCTAGCCTGTCGCCGTCGGCGCCGTGCGTGGGCCGCACCGACCCAGGGCGGTGGTGCGGATGTCGGGTGTCAACGGATCGTCACAGCGAACGACCGCGGACCTCGGCGGAAGTCCCCGGACACACCACAAGGAGTGAGTCATGCTCAGTTCGAGAACATTCTCCGCCGACCCGCTCCTGCGGGCAATCGATGCGGACACGGACCGCATCTCGGAGACGCGGCACTCGCGAGACGCCGCCGTGGTCAAGGTCCAGCGCGCCCTCCTGCTCTGGGACGGCGGTTGTCTACCGAAGTCCGGCGCAGACGGCGTGTACGGCGACGAGACGGCCCGGGCCGTCGTGCGGTACAAGATCGAGGTGCTCTCGGTCTCCCCGCCGCAGGCGTTTCGCGACGTCGGCCCGCTGACCGTGCGCAGCCTCGATAAGCGACAGGCGGACTACGAGGCGACCATCGACCTGAACGCGCGCCGCGCGGTGATGGAGACCTGGCTCGGAGTCCCGATCCACGGATACTCGACGGATCCTGCCGATGGCACCGTCATCCCGCACGCCAGCGGCGAGTCGGCCCTGCGTGCGCTGAAAGCCGCAATCGATGCCTGCACAGGCCCCGAAGACCTGATCGTGCTCTCCGGCTGGTCGTTCAACAAGGACACCTCCTTAGAAGCCGGCACCTCGGTCGAGACCAGCCTGCGCGACGCATCGGCGCAAGGCGTCCCGATCCGGGCACTGTTCGCGCACGCTGGAACGATCTCGGTGCCGCTCATCGGCGACGTCTATCTGGCCGGAGGCAGCGACAACACGTGGGCTGTGCAGTTCATCCGCTCTCTTCCCACCGGCATCGCCATCCACGACGCGTGGGTGCTGCACGCCGACCTCGCCTTCGGCGCGCAGGCACAGACCGGCACGCATCACCAGAAGATCTGGGCCATCGCCCACGATGCCTCGCTCACCACGTTTGTCGGGGGGATCGACATCGATCGCACGCGATCTCCCCACGACCAGCCCGCAGGCGTCCTCCCGTGGCACGACGTGCAGTTGGAACTGCTCGGAGACCTGGCGACCGACGCGTACCGGGTCTTGATGGACCGCTGGAACTCACATCCTGCCAAACCAGCCGGCTCGGACCTGCCGTTTTTCCTTCCGCCGGGAACGGGCGGTGCCCAGCGGGGACGTACGCTCGCGACTTTCGGGGACCCCGCAGCCTTCGCCGGTCTGGCGGGACCGCCCTACCCCTTCGCCTCCCGAGGCAGCAAGGCGGTGCGCACGTACCTGTCGTACGCGATCTCCCGGGCGGAGCACTTCATCTACCTCGAGGACCAGTACCTGGTCGACGCGTCGATCGGCCGCGAACTCGCCGCCCGAATGCCCGCATTGGACGGCCTAGTGATCGTCATCCCGCCCGACAACGCTATCAACAGCGAGATGCACCAAGCAGGCCGACGTCGCCGCGACGTGCTCACGCCTCTGGCACCGTTCATGGACAAGGTCGCCGTGGTCTGGTCGGCGCAGTTCGTACATTCCAAGCTGTGGATCTTCGACGACGACCTCGCTGTCGTCGGATCCGCGAACTCCAACAGACGCGGGTACTCGCACGACTCGGAGGCGGACGTCGCTTTCGGGGACCTGATCGTCCCCGGTGCGGTGTCCGCGCTGCGCACGCAGCTGTGGACGCGGGCCCTCGGCCCGCTTGCCCCGACGGCCCTTTCGGCTCCTCTGTCGAGCGTGCCGATCTGGAAGAGCGCGACGTTCGCAGCAGGCGCCCACGTCGAGCAGTACGCTCCTGGCATCGACCCGGAGCCCGTCCCGGCTTGGGCCTCGCCTTTCGTCGGACCTGACGAGTTCTGGGACAGGGTCATCGACCCCCAGGTGCCGTGACCGCCGAAAGACGACCGCGATCCAAAGGTCGGCACTACTCGGCTATCCGCTTTCGAACACCTCGCGAATCTCGGTACGCCGCTCAACACCGAGCTTGCCCATCAGTCGGTACACATGCCCTTCGACCGTGCGCGCCGACACACCGAGCTGCTCTGCGATAGCTCGGTTGGCGAGCCCCCGGGTCACCAGGTCCGCGATCTCCCGTTCTCGCGGCGAGAGCACGACCTCGACGCGCGCTGTGGCAAGCACCGGGGTGCGCGCGCCTCCCGCAGCCGCCGCCAGCCGGGTCGCACGCTCCGCATGGAGCTGAGCACGCGCGGCGGCACCATTGCGACGCCAGCATTCGGCTGCCTGCGCCGCCATGTCTGCAGCGGCTACCAGATCGCCCTCGAGCTCTTCTTGACGGCTCGCCCGCACGAGTCCCTCTGCATCTGCATGGGTGAGGGCGACCGCATACATGCGCCAGCGACGTGGTCCGGGTGAGGATATCGAGCCTGTCACCTCGACGAGCCGCTCGGCGGCGGCGACGTCACCAAAGCGTGCCGCAACCTGGAGTGCCAACGCCTCGTGCCCGGTCGCTCCACGCTCTCCCGCAGCCGTCGCCGCCTTCGAGGCGGCGGCCACCGCTGCTCGTCGATCACCGGTCGCCGCCCTCGTCCACGCGTCGGCGAGCAGTTCCTCCGGTACCGACCACGCGAGCGATGGATGGCTCAGAGCTTTCGTCTCGGCCAACGCTTCAGCGGCCTCGCCAGCCTCGCCTCGCATCCCGAGAGCCTGGGTCAGGGACTGCATGCACCGAGTCACCAATCCGAGTCGACGCAACGGCTCCATGCCGGCTCGGGCTTCACGCAGCGATCGGATCGCGATGTCCAGTCGCCCGCGGTAGAAGGCCGCGGCACCGCGCAGGTACACACCGTGCGCGCCCGTCGGATCGGGAACACCTTCCACCTCCGCCTGTCGCTGCTCCGAGAGCGCGAGGATCTCGGGTCCGTACCCGGCCAGACGAAGCCCGAGCAGATGGGTGTCGGCGAAGCCGAACCGGGTGTTGGAGAGGTCGGATGCCTCCGACATCGCATACGCGCGTGCCAGAAGCGCATCCTGCGGGTTCACCAATCCACGTGGTCCGCATGCAGCGAGCCATGCCCACATCGCCATGTAGTCCCCGGCCGCGGAGCCTGTGCCGACATCGACGATCGCACGGATGTCCTCCGCAGACGGGATGACGGGCGCGCTGAAGACATCCACCAGCAATCGCATCGCAGCGATCGCCGGCGCTCCCTCCCCCGCATCCGGCTCGGCCAGGTCGAGTAGGCGTCGGGCTCCTCCGGGATCTTGACCCGGGAACAACATCGTTCCGGACCGGGCGATCATGATGGCAGCACGGGTCAGATCGTCGAGCCCCTCGAAGGTCAGTTCGGCGAACTCGCGCTCGGAGTCGGCGTCCCGGCCGAGGAAGGACAGCGTCGTAGCGCGAAGCAGTCGTGCCTCACGCCCGCCCCCACCGGCGATCGCCGCATCGGCGAGCCTCAGAGTCAGACCGAGATCGAAGGCGTTCTTGGCCCGATGCGCTGCGTGACACAGCAGATCAGGATCGCGTGGCATGTCCGCTCCGAGGTGCAGAATGCCGCGCCGCAGCGTCTCTGCCTCACCACGCCGTGCGAGCGCGCCCACCAGGTTGGCTCGCACGCGCCGCAGTGCCGACTGCGCCGCATCACGACGCACGACTTCGCCATACAGCGGATGCGCGAAGATGACGACCGGCATGATCTCGTGCTCCATGACGCGCACCAATCCCATGCGCTCCGCCGACTCGACCCCGTCCCTGCCCACGAGGTCGTGCACGATGTCGAGGTCGAGCGGCTCGCACACGGCGAGGTGCTCGACCACCTCGACAACCGTGCGATCGTCCACCCGGACGCGCGATCGCACGAGCTGCAGCAGTTCGTCGGGGGCGCCGGCCCCGTCACGCAATCGCCACACGCCTTCGACGCTCTGAAGCGTCCCCTCGTGCAGGCTCCCTTCCACGAACAGCCGCGTATACAGCGGGTTCCCTCTGGCCAGGGCGAAGATCCTATGGCTGACTGAGTCCGCAACCGGTCCCCCGAGGGCCGCCTCGATCATGCGATTCGATGTCGGACGATCCATCGGGGCGAGTTCGACGCGCTCCGCGATACCGTCCTTCCAGAGTGCCGTGACGGCGTCAGGCGGCGACTCGCCGTCACGAACCGTGACGACGATGCCCGCCACACGGGCCACAGCAGCCTGTAGGACCAGTGCGGCCGAATGCCGGTCGAGGTGATGCGCGTCGTCGATGACGACCGCGAGACCACGCTCAGAGCCGAACCTTGCCATCCGCTCGAGGATCGCTCTCGGCGACGGCCCGGTCGAGGCGAACTCATTCACGAGCACCGCCGAGAACGCACCGTACGGGATGTCACACGACGAGCGCGTCGCCAGCGCGAGCCAGGTGAGTGCACCGCGCGGACGCCCGGACCTAGTGGACTCGTGAGCGAGCCGAGTCTTCCCCGCTCCCGCTGCGCCGCGCACCACGACGCTGCGGCGCCTCGCGATCGCTTGCTGGATGCTTCGGAGCTCCGCCTCACGCCCTGTGATGGGCCACACAAGCGCAGGCTAGGGCCGAGGCGGTGAACCCGTCAACCCGCGCGCCCGGTAGAAAGGCGTGCCTCAGCCGGCTGTATCTGCGTCACGTCCAGACGATGGATGCGACGAGGCCGGCCAGGCCGCCGCCTTCCACCCGGCCTACCAGGTATCGCTGGCCGACCGGAATGTCGTCGGCCTGAGCCGTCACGTAGCGGACCTCCCCGACGAGCGCAGCATCCATCGTGCGCTGCAGGGTGCGCACGGTCGCGGCGGCCTCGGCATCCTCCGCGTGCTCGATCAGTCGCGCGAAGAACAGTTCGGCGGGCTCGATCGTGAGCGGGAGCTCCTCAGCCACGTCAGCGGCGTCACGGAACGAGTCCGCGTTGAGCGCCCGGGTCCGGTCGAACTCGACGTCGAACGGCGCGAACCATGCGTCAGCCTCGCTCCCTGGATGTTCAAGATCCTTGGCGAGTGCCGCGAACGCGGCGGAGAGGCGCCGCCGGAGCGGCTTTCGTGCGTACATGACTTCCTCCTCGATTCACCCTCATGCCAGCTCGCTGAGGGCGATGACTTCGGTGAACACGACACGCCCATCGAGCGCGTGCGCAGGCGCCGCCGCCGCGTATGACTCGAACTCGTCGACGACGATACGCCAGCGGTCCGCTTCCGCGGCCGACCCGCCGGTGTCGACAGCGATGCTCTCCCCCAGCGTTCCGTCCACGACGTGCACCGAACGCCACCCCTTCGCGCTCCCGACGGCGACGGACGCCGCCGACTCCGATGGCGCCAACGCGTCATCGAGACGCTCGACCGTGACGCGTATCGCGTTCGATCTGGGACCGACAGGCCCGGTTCCGACAACCGTGACGGTCACTGCGTCACCGGTTCGTTCGCAGGTCAGCGTGCGGTCGGGAAGCGTCTGGACCGGATCGGCGCGAGCAACCGTCGAGAACTCGAGGCCCGGAAGGCTTGAGGGCTGATAGGTGACGAATGCGAGGTCCACCATGGGGCGGTAGCCGGTCACCGACAACCCGATATCGGCGATCCAGCAGTCCTTCTCCTTCGCGGAGACTGGACTGTACCCGAGGATCTGCGCCGTCGCGGGCGATCCCGGGATCGGCGCCGCAAGCCGTGTGGAGTATCGCGAGAATGCATCCGCCGTGAGCTGTGACGGTCGGGGCGTGACCCAGACCGGATCGCGTGCGATTCGCGACCGCAAGGGCTCTGGCAACTCGGTGCCCTCGGCCACGATCGCCAGCTGCTCTCCAGCACCGCTCACGTGCCAGGGTTTCGCGATCGTACAGCGCAAGATGCTGCTCCGGCGCGTCCGGCGAAGCCACCCGGGACCACTCTCCGACTCCCATTGGAATGCCGGAGTGATGCGCACCACTTGCGGCGGAGGCGGCTGCGCGCTGCTGAGGACGTTGACGCCGTAGTCGGAGGAGAGCGCGAAGGAATCCGGTGGAAGCTGAGGGTCGAAGAATGAACGGAAGCGACTGACCGCAGTGAGCGAATAGGTGACCGCGCGATGGCGCGTGTCGGCGAACTCGTGGCGCATCTCGGGCAATACTGCGGCGTCGGCCATCATCTCCCACGCGCCGACCTGGTGGGTCGTCGGCACCCCGACTCCGTCACCGAACGGGTCCACCTCATCCCATTGCGCCTCGAGCAGGATCTGACCTGTGCTCGCCGCATGGAGGTTGCAGAGCTCATCGCCGCGGTCACTGGCAACGATGACGGCGGACGTGTCGCCGACCCCACGGGCGGCTGCCAGCGCACCCGCGGGGGGCGTGAGCGGGTGCTGCACCGCATGCACGCAGGTGAGTACTCTTGGCGGGCTCACCAGCGGGTGGCGGCCCGTGAGCACGAGGGCGCGCAGCTCTTCGAGCGAGAGTGCCGCGGGCATGTCCTCCTGCTCCAGCCACTGGTTCATGGCGAACTTCGCGATGGACCCCACGCTGCTCGACAGCGCTGTATCCAGGCGTTCTCCGGCCGAGAGCCGGACCTCGAGCGTCGTGGGATCCTCCCAGCTCACGACCGCATCGCCTTCTGCGCGCGGTTTGAGCCGGATGGTCTTGCCGGCGAAGTCCGGCCATCGACCCGCGGGAACCGCCCACGCCGCCGTGACCGCGCGCGGCACGGCCGGCGCACCGGGTGCCGCTCGACCGGCGACAGTGATCCCTTCGGCCGAGGGATCAGGGAGCCAGCTGTACCGTCCATCCAGCGAATAGGTGAGCGGCGTCGTCGCGCGCGCGAGACAGTCCGCGACAGCCGCATCGTCCAACGCGTCGAAAGCTCCCTCCACCTCACAGAGCGAGTACGCCGCCGACGGGGGCAGTAGCAGTCGGCTGTCGTTGCGCGGGTACGGCTGGGCGGCCGCGTATGCCAATGGATCCAGCGGTCCGGACGGGTTCCCCGGATCGCTTCGGATGACGAGGATGTTCTCCTGCCCGTTCGGCCCGATGACGGGGGTGGGATCGGGGATGAGGTGACCCGTGTCGTCGATTAGCCCGGGAGGCGCCGGCATCTCGGGGGGCAGTACCGGATCGTGGCGTCCATAGAAGACCGCCGGTGTGTCGGCTTCAGAGAGTTCCGGCTCGTCCAGCTCGAGGCCTCCTCCCGCGAAGTCGACCGCCCTCAACCGCATGCGATACGTCTTGCCGAACCGCAGCACCGGGAGATCTCGCGGCGCGAACTCCCACGTCAGCCACTGGCTCCGCCCCGTGGCACTGTCGGGTTCGCGGGCAGCGAGGACGGGCGAGCACACGAGGCTCCACCCGCCCCACCTCACCACCGTCTCATCGGCGACGAGAACCTCCTCACCGCCCTCTCCCGCGCCGAGCGACACGGCGCCTGATGTCACCTGCCCCTCTTCGACCTCCGGCGCACCGAGCTCCCATGAACCCCGGATGCGGTAGCTCGCATCGCGGCGGCAGGTCGGCATCCATGGACCATCGCCGGATCGCACGTCGACGCGCACACCCAACAGTAGGTCGTCGGCCCAGAACTCGAGCGTCGACGGAGCCCGGTCGGCATTGGAAAAGGAGGCGGATCGACGCTGCTCGAGCACCTCCGCCCTGTTCCTCCGCAACAGCGACAAGCCCGTAGAGGTGAGCGCAGGAAGGGAATCCACCGCTGCGCCGTCGTGGCCGACGGCATCGATCAGACGATTCGAAGCGGAAATCGCGTCGAAGGTGGCCATGCGCCACTTCTCGTTGTCGAGTGCGACCATTCCCCGGCGAATGTCAGAGCCGGGGCCGGGAGCCGGGAGGAACCGGCCGTCCACACGTTCGTAGTGCGTCATCGGCATCTGGATCATCGGCGCACCGGGCGGCAACGCGGTCCGGACCGATACGACGCCGGAACGCGGTACCGCCGACGGGTCGAGAAGGGCGCAGTCGAGGTCGAGGAGAAGACCCAGCGCACGAAGCACTCGCGGGTGTTGGCGAAAAAGAGCGACCAGTCGGTGGAAGTCCGGCTCGATGCCGACGTCCCGTGCGGGAGGAGACCCGCCGGCACCGCGCCGGCCTCCCCGAGCGCCGACGAGACGGGTAATCGCGGTGTTCGTTCTCGCCGCGTCCGGCATTCCCGCGTTTCGCGCCGCTGCGACGTACACGTCTCGTACCTCCTCGGACAGCGCCGACGTCTCGGTTAGCTCCAGTCGCGACGCAGCTGAGGTCCGTCGCGGCGGCCTCACCGGGACACCCTCGAACGCGGCCAACCATGCGGCAGAGTCTCCCGTGGATCGGGCGACCGCCGGGCAGGCCAGCCCGGGTTCTATGGGGGCTTTCGCAAACTCGACGCTGAAGCCGGTGTCCGCCATCGTCCGAGGCCAGTCGGCCAGCCCGGGCTGGTGAAGGACATCACCGTCGACGACATCCATGATCCGCGGCACGAGAAGCAGTCGCACCAGGACACCGGCGGGCGTCTCGCCGCCCGGGATCGCGATCGCTACGAACTCGTTCACGCGAACGCCCTCCGGTGGGACCGAACCGCATCGAGTTGGGAGGAGGAAGCTTCGCGGCCGGTTCCGGCGGCCAGTCGCGGCGGCTCGGGTGCAGGGTCGCCGCCGCTGATCACCCACTCTCCGCTGTCAAGCTCAAGAGTGTCGCTCCACAAGGTGAGGTCCAACTCGATGCACAGCGTCGCGCGCCCCACGAGCCGGTTCCCGGTCGTCTCGTATCCGAGTTCGACCAGCAGCTCCACCGACACCGACACCAGGCCGAGGACCTCAAGCGAGCCGCCGACCCGGATGAATCCGGTCAGCCTGGCCGCACCGTCGACCAGTTCATAGCGGATCCCACCGAGAATGTGCGCCTCTCCTTTTGCGATTCCGAAATTCACCGCTGCCATCGCACCGAACTCGAGGCAGATCTCGATGCGGCGCAGAGCTCCGGCCGCGAACTCGACGACCACGTAGCCGCCGCCCCCGAACAGAAGCACGCTCAGCGCGAACGGACGGTCCCTCGTCGCGAAGCCGAGAGCGATGACCAGTTCACCGCCGCGGAAAGGCACTGTGATCGCAGCGTTGAAGCTGATTCCGCGCAGGGAGAATGCGCCGGCCGCGACATCCGGCACGGGGAGGCTGTACCGGGCCATGATGCCATCGGCGGTCGTCTCGACCATGGGGAGCGCACCCCCGAGCCCCACCTTCTCCTGCAGACTCTGCAGCAGGTCGAGCTCACCATGGAACGCGGCGCGAAGGTTCGTGATGTCGACCACGGGGGCCATGCCAGAAACGTGCCGGTACTCCACGCGCTCCAGCTGCAGTTCCAGGAGCGGGTGCGCGGGCGGCAAGCTGATCGAGATCTCGCTGACCGTGCAGATGACCTCCGATCTGGAATCTGCCGCCACGTTTGTTGGTACGCTCACCGCCGAGTGACTCCGCACCGCCGGCAACGCGACGCCAACCGTTGCCCGCAAGCGGAAGCTCGGAGCTGGACGATGGGGGATGGCACGCAGGACGGGCACGGCTTCTAGTCGGTCGACGTGCCATTCGACCGTGGTCGAGAGACGACCGCTGCCGTCTGTGACCGACGTGATGGAGGGAGGAACTCCCACTGCGGGGAGGAGATCGCGTAGTCGTACCCCGAGCAGGGTCGCCGCCTCATCCACCATCTCCCTCGGGTTGGATGCCGCGAACGCAGCGGCGTTCACGAGACCGAACTCGCGCGAGATCGCCGTGGCCGACAGCGAGGGAGTGACCAGTCCACCGACCCGATCCGCCTGCTGAGCGAAATCCACCGCCAAGCCTTGGCCATGCGGCAGCTCCAGCGCGATCGCGACCTCCCGGCTCACTCGTTCGAACGCCTCCGAATATGAGAGCAGGGTCGTGTACGTGTCCTTCGCCGCGGGGAGGAACGCCCGCAGCTCGGGCAGCTCGACATCGACGGCCCAGCCGGTCGCCGCCTCAGGCGTCAGGTCAGCACTCACCCCCAGCCGCGCACGGAACGACCGCCCCTCCGGGATGCCGCTCAGTTGCAGCCGCCGCACGATCTGGACGTCGCCCGGCTTCGGGTGTGTCGAGCGCACCACATCGATCGGAATCGATCCGGCGTCCACGACACCGTACTGGCGCGCCGCGTACAGGTCGGTGAGCGTCGCTTCCAGGGTCGGATGTGTCAGGGTGTCGAGATCCTGGAGCGTCCCACTGTCACGCAAGTCCTGATCGGCGACGAAGATGACCGGGATGCCGACCGACAGCGACGTCGTCGGCGTTGTGAATGAGACCGGGACGCGCAGCGGTGAACCGGCGACATGCGGCACGAAATACCATGGGACCTCTTCAGCGGTCGCCTCCATGACTGCGGCGATCTGCTCCTCGAGCTGATCGATCCGCTCCACCAACGACAGGATCGTTTCGGCGAGTTCCCGCTGTTCCTCGGCAAGAGACCAATCTCCGCCGTCGGCGAGCGCCTCGATATCAGGGGAGCCTCCCACCCGATCTCCGGGCATGTCAGGAAGGTCATCAAGCCGCTGGTGCACGAGATCGAGCTCGGCACCCAACTCGGCCGGGACACGCGGCTCTCGAGTGAGATAGCTCCACGCACCCGGATGATTCCGCTGGTCGGGGTCATCGAGTCCGTCGAACGAGGGCGAGCCGATCGTCACAGCATCGAACGGCAGCAGGCGCGCGATCATGGGGTCGGCGGATTCACGCCGGGTCGCTTCGGAGATCAGCAGGATCGATCTCTGGTTCAGGGCGGCGATCGGACCGTCCGGCGAGTCGATCATGGTGCGCTCGGCGATTTCGACGTACTCGGCGGCGTGCCCGGTCGGGTAGAGAACGCCACGCAGACTGGTTCGCACGGACATGTCCCGTCCGAGCGCGGTTCGGTGGTCCCACTCGAAGCTCGTCCATCGTCCGCGAACGATCAGGTCGGCGCCGAGCGTGCTCAACCGAAGCCGTTCCGCGGAGACCGACGAGTCGTGTGCGGCGATGAGGCGACGAAATGCGATGCCGAGCGCCTCACCGATCTGCGGCTCGGTCAGCGCCGAGACGGGATGCAGGAACGGATGCGGCTGTGCGACCACGAGAGCCGTCCACAGGCCCACGACACCATCGCTCTCGATGGGCGAGGCATCGACCGAGAGCGTCGCACCGTCGACGATCTCGGATCGCAGGCCCGCCGGCAACTCGATCACAGCCCCCGGGGCGATCGCGCTCGCCTCCGCAGCCTCGAGGACGTCGGCTGTGACGACCCGTTCGGGAGCCGGCGCCTGGAGGACGATCGCGCTCGGACCCGACAGGGCGGATTGCCACAGCGGCACGTCATCGAGCCAGGTCGACGGGATGGCTGTCGTCGGACTCGCGTTGACCGCCTCGGCGACGTGCTGCGGCGGGAACGTGAGCGCAAGATGCCGTTCGGGGTCGGTCTCCCCCACACCGAGAACAAGAAGATCCCGCGGTCGTCGGATCAGGTGCGTGACAGGAGGAAGGGGACCACCCGAGACCGGCACCTCCGGTTCGTCTGCGAGCCTCGGGAGGTACGTCAACGCGCTCCACTCCGGGCCGAACAGCGCTACCTGCCCGGCATCGGCCCACCCGAGATACACGTCCGGTTCCCCACGCAGCGCCGTCAGACCGCGAGAGATACGCCCGATCACCGATGTTCGTCGCCACTCATTGTTGGTCAGGTCTAGGGGTCCAAGAGTGCCGTCCCAGTGCCAGCGTTCGACATCCCCGCCCTTGCGCGTCACGACCAAGTCGAGCTGCTGGCCGGCTCCGGTCACCCAGAGCTGACCGACGAATGGACCGCCGATGATCGGGTCCGGTCCGTACCAGGTACCGTGGTGCCAATCCCAGGGCTTCCCTGGCGTGTACCAGCGGGTGTCACCCGACCAGCCCCAATGCCAGATGTCGCCGGACACCATCAGCGAAAACACGTCCAGGCGGTTCGCGCGTGGCGCGATCACGATCGGACGGCCGACGCATCCTGATCCCTCGAGTTCCTTCACAGCCCAGCGATCACCCGGATGCCAGAACCCTTCCGCACGGAGACCCCCCATCCCGTTCGGCGCGATGTACGACAAGGTTTCACCGGTGGCGTCGACGATGCACGGGGAGCCTGACACCACACCGGTGTCGGTCGGGCCACCCCAGACTCCTGACTCGATCCACCAGTGGCGCACAGCACCGCTCACCGTGCGCGCCACCACGTCGATCCGCCCTGGTCTGCTCACCACGGCCTCGGGATCGTACGCACATCGCCGCCCTGAAACATCGGGATCGGGTCCTGCCATTCGGCCGGACGCGGTGTCCCAGGACCAATGCAGCAATCGGCTCCCCGCACCGAGGGCGAACACGTCCAGGCTGCCTGGCTGCGATGAGACCGCGACCGGATCGCCGCGCAGCACCGCTCCCAGTCGTGCGATGCCTGCTTCGGGTCCCGACCACCAATGAAGCAGGGAGTCGTCCGCATCCCGGGCGAAGAAGTGATCCCTGCCGTCCATCACAACCGCCGAGATCGTGCCCGGCCTTCCGTCGAACGTCATCGCAGGTCCAGCACCTTCTGAGCGATGAGCAACTCGTAAGCCATGCGAAGCCCCTGACCGATGCGCGTTATACGCACTATCTCCGACGCACGGCCGGATGACATAGGTAGCGGGCTACTCGTTCGGATCACTCCACGGTCGAGGTCGCCCGTCTCAGACGAGCCGCACCGCGAACCGTAGGCGGCGACGAGCGTGTCGCCGGTCAGCAGAGTGAATCCATCGGTACGTGCTTGCGCGACGAGGATCCGGTCGAAGGGATCGCGGTGCAACGGCGGCAGATCGCTGACGACGGCACCGTGCTCACCGCTCACGGCGACCTCCGCATAGCCGTTCTCGAGCAACCCCGGCGAAGCGCTCGCGGGTCGGCGTCGAAGTCTGCCCGGCCCAGCAAAGCCTTGATGCTCACCTCCCAGATGCTTGCCACGCTGAAGACGAGTACGCTCGATTCGCGCTCGATCTCCGGTCAAGTCCCTAAACCCATCCTGATCGGCGCGAGTGTGGCCGTGGTCGACACGATCCTGGGTATACTGGTCGAAGTCTTCCGGGGACGGAACGGTGAGCGTCAGCAAACCGCTAGTTGACGTCGGGAGGCCATGGCCAAGGTCACGCATGAGTTCCTGGAAGCTGCCTTAGCCATCGCTGGCGAATCAGGAAACGCTCGCCGGCTCCGCTTGGACGGCAAGCCACTGGAAGCCACGCAGCCCTTCCTGGATACCTGCCGTGCCCACCACCGCACCATGACCAACGCACTGTCGGCACTGCGACTGGTCGCACCCGATGCCGTCGTGCGGCGTGCGAAGCCACGCACGACTCCAACCACACGCTGATCAACAGCGCCATGGGCGGGGGTGATGCTCCTATGTCCGTGGCGTGCATGGCAAGTCTTGCGCGCTCTCCCCACGTCATTCGGTGTTGACCTGAAAGTGTCGCAGGCGTTTCGGGGCACGCCAATACGTATGTTTGCCCAGGCTGCCACTCGTGAATGGCCATCTCGTGGCCCAGATCGAAGGTGGAGTGCCAGGTTCGCTGAATAGGTTGAGCGTCTCCTCATGCACGCTGAATCCCATGGCCCCCTTCGTGAGGGCTCGGGTGGGCACGCGATGGTGAACTTGAGCGCCGGTGATGAACTGCTCACAAACAATGAAGCCGGCGACCAGCCCTCCGGTTCGCGGCGGTCCGCCCGGCCCGCGCGTAGCACGCTACCCCGGCGATGTCGCGGACGAACATGTGGCTTGCGGGGCCCGGCCCACGCGTAGCACGCTACCCCGCCCATGCTGGGCGTCGCACACGCTCACCCCAGCTCCCACACGATTTCAGCGCGCCGCACCCTTCCGTTTCGAACGGTGTGATTCCTCTGCGAGGGCTCGTCGGATCCGGTGGACCTGGGCAGTCAACCGGGCCGCCTGCACCTGCCTACCACCTGGGCAATTTTACGCCCTTGCCGTTGGATCTTCGAGCACCTAAGCATTATTTGCACGATTCCTGCAGCCCGCCTTGACTCATCAGATTCACGCTACAAAGGAGACAAAAGTGAGCCTCCCAGACGACATCGCAGGGAAGGTTGCCACGCTCTTGGCCATGGGCGCAACCTTGGGCGAACCACAGGGCATCGTCCGATTCTACAATGAGGGAGCGTATCTCGTCTACGACTGGGGCATCATTACCGCCCATCCCGTCGCGGGCGTCAGATTCCTAAACGGACACATTTTGGATTGGTATCTCCACAACTATGGCGGCCCATCGGGAAAGCTCGGGTACCCCACAACTGACCAGTTCATCGATCCGCAAACCCCCGCAAAGCAGTTCGCTCGCTTCCAGTGGGAGAGGGCATGCCTGTCCCATCACCCCCAAATGGGCGCGCACCTCACTTGCGGGGCGATCGGTGACTACTACTTCAATGCGATGGGCGGGCCGAATGGACAATTGGGCTACGCAACGGCCGACGAGTTTCCAGATGGAGCGGTAGGTCGTACGAGCACGTTCGAACGCGGTTGCCTATACTGGGAGATGGGCGCGGGCGTGCTGGAGTTCAGCAACTCACAGATTCCCTCAGCAGGAAACTGGCCGGGAGTGCCTAAGGCGGAACGGCTGCGGCACGTGGTCGAACAACTCCACCACCGCCACGCTCTTTCGGTGTCGGGCGCTTGCGCGGCAGCGGGCAACTTCTGGCACGAATCTGCACTAATTCCCAATCGGATTGAAGGTTCGGCGCCTGACACACCTATGCGAGCCAGGAACAAGAGCGGCGCGATGGCTGATTTCACCGCTGAGCAGATTCGTACACGAAGTAACCCCGACGCGCCTTCTCTCGGCGGCGTGGGCTTGGTTCAGTGGACATACCCAACACGACGATCCGCCTTATACGACCATTCCTATCAGGGAATAGAACATGCGGAGAACATTATCTATTGCCTAGACGCGCAGCTGGACTTTGCTGTTGCTGAGCTACAGAGCCAACATGCACTCTGGAACGAACTCGTCAGTCCCCGGATCTCACTCCAGGCACTCACCGACAAGGTTGCCTGGGAGTATGAGCGCCCGAAACCGATTGCAGACGCAATCGGAGGCTTGGTTCCTCGCGATCACCCATCAGTGCTGGCCGAACTTTCCAGGCGTCGGATCGCGGCTGATGAGGCCAAGATTGCTTCGCAACTCTAGCTTCAGCGGATGGCGTCGGCCCCAGGCGATCCTCCCATGGATGTTGTCCTCCCCGGTCCGGGGACCGGTGCTGACCCGGATGATGGCGTTGTCATCGGGCGCCGTAACCCGAAGCGTCGACGCTGCAGCCAAGGCTCCGGACCGGCTGGGCAATGTCCGTACGTGATCGGTAGTGGCAATCTTGCGCATTGCTGGCCTGATTGTCGCACGCCTAGCCTCACCATGTCCCATGGAGGAAGGAATACTCGTCGGCCACCGGGGAGTGAATCGCCCCGGGTTGTCCGGAGACTTCATTAGTTGGAAGAGGATGAAGTCGTGGCACGTCCTAGTAAGTATCCCCGGGAGTTGCGTGAGCGCGCGGTGAGGGTAGTGACCGAGTCGATGGCGCAGGGTGAGTACTCCAGCGAGTTCGAGGCGATGCGCACGATCGCTGGGCAGCTCGGTATCGGTTCGCCCGAGACGCTGCGTAAGTGGGTCCGGCAGGCCGAGGTTGATGGCGGTGATCGGCCGGGGAAGACCACTGAGGAGCTGGCCGAGATCCGGGAGTTGAAGAAGGAGGTCGCCGAGTTGCGGCGGGCCAACCAGATCCTCAAGAGTGCGTCGGCTTTCTTCGCGGCGGAGCTCGACCGCCAACCCAGGTACTGATCGCGTTCATCGACGAACACCGCAACGACCTGGTCGAGGGGCCAAGGGCCGGCCGCCGTCGAAGCGGGCACTACGCGACGCCGAGGTCACCGACCTGATCCGGATCGCGCGGAAGCATCGGTTCGTGGCCCGGTTCGGTGCCCGCAAGATGTGGCTCCATCTGCGCCGTGGTGGCCATGACGTGGCCCGCTGCACGGTGGAACGGCTGATGACAGCCAACGGCTGGGCGGGCGCGGTGCGGGGCAAGCGAGTGCGGACCACGATCGGTGACCCACGTGACCAGCGGCCGCGGGACCTGGTCGACCGGGACTTCACCGCTGTCGCGCCGAACCGGCTCTGGGTTGCCGACTTCACCTACGTCGCGACCTGGTCCGGCACGGTCTACGTCGCCTTCGTCATCGACGTGTTCTCCCGCCGGATCGTCGGCTGGCGCGCCACCACCACCATGACCACCGAACTCGTCCTGGACTGCCTGGAGCATGCCGTGTGGTCCCGCAGCCAAGACGGTGTCAGCGACCTGACCGGACTGGTGCACCACACCGATTATGCCGAGGAAATCACTAGGCCGAGGATTCTGGTGTTTGGGCTTGCTGTGGCGTAGGAAGGCGGGGCCTGTATCGGATTAGTCCAGGGTTGGTACAACACCAGCAGCCAACCGTTCAACTGGACCTCGAACCCGTCCCCAACTCAACGACTACCTCAACCGGCTCGTAGCATGAACGCCAACGAACTAACGAACATGGCCACTAGTCATGGCAGATCCGCTGGAGGACAAGTACACCCAATTGGTGGCACAGGGCTGGAGCGCCGCCCCGCCCGAGCCGTACCAGGGCCTGCCAGTTGGCGGCGGGCGGGGCGTCTGGTTCGGCTGGACCACGGCCTCCGGCGTGCCCGTGGCGATCTACCGGAGCGTGGTGACCGGGCCGGTCCCGCGCGATGCCGGGATCGCAGTGGTCGCGTCAGATCCCGACCCGGGCGTTCGCTGATTGGGACGATACCGAGCCAGGGTTCGCCGAGATTGAACCGCGGCACCCAACCCAACCCGTCCGGCCCGAGATCCCGTGGCCCGATCGAGGCGACCCATCCATTTATTCTGCGTCACTTCCGTGAGAGTATTCGCTATGGCCACATTGGAAGAACTCTTGGCTGCAATGGCGGCGATTGAGCCACTGGTCGCGCCACTCGCCCCGGTGACCGGCATTGATGTCGGCGTTCGCGATGAGGAGGTGCCCAACGCAGAGGACCTGGCCATCCGGGTCTTCGTGTCGAGCCTCGGCGAGGCTCCCGGCGTGGAAGCTCTGGTAGCCGCAACCGCAGCGGCCTTCGGTGTGCCGCTCGTGGTGCTGCGGCGCTCATTCTCCCCGACCTCGCTTCCTGACACCTCGATCCACAGGCCAGTCGAGGGCGGCGTCTCCGTCAGCGCCGCTCGCTTCCTCGGCTCCCCCAGCGGGATCCCCGTCGGCACCCTAGGCGCGATAGCCAGAACCACGCGAACCCCGACCCCGCTGATCGTCGGTCTCTCCAACTATCACGTCCTGTGTCACGATGCGAACCGTCAGTTTGGCGACGAAATCATCCAGCCAGAACCGTTGCCCTTGCTCGGCCGGGTACCGAACGATCATCTCGGCCAATTGGTAAGTTGGGCCTTCCCCGAGATGGTCTACGCCGGGACAACGGACGCCGCAATTTGCACAATCGAGCCCCCGTTCCTTCCTATCATCGCCGACCTCGGCCCGACGGGGGGCACGACCACGCCGAAAATCGCAATGCTCGTCACGAAACGCGGACGGACTACAGGGCAGACATTCGGCTTCATTTCCGGGATAGGCGGCACCTACTGGCCGGACTACCCGACACTGCCGCCAGTCACCTCGACGATCTCTGGAAGTCAGACCACATTGCGTGAGATGCGCGACCAGATTCAAGTGCACATCGACTTCCCGCAATCGATCGTCTTCCTTGAGTCAGGCGACTCGGGCTCGGTACTCCTGGAGAGCGGCACCAACCGGATCGTGGGCTTGCTCTTCGCAAGCGGCGTCGACGAGCCAGGCGAACCTATCAAGTACGCCCTCGCCAACCGCATATCGACGGTTGAGGCCGACCTCGGAATCACGCTGACGCTGTAGCTCAGCTCAGCTCGGCTTCGCCTGTCGGCAAGAAGGCACACGCAGGAGGCGTCGAGCGCCGCATCTTGGCGAGGCCCGCCAACTAGGACCCGCATCGGGGAGCGGACCTTTCGTGCTAATACGCCAAGTTATCTGAACTTATCTGAACCGCCCGAGACGGTGCCTGACCGGCCACCCAGGCCCGAGCGCCGAGAGCTTCCCACCAATAGCGCCGTTTGAGAACTTTCACGACCTCGTTACACTCTTGGCAGAGACTTAGGCACCTGCCCAGCTCACTGTCAATTGCAGCGTCAAGACTCCCTCTTGAGGGACCGATCGCAACATGAAGCCTTGGAGTTGGCAACCATGCTAAGGGCAATTCTGCCTGGTTCGATTGACCATCTAGAAAGTAACCATCCAGCCTTCACGCCGTGCTGCTAGCCTGGTGTAGGCCACCCCATGCACCTTCAGGTCGACAGTGTTCAGAATCGTGATCGCGCCGCCTTGATTGCTGAGCGGCGCCTTTCCCTCCAGCCGGACCACCAATGTCTGGCCCGGGTTCAGGACCACCCCAGGAACGGGGGCACGGTCCTTCAACTTGTTCAGAATCGTCCAACCCGTCAGATCGACATCGTCTGCCGACGCATTGATCAGGAGCACCCATTCCTCCTCAGGCGTACCGGTGGGGTTAACGCTAGCCGCCAGAATCCGCACTCTCGCGAAGAAGCTCTCAACCGCGGGGCCACCGCCGATCGGGTCACCGGTCGCGTCGTCGGTATGCCAGGCCTGCCCCTGAAAAGCCAGCAGCACCGCAACCCATCGATTCTCCGAAGGGAAATGGAACAACAGTCCGCCGTCCTGCCAAACACCGTTGTCCTTGGCGAACTCGGCACCGTTGCCCTGGTTCATATGAATATCGTGCACACCCACACCCGGGCTGAATCCGAAGATCTTGTCCGGCTTATCCGGCTCAGGACCCCACCGTTCTCCGAACGCAAACACTCGCGCGCCTGGATCCGCCTTAGCACGAGACACGAAATGATCGAAGACATCGGCCAGGTCGTTGTCCGGTCCCTCCTGATGAGGAGGAAGCACCCGCATCTGGCCCCTATCGAGAAGGTTCCCACGGATGTAGTCGAGGCTTCCGCTGCCCGGCCTGGACTCGAGCAGGTGCCACCCCAATCCCAACTGCCCGACGGTATCGGTCAGCGGATGGTGGAAGTCGTCGTCGAGCAAGTAGAGCAACTCAGACGGCGACTCGGCGGACAAAACATTGATAGCGATCCGATAGTCCGCCCCGGTTTCGTCTCGAACATGCACCTGATAGTGGGGCGAATCACCGGACTCCTCGCGACGGCTGTCCACCACCCGAGCCACGAGCACACCATAAGGATGAATGGGCATCGTTCGGCCCCCTCTCTCCCCCGGCCCAGCATATCGGGTGTCCCCACTGAGGTTGACCCGGCGATCACGGATTAGGGGCGTGCCGCTGTCCGCCGATGGCCATAGTGACCTGGCGCAACGTGCCTCACGCCGAGTTCGCGAGTGGTGGTCGCCGGGGAGCCGTCACCCTGGGCTGCACCCCCTTGGGATGGACGCCAACGGCAACGCGGTCGTGGGCGCATGGGCTGGACCCAAACCGAAGGAGAGCAAGGAGGACAAGGAGAACGAGAAGGGCGAGCCAGAGACGAGCACCACAGACTTCAACAAATCTCTGCCGGAGAAGAACATCGAGATACTGAAGGAATCCGAAAGCCCGTTCAAGAGGATCGAAACCACTGACCTTGTCGCGCCGGCAGGGTGGCCCGGCCGCGCTGACAGCGATGGGGCCGAGGTCCTTGTCCCCGTGGGCAGGACCTTCATCCGCGCCGAGGAACGACCCACCGTTGTCGCCCGGATCGTCGCCGATCCGGACGACAACTGAAACGGGGCCGACCCAACCCCGCGCAAGGCAGGCGTCACAGGCCGCCCCGGCACCAACTCAGCGGTGCCAGGATGGCGGGATCGCGATGTGGTCGACCAGCACGACGCGGGCCGTAAGTTCGCGGCGTTGGCTATCGCTCCCGTCCCCGGGCACGGCCAGTTCGGCTCCGAGGTCTCGCAGTCCTTCTGTTTCCAGTATCTGCACTCGCAAGGGCCGACCCGTCGCCGGCAGGTCGATCCTCACGCTGGGCCCATTGCACTCGCCCGACGCCACGTGTCCCGGTACCTGGCGCCAACCCGGAACATCCTCCCCTGCACCGTCGAGCAGGACGAAACCATCCGTCTCCGCACCCGGCCGACCGGTCCACTCCTGGAGTTCGACATCGATACGGTTGGCTGGCTGCGGGCTCACACCGTCGACGTCCACCGCCACTGAACCGTTGAAGTCCTCCAGGTGGATCGACCGGTCGGGCAGCACCTGCACCAACTCGACCGTCACGATTGGAGAGAGTTCGAAGCCGGGAAGGCTGTCCGGTTGGTAGCGCGCGACCGCCAGCCTGATGAAGGGACGGTAGGCCCGCACGTCGTCAGGCAGGTCAAGTTCGACGTCCGCCCACCACCGTTCGCCGTCGAACCGGACCGGCGCGGGCACGACGGTCACCGCCCCGACACCGGGCACCTCGAGTTCGACGGCGTCACCCACGAACCACGAAGGCGGGGGGCGAGGGTCGATCCGCTCCGACGCCAGGACCGGATCGCCAGCAAGTTCGGTGACGGCCACGCCGGGAGCCGACGGCGCCACGATCAGCGCGAGGCACTCCCCCGCCCCTGTCAGGTGCCAGGGGCGCGCTAGTTCCAGGGAGATCCGGTTCGACCTGCGCCAATGGTCGACCGCACCCGTTGACTCATCGATCTCCCACTCGAAGGACGGCACTGCGCCGAGCACCGTGAGTGGGGGCGGAGCCTGCGTCGACGGCATGACGACGACGGCCTGTTCCGCACTTGCCTGGAACGCTGAATCCGGCTCGTCGGGATGGAAGTAGGACCGGAAGCGGGTGAACCCCGTCACCGTGTACCGAATGTCCCGGTGCTTCGTGTCGCCGAACTCGTGGCGGAAGCGCAGATCGGGTGGCTCATCGCGATCGAGTTCCTGGGCGTGCACCAGCGGTCGGGAGGCGACGGACATGCGTTCGTCGTCCCACTCGTCCCAATCAGCAGAAACCTCAAGCCGGCCCGTGCTCTCCAGACTCAGTCCGCCCGCCTTGAAGCCGGTGTCCACCGCGCCTCCGGTGTCACCCGCAACGCGCCGCACCTCAGGGGGTTGCCACACCGGGTCGAGCAACGGACGGCGGACCGCGTGCACCACATGCACCGTCACGGGGGGCGACAGCATCGGGTGCCGGCCGGTTTCGAGCTTTGACGCTGTGACGTCGTGTTCGTCGACATCGAGGGTGTCGGCGATCAGCCATTCGTAGACGGCGAAGTCCTTCAGGTAGTTGCGCGGGCTGCGCGGCACCGTGGAGGACAGGTCCACGTCGGCCTCGGTCGCCTGGGCAAGGTGGATACGCAGATGCTCGGCCGACTCCCAGTCGAAGGAGAGGGGTAGGCCCCCGACCGGAGAGTCTCCCAGCGCAACAGCCTTCTGGCTGAGATCCGGCCAGTCACCCCAGACGTGCCCGGCCCAGAGGGGATCGGCGTCTCCCCCAGGGTCGAAGCTGACAGCGACCCCCTCGGCGGCTGGGTCAGGAAGGGCGACCGCTGTCGACTCGCCGTCACTGGCAACGATCGCGCGGCGCGCGAGCTCCCAACTCTCGGCGTCATCCAGCCCGTCAAACACCCCGTGCTGCTCGATGAGTTCGAAGGTCACGGTCGGTGGAAACAGCAGGCACTGGTCCTCAGCGGCATAGCGAGGCTCACTGGCACGGAACTGCGCTGCTGTGATCCCGCGGTCACTGCGAATGACCAGCCGGTCGACGGCCGCGCCCGGAAGCGGGGCCGCGTCCAGGTCGAGCCTCGGCGGCAGCACCGGCTCGACTCGGCGGTACATGATTTCATCCGTCGCACCGGCGTCGCCGGCATCCTCAGGGCGAGGCCCGCCGCCGGCGATGTCCGCCACCCGGATGCGCAGTTGGTACGCGTGCCCGAACCGCAGCCGCGGCAGCGAGCCCGCGGGCACGCCGAACCGCCATCTCAACTCGTACGGCGCTCGTCGTTCTGGCGGCAGGCTGAACGGATCCGTCGGCGACTCCACGATAACCGGGCGATCCACCGCGAGACTCCACCCGTCCCACCGCACCACGATCTCGCCCGCACGGAGGATGCCATCCTCCCCCCGAACCGCGGCCAGGTGTTTCACATGGCCTTCCTCCACGCGGTCGCTGCCCTCCCCGAGTGGCACCCTCCCCCCGGTCGCGCCCACCGCCCAATACTCCGCCTCACGTTGGCATACCGAGTGCCACACGTTCTCGCGAGTGTCCCGGATGTCGACCCGGTAACCGAGCACGAGCTCCTCGGCCGACAGCGTTGAGGTTGACCCCGTAGCCCGGACACCGTCTTGGCGGGTTCCCTTGTCAGGGACCGCTGGAGAGGATGTCCCTGATGGGATCGACGAAGAAGCGGAAGAGCTATACCCCGGAGTATCGGCGTGAGG
>NZ_JASGEN010000073.1:0-2574 GCF_047606365.1 Micropruina sp. | reverse complement strand
GTTCCGGCGGCGTGGCCGCCTGGTAGAGCGTCGACAGGCCGGGCGCCCAGCGGCCGATGCCGGCCACGGCGACGTCGGCGGAGGCCGCCTTGCCGAAGGCCCGCACGATCTCCGGCTGGCGCCGCAGCGCGCGGGCGGTCGCGGCGTCCGGGACCAGGAACGGTGCGAAGTACAGGTAGGCGGGGCCGCGGCAGATCCGGGCCAGGTCGCGGACCACGTCCACGGCGGTCTCGTCGTCGATCGAGGCGGACGGATCCTGCGGCCGCGGCAGTACGCCGGTGAGCTGGACGACGGAGGCCTGCGGCAGCCGGCGCACCTGGCGCACCATGGACTGGACGCAGCGGGCCCAGGCCAGGCCGATCAGGTCGCCGGCGCTGACCACTTCGCCGAGTAGGTCGGCGGCGGCGCGTCCGAGGGCGGCCCGGAGCAGTGCCGGATCGCCCTCCGCGCAGTCGACCACCACGGCGTGTTCCAGTCCGAACCGCTCCCGCAGCCGGATCGACCGGTCCAGGTCGATCGCGCCGGACTGCTGGATCTCGATCCGCACCACGCCTTCCTGCCTGGCGACCTGCAACAACCGGGCGACGCGGAACCGGCTGAGCCGGAACTCGTCGGCGATCTCCACCTTGGTGCGTTCGTCGAGGTAGTACCGGCGCGCGATCTCGGCAGCGAGAACGAGCTCGGCAGGGCCTTTGAAGCCGGCCCCGGTGCGCTGGCTGGGTTCGCTCATTTGAGCCACGACGGTATCAGAACGCTGTTGTCCGTTGACAGGTCGGGGTGGCGGAGGCATCCTCCGTGCCGTGGGGCACTGTGCAGATGAGTGTTCAGTGCCTCATTGTTCGTGCCGGGCGGGTCGGGGTGTAGCCCTCCCTCCGCCAGCGGTCTAGGGTTTTCAGATCACGTGCGCGGGACCACTTCAGAGCAGTGTCGCAGGGGGTCCCGGGCCGAACACAAGGAGACATGTATGTCGACCACAACAGCCGCGCCGAGAACCTCGGTGCGGGTTCACATCCAGAAATTCGGGACATTCCTGTCCGGCATGATCATGCCCAACATCCCGGCGCTGATCGCCTGGGGCATCCTCACGATGTTCTTCATCCCGGCCGGTTTCACGCCCAACGAGAGCATCGCCACCATCGTCGGGCCGATGATCCACTACCTGCTGCCGATCATCATCGCCGTCACCGGCGGAACGATGGTCTACGGCGCCCGCGGTGCCGTCGTGGCCGGCATCGGCACCATCGGTGCGATCGCCGGCTCGGACTACCTGATCGCGCAGGAGAACATCCGGCTGCTCGAAGTGTGGCTCGCGCAGGGCAACGCTGAGGCCGACTTCAAGGAACTGGGCCAGGTGCACATGTTCATCGGCGCCATGATCATGGCTCCGTTGGCCGCCTACTCGATGAAGTGGCTGGACGGCCTGTGGGAGAACAAGATCAAGGCCGGCCTGGAGATGCTGGTCAACATGTTCTCGGCCGGCATCTGGGGCTTCTTCCTGCTGATCATCGGCTTCTATCCCGTCGCCTGGCTGGTCAACGGCCTGATGAACGTGCTGAGCAGCGCGGTGAACTGGCTGGTGGCCAACAACCTGCTGCCGCTGACCAGCATCATCATCGAACCCGCCAAGGTGTTCTTCCTGAACAACGCCATCAACCACGGCGTGCTGACACCGCTCGGCACACAGGAGGCGTCCGACACCGGCAAGTCCATCCTGTTCCTGCTCGAGGCGAACCCCGGCCCGGGCCTGGGCCTGCTGCTCGCCTTCGCGGTGTTCGGCATCGGTGCGGCCAAGGCGTCCGCCCCGGGTGCCGCGTTCATCCAGTTCGTGGGCGGCATCCACGAGGTGTATTTCCCCTACGCGCTGATGAAGCCGGCGCTGCTGATCGCCCTCATCGGCGGCGGCATGACCGGTGTCACCACCAACATGCTGCTCGGTGGTGCGCTGCGGGCTCCGGCAGCCCCGGGAAGCATCCTGGCGGTCCTCGCCCAGACGGCGCCCGGCGCCTACATCGCCGTGATCCTGTCGGTGATCCTGGCCGCCACCGTGACCTTCCTGATCGCCGGGGTGATCCTGCGAGCCTCGCGCAAGCGTGACCTTGCGGCCGCGGCCGCGGGCGAGGACAAGTTCGCCAGCGCGATCAGCCAGACCGAGGCCAACAAGGGCAAGTCGTCCGATGCGCTGTCCGGCCTGCTCGGTGCCGGTGCGGCCGAGCCGTCCGGACCGGTGAAGTCGATCGTGTTCGCCTGCGACGCGGGCATGGGCTCGTCGGCGATGGGTGCTTCGGTGCTGCGGAAGAAGATCCAGTCCGCCGGGTTCAAGGACGTGACCGTGGTCAACAAGGCCATCTCGAACCTGACAGACACCTTCGACGTGGTGGTGTCGCATCAGGACCTAATGGACCGCGCGGCGCCCGCGACCCCGTCGGCCGTGCACGTGGCGGTGGACAACTTCATGGCCTCCCCGCGTTACGACGAGGTGGTCGAGATGGTCCGGCGGGCCAACGGTGGTGGTGCCGCCGAGGCGCCGACTGCTGCGCCTGCTCCCGCTCCGGCGGCTGCGCCGGAGCCCGCTGC
>NZ_JASGEN010000072.1:0-24065 GCF_047606365.1 Micropruina sp. | reverse complement strand
GCCGGACGGATCGAGAGCGGACGCGGTTCGGCGGTGGTGGCCCGGCAGCTCGCCGACCGGCTGGCGCGTCAGGGGATGGGCCGGGACGCCGAGGCTGCGGAACCGGCGGGCGGCGCGGCGCGCCCAGCGGATGGCGAGCGTCGGGTCGTCGACCACCCAGGTGCGGGCCAGCACCAGCTCGGCTTCGGCCTGAGCACGGATCCAGCGTTTGCGTCCGAACAGCACGGCGGCCCGCTCGAGATGCTGGCGGCCGTCGTCGTGCATGCCAGCGGCGAGCAGCGCCTCCCCGCGATCCTGATCGGAGATAGCGGCCAACTGGAGCGACTCCGCGCGCAACACCGGCTCGGCCGCGTCCATCAGTTGCAGGCCGCGGACGAGTTGACCGGCCATCATCGCCGAGTAGCCCAGGTTGTGCCGGGTCTTCCTGGCCAGCTGGGTCAGCCCGGCCTCCTCGAAGACCCGGACGGCCTCCTCCAGGTCGGCGAGCGCCTCGGGGATCGCGCGCTGGAACAGGTACAGCGTTCCGCGGTTCATATGTGCCCGGCCGAGCTCTTCGCCGTCCAGGAACGGCATCGCCTCGGCGTAGTCGACGAGTGCGGGCCGCACCTCGCCGAGCCGGGTGCGCAGCAGGGCGCGCTGCGCGTACAGCTTGCCGACCTCAGTGTCGGGAAGGACATCGCGCTGCTTGAGGGCGGAATCGATCAGCGCGAGTCCGGCATGTTTGTCGCCCAGTTCGGCCTCGACGAAACCGAGCGTTCCCTCCAGGATCGCCCGGGTGGCGTCGGAGTCGGCACGCTCCAGACCCTTGAGCAACAACTGTCGGGCCTGGTTGAAGCGCCAGGCGCGGCTGGCGACCCTCGCCCGCTCATGCAGTTCGAGGGCGCTCAGCATCCCCTCATGGTGCCACGATGTCTGACACCGCAGTTACAGCAACCCACGCCCTTTCTTTCACGGTCGCCCGATGCTTGTCCTCATCGGCGGGCATGGTGCGGAACAGATGCTGGGCGATCCGGCCGGCCACCAGCGGCGCCGAGAATGACGTCCCGCTCCACACCGCGAACTGTCCGGTGAAGTCGTCGGGGTCGATGTCCTCGCGGATATGGCCGTCGTACTTGATCCGTGCCCGGGGCAGGTAGCCGCCCTGCAGCGGAGGCATCGTGCTCACCACGGACGCGCCGGACGCCCACGCCCGCACCCATCGACCGGTGTTGCTGAACAACGCCTCGGACGCGTTCGGGTTCAGGGCGCCGACCGAGATGATCGGCAGCCGGAACGCGTCCACCTTCTCGGCTTCGCCTTCATCGGGACGCCAGGGCCCGAGCGCGGCAGGGAACTGGGGCCGGGCTGTCGATTCGTTACCCGCCGCGCAGACCACGGTGACGCCCATCACGCCGAGGGCGCCGAGCAGGCCGCCCAGCAGGTGCTCGGTCAGCGTGTCGTCCTCGGACTCGTGGAAGAACCCCAGCGACAGGCTCAGCACGTCGATCCGCAGGCCGCCCTCCTGGCGATCGTGGTACTTCTGCACCAGGCTGACCAGTCCGATCAGCGCGGTGAGCACCCGGTTCTCGGGCACGGGTCCCTCGGAGTCGACGATCCGCCAGGAGTAGATGTCGGCGTCGGGGCAGGCCTGGTGGATCAGGCCGGCGATGAACGTGCCGTGGCCGGAATTGGTGTCCAGTTCGCCGTCCAGCGGCCCGGCCAGGTCGCCGCCGACCTCCGGATCGGTGTCCGGATCGAGCGGGATCAGCGACGGGGTGTCCTCGGTGACCGCACGGTCCAGCCAGGGATGCTTGCCGACGCCGGTGTCCATGATCGCCACGTGCGGGCGAACCGCGCACTTCTCGCGCCGCACCGGAGGCTCGCCGACGTACATCACCGGCTGGCGGCCGCCGGAACCCTGCCGGCCGTAGCTGGCCGGTGCACCGTGCGGCTCCCAGACCGGGTGCGGTTCCCACACCGGATGCGGCTCCCACACCGGGTGGGGCTCCCAGACGGGATGCGGTTCCCAGACCGGGGACGTCATCATCAGGTGATCCAGACCGACGCCGACCATCGAGTCGACACCGGCCTCGGCACGGGCCAACTGCAGCAGCACCCAGGCGTCCGGCGACGAGGCGGCCACACCCGGCGTGACGCCCAGCAGCAGCCGGGCCATGCCGAGCGTGATGCGGTTCTCAGGGTTCTTCGGGTCGGGCACGGAAACCCGGGGTGAATCGAAGCTCTCGTCGACCCGGACGGTCCAGCCCTTGAGGCCACCGACCTTCTCCAGGACCGGCAGCACATCGTCCAGCCGGTCGATGGCCACCAGCAGCGAGGTTCCGACGTAGACGGTGGGCCTCGGCGTGACGCCTTCGACCTGCATCGCGGTGCCGGGGTCGAGGACCCGGCCCGAGAGCGGTTCGATCAGGGATCGCGGCGGGACCACCGGGTCACGGTCCATCCAGTCGCGCTTCGGTCGCTTCGGCCCGCTCGGCTCGTCGGGGCGATCGTCGGAGGGGGCGGTGTAGTCGCTCACGAGGGGGTCCTTCGGTCGGTGATCAGATTTCGAAGAGCGTGGTGCGGAAGGCACTGTCGGAGCCGGTGGCCAGCAGGTCGAGGCGGGTCAGTCCGCGCGGCACGGCGGTGAACTCGAACCGGCCATGGCTGCCGACTCCGGCGGTGTGGGTGCCCTGCTCCTGCCACAGCGACGCGGTGAGTTCGGGGGCGTCGCCGCCGGCGTCCGCGGTGCGGGTGACCCAGCCGTCGATCCGGCGATGGCCGGCATCGACCGGGCTGACCCGCAACATCACGGTCATTCCGACGGCGGTGAACTCGAGCACCAGTTTCTGGTCGTCGCCGCTACGGACGCCGGCCAGCTGCTGCGAGCGGTGCACCATGGTGAGCAGTTCGTATTCCAGGTCGAGATCGTCGACGGCCAAGGCGGCCAGCACCCGTTCGGTCAGGCCGGCCGGCGGGGGATCGAGTTCGGAGTACATCCGGTTGATGGCGACCAACAGGGGGTCACGGTCCTCGGCGTTCACAGTTGGCCACCTTTCTCCAGCGAGCTGCGCAGTTTGTCGAGGCAGCGGCGCCGGGTCGGGCCGATACTGCCGATGGGCATGCCCAGGTTCTGGGCGAGACCCGCATAGTCGGGACGGTCGTCGAAGGCCACGATGCGCAGCAGCCGCTGGCATCGCTCGTCCAACGTCCGGACGTGCTCCCACAGCGCCGAACCGGCCAGCTCCTCCAGGGCGCTGGTCTCGGCCGCCGCCGTCGATGGGAGTCCGGCCGCGAGCTGGGTGTCCTCGACCGCGGTGGCTTTGCCGTCCGAGGTCTTGGTGCGCCAGGCCGTGCGCCGGGCCGTGGTGAGCAGCCAGCCGCCGATCGCGGCCGCTTGCGCCACCTGGTGCCCGTTGCGGACGAGTGCCAGCCAGGTGTTCTGCACGGCGTCCTCCGCCGCCGCCTGGCTCAACCCGTAGGCCCGTACGGTGTGCCACAGCACGGGCGTCATCAGCCGGACGAGTTCATCCAGGGCGGCCGACTCGCCGCCCTGCCAGCGCTCGAAGCACGCGGTGGCCCTGACCCAGACGGAGACTTCCTCCGTCGCGCCCGGGCGGCCCGTCACATCCGATGCAGCCATCAGCGTCCCTGTTCCCACATGCGTCAGGAGACAGCAGGTGCCCCCGTGATACCGCGCAGCGCGAAAAATCGCTGCTCACCGGATTAGGTGTAGTCAGAACCTATCGCGTCAGGCCTGACCGGGGGCAGGGCAGACTGGAGTTCATGAGCGAGCCGACGCGCATTCCGTTGCCCTCCATCAGTTCCCGGGCCTGGGAACATCCGGCCGATCGCGGCGCCCTGGTGGCGTTGCGCAAATTGCGTGGTTTCGACGTGATCCTGAAGCAACTGTCCGGGTTCCTCAATGAGCGGGCAGTGCGCATGTTGCTGCTCGGCTCGGCGGTGCGAGCCGACGAGCGTCAGTTCGCGCGGGTGTACCGGCTGTACCGCGAGGCCGGCGAGGTATTGGACGCGGGGGTGCTGCCCGAACTGTTCATTCGGGCCGATCCGACCATCAACGCCATGACGATCGGCCTGGACAAGCCGGTGATCGTGCTCAACTCGGGCTTGATCGAGGTGATGGACGACGACGAGTTGCGGTTCGTGCTGGGCCACGAATTGGGGCATGTGCTGAGCGGACATGCGGTCTATCGCACTCTGCTGGCCGCGTTGCTGGCGCTGTCGACGACCCTGTTCGCCATACCGCTGGGCGCGCTCGGCGTCCGAGCTGTGATGGCGGCGTTGCTGGAATGGCAGCGCAAATCGGAATTGTCGGCCGATCGGGCCGGTCTGCTGGCCGATCAGCAACCGCAGGTGGCACTGCGTGCCCACATGAAGATGGCCTCGGGTGGACGGATCGATGAACTCGACCCGGAGGTGTTCCTGGCTCAGGCCGACGAGTACCACGCGAATGACGACGTCCGCGACCTGCTGCTGCGGGCGCTGATCGTCGAAACCCAGACGCACCCGTTCGCGGTCGTCCGGGCCGGTGAACTGGATCGGTGGGTCAAGTCGGGCAGCTATCAGGCGGTGCTCGACGGCGACTATCCGCGGCGTGAGGACGACGCCGACGCCAGCATCTCGGCCGAGGCGTCGGCTGCCGCCCGGCATTACGGCGAGGAGTTCTCCCGGCTCGACGAGAGCCTGGGCCGGGTCTTCTCCGATCTCGGCCGCGGGCTCGGCCAGGCCCGGGACTGGCTGGCCGACCGGCTCAGGGATCTCAGCGAACCCCGTCCGCGCGACGACCGGGGACGGCGCGACAACCCGGGACCTGACGACCGCCGAGCGGGGCCGCCGCAGTGGTGACGGATCCGTTCGAGGTCAGCTCTGCCCGAGTTGCTCGGCGAGGAACGCCAGCGTGCGCGTCCATGCCAGCGCGGACGCCTCGGCGTGGAAGAACATCGGGTGCGGATTGTCGAAGGCGTGCTCGGCGCCCGGATAGGTGTGGAACGTCACGCGCTCGATGGTGAGCGCGGCGCGCACCTGCTCGACGACCTCGGGTGGGAAGAAGCTGTCGCCCAGCCCCCAGTGATGCAGGCTCGGGCAGCGCACTCCAGGAGCGAGATCGAGCAGGCCGGGGATGGCCGAACCGTAGTAGGAGACCAGGGCGTCGGGGGAGTTCAGGGCGGCCACCTGGAAGCCGAGACCGCCGCCGAAGCAGAAGCCCAGCACCGCCACCTTCCCGGTCACTTCCGGTGCGGCACGCAGGGCGTCGAGGGCAGCGGAGGCGTCCGCGGTGGTCTGCTCCCAGTCGAGCTGTTGTGACGCCCCGATGCCCTGCTGTACGTAGTCAGCGGCGTTTTCGTCGAAGGTTGGCGGTCCGAGCCGGAAGTACAACTCGGGCGCGTAGACCACATAACCGGCGGCGGCCAGATCGGCACAGCGCTGCCCGATGTAGGGACTCACCCCGAAGATCTCCTGCAGCACCAGCACGCCCGGCCCGGTACCAGAGGCCGGCAGCCATCGACGCACCGGCAACTCGCCGTCGGGACGCGGGACGAAGACCAGATCGCTCACCCACAGCATCCTGCCGCAATCGCCGTCGCCGGTCACCCATTGCCGGCAAGCGGCAGACCCTAGCCGTACGCGGAGCCCGGTTCTACGATGACAACGGACGATGGCCGTCCGACATTGCTGCGTAAGGGAGCACCGATGGCAGGGAAATTCGAGGTCTACCAGGACGCGGCCGGCAAGTTCCGGTTCCGGCTCAAGGCCGGTAACGGTGAGGTGGTCGCCACCGGGCAGGGCTACACCAGCCTGGCCGGAGCCAAGGAAGGGTGCGCCGCGGTGCAGCGGGCGGCCAACGGCGCCAGCATCGTCGAGGCCCCGTCCGACTGAGGCTTGCCGAGCAGCCCTCGACACCGAGGGCGATCGGCTCACGACGCCCGGTCGATTTCGATGCCGGCCGGGCGCCGCGCCGCCGCTCGGTTTGACCCTGTTCCGGCTGGCCACCTATTCTTGATCCTCGGTGCCCCGTGGGCTCGTTGGCAGTGTCGGTTCGTCCGGCCCGCCCGTCCGAATGGGCAATGCATTCATTGAGATCGAAGAGAGTGGGTCAGGCGTGTACGCGATCGTGCGCAGTGGCGGCCGCCAGCACAAGGTTGCAGTCGGCGACGTCCTGGAGATCGACCGGGTCGATGCGGCGGTGGGTGACAGCGTTGCGCTGACTCCGCTGATGCTCGTCGACGGCGAGTCCATCACCACCGAGGCCAAGAAGCTGGCCAAGGTCAGCGTCAGCGCTGAGGTGCTGGGTGAGATCAAGGGCGAGAAGATCCGCATCCTGAAGTACAAGAACAAGACCGGGTACAAGAAGCGCCAGGGCCACCGGCAGAAGTACACCCAGGTCAAGATCACCGGAATCGAAGGCTGAGGTAGTACGAGATGGCACATAAGAAGGGCGCATCCAGCTCACGCAACGGTCGCGACTCCAACTCGCAGCGGCTCGGCGTGAAGCGCTTCGGCGGTCAGGCCGTCAACGCGGGCGAGATCCTGGTTCGCCAGCGCGGCACCCATTTCCACCCCGGCGAGGGTGTGGGTCGCGGTGGCGACGACACCCTGTTCGCGCTGCGGGCCGGTGTGGTCGAGTTCGGCACCCGGCGCGGCCGCAAGGTCGTCAACGTGGCGCTGGCCGAGTAACGAATAAAGCTTGACGAAGGGGCGGTCCGGACGGACCGCCCCTTCGTGCTGTCCGGACGCTGTGTCGGCGAACCGATGGACCCGGGTGTCCAAGAGAACCGTCCCCGGTGACCAAAGGAACCGTCCCCGGTGTCCGGTTCGGGGTTGGGGGGCTGTGCAACGATGACCGCGGGTGCGCGTGAGAAGGGGAGACGTCGATGTCGATCGGGGTTCGGCGCCTGGTGGCCGCGCTGGTGGCGGTGTTCGCGGCGTTGCTGACCGGTTGCTCGGTGTCCGGCGTTATCGAGGTGCGGTCGGCGGACGAGGTGATGATCGACGTCACGATCAGCCATGCGTCGTCGGACGAGTACGTCTGCACCGGGGTGGCCGCGGGTGACCTTCCGTTGACCGTGACCGATAAGGACGAGCCGGGGACCTGCCGGATCTCCGGAATGATCCATCCCGAGTTGCTTCATCGTTACCTGACGGTGTCGCACGCCGGCGAGTTCTTCGTCATGACGTTCAATCCGCTGTCAGCCGCACCCGGGGCCGCTGCGCCCACCGAGTCGATGTTGTCGACGTTCACTGCGCTGGATCTGGCCGTCGTATTTCCGGGGCAGGTGACCAACACCACCGGCCAGGCCGAGGGCAATGTGGCACATTTCCGCGATCCGAAGCAGTTCATCCGGCCCTACGGGCTGCGGGCCGAGGCGCTGGACCATCCGGGCCCGGCCTGGTCCGTGATCGGGCCCATCGCCGGCTTCCTGGCCGGTGCGGCTGCTGCCGTGCTGGCATTCGCGCTCTGGCGTCGCCGAGGCGTGAGCGACCCGAGGAGCGATCCGGCGGAGTCGACCGACGGGCCCGACGCTGAGACTTGGGACGAGCCTGAGGGCGAACCGTTCCTGGCCGGCGAGCCACCGACCGACCACTCGGCGGCCGAACCGGCTCAGTCCGAGCAACCGTGGGCACCACCCGTTCCCGACCGCGACAGCGCTGAACCTCCGCGACGGCGTCCGGATGACTCGATCTGGGCACCGCCCGACGACTGATCGCAGACGGTCCGATGGGCCGATGCGGGGCGCTTCGCCCCGCTGTGGGACGATGAGAGGCGATCCCCAACCGTCACCCACATGTCTGGAAGTTCACCATGGCCATTCCCTCGTTCGTCGACTCCGCGACCTTGACGGTCGCCGGCGGCAACGGCGGCCATGGCTGCGCGTCCATTCACCGGGAGAAGTTCAAGCCGCTCGGCGGCCCGGACGGCGGCAACGGCGGCAACGGCGGCTCGGTCATCCTGCGGGTCGACCAGGGCCTCACCACGCTGGTCGAATACCACCGCCAGTCCCAGCGCAGAGCCGGGAACGGCCAGCCCGGCAAGGGTGATCACGCCAACGGCGCCAATGCCGACGACGTCATCCTCGCCGTCCCGGACGGCACCATCGTCAGCGACGCCGACACCGGCGAGGTGCTGGCCGACCTGATCGGCGCCGGCGCCGAGGTGGTGGTGGCTTCCGGCGGACGCGGCGGGCTGGGCAACGCGGCGCTGGCGTCCGCGACCCGGAAGGCGCCGGGCTTCGCGCTGCTCGGCGAAGAGGGCGAGGCGCGCCGGATCACCCTCGAACTGAAGGTGCTCGCCGACGTCGGCCTGGTCGGCTTCCCGAGCGCCGGCAAATCGTCGCTGATCGCCGCGATCAGCCGGGCGCGTCCGAAGATCGCCGACTATCCGTTCACCACCCTGGTGCCCAACCTCGGCGTGGTGGTCGCCGGTGACGTCACATTCACCGTCGCCGACGTGCCGGGCCTGATCGAGGGGGCGTCCGAGGGCCGCGGCCTGGGCCACGACTTCCTGCGGCACATCGAGCGTTGCCAGGCGATCGTCCACGTCATCGACTGCGCCACCTATGAGCCCGGACGTGACCCGCTCACCGACCTGGACGTGATTGAGGGCGAACTGACCGCGCACGGTGGACTCGAGGACCGGCCGCGGATGGTGGCGCTGAACAAGATCGACGTGGCCGACGCCGCTGAACTGGCCGAGATGGTGCGCGCCGATCTCGAGGCCCGCGGGCTGCCGGTCTTCGCCGTCTCCACCAAGACCAGTGAGGGCCTGCGCGCGCTCACTTTCGCGATGGCTGACCTGGTCGCCCGGCGCCGGGCCGCGGCGCCCAAGCCCGAACCGAAACGAATCGTGATCCGGCCCGCCCCGGTGGCCGGCGGGCCCGAGTTCAGCATCCGCCGGCAGGGTGACGGTGACGGCGGCTTCGTCTGGCGGGTCCGTGGTGAGAAGCCGGAACGCTGGGTGCGGCAGACCGACTTCGGCAACGGCGAGGCCGTCGGCTACCTGGCCGACCGGTTCGCCCGGCTCGGGGTCGAAGAAGAACTGCTGCGCCAGGGTGCGCGTGCCGGCGACGCCGTCGCCATCGGTGCCGGCGATCATCCGGTGGTCTTCGACTTCGCCCCGCAGGTCGAGATCGGCGCCGAGCTGCTCTCTCGTCGCGGCGAGGACCAGCGGCTGTTCGAGGAACGCGAATCGGTGAAGCGCCGGCGCCGGCTCGATGCCGAATACCACGCGGCGAAGCAGGCCGAGGATTCCACCCGGGTGGCGCAGGACGGCTACCAGGGTTCGGAGGAGGATCCTGCCGAGTTCGATGCGGACGTGGTCGGCGACGAGAGCGAGGAGGGCCGGTGAGCCTTCGGCAACAGCTCACCGATGCCCAACGCATCGTGGTCAAGATCGGCTCGTCCTCACTGACCGGACGCCGTGGCCTGAACACCGAACGGATGCAGCAGCTGGTGGACACCCTGGCCACCCTGCGGCGGGCCGGACGCGAGGTCGTGCTGGTGTCCTCCGGTGCGGTCGCGGCCGGTATGCCGGCGCTCGGCATGAAGCACCGGCCCCGTGACCTGGCCGGTCAGCAGGCCGCTGCGTCCGTCGGCCAGGGGCTGCTGATCGAGCGCTACGACGCGCTGTTCGCGGCCCACTCGCTGGTGGTGGGCCAGGTGCTGTTGACCGTGGACGACCTGACCCGGCAGGCGCATTACCGCAACGCGCTGCGGACCTTCACCAAGCTGCTGCAGCTGGGCGCGGTGCCGGTGGTCAACGAGAACGACACGGTCGCTACCCACGAGATCAGATTCGGTGACAACGACCGGCTGGCCGCCCTGGTCGCGCATCTGGTGCGCGCGGACGCGCTGGTGCTGCTGTCCGACGTCGACGCGCTCTACACCCGGCACCCCGCGGAGCCCGGTGCCGAGCGGATCGTCGAGGTGGCCGACATCGACGATCTCGAGGTGGACACCTCACGGATCGGTTCGGCGGTGGGCACCGGCGGCATGACCACCAAGCTGCAGGCCGCCCGGATCGCGACCGCCGGGGGAATCCCGGTGGTGCTGGCGCATTTCGACGATCACGGCGCAGCGCTGGCCGGTGAGGACGTCGGCACGCTGTTCCGGCCGACCGGCAAGAAGCGGTCCCGTCGGTTGATGTGGCTCGCCTACGCCTCGCAGGCCAAGGGTGACCTGTTGCTCGACGCGGGCGCCGTCCGGGCGGTGCTGGAGCGTAAGGCGTCGCTGTTGCCGGCCGGCGTGACCGGTGTGCGCGGCGACTTCCATGCCGGCGAACCGGTGCGTCTGCTCGATCCGTCCGGTGCCGTGGTGGCCCGCGGCATCGTCAACTACGACGCGGCCGACCTGCCCAGCATCCTCGGCAAGAGCACCCACCGCCTGGTGCAGGAGCGCGGCCCCGAGTTCGACCGCGAGGTCGTCCACCGCGATGCCCTGATCGTGAAACTGCGCGGAGGTCGCTAGGCCGGCCTCCAGACCGACAGGCCGTCGGGCAGCAGCGGGGGCAGCAACTCGTTGATCAGGGTGGCCAGCTCGCGCTGGCGCTGCTCGGTGAGCCGTTCGGACGGCATCGTGATCGACAGCGCGGCCATCGCGTTCGGGCCGCGGACGACGGCCACACCGAGGCAGGCGACACCCGGCTCGTTCTCTTCCATCTCGGTGGCAAAACCGCGGTGACGCGCCGCCTCCAGCGCGCCGGCCAGTTCCCGGAGGCTCAGCTTCCGGTTGTGCAGGTAGGCACCCAGCTGCTCGTCGGGGACGCTGCGGGCGGCCAGTAGCGCCCGTCCCATCGCGGACGTCGCGGCCGGAGTCCGGCGTCCGACCTCGGAGAACACCCGGATGGCGCGTTCGGGTTCGACCTTGTCGACATACAGCACCTCGTCGCCGATCAGGACGCCGAGGTGCACCAGTTCGTCGATCGCCCGGGAGAGGGTGACCAGCGCCGGGTGCAGGGACTGCTTCAGGCTCTGCGGGGTGAGGAAGCGCTCGCCCAGCGTCATCGCCGCCGTGCCGAGCCGATAGTCACCGGTGGTTTCCGACTGCGCCGCGAAGCCGTGTGCACGCAACGTGGCCAGAGCGCGATACGCGGTGGACTTGTTGACGCCGGTGCTTGCCGACAGGGTCGCCAGAGGGGCACCATCGGGACCAGCCTCTGCAAGGGCGACGAGTAGGGCAAGGGCACGATCGATGGCCTCGACCCGTGGACCTTCCGTCATGAGCCGATGATGCCCGCTCATTTCGCTCAATGCAACGGCTCTGCCGATCACCGAAACGGTTCTTGTCAATAGGGCGCCAGCAGTGGCAGGATGTTTCAGACAACGAACCACATGTTTCAATGGCTGAAACGGAGTCTGAATGTCCCAGCTTCTCGACCAGGTTCTCTCCCGTCGTATCGTCCCCGTGGTCGTGGTGCGCGATGCCGCCCGCGCCGCGGGTCTTGCCGAAGCGCTGGTGGCCGGCGACCTACCGGTTGCCGAGGTCACCCTGCGTACCGAGGCGGCACCCGAGGCGATCGCGACGATGGCGAAGACTCCCGACCTGCTGGTCGGCGCCGGCACCGTCCTCACTGCCGAGCAGGTCGATCTGGCCGTCGACGCCGGTGCCCGCTTCCTGGTCAGCCCCGGATTCAGTGCGTCCGCGGTGGCACGGGCCAAGGAGCGTGGGGTGCCGATCGTGCCCGGCACGGTGACCCCCAGCGAGGTGATCGCTGCGCTGGACGCAGGGCTGACCACGCTGAAGTTCTTCCCCGCCTCGAACTACGGCGGCGCGGGCACGTTGAAGGCGTTCGGGTCGGTGTTCTCGACCGCGCGGTTCGTGCCGACCGGGGGAGTGTCGGCCAGCAACCTGGACGCCTACCTGACGCTGCCGAACGTGCCGGCGGTGGGCGGCTCGTGGATGGTGCCCGCCGACACCGTCGACGCCGGAGACTTCGCGGAAGTCCAACGACTGTGTGCCGAGGCGGTCGCCGCCGCGGCGGCCATCGGCTGATCCCACCCCCGATCCGGACAAGGAGCGCATCCAGATGAGCAACCCGTTGACCCTGAGGCCCGCCGACGAATGCCGTTACGACGCACTTGCCCTCGGTGAGGTGATGTTGCGGCTCGATCCGGGGGAGTTCCGGATCCGTACCGCACGGAGTTTCACCGCCTGGGAGGGCGGTGGCGAGTACAACGTGGTGCGTGGCCTGAGCCGGGTGTTCGGCCAGCGGGCCGGGGTGCTCACCGCGCTGGTCGACGACGAGGTCGGCCATCTCGTCGAGTCGATGATCATGGCCGGCGGGGTGGACACCTCGCTGATCCACTGGGCACCCTCGGACGGCGTGGGTCGCACGGTGCGCAACGGGCTGAACTTCACCGAGCGGGGCTTCGGCGTCCGGGGTGCCAAGGGCGTCAACGACCGCGGTCACACCGCGATCGCGCAACTCGGTCCGGACGAGGTCGACTTCGAGCACATCTTCGGCGAGCTGGGCGTGCGCTGGCTGCATACCGGCGGCATCTACGCGGCGCTGTCCGAGACCAGTGCCGAGACCGCGCTGGCGGCGATGAAGGCGGCCAAGAAGCACGGCACGATCGTCTCCTACGACCTCAACTACCGGCCCAGCCTGTGGAAGAGCATCGGTGGTCAGGGCCGCGCCCAGGAGGTCAACCGCGAACTCGCCCGGTATGTCGATGTGATGATCGGCAACGAGGAGGACTTCACCGCCTCGCTCGGGTTCGAGATCGAGGGCGTGGACGAGAACCTGACCGAGCTGCCGATCGAGGGCTTCTCGCGGATGATCGAAACCGCGGCCGCCACCTATCCGAACTTCCAGGTGATCGCCACCACGCTGCGGGCGGTGCATTCGGCGTCCGACAACGACTGGAGCGCGCTGGCCTGGTCGGCGGCGTCCGGGCTGGTGCAGGCGGCCGACCGTAAGCATCTGGAGATCCTGGACCGGGTCGGCGGCGGCGACTCGTTCGCGTCCGGCCTGTCCTACGGGCTGATCAGCGGCCAGGACCTGCAGACCGCCGTCGAGTACGGCGCAGCGCACGGCGCACTGGCGATGACCACCCCCGGCGACACCACCATGGCCACCAGGGCCGAGGTGCTCAAACTCGCTGCCGGCGGCGGCGCGCGGGTGGATCGGTAGACCGTGGCCGACGTCATCGAACGCGTGGAGGTGCTGGTTTCCAGCCCCTCGCGCAACTACGTCACGCTGCGGCTGACCACCCGGGACGGCATCGTCGGCCTCGGCGACGCCACCGTGAACGGACGCGAGCTCGCGGTGGCGTCCTATCTGCGCGACCATGTCGGCCCGCTGCTGATCGGACGCGACCCCGGCCGCATCGAGGACACCTGGCAGTACCTGTACCGGGGCGTCTACTGGCGGCGCGGCCCGATCGGCATGGCCGCCATCGGCGCGGTCGATATCGCGCTGTGGGACATCCTCGGCAAACGCACCGGGCAGCCGCTGTACGCGCTGCTCGGCGGACGCGTCCGAGACCGGCTGACCACCTACCGGCACGCCTTCGGCTGGGACCTGCCCGCCCTACTCGACCAGGTGGACGCCCACCGCGAGGCGGGCTTCGAGAACATCCGCGTTCAGGCCGGCGTGCCCGGGCTCGACATCGTCTACGGCGTCACCAAGGACAACACGGTCTACGAGCCGGCCGGACGCACCGCCGCACCCGCCGAGGAGATCTGGGACGCCGAGGCGTACCTGCGTTCGATGCCCGGCGTGATCGCCGGGGTCCGCGAGCACGTCGGCGAGGCGGTCGGGCTGCTGCACGACGCCCACCACCGGCTCACCCCGATCCAAGCTGCCCGGCTCGGCAAGGCACTGGAACCGGTCGGCATGTACTGGCTCGAGGACGTCACGCCGGCCGAGGACCCCGAGGCGCTGCGGCTGGTCCGGCAGCACACCACCACGCCGCTGGCCATCGGTGAGGTGTTCAACACCATCTGGGACTGCCAGCAGCTGATCGAGAACCGGCTGATCGACTACATCCGGGTTGCGGTCGTCCATGCCGGCGGCGTCAGCCACCTGCGCAAGATCTTCGCGCTGGCCGAGGTGCACGGCGTCCGGGCCGCCCCGCACGGGCCCTCGGACGTCTCGCCCATCTCGCTGGCGGCGTCCATTCACCTGGGGGTGGCCGTGCACAACTTCGCCATCCAGGAATACATGGGCTACCCCGAGGCGGTCCACGAAGCCTTCCCGCATGCCTGGCACGTCGCGGACGGGCACCTGCAACCCGGTGACGAGCCCGGTCTGGGCGTCACCCTCAACGACGAGCTGCATCACCCGGACGACTACGAACCCGCCTACCTGCCCGTGGCACGGCGCCGCGACGGCACTCTCACAGATTGGTGATCACCGATGACCCAGCCGCTGTCCAAAGCCAACTTCACCGGATCGGTGCTGGGGGTGAGCGCACCCCCCAAGCCGGGGATGCTGCACCTCGGCATCGGCAACTTCCACCGCGCCCACGCCGCCGTCTACACCGCCAAGGCGATGGCCGCCCAGGGCGGTGACTGGGGGATCGTCGCGGTCGCCAACCGGTCCCGGCGGGTGGTCGGCGCGCTGGACGCCCAGGACCACCTGTACTCGATCCTGGAACTGTCCAGCGCCGGTGAGCGGGTCGACGTGATGGACGTCCACCGCAAGACCCTGGTGGCCGCTGAGCAGACCGATCAGCTGATCGCACAGATCGCCGACCCGGCGATCAAGATCGTCACCATGACCATCTCCGAGAACGGCTACTGCCGGCACCCGGTCACCGGTGACCTGGACGTCGACGGCGATCAGATCAGCGCCGATCTGGCCGATCCGGCGAACCCGCGGACCAGCATCGGCCAGCTGGGTGCCGCGCTGATCGGGCGCTATTCCGACGAGGCCGGCCCGCTCACCATCCTGTCCTGCGACAACCTGGTCTCGGCCGGGCACACCGCGCACAAGATGGTCAGTCAGTACCTGCAGGCCACCGCGACCCCGTCCGGCTTCCACGACTGGTTCACCGCCCAGGTCACCTTCCCCAACGCCATGGTCGACCGGATCGTGCCCGGCACCACCGACGCCACCCGGGCCAAGGTCGAGCAGCTGCTGGGGCTCACCGACGCCATCCCGGTGCCCGCCGAGCGCTTCAGCATGTGGGTGATCGAGGACAAATTCGCCGCCGGCCGTCCGGCCTGGGAAGAGGGCGGCGCGATCTTCTCCGACGAGGTGGAGGCCTACGAGCTGGTCAAGCTGCGGCTGCTGAACGGTTCGCACTCGCTGATCTCCTACCTGGGCGGTCTGGACGGCCAGCCGACGATCCCGTCCAGCTTCGGCCAGGACTTCGTCCGGGAATGCGTCACCGAACTGCTGAACACCGAGTACCTGCCCAGCATCGGGTTGCCGTCCGGCTTCGACCCACAGGCCTACATCGCCCAACTGTTCGACCGGTGGAGCAACCATGCGCTCGGCGACGCGACCGCCCGGGTCGGCTCGGACGGCTCGCTGAAACTGCTGCAGCGCGTGCCCGATCCGGCTCTGCGGATGCTCGACCTTGGTGAGGTGCCGCAGCAGCTGGCACTGATGGTGGCCGGCTGGATCGCCTGCGTCTGCCCGCCGGACGGCTTCGATCCGGGCCCGATCGCGGCCGAGATGATCGAACCCGCCAAGGACCGGCTGGCCGCGGCCACCGCTGGTGCCGGATCGACCCGCGCCCACGTCGAGGCGATCGTCCGCGGCGGCTTCTTCCCCGAGGCGCTCGCCCAGCGTGACGAGTTCACCGAACGGGTCGCCGACTTCGTCCAGATCATCACCACCTCCGGGGTCCGGGACGCGGCCAAGGCCGCGCTGGACGCCCGCCGAGCCTGAGCCCTCACCCAACCCGAAAGGACTGTCGATGAAGACACTCAAGATCCATTCCGCCGAGAACATCACCATCGAGGACGCCGCGATCCCCGAGCCCGGTGAGGGGGAGGTGCGGGTGCGGATGATGTACGGCGGCATCTGCGGCTCCGACCTGCACTACTACTTCGAGGGCCGCAACGGCGCCTTCGTGGTCACCGAGCCGCTGGTGCCCGGCCACGAGATGTCCGGCGTGGTCGACCTCGACCCGTCCGGACGCCTCGCCGCCGGCACCCGGGTCACCATCGCGCCGGCGACCTACGGCACCTCGGAGCCCGGCATCGAGGACCGCCCCTACCTGTGGCCGAACGGCAGCTACTTCGGTTCGGCGTCCACCACCCCGCACACCCAGGGCGGGATGAGCGAGTACCGGGTGGTCAAGGACTTCATGATCCGGGTGCTGCCCGACGGTCTGGGCCTGAAGGAGGCCTCGCTGGCCGAACCGCTGGCGGTCGCGCTGCACGCGATCGCGATGGCCGGCGGCGTGGAGGGCAAGAAGGTGCTGGTCACCGGCTCGGGCCCGATCGGGCTGTGCCTGGCCGCCGCTGCGGTCGTCAAAGGGGCCGCTGAGGTGACCGCCACCGACGTCCTGGACGGGCCGCTGAGCCGGGCCAAGTCGCTGGGCGTTCACCACACCATCAACGTCCGCGAGGAGCAGATCCCCGCGCTGGCCTACGACGTGGTCTTCGAGTGCTCCGGGGTCGGGCCGGCGATCAGCCCCGCGCTGGCCGCCGCCCGTCGCGGCGGCACCGTCGCCCAGGTCGGCATGCTGCCCGACCGCGAGATCGGGGTGAACCTGGCGCCGTTCGTCTCCAAGGAGGTCACCTACGTCGGCTGCTTCCGGTTCAACGACGAGATCGGCGAGGCGATCGAACTGCTCGCGGCCCACCCGCAGCTGGCCGGCGTGATCACCCACGTGATCGACGCCGACGACATCGTGGAGGCGTTCCAGACCGCCCGCAACAGCCAGGAGTCCGGCAAGGTCGTCGTCTCACTCTGGCTCGACGAGCAGGACTGATGATCCGGTTGGGCCAGCCGCCGCTGGTTTCGACAAGCTCAACCAGCGGCGGGCGCTGAGTCGCGCAGGATCGGGTACCAATCGGCGCCCGGTCGTGCGCGACCCCGAGGGTGGCCGGGCCCGCTGATGGTGATGGTTCAGTCGGCGCTGAACAGGTCGGGCTTCTCCTGGTTCATCCGCTCGATGTCCGACAGCACGACCCGCAGATGGGTCCGCAGCGCGTTCACGGCGCCGGACGGATCCCCGTTCTCGATGGCGTCGACCACCCGGGTGTGCTGAGCGATCAGATCGGCCATCTTCCCGCCGGACGGCAGCGACATCCGCCGGGCCCGGTCCATCTGAGCCTTGGCCTGGGAGACGATCGGCCAGGCGGCAGCGTGATTCCCCGCCTCCAGAAGGCGCCGATGGAAGGCCTCGTCCAAGCCGAAGAAGCCGGCGACGTCTCCGGAGGCGTCGGCGGCCCGCTGCTGGGCAAGCAACTCACGCAGGTCGGCGATGTCCCGCGGACCGATCGACGCCGCGCTCTGCTCGAGTGAGGTGCACTCCAACGCTTCGCGAATGAACTGAGCTGTCACCACGTCGCTGAGGTGGATGGGTCCGACGAAGCTGCCGCGCTGCGGGTAGATGTCCACCAGGCCTTCCTCGGCGAGCAGCAGCAGGCTCTCTCGCACCGGCGTCCTCGACACGCCGAAGGCGGTCGCGATCTCGGCCTCCGACAGCGCGGCGCCCGGCGGGAGTTGCAGTTCGAGGATCTGTTGCCGAAGCCTCTCGTGGACGATGCGACGTGCGCTCTTTCCGCTCAGTCGTGCCGCCCGCAGCTCCGAGGTTCCCGCCATGTGCACATTGTCACGCATCCGGCCGGATAGGTGCTTGTCGGGATAGGGCCCCAGGTGACCAATCATGTCGACTAGTATGGTAGTGTACCGGCACGGTGAAGCACCGACGCTTCGCCCGACGTCCCTGTGCGACGTCCGATCCCGCACCAGAAAGGTGGGACGCGCGTGAGCGAGCAAACGCCCTCCGCATCGGACACGAGGCAGCCCCACCCGACGGTGGGCGCCGGTGACGCGGTCGGTGGCCGTCCCGCACCCCGCGGCTGATACCCAAAGAAGGAGCAGCAGATGACAACAAATAGCGCCGGTGACAGCTCCGGCACCGTGGCCGAACGCAGTACCGGTGATCTCGCCAAGGCGGCGGTGTCGGGCTGGCTGGGCACCGCGCTGGAGTTCATGGACTTCCAGCTCTACTCACTGGCGGCGGCGCTGGTGTTCAAGGACATCTTCTTCCCCAGCGATGCCCCCGGCATGGCGATCATCCTGGCCATGGCCACCTATGCGACCGGCTACCTGAGCCGTCCGCTCGGCGCCTGGTACTTCGGACGCCTGGGCGACCGGGTCGGCCGCACCAAGGTGCTCTTCTACACGATCGCGCTGATGGGCATCGCGACCACCGCGATCGGCCTGCTGCCCACCTATCAGCAGGTCGGCGTGCTCGCCCCGATCCTGCTGGTGGTGCTGCGGCTCGCCCAGGGCTTCGGTGCCGGCGCCGAGATCGCCGGCTCGTCGGTGATGCTCACCGAGTACGCACCACGCAAGAGCCGCGGTCTGGTCGGCTCGCTGGTCGCGCTCGGCACCAACTCCGGCACCCTGGGCGCCTCGGCGATCTGGGGCGTCCTGGTCGCCACCATGTCGGCCGAGACCGTGGTCGAGTGGGGCTGGCGGATCCCGTTCATCGGCTCGGCGTTGATCATGCTGTTCGCCGTCTGGCTGCGCCGCAGCCTCAAGGAATCCCCGGTCTTCGAGGGACGCGTCGACGTGGTCGAGGGCGAAGCGCTCAGCAAGGAAGAGCTGGAAGCCAAGATCGCCGAGGACAACGTGCTGGCCGCTGCCATCCACGAACGCAAGGGCAAGGCGTTCTTCGAGGGCTTCTTCCTGCGTTTCGGCCAGGCCGGCAACTCCGGCATGGTGCAGACCTACCTGATCAGCTACATCACCGCGGTGCTGCTGCTGGCGCCCAGCATCGGCACCGGTGTGGTGATCACCTCGTCCCTGGTCGGCTTCGTCACGGTGCCGGTGATCGGCTGGTTGAGCGACAAGGTCGGCCGCAAGCTGATGTACATCGTGATGTCGTCGATCGCGCTGGTGCTGGCCGGCCCGATGATCTGGATGATCGCCACCAAGAACGTGAACAGCGTCTTCGCCGGCTACATCATCATTCACCAGACCTCGGTGCTCGCCCTGGCCTCGCTGGAGAACAACACCATGTCGGAGCTGTTCGGTGCCCGGTCGCGGCTCACTCAGCTGGCCCTGGCCAAGGAGTTGGCGGCCATCGTGGCCACCGGCATCGGCCCGGTCGTTGCGGCGGCGCTGGTGGTTGCCACCGGCGGCTCGTGGTGGCCGATCGCGATCATGATCGGGTTCTTCTCGATCTGTTCGCTGGGGGCGGCGATCATCATGCCCGAGACCGCCGGGCGTGACCTGACCCTGCTCAACGACGCTCATCCCGGTGAGGCGATCATCGGGCCGTTCGCGCGGCGTGAGCGGGCCCGGCTCGGCCTGCCCAAGCCGGAGGACGTGGACGTCCGCTAGTCCGCTGACCAAGTCTGGTCGAGCTTGTCGAGACCCCGGGATGATTGACCAGGGTCTCGACAGGCTCACCCAACGAGGAGTACGAACCATGAAGATGGGCTTTCGCTGGTACGGCGAAGGAAACGACACGGTGTCGCTGGACGACATCCGGCAGATCCCCGGCGTGGAGACGATCGTCTGGAGCCTGCACAACAAGCAGGCCGGTGAGGTCTGGGAAGAAGCCGAGATCGCGGCCGAAATGGCTCGGATCACCGAGCTCAGCGCCGAACACGCCGCCCGTGGGGTGACCAGGCGGCTGGACGCCGAGGTGGTCGAATCGGTCAATGTGCACGAGTCGATCAAGCTCGGCCGCACCGTGCTCGGGCTGAGCCGCGACCAGGCGATCGAGAACTACATCACCACCCTGGAGCGGCTGGGTCGGGCGGGCGTGAAGGTGGTCTGCTACAACTTCATGCCGGTCTTCGACTGGCTGCGCACTGACCTGTGGCATCCGCTGCCGGACGGCTCGACCGCGCTCTACTTCGAAAGGGCCGTCGTCGACCAGATGACGCCCGAGAAGCTGATCGCCGACATGGAAGCCAACTCGGGCGGGCTCACCCTGCCCGGCTGGGAGCCGGAGCGGCTGGCCAGCTTCAGCGAACTCAACGAGGCGTACGCCGGCGTCACCCATGAGGACATGTACCGCTGCTACAAGTACTTCCTGGACGCGGTGATCCCGACCTGCGAGCAGTACGACATCAAGCTCGGTGTGCATCCCGACGATCCGCCGTTCGACCTGTTCGGCTGGCCCCGGGTGGTCTCCACCATGGAGGACCTGGGCACAGTGTTGGCTTTGAACGACAGTCCGTACAACGGGCTGACCCTGTGCCTGGGATCGTTCTCAGCCAACCCCGAGCAGGCGCCGCGAGCGGTCGAGGCGGTACAGACCTACATGGACCGGATCCACTTCTCGCACGTCCGCAACGTCAAGCACGACGCCAACGGCGACTTCAGCGAGGTGGCGCACCGGGCCTGCGAGGGCGACGTGGACACCGTCGGCATCATGAAGGCCTACGCCGAAGCGGGTTACACCGGCTACATCCGCCCCGACCACGGCCGCCACCTGTGGAACGAGAACACCACGAACAAACCCCGTCCCGGCTACGGCTTGTACGACCGAGCACTGGGCATCCAGTACCTGCTCGGCGTCTGGGACGCGATCAACTACCGCCGCTGACACCCGTTGGTCGAGCTTGTCGAGACCCCTCGGGTGACCATAAGAACCGTCCCCGCGGTCACCGGGGACGGTTCCTTTGGTCACCGGGGACGGTTCCTTTGGTCACCGGGGACGGTTCTCTTGGTCACCGGGGACGGTTCTTTCGGTCACCGGGGACGGTTCTCTTGGTCACCGGGGACGGTTCTCTTGGTCACCGGGGACGGTTCCTTTGGTCACCGGGGACGGTTCTCTTGGTCACCTGGTCTCAAACAAGGTTGACCGGTGTCGCGCCGGTATCCTGCGGCGGTGACTTTCTTCGATCAGGCCAGGGCCGCCAAGTCGGCCAGCAGCGCGCTGGCGACGCTGAATCGGGCGGCCAAGGACGCCGCGCTCCACGCCATGGCGGACGCGCTGGCCGACGCCGAGCGGGCGGTGCTGGAGGCGAACCAGCGGGACGTCGACCGGGCCCGCGACAACGGGACCTCCGAGGCGCTGATCGACCGGCTGCGGCTCAACCCGCAGCGGATCGACGGCATGGTCGGTGGGCTGCGTGACCTGGCCGGGCTGCCCGATCCGGTTGGGGACGTGGTGCGCGGCTGGACGAACGCCAACGGCGTCCAGGTGCGTCAGGTGCGGGTGCCGTTCGGCGTGGTCGGCATCATCTACGAGGCCCGACCGAATGTGACCGCCGACGCAGCCGGCATCTGCCTCAAATCGGGCAACGCGGCGCTGCTGCGCGGGTCGTCGTCGGCCCTGGAGTCGAACCGTGCCGTGGTGACGGCGCTGCGCGGGGGCCTGGTGGCGTCCGGGTTGCCGGCGGACGCCGTCCAGCTCGTCGAAGGCGGACGGGAAGTCACCGACGAGATGATGGCCGCCCGCGGCTTGGTCGACGTGCTGATCCCGCGCGGGGGAGCGGGGCTGATCAACGCCGTCGTCGAGGGCAGCAAGGTGCCGGTGATCGAGACCGGCACCGGCAACTGCCACATCTTCGTGGACGCCAGCGCCGATCAGGAGATGGCGCTGGAGATCCTGCTCAACGCCAAAGTGCAACGGCCGAGCGTCTGCAACGCCGCCGAGACCTTGCTGGTGCACTCCGCCATCGCCGACGAATTCCTGCCCAAGGCGCTGGCCGCACTCGTCGCTCAAGGGGTCACGGTGCACGGTACGGACGCCGTCCGCGCCTACTCCGATGCAGTCGTCCCTGCTGGTGCCGATGAGTTCGACGGCGAATACCTGTCGCTCGACCTGGCTGCCGATGTGGTCGACTCGGTGGCGGACGCGATTGACCACATCCGTGCCCACACCACCGGGCATTCCGAGACCATCGTCACCAACGACCGCACCTCCGCCGATCGTTTCACCGCCGAGGTGGACGCGGCCGCCGTGCTGGTCAACGCCTCCTCGCGATTCGTCGACGGCGGTGAGTTCGGCTTCGGCGCCGAGATCGGCATCTCCACCCAGAAGCTGCACGCCCGCGGCCCGATGGGCCTGGCCGAGATGACCTCCTCCAAGTACATCGTCACCGGAGCCGGTCAAACCCGCCCCTGACCGTCCTGGGCCGGCCGCCCAGGCTGACGTCGCCGGGTTGGGACGCCGTGGCCGGCGACCCGCGCTGGCGGTCCAGATGAAGCGTCGTGCCCCAGCTCAGCCAGCGATGGCGGCTCGGTGTCAGCGACGGGTGCGCAGGACCATCGCCAGATTGACGCCACCTCCGATGAGGCCGACAACGATGAAGCACCAGCCGAAGGCCCGACCGTTGATGCCCTCGCCAGAGATCATGTACCAACCGCTCACGACCAACATGACACACAAGACGAGTGCCACCGCGGGGTGATGTCGCTGACGCATGGGTCCACTCCTGAGGTGAGGTCTGGAAGGGTCCAACCAAGCTGAACGGCGGGTGGGTGACATCACCCACCCGCCGCGGTGTGGTTGCCGAGTTTCGGGTCGATACCGGTCAGGACTTCTTTGCCGCAGCAATGGACGCGGCGCGGAGCGCGTTGTATTCGACCTCCGCGACCGGCTTGGCACCCGCTACGCCCAAATCCTCCAAGCGCACCCGGAACGTCTCTGGCGAGAAGTACGCGGCGGCGCTGGCGATGAGGCAGATCCCGAAGGTGAGCGAGCCGACGATCAAGACCACGTTCGTCGATCCGGGAGGTGCGACGAGGGGGAAGACCACGCTCATCAATGAGGCGACCACGGTGCCCATGTTCTGGCCGAATGCCATGCCGGAGACCCGGGTGTGGGCCGGGAACAGCTCGGGGAAGAAGGACGGGAAGGTCGCTTGATAGCCCTGGAAGAGGCAGCCCCACATCACCAGTGAGAAGACGATGGCGAGGCCCACGTTGTGCTGGCTGATCGCCCAAAGGTATGCGTACGACATCAGGCCGGCCAGGATGGTGGGTATGACGATCATCGGACGCCGACCGATCCGGTCGGACAGGTTTCCGAGAAGCGGGGTGAGGATCACCGCGAGAATGTTGCTCAGGATCGGGATCCAGAGATAGACGTCGGCGGCGAATCCGATGCCGTACGACTTGCTGGTGGCGTAGGCAGCACCGAAGACGGAAGTGGTCGTCGCGATGACGGATGTCAGCGCCATGCAGAACACCCGGAAGATGGCGCCGGGGCTCTCCTTGAACGCGGTCACGAGCGGCAGCGCGGCCACCTCGCCGTGCGCCTGCTCCTCGGCGTTGGTGTGAGTTTCATCGACATTGCGCCGGATCAGGTAGCCGGCGACGACCACCAGGGCGCTGAGCGCGAACGGAATCCGCCATCCCCAGGACTGGAAGGCATCTTCGGTCAGGAAGTGGGCCAGCGGTAGGAAGATGAAGGCGGCGAGGAGCTGGCCGGCCTGCGTGCCTTGCAGGGTGAAGCTGCCGAAGTAGCCGCGGCGACCGAACGCCGCGCTCTCGGTGATCATGGAACTCGCCCCGGACACCTCGCCGGCCACCGCGAACCCTTGGATGAGGCGGAGCACCAACAGCAACACCGGAGCGCCGAAGCCGATCTGCTGATAGGTCGGCAGGAAGGCGACGAGCATCGTCGAGATGCCCATCAGCATCATGCAGAGCACCAGCACGTTCTTGCGTCCGTACTTGTCACCCCAGGCGCCGAGGACCACGGCGCCGATCGGCCGCGCGACGTAACCCACCGCGTAGGTGCCCAGAGCGCCGATGATGCCCATCCGGGGATCGGCCTGATCGAACATGATCGTGGGGAAGATCAACGCCGCAGCCTGGGCGTAGATGAAGAAGTCGTAGTACTCGAGTGCACTACCGATCCAGCCGCTGGCTGCTGCTTTCTTGGCTTGGTCCCTGCTGTGTTTGTCTTGAGTGGTGTCAGCCATTGACATTTTCTCTTTCGGACGGGGCCATCGTTGGCCGTGAATCGGGG